>JAMOUX010000028.1 GCA_027067855.1 Candidatus Fermentibacteraceae bacterium
CGGCGTCCGCGTGGAAACCGCCTTCGTATCAATCGCGTGCAAGGATCCCGAACACCCGGAAGCCGATGAAAGGATAGCCCAGGGTCGTGTCCGGGTAAAGAACCGCGTCGAACCTGCAGTCGTCCATGGAAGAAAGCCAGCTTCCGCCCCGGGCCCGGATAACGTCCGCCCGGTCTTCGGGAACACAATACTCCCACAGGTTGCCGGCCATGTCGTACAATCCCCATCCGTTGGGCGGATAGGTTCCCACCGGGGCCGTTTCCGGGAATCCGTCGTCGATATCGGGATGCCTTGCGAGAAAAACCTCGTTGACGTCCGAAAGGTTCAACATTCCGTCGGAAGGAACAGTGCCGCCCCACGGCCAAGGTCCTCTCCCCCCGGCGAGGTAGGCGGCTTCCCATTCCGCCGGCGTTGGAAGTCTGAATACGAGAGTATCTCCTCCTCTGTTCTCCGTCAGCCATTCGCAGTATCCCCCGGCCGCCGCCGGCGACACCCCGGCCACTGGATGGTCTTCCATGCCGGCATTCACCGCCCAACGGCCCGATGAATCCACGTGAAAAGGAACCGTGTAATCCACCGGGAATAGTGATTCCACCAGGGGAGTCCTGCCCCACCTTGCAGTGGAATCGATGACCGGAGCGGGTTCCAGGTACCGCAGGTACCCGCAGAAATCACCGTTTGTAACCTCGAATCTGGAAACCGCGAACCGGCCCGCTGAATCCGACGGGGGAAGCAGGACCATGTCATGGTCCAGGGCCACCGGGAGGCGGCGGAAAACGGTATCGGGCCTGTTGATCAACAGGCACAGGGTATCCTCGTAAAAAATGGAATCCCCGCAATCGAATCCGAGAATGTGGATACCGGGGACGCCGGTAGTAGCTTCGCAGGGCGTGCGGCCTGCGTAAACCCCGTCAAACAGTACTTTCGCCCCCGGAGGATCGCTGGTTATCAAAAGGCGAAACAGGTATGGAAGAAACACCCGGACCACTCCCGTTCCCGGAACAAGAGTGGTATCCACGGAAGCCCTGTCCGGGTGCTCCAACGTAACCCTGATACCTCTCTCCGGCACCGGAATCCATGCCGGAGTCACCCAGGTATAACCCGAAGGAACGGTCACCCTGGCCCCGCCGGGAACCGATTCCAGCAAAACGTGATCCACCGGCCAGGGCGCCGTCAACAGGATAGAGACCAGCAGCACGAAGCATGTGGCCAGGAGCACGACAACCCAATGCTCCATGACTTTGCTCAGGATATCCGTGGTATTCCTCCCGGGGTTGCTACTTGCAAACCAAGCACCGCAAAATCATGTTTGATAATATTCCGGGGCAGGACGAAATGCCAGCCTGCACAGGTTTTTTCCAGTTTCCAACCGGAACGGAGAGTAAAGATGCATCCGGGAAAATTGAAAGAATACGTTCATTTGTTCGAGGAATATACGGAACTGCGCGTACAGGAGAACAGGAGCCTGAGAATAAACCTGGTGAACGGCGATGTCATGACAAACAGCTCCGGATCCGCGGGCGGCGTATCGGCCAGGACCTTCAAGTCGGGATACTGGGGATTCGCCTCCTCTCCGATACCCGATCCGGACGGAATCACCCGGGTGATACGCAACGCTACGGATAACGCCAGGTTTCTGGCTTCCAAGGAAAAGAAGAGTTTTTCTCCTCTTCCTTCCTCGCCGGGAACTGCCGACAGGGATTTCTCCACCGGTAAGAAGAGACTGTCCCGCAAGGAGATCATGGATTTCATAAGATACCTGGACTCGACGATAGCGGAGAGGTTCGGCAAGCTCACTTCGAGAACCGTCTCCCTTCAGCTTCTCGACATGGAGAAATCACTGGTAACCTCCGACGGTTCCGTGGCTTTTTCCATGATTCCCAGGTCCATCATGTACGTCTCCATGAACACCGAGAAAAACGGTGAACCCGTCAATCTCCTGGAAGTCTTCGGAGGCCTGGGGCAATTCGAGGACGTCTTCGACGAACCCGAAAACCTCCTGCCCCACATAGACGAACTGTACGAACACCTGATGCGGAAGGCCGACGGAATCCGCCCGGACCCGGGGATGAAAGACTGCATCCTGGACGCCGACCTGGCGGGAATCCTGTCCCACGAAGCCATAGGCCACACCACGGAAGCCGACCTGGTACGGGGAGGCTCCGTCGCCGGGGACTACGTGGGGAAACAGGTGGCCGACCCCCTGGTCACTCTGGTGGACTTCGCCAATGAGGCGCTGGGGCAGATTTGCCCGGTCCCGGTTTACGTGGACGACGAGGGAACGGCCGCGAAAGACGCGGTCCTCATAGAGAAAGGCATACTCAAGGGGTTTATGCACAACAAGGAATCGGCGGCCTACTTCGGCGTGAAGCCCACCGGTAACGCCAGGGCGTTCCGATTCAGCGACGAGCCCATAATAAGAATGAGGAACACGGTCATACTCCCAGGCGAAAGCAAACTGGAAGACATGATAGCATCGGTGGAAAACGGGTACTACCTGATGAAGCCCAGCAACGGTCAGGCGGACTCCACCAGCGAATTCATGTTCGGAATCACCATGGGATACGAGATAAGGAACGGCAAACTTGGAAGGGCCATCCGGGACACGACAATTTCCGGGGTGGCGTTCGACATGCTCAAAACCGTAACCGCCGTATCGGACCGGATGAAATGGTCCGGCGGAGGAATGTGCGGGAAGAAGCAGCTAATTCCCGTGGGCATGGGCGGCCCGGCCATCAAGTGCAAG
The DNA here is from genome assembly GCA_027067855.1 of Candidatus Fermentibacteraceae bacterium. Taxonomy (GTDB): domain Bacteria; phylum Fermentibacterota; class Fermentibacteria; order Fermentibacterales; family JCC-6; genus Aegiribacteria. Next base: position 2,747 of record JAMOUX010000028.1, read on the forward strand.
CTCAACATCGGAGGTAGGTAGATGAACAAGGCGGATGTTTCGAAAAAGGGACTCCGGGCACTGCAGAAGGCAGGACTGGAAAAATCCGAGAGCCGGTTCATCTTCTCCAGGAAACACGAATTCAACATAGACGGCGGTGAAATCAGCCTTCTCAGGACGACGGAGGACGTGTCCCTGTCCATGGCGGGAATAACCGGGAACAGGGAAGGTTCCGTCACGCTTAACAAAATCGATGACGCATCCATTACCGAAGCGGCGGCGACGGTCATGGAAAGCGCCATGGCTTCGCAGCCCGATCCCGCCAACGATATCTCTCCCGCCCAGCCCCCGGCAAAGTTCGCCAGGGGGCCCGAGGAACCGGATATGGATGGAATGTACCGGAGGATAACCGAGTTCCTGGAGTACGCCGGAAAAACCTATCCCACGCTCATACTGGAACAGGTGCTGCTTGACTTCAACAGCGTGGAACAACACTACGTAAACTCCAACGGGGTAGACCTGGAATCCAGGCTCGGCTGGTACTCCTTCACGCCCATGTTCACCTCCAAGGACGGCAAGGATACTTCATCCTTCAACTACTCCTCAGTCGTGATGGCCGACCTGGATAAGGCCCTCCATGAACTGGGGCTGATCGACGCCAGGATGAAGGAATCCACGGAACAGGTCCGTTCGAGGGAATTCGAGGGCAAATTCACCGGAGACCTCCTCATTACCCCCGATTGTTTCGACGAATTCATAAGAATGGTGGTGGGATACCTTTCCGATTATCCGCTGATCAAGGGTACTTCCATCTTCAAGGATTCGCTGGGCAAGCAGATAGCCTCCCCGGGGTTCACCCTGAGCAGCAGGCCGAGGTGGGAAGGTCTGGCCTCGGGCTACTTCATCACCGAAGACGGGTTCGTGGCGGAAGACTTCACGATAATAAGGAACGGCATACTCAAAGGTTTCATGCTCAGCCTTTACGGGGCCAACAAGACAGGTGGCGAGAGAGCGCCCAACAGCGGCGGAGCCTACGTAATGGAACCCGGTAACGAATCCCTGGACGATCTCGTATCGGGAATCGACAGGGGAATATTGCTGTGCCGCTTCTCCGGCGGATACCCCAGCGACAGCGGTGATTTTTCCGGTGTGGCCAAAAACAGCTACTACGTGGAAAACGGCGAGATCATGTATCCAGTCAAGGAGGTCATGATCGGCGGAAACATCGCGGAGCTTCTGACGGGGATCAGCGGCATTTCCCGGGAAAGGGCCGATTTCGGTTATTCGATCATACCCTGGATAAGGGTGGAGGGGATTTCCGTATCCGGCAAGTAAGTCACCCGGGGGATCAACGCCGGTACGGCATGCCGATTCCCCGGAGCTTCACTCCCGACACCACGATTCCTCCGAGTATCCCGATGGTCATGAGAAGTGATCCTTCCGGACCGAATTCCGACCACGGAAGCCGCCCGGTCACCCGGAAGAGGTATCGGCCCAGGCCGATACCGCTGACCGGCAGCCCGAACACCAATCCCGTCACCAGGTTCCACGCCCAATGAGTAAGGATCGGGTAAAGAAGGCCGCCGCTCACCAGTCTCATCATACCGAACATGACTCCCACGAGGAAAACGTTGACCACCCCGATTACGGACACGGAATCGTTGCCCAGGTGCAGCACGGCGAAAACGGCCGAGGACAGCAGGAGCCCGGTCACCCTTCCGCCCCGAAGCGAAAGAACATCCATTAGAAATCCCCTGCACAGGAATTCCTCGAACGCGGCGAGCAGGAAAAGATACAGAGCCATAACGAACCAATGCGCCGAAAAGCCCGTGAAAACCGGCCTTCTGAGCATCACTGCCACCACGACGGGAAGATGGAGCACAAGTGCTGAAAACGCGGCCGTCCCGGGGTTCGAAACACCGGTCACCTCGTTCTTACGGCTTACCGGCAACCAGAAGGGAACAAGGAATGCAGCCGCGAGAACGGAACCCACGGATAATTGCAGGAAGGGCTCCCAGGGAAGCTTCAGCATGAAAGGAACGTTGCGGACGAGAAAGGCCGCACCCGACCCGGTCACCGCCAGGATCAACCTTATAAATACCGACGGATTGCGAACGGCCCCGGGAGTTCCGGTCATCACCGCTGGAAAATCGACCGGTATACGGCCATCGTGGCTCTCGCGGTCTTTTTCCAGGAATATCCGGCGGCTCTCTCCAGCCCCCGGGACGCCAATTTTCTCCCGGTTTCCGGCGTAGATACGACGTTCCGCATGGCTTCGGCGATCTCTCCGGGATCTTCAGGGTCGACAAGTATAGCCGCGTCTCCAGCCACTTCGGCGAGGCAGGAGGTTTTCGAGGTTATCACGGGACAACCCGCACTCATGGCTTCCAGTACCGGAAGTCCGAATCCCTCATCCAGGGACGGGAAGACAAAAGCCGCGGCCGAAGCGTACAGCCCGGCCAACCGATCCTCCTTGAGATCCGATAAGACCAGCAAGGGAGCTTTCCCGGGAGGTATTTTCCCGAGCAGGGACTTCACCTTGGTCCCGACCTCGCCCCCGCGACCGGATATCACCAGGACCAGGCCGATTTTCTCCCTGGTCGCCGCGGGCAGCATGGAATACGCGGACAAAAGACCCGCAAGATTCTTGCGCGGATAAGCGGCGCCCACGTAAAGGAAGTATGAGCCCTCCTCCAACTCTCCGGGAAGGTCGGAGGAATTCTCGCGGGAATACCTTCCGAAAATCTCCGACGCGGCTTCCGGTACCACGACCAACGGAATGGAGATCTCCGGGTGAAATTCCAGGACCTGTTTCTTTACGTATTCCGACGGAGTAAGTATCGCAGAGGCGTGTCGTACCACCGAGGAAGCCCGGCGAAGGTAGAATTTTCTCAGGCGTGTTCCCCGGTACTCGTCCCTGGTGAGAGGGAAAAGGTCGTGAATGGTGCAGACCGGCCTTCCCGGCAGGACCGACGAACCGAAAGGATCGGTAAGGTGAACCAGGTCCAGAGACGACAAGGACACCTGCCAGAACGCCCGGGAAATCAACCTGTTAAGCCGGACGGCCGGACCGGTTCCCAGCATCATGGGATGGGGAACGGCGGAACGCACGATCACGTTGGTAAAAGAACCGAAGAGGCCGAGCAGCCTCTCCCTGCGGGAAGGGCTGAAACCGGTGAGCAGGTGAAACTCATCGCCGGGATATTCCCGGGCCAGGGCACTCAGAAGTTCCCTGGCATAGGTCTTCAAACCTCCGTGGCCATGGATGCTGGTAGCATCGAAACCTATTCTCATGGGCGGGGAAATTTCACCCCTCGGCCGGAATGCTCGTCACTATGGCCGAGAAACTCTCCGCTCTCAGGCTGGCTCCTCCTACCAGGGCGCCGTTCACCTGGGTCTTCGACAGGATATCCGCGGCGTTGCCGGGCTTTACACTGCCGCCGTACAGGATTCTCAGTTCCTCCGGAGACACGTTGCCGCCGCCGATCTCCCCGACCCATTCCCTTATGAGCGAGTGCATCCTCTGGGCCTCGTCGGGAGTCGCCGTAAGCCCGGTGCCTATGGCCCACACCGGCTCGTATGCAACCACCAGGTTGGAGGCATCCGCAATGTCCAGGCCGTCGAGAGCGCTCTCCAGCTGGCGCCTGACAACCTTCTCGGTGAGCCCCCGTTCCCGCTGGTCGACGAGTTCCCCTACGCAAAGAATACCCTTGAGCCCGCTTTCCAGGCCTTTCTCAAGTTTCTTCCTCACCACGTCGTCGGTTTCACCGATAACATGCCTGCGCTCGCTGTGACCCGCTATGAACCATCCGGCACCGGCGTCCATGAGCATGCCCGGACTTATCTCACCGGTGTACGCACCGCGGTCCATCCAGAAGAGATCCTGGCCCCCCAGTTCGATTCCCGCTTCCTTCCCGCTTTCGGCAAGCAACGGCAGAAGCGTGAAAGGAGGGAAGAAAACCAGGTCGGCGTCCGTTTCCCGTGATCCCCTATCCTTCATTTCAGCCAGGAACGACAATGCCTCGCCCGGGGTCCCGTTCATTTTCCAGTTAGCTCCGAACAACATCCTCACGTCCTGGCCCCTTTCAGGGCGGCCAGGGCCGGCAGCTCCATGCCCTGGAGCAACCTCAGTGAAGCTCCGCCCCCGGTGGATACGTAACCGATGCGATCGGAAACGCCGGCTTCGTGGACCGCCCGAACCAGGTCACCGCCACCCACCACGGTGAAAGCTCCCTTGTCCGACGCCTCGGCTACGGCTAACGCGACTGCCGTGGTTCCCTTGTCGAAGGGAGGTATTTCGAATACTCCCAGCGGACCGTTCCAAACCACTACGGCACTCTCGGCTATCACCCGCCCGAACTCGCGGACGGTCTCCGGACCGATGTCCAGGCCCATTCCATCCCGGGGCATGGCGTCCGCCGGCACCGTTTCGGCCCGGTCGGCGGCATCCAGGGACGGGGCCGTGACCACGTCCACCGGCAATACGATCCTGACTCCGCGCCTCTCGGCCTCGGACATTATCCTGCCCGCCGCCTCCAGCCTCTCCACGTCGAGCAGGCTCTCGCCTATCTCCAGGCCCTTGCACTTCATGAAGGTGAAGGCCATGCCGCCGCCCACCAGGATATTGTTCAGCCTGGGAAGGAGATGTTCGATAACCTGTATCTTGTCGGAAACCTTGGCTCCGCCCAGCACCAGGGTGAAAGGCTCATCCCCCACGGTAAGCACCCTTTCGAATGCCTCAAGCTCCTTCTGCACCAACAGGCCGATGTACCCGCCTCCAAGTATGCGGGGCACTCCCACCATGGAGGCGTGAGACCTGTGGCTGGTTCCGAAGGCATCGTTCACATACACCTGGGCATCCCCCGCCAGGGACCTGGCGAAGTCATCGTCGCATTTTTCCTCCCCGGGGTTGAACCTGAGGTTCTCCAGGAGAAGTACGTCGCCGGGCTTCATGGAAGCCCTCATGGAATCGACATGCGCGCCGATGCAATCCGGAGCGAACGCTATCGAGATTCCCATTATCTCCTCGAGCACGTCGGCCACCGGCGCGAGGGAATACTCGGGGTTGACCTTGCCGCCGGGCCTTCCCAGATGGCTGGCCACTACCACGGACGCCCCCCGTTCCAGGAGAAGTTTCAAGGTGGGTATCATTCCTCTTATCCTGGTGTCGTCGGTAACCTTGCCGTTCTCCAGCGGCACGTTGAGATCGGCTCTCAGGAATACCTTCCTGGCTTCCAGGTCCGCTTCGTCCAGCGTGGGATATTTCACAGTCCCACCTCTATCATGTACCTGGTGAAATCCACCATCCTGGAAGAGTAACCGAACTCGTTGTCATACCACGAAAGCACCTTCACCATTCCGGGTTCCACAACCCTGGTCACCAGGGAATCGAAAACGGAACTGTGAGGATTACCTATGACGTCACTGGAAACCAGGGGTTCTTCGGAATACTGCAGAACACCCCGGAGGGCTCCATCGGCAGCCGCCTCCATCGCCTCGTTCACGGCTTCCACGGTAACGTCGCCCTTCAGGTTGCAGACCAGGTCCACCAGGGAGCCGTCCTTGACGGGAACCCTGACGGCCATGCCGTCCAGCTTGCCGTTCAGCTCGGGAATGACCAGTCCCACTGCGGCCGCGGCGCCGGTGGTGGTGGGTATCATGTTCACGGCGGCGGCCCTGGCACGCCTGAGATCCTTGTGGGGCAGATCGAGAATTCTCTGGTCGTTGGTATAAGCGTGAATGGTGGTCATTATACCGTTCAATACGCCGAACGAATCGTTGAGCACCTTTACCACCGGGGCCAGGCAATTGGTGGTGCAGCTCGCGGTGGATACCACGTGGTGCTTACGGGGATCGTAGAGATGGTGGTTGACGCCGTACACCACCGTCAGGTCGGCGCCGGGTTTCCCCTTGGCCGGCGCGCTGAGAAGAACTTTTCCGGCTCCCGCTTCCAGGTGCAAGGCCGCCTTTTCCCTGGTCCGGAAAAAACCGGTGGATTCGATGACGATATCCACACCCATTTCCTTCCAGGGAAGTTTCGACGGGTCCGGTTGGGAAAGCACCAGGAAATCGTCGGCTCCCGCCACTATCCCGTCACCTTCCACCCGGACCTCTCCGGGGAACCTGCCATGAACCGAATCGTACTTGAGAAGATGGGCCAGGGTGGCCGAGTCGGTGAGGTCGTTGACGGCTACAACATCTATTTCGGGATCATCCAGGGTCTGTCTGTAGACCAGCCTCCCTATCCTGCCGAACCCGTTGATGGCGACTTTCACTCCCATTTCTCCTTCCAGTCGGATCTAAAGAGTATAACTTCTAACCGAAGAACAACCTGGCCGTATCTATGAGATCCCCGGGAACGGTTTTCAACGTTCCGACCGCCTCCCCCAGATCCACCGCAACCACTTCGTTACCCCTGAGGGCGGCCATCTTGCCGAACAGGCCCTCCTCGGCCATCTCTACGGCCTTAACTCCAAGCCTTGTTCCCAGAACCCTGTCGAACGCGGAAGGACTTCCCCCTCTCTGGACATGCCCGAGGACTACGTGCCTCGTCTCCAGGTCGGTCCTGTCCGCTATCTCGTTCTTCAGCACCTCGCCTATTCCGATGCCGGTACCCAGCATCACGTGACCGAAGGCGTCCTTCTCCGCGGAGTGCATGATGTGCCTCTTCAGATCGGGATCCATCGCTCCTTCCGCCACGGCTACTATGGCGTACCGCTCGCCTTTGGCGTACCTCTCCTCCAGGGTCCTGCAGACTTCGTCCGTATCGAACTCCTCCTCGGGAAGCAATATTACGTGGGCTCCGCCGGCTATGCCGCCGTACAACGCTATCCAGCCCGCGTGCCTTCCCATTATCTCAACCACCACCACGCGCTCGTGGCTGCGTGCGGTGGTATGAAGCATCTCCAGCGCCGTCATAACGTAATTTACCGCGGTATCGAACCCGAACGTGAAATCGGTGGCCGAGAGATCGTTGTCTATGGTCTTGGGAACGCCTATCACGGAAAGTCCCTCGGCTCCCAGTTTTTCCGCCACCCCCAGGGTGTCCTCTCCGCCGAGGGCTATCAGGCAGTCCAGACCCCTCTCCTCGTAGGTCGCCCTTATCTTTTCCATGCCGTTCTCGACCCTGAAAGGATTGGTCCTGGACGAAAACAACATCGTACCACCCTGCATATGAATGTCCCTGACCTTATCGAGATCCAACTTGATCCAGTCGTTCTCCAGGGCTCCCTTCCAGCCCCTGAGGAAGCCCGTGATCTCGTGTCCACCGCGGATACCCCTCACGGTGATTCCCCGAATTACGGCATTCAGCCCCGGGGCGTCTCCTCCACCGGTTAGGATTCCTATGTGCATGACATCCTCTCCGTTCCTTGTGCGGGTCAATTCGTCGAGACCCTCTTGAGTTTACCTGCCAGTTCCACCAGGCCCGGTATGGAAAGCGATTGCCCGCCGTCGGACAGCGCTTTGTCCGGATCCGGGTGAACCTCCAGCATTATTCCGTCCGCCCCGGCGGCCAGTCCGGCCAGCGCCAGCGGCTCCAGGAGATCCCTCCTGCCCGAGGCATGGCACGGATCCACTATCACCGGGTAACCTCCCAGCATCCTGGCCAGCGGTACGGCCGAGATGTCCAGGGTGTTCCTCGTCCAATGCTCGAATGTTCTTATCCCGCGTTCGCAGAGTACCACCCGGTCGTTTCCTTCCTTGACGATGTACTCTGCGGCCATGAGCCATTCCTCCACGGTAGCCATGAAACCCCTCTTGAGAAGCACGGGCCTGTCCACCCCGCCCAACGCCGAAAGGAGGGGGAAATTGTGCATGTTCCTCGCTCCCACCTGGATCATGTCCAAGTACTCCAGAGCCGTATCCACCTGTTCCACGGCGACGACTTCGCTGACCACCGGAAGCCCGAACTCCCGCCCCACCTGCCCGAGTAGTTGCAATCCCTCCAACCCGAGACCCTGGAAGGAATACGGTGAAGTTCTGGGTTTATAGGTCCCTCCCCTCAGTATCGAGACCTCGGCCTCCACCGCGGCCGCCGCCACGGCCCTCAGCATATCCAGTCCCTCCACCGAGCAGGGCCCGGCGATTATAACAGGCTCGCCGCCACCTATGGTAACCTTTCCAACCTCGACCAGCCGAACCTCCACGCTCATTTTTTTCCCAGTTCGCTGATAATGAACCTCATGATGTCTCGAATGGAACTGTCGGAAATGGGACCGGCGTTATGCCCCATCGCGTTTTCCACCTGCTCATCCACCCAGGCGGGGTCGAAACCTCCGCCTATCATAAGCATCAGTTCCGCCCGCTGGTTCAGCAGCTTCACCAGTTCCACGTCCAGCCTGAGCAGTTCGCTACGGTAGTCCGGGGCCATCTCCCTGGTACCCACCGCGTTCCTGTCGATCTTGCCGTTGGCCGTCCTGGGAAGGCCACGAACGAAGTTCACAAGTTTGGGTATCTTGTACTCGTCCAGGTGCTCTCTCAGGAAGGATCTCATCTCCGCCACATCCATCTCCATCCCGGGTTTAAGGACCACGTACGCGGAATGTATCTCGCCGCGGGTGGGATGGTCGCTTCCCACCACGCATACGTCGGTCACGGCGGGGTGCCTGAGAATAGCCAGTTCCACTTCCAGCGGGTAGACTTTCATGCCCGATACCTTGATCAGTCCACCCCTTCTGCCCAGGAAGAAATACTTTCCGTTCCAGTACCTGAAGATATCTCCCGTGCGGTACCACCCGTCCCTGAATGATTCCTCGGTCTGGGGCCTGTCACCCTGGTATCTCTCCACTACCCCTGGTCCGGATATCCACAGTTCGCCGGTACCCTCACTCTCCACCGGCTCACCGTCCGGGTCCAGGAGCCGTACTTCGTACCCGTCGACCACCCTGTCGAAACCCTGCTTGCCGCTTTGTCCCACCAGGACCACTCCTGCGGTTTCCGTGCTTCCCCATACCTGTACCAGTTCCACCCCGGTCTTCCTGATGAATCCCTCCATCATCACGTCGGAAACGTACATTCCCCCCGCTTCCGCCATCCTCACCCCGGAAAGATCGCAGTCGCTCCTGTTCCAAAGCTGGGAAAGGGTGACCAACTGGGGGGGGAGAGCCATTATCACGGTAACACCCTTATCGGATATCACCCTCAGCAGGTCCCTGGGAAACCTACGCTCGGTCAGCAGAGTACGTCCGCCGAGATACAATCCGCGCATGAAAAGTTCGTGGGGATGGCCGTAAACCCCGAAGAGGGATGTGTGAACATCGTCCCCGCTCAGGCCCAACGTCTTTACCACTCCCATGGTGTTGGCCAGGAGCTGCGCATGGGTTATCGGGGCTATCTTGGCCTGTCCCGTGGAGGCGGAGGTGACGTTCATGTAGAATTCACGATCCTCCGTCACGTTCACTTTCCGGGAAGGTTTTTCATTCCCGGATAAGACATCCTCATCGATCTTCACCGTGATCTCGCCGGGCAAAGGTGAATACTCGGGATCCGCCGACGCCACCAGCCGCCTGGACCACCTGCCGAACACCCTTTGCCTTTCGTGGGGAGGCCAGTCCGGATTCATGGAGACGAACCTCGCCCCCAACATCGACACCGCCGTGAAGATGCACGGAAGGAACACGTTCCTGCCGGCTACACAGCCCACCACGTGATCCTCGTCGCATCCCGCCTCTTCCAGCCTGGCGGCTATCTTCAAGGAAGCATTGAGCCACCGGAGGTACGTCAGTTCACGACGATCATCGCAAAGGGCAATCGCCCCCGGTTTTTCCCGGGCCCATTTCTCAAGAAGCCCGTGAACCGTACCCGGCATCTATTCCTGTTTCTCTCCGCACTCGGGACAAAACCTGGACCCGGATGGAACCTCGGCGCCGCACTTGGCACACTTCACCGACCCGTCGAGCTTAGCCCCGCATTCGGGACAGAACTTCGCCCCGGAGGGAACGGCGGCTCCGCAGGAAGGACATCCGGTCTCCAGAGGGGTTCCGCATTCCGGGCAGAATTTTCCACCGGGAACGGTCTTGCCGCAGGATCGGCAGGTCACCATCGCGGCAGCGGGCCGCCGGGCTCCTTCAGACATGGATTGCCCCATCATGTTGGCCATGGCCATACCCATACCCAGACCGGCGCCCATTCCGACACCCGCGCCGGCGGCGCCCCCGCCGCCCTCGTTGGCGGCGGCGTCGCCCATGGCCGTGGCGGTTTTGAAACGCATGTACCGGTCCATGTCACCCAAGGCGTTCATGGCGCTTCTTTCGTCTATCCTCTTCTGTACTTCTTCGGGCGGCGTGATGGCCTGGATATAGAAATCCTCCAGCTGTATGCCGTACTTGCCGAAATCGTCGGCCAGCCTCGCCTTCTCCAGGGTGGATATCTCGTCGAAGTACTTGGGCAGATCGAATATAGTACCCAGGGTCTCACCCAGAAGGTCATTCAACCTGGAAACTATGATCCCCCTGAGGAAGTCTTCTATCTCGTCGGTGGTGAACTTTCCCTCGGTGCCCACCAGTTTGTTGATGAAAAGACGGCTCTGGGCCACCTTCATGGAGAAGTTACCGAAGGCCCGGAGTCTTACCATGGAAAGTTCCTTGTCCCTGAAGACTATAGGCTCCTTGGTTCCCCACTTGAGGTTGGTGAAGGTCTTCTTGTTGACGTAGAAGATCGTGGCCCTGAACGGGGAATCCTTGCCGGAGAAAAGAGTGCTTACCACACCGGCGAGTATGGGAATGTTCTCCGTAGTTATGGTGTGCCTGCCCGGACCCAGCACGTCCATGGCCTTCCCGTCGCGGAAGAATACCGCCTCCTGGCTTTCACGAACCACCACCTGGGTTCCCAGTCTGAATTCCCCAGAACCGCTCTCGGGTATCCTCTGGACGATCCGCTTACCGCTGTCGTCCATCCATTCCACTATCTCCATCTTCTTGAACATGGTACCTCAACCTCTCTTCAAGAGCTAATCCACCGGCCGATTCTTCTCGAGATCTATCATCAGCCGGCTTCTTCGTACCATCTTTTCGCTGAATTCAACGAGAAGCTCTATGAGTCGGTCCACTTCATCTCTCATATCGGAGCCCGAGGCAGCGGCCGCATGCAGCGATTCCATGGCGTTCTCCAACTCCTCCACGTCCTCGGCGAGGCTCATGTCGAAAGCGTACAGCTTGTCCAGTTCCTCCTCGCGCACCTTGTGCATGTCGAACCAACCCCTGTATCCGCGGGAAGCGAACCTTACCTCGTCGGCGACTTTTTCCAGCTTCTTGGTCACCCTGTCGAAATCATTCACGGCGGTCAGGGCCGCCGGTCCCTTGAGACCCGCGACCAGCTCGTGGACCCCGGACTTCATCCGTTCGAGCCTTTCCACCAGGGACATCCTGAAAAGGTGGTCGTTATCCCGCCTTTCTTCTTTTCGCTTGTAACCCTTGTAGCCAGGAATGAGGCGTTTCGCCTTCTCCAGGAATCCCAATTCCCTTTCCTCACCCATGCGATTCCTTTCCTTTCCCGCAAATCGTGAAACCTTGCAGTACTGCTATCATTCTATACTAACGAATATTGCGTTTCGGGTCACCTTTCGCGCACTGACCGAACGTTGGCCGAGTGCCCCGCGAGCGTGGAAGCAAAGAGGTGACCGCCGCTGCCATCCTTCCTGCTCACGAAGTAGAGGTACCCGGTGGTGGTGTCGGGGTAGAGCGCCGCCAGCAGCGACGGGTATCCGGGCGAGCAGATGGGACCGGGAGGAAGCCCGGGATGCAGGTACGTGTTGTACGGGTGACGCACTTCCAGGTCGCTGTAGAGCAGCCTGGCCTTGGGTTCGCCCAGCGCGTACTGAACGGTGGCGCAGCTCTCGAGTTTCATGCCGCGTCTGAGCCGTTCCAGGAAGATACCCGCCACAACCGGCCTCTCCGAATCAACCATGACCTCCTTCTCGACTATGGATGCCAGGATCACCGTCTCGTGGGTGGTGAGGCCGGTCCGGGGATGGCACATATCTTCCGGCCATCTCTCCTTGCCCGTGCGGACTATGCGCCGGAGCACCTCTTCGGCGTCGAGAGTATCGGCGAACTCGTAGGTTTCGGGGAAAAGATACCCCTCCAGGCACGGAATACCCATTGATGCGAGGAACGAGGAATCACGGGCCAGGCTGTCCAGGTCTTCCGGTGAAAGTGGGGTCTGTCTCGCGATGTCTTCGAGGGAACGATCCAGGGTCTCCCCCGGAACCAGCGTCACCCAGGAAGTGGCCACCGGCACCACCAGGCCTTCGGTGAGAATATCCAGTATGGAATCGGGAGTCATCTCGCCGGTAAGCAGGTAGGTACCCGCCTGGAGCGTAGGAGGACCATCCAGCCTGGAGTACCTCCAAAGAAAGTAATAACGGCACCGGACGAGACCTGAATCCTCCAGTACCTCTGCAATGCGCCTGACGCCCCATCCCCTTTCGACCGTCACCACGCGCTCCACCCCGGTCCCCGCCGGCCCGGAACACCATTTCATCAACCACAACGCCGAGAGGCCGGCGAGAACGACCGACAGCGCCGCGGCGACGAGCACTTTCCGTTTCACGGCAGCCCCAGGAACCGCTTGAGTATGACCATGGCCGCCATGGAGTCGCTCCTGCCGTCCTTCCCTCCACCTCCGGCACCCGGTGTGCACGCCTCTTGGGTGGAGCATACCTCGTTCACCAGTTCCACATGGAAACCCCTGTCCCGCAGGAATTCCGCCAGGCTCTCCACTTCCATGGAAAGTTCCGTGGGTTTTCCTCCCGCCGAGAGGGGAAGTCCGAGAACGATCTTAGCGGGTCCGTGCCGCTTCACCATCCCGTTCAACCTGTGTGCTATTCCCTTCCATGTGGAGCCGCAAAGAGGTTCCAGGGGGATTACGACGCCCGAGAGCGAGAGGGCGAACCCGGTCCGCCTTCTGCCGTAGTCCACGCCTATATATACAGACTCAGAAATTTCCACACGCAAAACCCCACCATCCCACGACACCGAGGCAGGCGCACTTGAACCGGAGCATCATTTCACCGTATCAGCCGGCGAAAAAATCGGCGTCGGAGTTAACGGCGGACAGGAACTCCGTCAGGAGATCCACCGCCGTCTCAAGATCGTGCCTGTGCATAACCGCAACGGGGCTATGACCATATCTCGCAGGAACGGAAAGGCATACCGAGTGAGCCCCGGGGGAGAACTTCTGGATGCTCGCCGTGTCGGTACCTCCGCCCATGAGTATCTCCATCTGATAGTCGATGCCCTTCTCTTCCGCGAGCCTCCTCATGAACTCCACCAGCCCGGGAGAACTGATGACGCTGGAATCCATCTGCTTTACGGCAACTCCTTTGCCAAGGTCGGCCACCTTCATTCTCGCCGGGAAGCCGGGAGTATCCCCAGAACCCGTCATATCCACCGCCACTCCCACATGGGGCTTCAACATCTGGGCGGCCACAGTGGAACCCCTCAGGCCCACTTCCTCCTGGGAGGTGCCCACGGCATAAACGTCAATGTCGGGATTTTCGAATCTCTTCATCGCCTCCAGAATGACGTATACCCCGGCCCTGTCGTCGAAAGCCTTTGCCAGCAGGCAATCACCCAACTTCCTGAAACGGGTGTCCATGGAAACCCAGTCGCCCCTGCCCACCTTATCCCTGACTTTATCCGCCGGAAGACCGAAATCCAGGTAAAGCTTGTCCATCCTGTGTTTCGCATCCCTGTTTCCCGAGGTATCCGACCACATATGGGCCATAACGGCGGGAAGAACTTCTCCGCTCCTGGTGTGAACTTCCACGGTATGCCCCATTATGCTGGTGGGTTTCCACCCTCCAACGGGCGCCACGGAAGCGAACCCGTCGTCATCAACGTTGTACACAACGAATCCTATCTCGTCCATGTGGGCGGCGAGCATCACCCTGATACGCTCACCATTTCCACTGCCGGACTTGAAAGCGATCACGTTCTTCATGGCATCCACCGTAACGGAGTCGGCAACGCCTTCCAGTTCTTCCTTGAAAATCTCTATTACGCCGTCCTCGCGGCCCGATATCCCGTCCGTTTCACAAAGCCTTCGCAATAATTCCATCCGGGTTTCCTCCTACCTTCCCGCCGTCGGCGCCATACGGGCGAACCCAGTTCCGGCCATGACCTCCGTAGACCCGGCGCCGGTGAAGCCGTCGGTGCCGCGCATGAATCTGTGTTTAAACCTATACTTCGGGAATTCCGGAAAAACCATGCCGCCGGCATTTATCCGAAGGAATGCCGGCGGCGAAAGAAACAACCGGAAGAACCGTTCACTCCAGGATCGCTTTGATCCTGCGGACGTTCCTGGACGAACTCTTCTCGCTTACTATCCTGAATCGTCCGAGTTCGCCGGTCCCGGTCACGTGGGGCCCTCCGCATATCTCCCTGGAGAAGTCTCCTATGGAGTAAACCTTGACCCTGTCTCCATACCTGTTCCGGAAAAGTCCTATAGCCCCGCTCTCGAGGGCTTCCTCCAGGAGCATTTCCTCCCAGGTTACCGGGAGATTCGCCCGAATGACCTCGTTCACGATCTGCTCCACCCGGCGTATCTCCTCTTCCGTCATGGGCCTGGGATGACTGAAATCGAACCTGAGCCGCTGGGCCGTCACGTTGCTGCCCTTCTGGGCCACGTGGTTCCCCAACACCTCCCTCAGCGCCTGGTGAAGCAGGTGGGTCGCCGTGTGCAGGCGGGTGACCATTTCGCTGTTATCGGCCAACCCTCCCCTGAACTTGCCCTCGCTTCCTTTCCTGGAAAGCTCACGGTGCTTCTCCAGGGACTTGGCATAACCCTCCATGTCCACGGTAAGCCCGTGTTCCTTCGCCAGCTCGACGGTGAACTCCACCGGAAAACCGTAGGTATCGTACAGCTTGAAAGCCAAGCGCCCGGGAATCACCCTGCGGGGATTCTTCAGGAGGTTCGGAAGCATCTTCTCGAATTCCTTCAGCCCGGACTTGAGTGTTGCGCCGAACTTCTCTTCTTCCATTCCAAGCTCGCTCAGCACGAACTCGGCGTTCCCGGCCAGATCCGGGTGACCTCCGGACTCCACGTCGATGACCACCTCGGCCAACTCGCGGGTGAACGGCTCCGTGATGCCCAGCTTCCTGCCGTGACGCACCGCGAGACGTATCAACCTGCGAAGAACGTATCCCCTGTCCAGGTTCGAGGGCGGAATGCCCTGATCGTCGCCGAGTATGTGGACCGCGGTACGGATGTGGTCCGCCACGATTCTCATGGAACGCAGCGATGAGTCGTCGGTCGGCTTACCCACCCTGTCTTCCAGGAAGCGGAACAGTGGCCTGAATCTCGCGATCTCGAATACGGACCCGTAGCCGTTCAGCATGGCCACCGTTCTCTCGACGCCCATGCCGGTGTCCACGTTCTTCTGGGCAAGGGGCACGTAACCGCCGTCCCGGGTCTTCTCGTACTCCATGAAAACGTCGTTCCATATTTCGAAGTACTTGCCGCAACCGCAACCGGGAGAGCAACCGGGACCGCACGACGGCGCCCCGGTATCTATGAACATCTCCGTATCCGGCCCGCACGGGCCCACGACACCGGTGGGACCCCACCAGTTGTGCTCCATGCCCTTGAAGTATATCCTGTCACGTGGAACTCCCACCGACTCCCAGACGGATGCGGCCTCCTCGTCGGGGGGAACCTTGTCGTTGCCGGCGAAGACGGTCACGTGAAGCTTCTCCGGATCAAAACCCAGCCATTCTCCGCCGGTGAGAAATTCGAAGCTCCACTCGATAGCTTCCCTTTTGAAGTAATCTCCCAGGGACCAGTTTCCCAGCATCTCGAAAAAGGTGAGATGGGTGGAATCGCCTATTTCCTCTATATCACCGGTTCTTATGCACTTCTGAACATTCACCAGTCTCTTCCCCGCCGGGTGCCTCTCTCCCAGCAGGTAAGGAACCAGGGGTTGCATGCCCGCGGGAGTGAAAAGGATGGTGGAATCCTCCTGTGGTATAAGAGACGCCCCCCGTATCACGGAATGTCCCTTGGACACGAAAAAGTCCATGTAAAGCCGTATCAGTTCAGCGGAGTTCATCCCGAGCCTCCCCGGCCTCCGGGGCCAGTTCCTTGCCGTATATCCTGTAAATCCTGTACAGCTCCGAATCCAGGTCCTTCTCCAGGATGCTCCTCATGGCCACGTTGTCCTCCAGTATCCAGGAAAGCTCGCCCCATTCCACTCCGGCATCCACGTTAGCCTTGATTATCCTGTCTATGAGAAGCGCTTCCAGTCCACGCCCGCGGTATGCCTTCCTAACTCCCAGCAGCAGCACGCGGCTCCTGTCTATCTTAACCTTGAAAGGCGGAACCTTCAGGGCCAGGAGGGTTCCGATCAGGCTTCCGCGGGCCTTCTTCATGGGTATGTTGGCGTCAGGAAGCGATACGGCGAAAGCGACCGCCTTCCCGTCGATCTCCACAATGGGAGCCATGCTGGGAACCAGTATCGACTTGAGTTCCGAAGCCATGTGGTCCAGTTCTTCCCTGGTCATGGGGACGAACCCCCAGTTATCCTTCCAGCACTCGTTGTAGATGTCCATTATCAGATCGACTTCCCGCTTGATGCGCTTCAGCGAAATGTTTCTTATTACCGCGTTGCTCCTGCGGAGCACAAGTTCCGCCACCCTGGACATCCTGGATTCCGACGCCCTGGCTGAGTAGAGCCTGTAAGCATAAAGGTCTTTCGTCTTGGTATACCCGCAACTTTCCACCAGTTCAGGATACCACTCGGGATTATACGTCATCATTATCAACGGACTGCCGCGGAAGCCGCTGACCAGCATGCCGCACTCCTCGTTGGTGGAAAAGTTCATGGGGCCCAGAACCCTCTCCATACCCGCCGCCGCCAGGTTTTCCTCGCAACTTTCCAGGAGCGCCGACGCGATTCCCGGATCATTCTCCATCTCCAGGAAACCGAAAAAACCGGTCTTCTCGCCGTGGTACTCGTTGTGGGCGTGGTTAACTATGGAAGCCACCCTGCCCCTCACCCGACCGTTCCTGTCCAGGGCTATGAAGTATTCCACGTCGGCATGCCTGTGGAAAGGATGTTTCTTCCTGTGGAACAGCTGTTTTTGAAAGTACCTTATTTGCGGCACCCAGTGGGGATCGTTCCGGTATAACCGGTACGGCAAATCGATGAAACTATCGAGCTGCCGCGGGGTGGTTACTTTTTCGATTGCGTATTCCATGTCATCCCCGGTCAGATTATGCCCATTTCCTTGCCGCACTTTTCGAATATTTCCAGGGCCCGGTCTATCATATCGTCGGTGTGCGAAGCCATGTAGCTGGTTCTCAGCATCTCCCCGCCGCTGGCCACCGCAGGACTCACCACGGGGTTCGTGAAGACACCTTTCTGGAAAAGCAGCTTCCAGAACACCAGGGTCTGCGTTTCGTCGCCTATTATTATGGGAACGATGGGCGTTTCGGAGTTGCCCACGTTGAAGCCCATCGAGGCCAGCCCCTGCCTGGCCCTCTCGGCCGCCGTGTGACACCTGGTGATCAGTTCCGGCTCCTCCCCGAGCACATCCAGGGCCGCTATCACCGTGGCCACCGCGGCGGGAGGCAGGCTTGCCGAAAAGATCATCGTCCTCGCGGTGTGCTTTATGTATTCCATGACTCTGGCCGGACCGGCCGCGAATCCTCCGACACATGCGAAGGATTTGCTGAAAGTCCCGATGATTATGTCGACATCGTCATGACATCCGAAATGCTCGGCCGTTCCCCTTCCCCTGGCTCCCATGGTGCCTATTCCGTGGGCGTCGTCCACCATCAGCCTTACTCCGTATTCCCCGCTAACCTCGACGAGGCCGGGAATGTCGGCCAGATCTCCTTCCATGCTGAACACGCCGTCCGTAACGATGACCCCGGAAGAACGACCGTTATTCTCCAGCATGTACCGCAGATGGTCGAGATCGTTGTGGCGGTACTTCAGCACCCGGGCATAGCTCATCCTCGCTCCGTCGATTATCGAAGCGTGATCGAGCCTGTCCAGGTAAATGATGTCGTTCCTGCCCACGATGGTCGAAATCACTCCCAGGTTGGCCTGGAAACCGGTACTGAAGGTGATGGCCATCTCCTTGCCCAGAAAATCAGCCAGTTTCTCCTCCAGTTCGATGTGCAGATCCAGGGTCCCGTTCAGGAAGCGGCTTCCGGTACATCCCGTTCCGTACTTGTCCACCGCCGCCTTGGCCGCCTCCATGACCTTCCGGTGGTCCGTGAGGCCCAGGTAGTTGTTCGAACCCAGCATGATTATGCTATGTCCGTTTATCTCCATTTCAGCACCCACGTGCCCCCCCAGTGGGACGAAGTAGGGATACAGTCCTGCGTTCTGCACCTTTTCGAGTCGTTCGAAATCGAAACACTTCCGGAATACGTCGTTCGGAGAAAGGTCCATCGTCCGTACCTTGCCATGGGAAAAATCAACGGTTAGCATTGCGCAGGAAGTTAATCACGACAAGCGGATAAGTCAACGATGGAGACGTCGATGGCACGCAAAGCGGTACTGACCGGGGCATCCGGTTTCATCGGGAGCCACGTGGCGGGCCGGCTCCTCGGGCGTGGATATTCCGTGAAGGCCCTGTTGCGGAAAACATCATCCACCACCGGGATTCCCGGCGGATGCGACGTCACACGGGTGGACTTCCTCGATCCCGAAAGCATGGCGGGACCCATGGAAGGCTGCGACACGGTGATACACTGCGCCGGGGCGACCAGCGCGGGAAGCCGGGAAGAGTTCGACAGGATCAACGCCCTGATTACGGCAAACGTTCTGAAGGCCAGGAAGAAAGCCGCTCCAGAGGCGCTTTTCATCTACGTTTCGAGCCAGGCGGCGGCGGGACCTTCCGGAAATGGTCCGGTTACCGCCTACGGCAGGAGCAAGCTGCTCGGAGAATTCGCTGTCAGGGACAGCGGCAACTGGATGATAATCAGGCCTCCCGCCGTCTTCGGACCGGGAGACGATGCATCGGCCCCGGTAATGAGAGCAGCGCTCAAAGGTTTCTTCTTCTCCCCGCGGATCCGGGGACGCGGTTTTCCGCTGGTCTTCGTCGATGACCTGGCGGATCTCGTGGCCTTACTCCCGGAACGTCCCGGGGCGATGGAGCGCATCCTCACCCCCTCGTACGGACGCCTTTTCTCGTGGAACGATTTTCACCGCCTGCTTCAGGAAGCCTCCGGCAGGCACATAATCCACGTGCGGGTGCCTGTTCCCCTGGTACTTGCGGTGGCCCTGGTTTCCGAGGCGGCCGCCGCGATATCCGGAAGGGTGCCTTTTTTTTGCAGGGAGAAATGCCGCGAACTCCTCGCAGCGGAATGGAAACTCGAAGAGGGCCTCACCGGCAGGCTTACCGGCTGGTCCCCGGCCACCCCCGTAAGGAAGGCCCTGGAAAAGACTCTCGCCTACTACCACCCCTCCGAAGCCCGTACCCGGGCTTGGATGCGAAAGGCAGAGACTTGACTTTTGTGGAGGCACACGAAATAATATTATCATTCTTAGGATTACTTTTAAGGATTACTCTCAATCAAAGAAAGGAGATGATGTGAGGACGATCATCCTTCTGTTGGGCATGTTGCCCGCGGTACTTTTCGCAGTCCCTACGGTAGTCGCTACCTTCGACGCGCCGGACAACGATATCACCGGTCTGGCCTACGCCGATGGAAAGCTCTACGCCGTCGACAAAACCGCAAAGAAGATCTACGTACTCAATCCTTCTTCCGGTTCTGTCGAAACTTCCTGGAGCATCGATGTTAAGGATGCCGACGGACTGGCGTACGCTGGGGAGCTTCTCTACGTTACCAACGGAACCAGCGACGTATACAAGTTCAAACTGAGCGGTACCGACGACGGTAAGAGTACGCTGTACTGCTCTGGTTGAGGTGGCGGAACATACTACCCGGTGGGTGGTGCAGCAGGCAGCAGTTCCGGCATCTACTTCCTTGGAGATTCCAACAACAAGTTCTACTACAAGACATCGCTTCCTTTGGGTTCCACGGTGGACCCCGACGATGCAGGATCCCTTCCTTCTTCTCTTAAGACCTACGACCTGGCCCGTGAAGGCGATGACAACAGTTCCTCGGGTAACATCTGGGTGGCGACGGATGATTCCGATTCCCCCATCAGGGCTTACAAGCTGGATGACGGCACGCTGACCGACGGCATTGATTCCAACCTCGTCTCATCGGCAAGGGGTCTGGCCTACAGTCACGCCAACAACCACAGGTACATCTGGGCCAGCAATCCCAGCGATAAAAAGATTTACAAGGTAGACCTGGACGGTTCCACCGGCGTAGCCGGGGAACACCGCTGCCAGCTACTGGAGACTTCCCTGACGGCCGACGTCAACCCGTTCGGCGGGTCGGTCATCATCACCGGATCCGGTTTCTCCGGAACGACCGGTATCGAAATATTCGATACCTACGGACACAGGATCCTGGAAGCTCCCTTCTCCGGAAGCTATTCCTGGAACGGTCACCGCGGTGACGGTACCCAGGTTCCGTCCGGTGTGTACTACGTGAAGGTCAGTGATTCCACAGGAAGGGCAGCATCCCTTTCCGTGGTGAAACTCTAAAGATCGTAACGTAGCGCAGCAAAAAATGGGGCCGCCTTTCGGCGGCCCCATTTCATTCGATCGGAAACCGGGTTCAGCGCTTGTAACCGAACCGCTTCAACAATTCTATCCTGTTCTCCACGTCTTCCGGGATCTCCACGGCTTGGGGAGGTTCCCCGTCCACCACGCCAATGACTCCGCCTCCCTGGGCGGTACGTCCCACCAGGACCTGAACGGGATTGGCGGTGGCGCAATATATCCTGCATACCTCCGGAACCATCTTCACCTGGTTCAAGACCTGTATCGGGAAAACACCGTTCAGAATCACGAGGAAGACATGTCCGCACCCGAGTTCGAGAATGTTTCGCTCGGCAATCTTCCTGAGTTCCACGTCGGTACCGTCGCTCCTGACAAGCCTGGGACCCGACGCCTCGGAAAACGCCAACCCGAACCCGGCCCCCGGAACGGTTCCCGCGATGACTTCGTAAACATCTTCCACCGTCTTAATGAAATGAGACTGGCCCAATATGACGTTGCATCCCTCGGGGAAGTCCAGTGGAACAACATCTATTTCGAACTTCTTCACGGACACCTCCTCCACTAGTACCTCTTCCTCTTCCTTGCCGGGGGTATTTTCATTTCCGCCCTGTAATTGGCTACCGTTCTCCTCTTGACCTCTATCCCGGAAGCCTTCAACATCTCCACTAATTTCGCGTCGGACAAGGGGTTATGCTTGTCTTCCGAATCTATCAGGCGCCTAAGTTCCTCCTTGACTATGCGACTGGAAATCTCGCCGGAATCAGCCGGAAGGCCCCTGCTGAAGAAAAACCTCATTTCGTGGATTCCCTGGGGCGACTGCACGTACTTGCCGTTGATGGCCCTGCTTATGGTGGACTGGTTGTAACCCAGAACATCGGCCACGGTCTGTAGCGTCAGCGGTCGAAGACCATTCAAACCGTTGGCGAAAAAATCAGCCTGGTACTCGGCCAGGAACCCGCCGATCCGGGTAACTGTTTCCTGCCTCTGTCTTATGGCCTTTATGAACCAGGAAGCTTTCCTGTACTTGTTTTTGACGTATTCCTTCTCCGTCCGGTTGCTGTTGGGAGATTCCAGTATTCTCAGGTTCCTCTCCGAAATCATGAGGCGGGGAAACCTGTTGTCATTGAGCACGGCTTCGAAACGCCCGTCCCGCTCCACTATCAACACATCGGGAATGATGGCGGAGTTCGCCGGAGAGGAAAACTCCCTCCCCGGCCAGGGATTCAGAGTGGCTATAAGATCCGTCGCCTGTTGGACCCTGCCGGGTGACACTCCCTCCGCTTCGGCGATCGCTTCTATCTTCCGCTCGGCGAGTGAACCGAAATGTTTCGAAACTATCCTGTGTTCCAGGCTGTCGGGACCGAAACCCAGCTTTTCCAGTTGGGCTTTGAGCGCTCCCTGCGCGCTGAAGGAGCCTACCCCGGTGGGTTCCAGGGATCTTACCACTTCCAGCGCCTTGGGAAGCAACTCCGGATCACCCTCCCAGCCCGCCTCCAGGTCGAAGAGCGGAAGGGTGAGCAAACCGTGACCGTCCAGGGAGTAGACCACGTATACCACGGCCTCTTCCAGTTCCTTTGGCAACATGAGTTCCCAGACCTGTTCCAGCAGGTACTCGTACAGCGTCGGTTCCTTCTTCGCTTCCGGCATCCACGGCTCGCCGTCCTCGTGCCGGGAAGGATAACCGTCACCGGAATATTCCCGTATTCTCTCGAGGATCTCCAGGGTTTCCTCCTCCCTGGTCTCGCTTCTTACGGGCTCATCGTCCCAGTCTCCGGCGTCATCGTATTCCCCGGAAACTTCCGTATCAGCATCACCGGCAGTCTCTTCGGGAGACGACTGTTCCAGGAGGGGATTTTCCTGGAGTTCCTGCTTTATCATGTTTTCCAGGTCCAGGGAAGGCAGTTGAAGTATCTCCAGCGCCTGCTTTATCTTCTGAGTGAGAACCAACTTCTGGGTTTGTGCAAGCCTGACGTTCTGATCCAGTCTCATCTCGGGCATCAGAGTCTGAACCTCTCTCCCAGGTATATCTTCCTGGCCTCGGGATCGTTCGCCAGTTCGTCCGCAGATCCCGAAACCAATATTTTCCCATCATACATTATGTAGGCCCTGTCGGTTATGGCAAGGGTTTCCCTCACGTTGTGATCGGTGATAAGAATCCCTAACCCTTTCTTCACCTTGAGCTTCCTTATTATTTCCTGGATATCGTCCACCGCTATGGGATCTATCCCGGCAAAAGGTTCGTCCAGGAGCAGGAATGACGGCTCGGTCACCAGCGCCCTTGCTATTTCCACCCTTCGCCTCTCGCCCCCCGACAGGGTGTAGGCCTTCTGGCGGGCTACTTTTTCTATTCCCAGGTCCGCAAGCAGCTCGGCCTGCTTCTTCATGCGTTCCCTCTTCCCCAACCCCGTGGTTTCGAGGATGCTCATCAGGTTGTCCGCAACGGTCATCTTTCTGAAAACGCTGGATTCCTGGGGAAGATACCCGATACCCAGCCTGCAACGTTTGTACATGGGCAGGTTGGTAAGCCTGATATCGTCCATGAACACGTCTCCGGAATCAGGCCTTATGAAACCCACTATCTGGTTGAAGGTAGTGGTTTTGCCGGCTCCGTTCGGCCCCAGGAGACCTACAATCTCGCCACGGCCCACCTCTATGGAGACTCCGTTCACCACGGCTTTTTTCCTGTACTTCTTCACCAGGTTCTCGGTCCTGAGAAGGGAAGGAGTTCCATTCCTGAAAATTCCACGCTTTCTCAACGGCGGCCTCCCAGGTAACTGTACGTTCCCCTGACGCTGCCGGTCACCGTGAGCTTCTCCAATTCCCCGTCCGAGAATTCCATGGTGATAACGTTACCCATCACTGTATTGTTCTCCATCTTCTCGGCCGCCTTACCCCCGCCTTTCATCCGGAGCACCGCCGATCCTTCCAGCATTATCGAATCCGGGGCTCCACCGTCCAGGACGAACACGGCATGCTCGGAATCAAACCATGTCTCGGCCGGAGGATTCGTGCCCCTGTCCACCATGTGGCCCGATGCACCGCCCTCTATCCTAACCGATTCCGGATCCCCGGAAGCGTCGAGCTTTATTTCCATCCAGTCCCCGGATAACTCACCGTCCCCGGTTTCCAGCAGCGGGGAGCCCAAAAGTTCAAACCTGTCTTCCTCCCCGAAATAACGCAAGTATTCCGACGTGGAGCGGATATCCTTCGATGCCAGCGTAACCACGGCCGCTCCCTGGGCCTCGGCGGAATTCTCCCCCGGAAAGAATTCCAGCCTGTCTGCCCTCACAACCAGCGTGTCTTCGCCCACCGCTCTCTTCAATATGGGATCCACAGTCACGAAAAGGCTGCCCCTGTCCCTGTCGTACAGAGCATACTCTCCCCGCACGAACCCCAATTCCGGGCCGGTCATGACCACGTCTTTCTTCGCCGTGGCCTTGCGGGAACCCCGGAAATAAACTATCTCCTGCGCCCTGACGACGGATTCTCCATCGGTGAGTTCCACGTTTCCCTTCATGGTCACCATGCCGGGTTCCCGGCGGTACTCAAGGTAGTCCGAGGTACCTCTTAGAGTGTCCGCCACAATCACGACGTTACCGTAAAACCTGGCATCCCCCCTACCCTGCCACACTACCGCGCTGTCCGACGTCACGGTGATTTCCCCATCGGTCACCGACACGTTTCCCGCCAGTTCTATCACGAGCCCTTCTCCCGGGTTCTCCCGGCTGTAGGCCCGGTCCGCCACCGTGGTGAACATCCCCTCACCGGCGGCCAGTACGAGCAGGATCAACGACAGACTAATCAATTTCAATCTCCCCGGAATACTCCGCCGTGAAATCTTCCCGGACGTCTACGCCTTCCACGTCACCGAGATTCGTGTCCAGATCCACTCCCCTGCCTGAAAGGATCGTCACGCCCACGGAATCGGGTATGGTCATGGTAACCAGGCAATCACTGTGTAATACGCCCAGGCTGTCATTCCATGTCAACTCCTGGGTGACCATGCGCCTGCCGTCATCCGTCTCGGCCTCCACTCCATTCCAGATTCTCATGCAGCCGCCCTCCAGATCCACTCTTCCCGAATCCCCGATCAATACCGTGGTGGGGACGTCATTTTCATAGAACGTAAGGTTCACGCCCGAGAGAACCAGCAGGCTGTCGCCCTCGGTATACACCGCCTCGTCACTTACCAGTTTCCAGGATCTCCTGCCCTCCACTGACTGGACCATTGTGAAATCCTGCACCACCTGGACCGGATCCCGCTGGGGATCCGTGGCCGGCGGAGTACCGTCACCGCAGGCCAGGAGCGCCGCAAGGACGGCGGGCCCAGCGATCGTGAATCCAGATCCACTGTTCGGGTTCTTCACGTATCCACTCCTCTATCCTGGCGGTAAGATCCGCTGTCAGTTCGAGATACCCGTTCTTGCCCCTGTAATCGTCAAGGTCGAGGGGCTCGTCTATTTCGACCAGGTATCTACCGGCATCCCTTCCCGATATATGCAGGGTCAACACCGGAACATCAAATCTCAGGGCTATCTTAGCCGGTCCCACGGGAGTCCTCGCGGGCAGACCCAGGAAATTCACGAACCCGCTTTCCACACCAAGGGTATCCTGATCTATGAGTATGCCCACGGCCGCCCCCCTCCGCAGTGCGCCCATCAGACTGTGAAGACCGCTTCCCCTGTCTATGGTCTCGATACCATGACGGGACCTGAGATCGTCCACCATCGAAGTGGTCTTACCACTGCCCAACTTCCTGGTAACCACAGCAGTATCGTAACCCATGAGCGAGATCGCCCTGGGAATCAGTTCCCACGCGGAGAAATGCGCGGTGATCGCAATTACCCCCCT
>JAMOUX010000029.1 GCA_027067855.1 Candidatus Fermentibacteraceae bacterium
CTGGCGAGGAATTCCGACTTGGCGCGGGATGCCTCCAGGGCTTTTTCCCTGCTCTTGGCAAGTTCCGCCTCCGCTTTTTTTCTTTCGGTGATGTCGCGCAGGATTCCGACGCCGTGCCATTTGCCGTTCAGTTTGACTGCTGAAAGAGAGAGTTCGATGGGGAATTCCGAGCCGTTTTTATGCAGGGCGCTCAATTCGAGTATCCTGCCTATCCCGGCGCCCTCGCCTGTTTTCCTGAATCGCTCGAATGCTATTTTGAACGCGGGATGGAAATCATCCGGAGCCAGTAGATCGTGGAGGTCCTTTCCGAAGACTTCCTCGGCGGTGTAGCCGAAGATTTTTTCCGCCGCCGGGTTCCACAGCGTTATTTTCCCGTCGTTGTCGATCATTATAATTGCGTCCTGGGCCGCAGCGGTGACGGCTCTGAATTTCCCCTGGCTTTCCATCAGGTCGCACATGGTTTTTTTCAACTGGGAAATATCGGTGTAAAATCCCACCACGCCCACGAGTTGCTCGTTGACGAATACCGGAGCGCCGGAGATGCGGACGTTAATAGGCGAGCCGTTTTTGTGGAAACGGATGCCCTCCGTCGGTTTTAATTGGAAACCCGACAGAACGACGCTGCTAAGATCCTTCGCTTCCTGCTTATAGGAGTCGCCCGCCAGCAGTTCGTCGACATCGCGGCCTTTGGCTTCTTCGGCCGTGTAGCCGAATATCTGACTGGCCATCCTGTTCCACTCGATAATTCGCTTGTTCCTGTCGGTTGTCACTATGGCGTCTTGAGACGCGTTAAGTACGGCTTCCAGGTACTTTTCCCTTTCCCGGAGCAGCTGCTCGATATTCAGTATGTCGGAAACGTTCAGAAAGATCACGATCCGGTAGCGGCCGCCGCCGATTTCGACTTCCCAGTGGGAAAGCAGTACGGGGATGGATTCGCCCGACGAGGTGGAAAGAACTTTACGGGGTCTGCACGTATTCGTGCCTGTATCCCGGTCATCCTCTTTGTCATCCCGGATGGTGCCTATGAGGTCGCAAAGCGGCTTCCCAACCATTTCCGACACAGGCAGTTTCGCGAGTTCGGCCGCTTTCTGATTGGCGATTATGATCTCGCTGGTTTCGGGATCCACCAATGCCATGCCGACATCGAGAATGTCCAGGATATATTTGCTTATGTGACTGATTCCGGAAAAGGTTTGATCCTGCATTTCAACAACCCTTCTCAGTAACGTTACCCCCTTGGATTATATGCAACAAATGGAAAGTGGAAAAAAGTCCTATGGATATGATGGAGTAAAAGCCCGAAAGCCCTTGCCTGCATGGTCGGGTTTCGATAAAGTAGGTATGGGAGGTGATGTAGTATGGGTGAACCGATTCAACTCGATAAGGGTATTCCCGAGAATGTTCTCGAATTTTCGGAAAACGGTGACGATGAAGGTAAGGACAAGAAAAGAAACGGGATGAGGATTCTCCTTGTTCTAATTGCCGTGATTGCCGGGGTCGCCATGGTTGTTGCGCTGAGTTTCACCTCCGGGGGATCCTTCAGGGAGAATCCCAGCCCCGGAGAACAGGCGATTCGCGATTCGCTTTACGTCCTTGCCCAAAATATTCATCAATTCTATGAAATGAGCGGTAGGCTTCCCGAGATCCCAGGTGATCTCCATTCTTCCGTCCCGGGGCTTGTTTATGTCATAGAGGATGACAGTACGTGGTTTATCGAGGTCGGAGACAGCATCGAACTCGATTTCGAAACCGACCTGGAACAGTTCAAGAAAGCTGAGATCTGATGAAACGCGAAAAGAAGCAAGGCTTCACTCTTGTGGAACTGATGCTGGTAATCGTCATACTCGGCATCCTGTCGGCGATCGCCGTTCCGAAGTTTGCAGACATCAAGACTCAGGCGCAAACCGAAACCTGCAGGCATAACATGAGATTGATCGCATCCGCCCTCCAGATCTACTACGGTAAGACCGGTGAGTATCCCTATGCGCACCGGAGGCACCGTTGGCGTAATCTGCGCAGTCTCAAGGAATATCTTCCGGGATGGAGGAAGATGACCTGTCCCAGCACCGGAACTCATTACAGGTTCCGACTCGCCGGCAGGAAGGATGATAAGATCAGGATCCGCGGATGGAGCTTGAGATGCAGGAGAAATCACGGGTGGATCAAGGACGGACGCCAGACCTGGATCTAGAAGGGTCGATTCCACACGTGTTCTTGCCTTTGATCCGTTGCCGGGGAAGGCGGAATACCGTTAATCCCACCTGAACATGCGGGTGGCGAAAACGGTTCCGACCACCAGTGTCCCGACAAGCACCGCAATTTCCACCGGATGGTCCGAAAGACGTTCGCCCAGCCAGATATCCCTCATGAGCCTGATGACGTGGGTTTGTGGAAGTATTTCGGAAATTGTTCGAAGCGTGCCTGGAAGCATGTCCTGTGGGAGCATGGCGCCCGACAGGAAAAGCATCGGGAAGTAAATGACGTTCGCGGCGACGGTGCCGCTCCGTGCGCTGGAAGCCAGGCTTGCCGGAATAAAACCCAGTCCCGCCATTGCTCCGCAACTCAGTAAAAATGCGGCCAACGCCTCCAGGAGATTTCCGCGGAAGTGCATTCCGAAGAAGAATTTCCCCGCGATCAGCAGAAGAATGACACCCATGGAGGTTATCGCCAGGATAGCGCCCGTTTCGGCAAGGAGGAAGGATACCGGGGAAAGGGGGGTGGACATGTACCTGCGAAGGATGCCTTTCTCCCTGTAGGATGCGATATTGACCGTCAGGTTCATAACACACGCCGTGAGCAGGACTATGGAGATGAAAGAGGCGGTGGAGTAGTCGATGTATCCGAATGTCTTCCCGGGGAAGGGCTTGTTGCCCCATATGCTTCCGAAAAGCAGCATGAGCAGGAGGGGGAAGATAAGCGTGAAGAAGAAAGCCGATGGCTCCCGTAGATACAGCTTCAGCTCCATCATACCGAGTCTGCGGATTCCCGCGGTGTTACCCGTCCGATTCACCGTAATCCTTTCCCGTAACGGCCATGAACACGTCTTCGAGGGTGGGGACTTCCGTATGAAGATCACCGAGATCAGTTCCTTTTTCCGAAAGAGCCCGGATCACCGGGACCACGGCGCCAGCGTCTTCGAGATCCATTACGCAGGTTCCGTCCCGCACCCGTACCCCCAGTACGCCTTCCAGGTCCGCCGCATGTTCCGGGCGGAAATCGTCGCCGCATCCCAACCGCAGTCGCAAGCCCGGGCAGTATTTTCGCACCAACGCGTCGGGCGTGCCCAGGGCCACTACCTTGCCCCTGTCCATTATGGCCACCCTGTCGCAGAGTTTCTGGGCTTCGTCCATGTAATGCGTCGACAGGACAACGGTTCTCCCGTTTCCTTTCGAGTTTTTCACCAGGCTCCACAGGTCCCTTCTTCCCTTCGGGTCCAGGCCGCTGGTGAGTTCGTCGAGCATTATCAGTTCCGGGTCGTGCACCATGGCGAGGGCCACGAAAAGCCTTCTCTTCTGCCCTCCGGACAGTTCCGAGAAAAACGCGTCGGTCTTCTCCGCGAGTCCCACCTTTTCCAGGAGATCCATCCCCGGTTCGTCGATGCCGAAGAGAGAGCGGAAGAGCTTGAAGACTTCACCGACCCTGATCCTTTCCGGCAGTTCCGACTCCTGCTGCTGGAGCCCCACCTTCCGGCGCAGAAGCTGGGAATCCACCGTCGGGTCCAGGCCGAGAGTCCTGATCTCGCCTGAATCGGGTCGCCGCATTCCTGCCATGCAGTCCATGGCCGTGGTTTTACCGGCGCCGTTCGGGCCGACGATGCCGAATATCTCGCCCCTGTCGACAACAAGGTCCAGGCCGTCCAGGGCGGTGGTTTCCCCGTATTTCTTCCTGACGTTCACGGCCAGTATCACGGAATCGGACATTGCATCCCCCTCGAAGATAAAATAAGATAGTCGACTCTTACGCCGATGACAAAATAACCGGGTTCATCATCGGGCCGGGGTGTTCCGGAAGTCGTCATCACCGTCGCCGTGTCCTGCCGGGAAACGATGGTCGGGATGATTACGGAAACGGGAGAAGGTATCGAAACTTCCGAAAGAGATTCCGCCGTGATTTTATTTCCTGGAAAACCGTGAATATCAATGAGATCAGCGATTTCTCGGAATTAATCCTGTAACGGGTCCGGATGAACCGCGGTCGCCGTTGCTTATTGTTCAGGGAGTTGATTTATACTATAGTGACATGCGTTTGTATTCGTGGTTACTTTGTTTCAAAATCCAGGAATAAGGGGGTGAATGATGAGACTATTTTTAGTGGTGTTGCTTCCATTGGCTTCCGTGCTGACGGCTTTTCCGGCGTTTCACGACGGAATTCCGCTGATGTGCGGAGGAGACACGCTGGTCGCGGGATCGATCAGTTCCCCAACCGTGTTCGACTGGAACGGAGACGGGGTGAAGGATCTTCTGGTGGCTGACGTGGAAACCATCCAGGGAAGCACCTATGGTCTTATCAGGTTCTACAAGAACACCGGAACGAATCCTGTCCCGGTTTTCACGGACTTCCAGTACATGCAGGCGGACGGCGCTGATATACACACCAAGGGATACTGTTGACCCAAAACCGGAGCCAGAAATCCGCAGGTTGTGGATTGGAATGGAGACGATCTCAACGATCTCATCGTGGGCGAATGCTGGGGGCGCGTCAAGTTCTACCGTGCGGTGACGGCCGACAGCCTCACCGAAATGGATGATCTCATGGCGAACGGGTCCTACATCAACGGAGGGATGACCGCTTCGCCTCTTATAGTTGACTGGAACGCCGACGGGCTTCTCGACCTGCTGCTGGGGTGCATGACCCCTGATTCCGGCAGTGCGCTGCGGTTGTTCCTGAACATCGGCAGTGCCGGGGATCCCAAGCTCGCAGCTCCCGAGAACATACTCATAGGTGGTTCCGGAGTGGAGTTATATGCGTGTACTCCCCGGATGGCGGACCTGGACCAGGATGGGCTTGCCGACTTGATTCTCGGAGAGATGAAAGGCGGCGTTTACTTCGCCAGGAACACCGGTACCGCCGAGAAACCTTCGTTCGATAAATTGGAGCGGCTGGAATCGGAATCCGGCGTTATTTCCAAGGGGCACAACACCAGCCCGTGCATAGATGACTGGAACGAAGACGGCTACCCGGATCTTCTTCTGGGCAACGATGCGGGGCTCGTATACCTTTATCTTTCTCCGTCCACCGGAATCTCCGAAGAAAACCCGGGTGCGGAGGGAATTTCGGTTGATCTTCTCAGCAATCCGTGCAGGAACTCCGTGCCTGTTCGCATTACGCTCGCCGAACCGGTCGAAGTGACATTGAACATCTACTCGATGTCCGGAAGGCTTGTGCTGCATGACGACCTCGGCCGCCTGGAGGCCGGCGTCAACACCGTTTCGGAAGAAACGGCTGCGTTTTCTCCCGGCGTTTACGTTTGTACCTGCTCGGCGGGGAAGAGTTCCGCTTCCACCTGCATGGTTGTCCTGGGAGGTATTCGATGAAGGCGTCGTATATACTCGCGCCGCTGGCTGTTGTGGCGGCGTGTTACGGAGCGTCCGCCGTGCAGACCGACTGGTCCGGCGGGCCCGGCGTGCACGGGCCTTCCGGGCAGTGGGGGACCACCTTCGATTCCTGTGAAGTAAGTGTCGATTATTCAAGCATATCCGGATGTCTAGCGGTTTCCTGGGGAGTTCTGGAAGACGTGATTACGATGATTCCGGAAAGCCAGGAATATGCCATTCGTGTGAGGGCCGCAGACATGGATGGTGACGGAGACGTAGACCTGATAGCATCCGCCGAGGTAGACGACCGGGTTTGCTGGTGGGAAAACGTTGACGGTCTTGGTAAATCCTGGATGGTTCACGACGTGGACACCGCCTTCGACGGGGCCTGGGACGCCGTGGCGGCGGATATCGACGGGGACGACGACGTCGATCTTTTCGGCGCGGCGAAGAACGCGGACCTGGTCGTATGGTGGGAGAACACGGACGGTTCCGCCACCTCCTGGACCATCCACACGATAGCCGAGTCTTTTGATGGAGTTAAGGTGCTGGCGGTCGCCGACATGAACGATGACGGAGAAGTGGACGTGATCGGAGGGGCCAAGAACGGGGACGCGATTTCCCTGTGGCTGAATTCCGGAGGCGGTTCGTCCTGGCAGGAAGTATCCGTGGTTACCAAGTTGGACGCGGTGAATTCCGTGGTCGCCTTCGATATAGACAAGGACGGCGACCTGGATATTCTCGGCACGGCGACGCTTGACAAGGCGATCCGCTGGTGGGAGAACACGGACGGTTCCGCCACTTCATGGACCTCTCATGTGGTGAGCAGCACGTTCAGCGGTGTGAGAACCGCTGAAGCCGCTGATCTCGACGACGACGGGGACATCGACATTATCGCCGCCGGGGGAAGCTGCAAATCACCCGCGAACGAAGTGGCCTGGTGGGAGAATACCGACGGTTCCTGCGATAACTGGGAAAAACACGTCATCGGGTCCGGGGTGGACGGCGCTCACGTTGTTCTAACGTACGATATCGACGATGACGGAGATCTGGACGTATTCGCCACCGCCATTTTTGCGCACAAGATACTTATGTGGGAAAATGAGGGTTCGGCTTCGTCGTGGACGGAACATCAGCTGTGTTCCTACAACAGTCCCAGGTCCATGGTTCTGGCGGATATCGACGGAAACGGAATTATGGATGTAGCCGCCGGATCGGTTTCACGTGAAGCGATATCATGGTGGCGTGTGATGGGATACGATCCCTGTGCCGTGCTGAAATCCACAATCCTCGACACAGGCGGCGATTCCGAATGGGGAACGCTGTCCTGGAACGCGACTCCCGTTACCGGCACCTGGGTCAACCTCAGAGTAAGGAGTTCGTGGGATCAGGACGACCTCGGCGAGTGGTCCGATACCCTGGCCGTTTCACCCGTGGATATTTCCAAGTACATCGACGACGGGGACAGGTTCTTCCAGTACATGGTGGAACTCCGCTCTCCCGGTTGCGATACGTTTCCCGTATTCGGGGAGATCGTTCTTGATTGGACGCCCCTGGGAATGGGGAGTGAGACCCCGATGGATACTTTCCTGGAAGTGGCGGGCGGTAATCCTTCGACAGGTTCGGTCCTGTTGCGTTACGGTCTTGCGGAGGCCGGAATCTCGCGGGTGTCGCTTTACGACATCGCCGGAAGATGCTTGTTCACGGAGGGACCGGCGTTCCGTGCCGCCGGGAGCCATGAAACCTGGGTAACGGGACTTGTTCCGGGTTTGTACTTCGTGCGGCTTTCCTGTCCTTCGGGCGTTTTCTCGAAGAGGTTCACGGTTCTGGACCGGATGTAGCTTACGGTGCTTGAAAGAATGTTGCGTGATAAGTGTTGTTGTGAGTATATAAATGAGGGATGCCGCCATGCTTGATTCCGCCTTTTCTAAGGCATTGCGTAAATAAGCATAAGCTGCGTCCGACCCAAGCTTCCGAACCGGCGGGCGGGAATTCGAACCCCGATGAACTGATCCGGAGTCCGTTGTCCCGTCATGGGACGGCCCGCCGGCGGAGGCGGAATTATAGGCGCTTCAAACGACCGGCATCGAGAAGCGATTTTCCCCCTGCCCGCTGAACGCAGGTCGGTACCCGGCCGTGAAAACGGAACGATTGAGTGCTGAGTTTGGCCGGTTCAATTACGACGAACCACACCCAGGGCATTTGGTTACGTGAGCACGGCTTCCATGGCCAATTCTTCCCGCCAGGTGGAAGATACTGAGCCGTTCCTGAACCGCGTCATTACCCTCCGTTTTTCCCGCTCAAGTGTTACCCTGGTTGTACACAATCTCCATAACATCGGAATACCCGTACTGTGTGGGTAGTTGGTGACATGATACCGGTCAGATGGATTGTCCTTGACCGTAGGGTATTAGACAACATAAGATAGTATAGTGATGTTCGGTTGTATGAATGATAAGAAACCGTTCCGGATAAACGAAGATTGATTAGGTAGAATAAGAAGTTATGCAAATAGATTTAGTTATTCAGAAAAGTATAGCAAAAAAGTTTATGGATAGCTACTTAAGTAAAAAATGGAAATAAGCTACAAAAACACAACATCGTGTATAAGCAATGGCGTGCAAAGTGCTAAAAATGAATAAACATGAATAAAATAAACAACGGTGTAAAAATGAATAGAAGCGCGGGAAGCACTGCCACTGCTCATAGCCAAACCGTTATGTGCAATCCGCCTCCGGTCGCCTTGAAAAAATGTTTTATGAAGTACATCAATCTATTTGATTATTATGGGATTTCCAAACCTTAAAAATAAGCATGCGAAAGATTCCATGTTCAGTCCAAGTGAATTTATGGCTTATCAAAAAAAGAGAGGAAAATATCCAAAATTCAAGCCACCTGTTGGGGTAATCTTTTGCTATCAAAGAAGCTTGATGGAACATATTTTAGAGAATCACGAAACCACAAAAGTTGAGGGATTTTATGGTGAGATGTATTTGCTCGATGAAACAAATGGAATGGTGGCGATCATTGGAAAATTTGGAATTGGCTCACCTGTAGCTACCACTTTATTAGAAGAACTGATTGCTTTTGGAGTTAGAAAGTTTATTTCTATTGGCACAGCAGGAACTTTACAGAAAGATATTAAAATTGGAAGTTTAATGGTTTGTGAAAAAGCAATCAGAGATGAGGGAACATCTTACCATTACCTTAAACATTCAAAATATGCCTACGCTTCCAAAGAGATGACTAACAAAATACAAAAATCTCTTGAGAGATTTAAACAAAAATATTTTCTTGGAACAAGTTGGACTATTGATGCTCCATATAGAGAAACAGTTGCTGAAGTAAAACAGTATCAGAAAGAGGGAGTTGCAACAGTTGAAATGGAAGCTTCGGCATTATTCGCTGTTGCTCAATATCGAAATGTGGAACTTGGTGCCATTTTTACTATAAGCGATTCTCTTGCTGAATTACAATGGAAACCAAAATTCCATCTGAAAAAAACAAAGAAAGGTTTGGAAATCCTTTATAGGGTGGCGATTGATGTTTTACTTAATCATTAACGGTAGGCTACGCGGACTTTCTTCGCTCCGAACCACATTGCATTCTCACTCCACTTCGTTCCGCTCGGGGTACATAACAGCGGATAAACTGTTCAGCCCTTGCAGGGCTTCACCCAAATTGGCTTGCAAGCTCGCTAACTTCGCTTACCCGCAGATGTTACCTATAATACAAAAAATGACGAACTAAAAGGAATAAATTATGGAAATTAAAAATTATAACTTAGAGCCAAATCCAAAAATTGTCAATACTGAAAGCTCATCAGACGAAATCTATTTATCCATAAAAATCGGAAATGGACAAATCGGTGCTAACAAAGTGACATCTAATGGCGAATTACTGGCAAAAGGTAACTTAACTGAACCTACATACATTGGTGATTCGTCATCACTCTCTAATAGAGAAATTGAGATTGAAACTAATGTTTTAGATGTGAATACATTTACTAACAGATGTGTTATTACGACTACTATTTATAATCAAGATAATAAAGAATTATATTCTAAGATTGACAAAGGTGATGCGCCAGAGAACGGAGTAGCAAGTTTCAAGGGGAAATATATCATTAATTTTGCTGTTCTATTCTTTATTCTTCTTAACACATTACTTAACCAACAGTTATTGGCACAAACTAATTCAGATTATTTGGAATTTAGTAACCTAGAAACCCCGACTTCTCCAGGATTGATTTTATTCGATGAAACTCCTTCATCTATTGAAAAACCAACTACACCACAAGGGTTAGGATTAAGTTTACTAGGTCTTGGTCAGAACGGAGGTGCGCTTGAGTTTGCTCCATATTGGCTAAAAGACCATCCAGAGTTAACAGCAAAACAAATGTATACGGACAAAACTCCAATTTTATCTCATTTTGGGATATCGATAGCTGCAATAAATACAGATACACTGAGTTTTATTTCCGGTGGACTAAGAACTAGAGTCTTTCAATCTTATGGAAAAAATGTAGGTAAACTAAATAACATAAAAACGCAAATTGAGAATGCCTTATCTGATGGCGATTTCGAAAAGGTAGATTCACTAAGGAAAGAATATGTTAGTATAACGGAAAAACCTATTTTTAATATTGGCCTTGCGGCTGC
Source organism: Candidatus Fermentibacteraceae bacterium (assembly GCA_027067855.1). Lineage (GTDB taxonomy): Bacteria > Fermentibacterota > Fermentibacteria > Fermentibacterales > JCC-6 > Aegiribacteria. Next base: position 10,196 of record JAMOUX010000029.1, read on the forward strand.
ACTCGGAGCAAGTTCATCAACTAACTCCTATGATGATTTAGAGCTAAATCGTTGGGCTGTATGGATGTCTTTAAATTTTAGACCTAAAGGGAATGATTTTTATTTTACCGTCTTATCAAGATATATTAACAACGAGAATTATGAAGGAACAAATGTAAAAGCAGGCCTAGTTGATTTAGGCACAAGATTAAACTATGATATATTAAAATTTACAGTTTCTTTAGAGTATGTGCATCGTATGAATTTTACCAGAAATATTTTTGATGATTATAGGTTAGCTGTCATTGGAAGTTACAAATTGATAGATAATATATTTATAACTTCAACTTTTGGGAAAAACTTCTCTGATGTTAACAATATTATTGCTCTTGCAGGACTTAATTTTGGTTTTTCACAGAAAAAAGTGAAAGCATATTAACTACTGGGCACAACAATACATATAAATCATACTGCGGCGCTTCATAGCGGCAGGTGATCCTGGTTGTCGGAAAATCATGATGCGGACAAAGGAAGATAAACGTAACATCTACACCTTTGCCTATCTTGATGAGAGTTCTACATCGAAGAACTGATATTTTGGCTGCGCGATCCTCCTCCACGGGCCAAGAATTAGCGGGCGGGCGAACCAAGAATTGAATCAGTGGTACCAAAACTGGCAGAAGGACAACGGGTTCCGATTGCGTGCCGACATAGTGTGGAAGAAGGTGCCAACAAAGCCGGGCAAATATCTCGATTTCTATCTGGCTCTTGTACGCTCCTTCTTCGAAAACAAAGATCTGTCATTCCATGCACTGGTTGTTGACACCTCGAAGTCCCCACTTGATTCACATAAGTTCTTCAAGTCATCGAAAGACCATGGCATTGATGCCTTCGCTTACCACTTGATACGATCAAGGGTACTCAGGTTCCCCGCAGGGTCCGAGCGATTGCACATCAAGCTTGACCGCAGACAACGACCGCCGGACTTGACAACAAGGGATTTGGGGGTCCGCTTGAGAGAAGCGGATAGAGATTTTGCGACTGTGAGCGGACATCCTCCACTTACTATCCGCCTCAACAGTGTCAAGGGTGGACAGCACACGCTCCTTCACCTGTGTGACTTGCTGCTCGGCGCAGTCACCGCTGACTTGAACCGCAAGACTCGAAGCATGGGCAAACTCGCGATATTGCGGGAGCTGTCCAAATGTCTTGGCAGAAGTACCGGTGAGGCAACCCCACCGGTCGAACGGAAATTTAATGTTTGGCATTTCGACGTGCCGGGGGAATAATCAAGCAGAAATCGATTCCAAGAGTGCCGCTGCACCCGACCGAAAAAACTACTGCCATTTCGCTTTGGCAGTTGTCCGGCGGGTGAGCACAGTGTTAGCCCCTGGTCAGGAGAGTGATAGAAACCGGAGGAGGAGGAGGAGGAGAATGAACATCCAAAGTTTGTTCATTGACTTTGTTAGCACATTTCTAATAGTTTTTGTAGTCACTTTGATTGTCACATACTTGTGGGGCCTCATTTTCCATGCAACAGGTGCAGTGGATTGGGAAACCTCATTTCGCATGGCGATCATTTTCGGGATTTTATTCCCTTGGATCGATGCGCGTGTACGTAAAGAACAAGAGAAGAAAGGTTAAAGTAGCAGGCTAAAATCCGCTGCAGCGGACGGCTCTATACGCCGCCGCCGAATTTTATCGTTAGGTGCACTTAAAGGAAATCATATGGCAATAACATTTCTTCAATTAGCAAAGAAAATATTACAAGAAGAGCGACGTCCTCTGACAGCTTCGGAAATTTGGAATATTGCCGTTGATAAGGGTTATGAGAAAGAATTAGGGAGCAAAGGAAAGACGCCTTGGCAGACGTTAGGAGCAAGGTTGTATGTTGATGTGCGTGATAATCCCGCAAGTGAATTTGCAACAATGGGAGCGCGTCCAAAGCGGTTTGTTTTGAAAAGTTTTGCAGCCGATTTTAAAGCAGAGGATCTTCAACCCCTAGACCTGCGTCTAACCACACGAGGACCAAAATATTCTGAAAAGGACTTACATCCTTTGATGGTATATTTTGGTTTTTACTACATGAGAGCTTTTTTTAAGACGATTAGTCATAACAAATCCAGCAAGAAGGGCTTTGGTGAATGGGTGCATCCTGATTTAGTAGGATGTTATTTTCCATTTAGCGAGTGGGAGCCTGAGGTTGTGGAAGTAAGTTCACTATTAGGTGATACGGCAATTCGATTATATTCGTTTGAGTTGAAAAGGGAATTGTCAATAGCCAATTTACGAGAAGCATTTTTCCAAGCGGTGTCAAATTCTTCATGGGCACATGAAGGATATCTTGTAGCAGCAGAAATTGACACTAATGATGATTTTTTAAACGAATTGAATCGGCTTTCAACAGCATTTGGAATTGGTATCATTCGGTTAGATGCCCACGATCCTGATTCGTCCAAAATATTTTTACCAGCGCGAACCAAAGATACTATGGATTGGGATACTGTAAATAAGCTAGCAAGTATTAATCCCGATTTTAGAGAGTTTCTTAAACGAATCAGGATTGATTCGCATAGCCGCGAAGTTCGAAGAGAAATGTATGATAAAGTAGTTAGCAAAGAAGCGTTAGTGGAAGTTTTTGAAAAATCAAATGAGTGCACCTAATCCTGATTGAGCAGACTTGTTTATCTCGCTGCGCTCGGTATCGCAAGCCACTCATACTCTCGTTGGGCGGATATGAAGGAGACATTAGATGCGTATACTTGGCTGGTTACGTGAAGTGGTAAGTGGCGATCCTGAAAGATTGCCTGCAAAATCATTTATCCCTCTTCTCACAGACGGCGGCGAAGAGCGAGGCGCAATTCTAGTTCATGGTGATGAAACCCGTGATCTTCTTATTCGTGAATTTACGCTTCACCCTAAAGCGGATGTTGCACCTCACGGTGGAAGTATTTCTTCCTATTTCGCCGATCAACTTGGAGCCTCTGCTGGGCTTGTTAATGCAGCATTACAATCCAGACAGCTACTTCAAGTTGTAGGTTCACCTCAAGTATTGGCAGGTCTAAAGAGCGGTTCCTTAAGCGTTATGCGTTCGGCAGGGCAAATGACCGGAACGGTAGTAAGCAATGCTACTCAGAAAATCGCGGGTCAGCTCCGATTCGCACCAGCAAACATAGCGAAAATAGTTGGTCCGCTTGCAATTTGGCAGATTCTTAATGCGGTTGCTGGGGTATCACACCTCCAAAGAATTAATGTAAAACTTGAAGCCCTACAAAAGGGGATTGAGCGTTTGACAATCAGGCTCCAGGCTAAAACCTATGGACAACTGATATCGGCGGTTGCAATACTTGAAGAGCTTTCAAAGCAACATGCTATTACTGGGACGTTTTCGCCCGACATGACGGTCAAACTTGCATTAGCAGAAAGGGACATACGATCCGCTCTAGCAGAGCAACGGCTACTTGTGCAAAGGTTTGACGACAGCAGCAAGCAGATACTGCAAGGGGCTGGAGGAAAACAGGGAGCATCTCGGTGCAACCAGCTTCTGAAGGAAGAATCGTCAGAATTTCTTATAGATGCCAAACTTTTGATAGCGGCTTCAAGGGCCTCCGTATTAACATCTGAGGTTTGGATTCGGCACGACTTAGAGCATAATCCCAGGCACGTGTCTATACGTTTACGTGACTTGAAGCGGGAGATAGAAACAATATACAATACGGTTTCGCCATTGGAAATTCTAGAAAAGCTACAAGAATATGCTGTTGATTGTCTTGAGGAGATGAATTGGTTTAGTAGGAACATATTCAACAGAGGGCTTAAGAAGGATATTCAATCACGGACTTTACAGCAACAAAGCGACTGCGAAAAAACTCTGCGAAGTGCCGGAACACCGAGCGTGGTTATCTGGAAAGACCAGAATAACCAGACTAAGAGTGTTGTGATTGACGTTGCAGTAGAGGTCTAGGATTACTCGTCCAACAAACGGTTCCAGCGGACGGTCTTCCGCCGCCGCTGAACCGAAACGTTATCCGTAGTAAAACTATTTAGAGAGAATAGAGAGGACAGTAATTATGGAACTTGGTGAATGGGCAAATATTGCCACAATTGTTGCGGCGCTCGTTGCTGCATGTGCTATTATTTACACATCGTACCAAGTTCGCCAGAATACCCTCATTAGTCGAGGTCAATTCTGGCTTGAACTTGAAAAAATGTTCACGAGGCATGATGAGGTACACATAAATTTGAGGCCAGGTGGAAAATGGACGAATCCCGATTCAGGGCCAGAGTCGGTTGAAGATTGGGCTAAAGTAGAGGACTATATGGGACTCTTTGAGCACTGCGAAGAGATGCTGTCTAAAAAATTGATAGATTGGGAAACTTTCGGTTCAATATTCTCATATCGGCTTCACAATATCTTATTTAATAGAATAATTCTGCAAGCTAAACTGATAGAAGAAAGAGAATCATGGGAAGGGTTCCTACGGTTATTGAATAATTTAGAGATTCCACTTCCTAAAATAAACGGCTAATAAGCTCCGTCTCTGATCGCTATTCCGCTGACTACAGAAATTTAGAAGCCGAGGAAGGCTCAACGCGCAACGGTTTGCGGAAGGAAGCGGCGGGATATAAGGCGGCATTTCTTTCCCGGCGTTATTCAAGCAATCCGGCGAACCGGGGATGCTTCGGGGGCGGGCTGCCCGGCGAACGGTCGTATTTACGGGCGACTCCGGCTCCTGCGGTTCGACGGGGATCAGTCGACGATTAGTTCGATGCATTCGACGGTGAACGGTCCTCTCGAAAGCACCGTATCTTTCACGGCTTCGAGTTCCCGGTCGACGTTCAGCACCACGTTGCGGTAGACGTTTTCGGATTCGTCCCATGAGGCGACAGCCAGGAAGTACCTGCCGGGGTCCGGGTTTGCCAGGAATTCGTCCAGGCTGATTTGCTCCAGGGGTTCGTCCGAGTAGCCCAGCGCGGGATTCGCGAAATGCATGCTTGCGCCACTCAGGACCAGAATCGGCAGATCCTTCGCGGCCGCCCTTGCTCCCGCCGTCCGCATCAGCAGCAGGGGAGCGCGGTAGCCTTCCAGGGAAGTGTCCATGTAGTTTGTTTCGTACTTCACCGAGAAATTGCCCAGGGCCGTTAGAACCAGGAATGCGATTGCGGGAATCGTGCCTTTCATGCCGGAAGAGGTAAGCATCCAGAGCATTCCCACCAGCAGGGGCGGGAATGCCGCCATGAGATACCTGAAGAAAGTGAACTCCATGATGCTGGAGGTGAGAAACTTGATGAGCACGAAAAACATTATCATGAGAAAAGGTACCAGGGTCAGCGCCACGTGAATTCCCGCCGGTTTCTTCCTCGATGCGAGGTACGAGAGGGAGGCGAACAGGATGATGGTGAAATAATTCCGGAACCTTGGCAGGGCGCCGAAAACAGACAGTATGGCGGCAAGCGAAAGCCCGGCCCGTGAATATCCGTTCCTGTGGTAGAGGAACCCTATTCCCAGGGCCAGCGGCAGCCACCTGTAATGGCCTGTAAGGAAAAAACCGAAGAACTTGAGCCTTTGAAGGAAGAGGGAAAGGCTGAAAGGCTCGTCGATACCGGGTATGTTCCCTTCCAGGAAAACGTAACCGTTTACGAGATAGTTGGAGATTCCGTTTATTACGGGAACCAGGAAGGGCAGGAGCAGGAGCGCCGTTTTCCCACCGGTCTTGCCTCTTTCCGGGTACAGGTCTGCAATGATGCATGCCGCGGGTATCACCATGGCCTGTTCACGCATCATCACGGCGAAGATCATCGCGGCCGACGCCGGACCATATTTCTTCACGGCGTAGAAATGCAGCGCCCATGCCGAGGCGGCCATGACGGCCGCTATGGGAAGCGACCTGAAAGCCTGGGCCATGGTGAGTGGGCTCACGAGCAGGGCGGTTCCCGAAAGAATGCCCAGGAGCCTTCCGCCCAGGTCTTTCCCCAGTTTCCAGGTGCCGATGACCGCAAGGAATGTGAAAACCGCGGGAAGCAGGTGGGCGGTGGCGGTGGAGTCTCCCATGATTTTCATCATTACCGCCCAGAGCCAGAAGTAAAAGGCGGCGTGGCCTCCGGCGGTTTCTCCCCGGTCCGTTCCGGAAGGTACCAGTGGAAGGCCGTTCTCCGAGAGCCAGGCGGCGCAGTTGTATCCGTAACCCCAGGCATCGCCGTAGAGCGGCATGTCCGCGAAAACCAGCAGGTACAGCAACGCCACCGCCGCCATGACCGCCAGTATGAAAATACGGTCCGCGGCCTTGCCGGATATGTCAGTCAACGTAACCTAGGTCCCTCAATGCCTGGATCGAAGTTGGATCGGCGTCCGCGAAACGGGGATGAGCCCTGGGAGGCGTGGCCCAGTAGTAAAGGACCTTTTCCATGCCGATGGAGTCGGCGGGCAGGGGTTCCTGTTCCGTGGGATCGGCATGAAGATCGAAGGAGAGGAATTCCTTGAGGTCGTTCATCGCCATGGTCTTCATATCGCCCGATACCACGCAGGCCAGTTGCCTGTGTTCCGCCCATGGGGGCAGGGATGTTTCGCTGGACGGAATGAATCTGCGGGGATCGGGATCGTCCAGGATGTTCACTCCGTCGAAGTCGGAGTCGTTCTCCACGCCGGCCCAGGCCAGTAGGGTGGGGAGGATGTCAAATTGGCCCACCCGCGTTGAATCCGTCAATCCGGGGGTTATGCCCGGCCCGGACATGATAAGGGGGACGTGCAGTACTTCCTGGTAGAGGGTTTCGCCGTGCAATACCCCTCCGTGCTCCAGGAATTCCTCGCCGTGATCCGCCATGATTACCACCAGGGTTTCGTCTTCCAGACGGTTGGCCCTCAGCCAGGCGAAAAGCCTCGCAAGGTTGTCGTCCACCCAGCGTATTTCACCATCATACATGTCTATGGCCAGCTGCCTGTCGGCTGCGTTGAGTATGCTGTCATCCTCTATTATCCAGTCGAAGAAAGTCATGGAAGGATCGTCCTGGTATGAAGTGTTGTAAGGAGGAGGGGGAGAGTACGGGGAATGTATGTCGTAGAGGTGAATCAGGCAGAAAAATCTTTCGTCACGGTTCTTTTCCAGCCAGTCGATGGCCATGTCCACGGATATGCCGGCTCTTCCCTGGCCGGTGGGATGGCAGTGGTACTCGTCAAACCCCCGGGCGAATCCGTATGCCTTGCTCAGTATGGTGAAATTGACTATGCCCAGTGTGGCGAAACCCGCGTTTTGCAGGAGAAATGGAAGGGACGGAAGGCTTTCGTCCAGCATGTATATGAGTTTGCGTCGATCTTCGCCATCCGCGAAGACCGGGTTTTTCGTGCCGTGGGACTGGACCGTAAGCCCCGTCCAGATGGTTGCGTGAGCCGGCTGGGTCCATGGAGCCTGGGCCTGCGCCTTCGCCCATATGGTTCCGTTTGCCGCGAGGCTGTCGATGGCGGGGGAAGTGTTGCGATGGTAGCCGTAACAGGAAAGATGATCCGGCCGGAGGGTGTCGAGGATTATGAGAATGATGTTATGTCTTTCGTTGCCCGGTACGGGGTGTTCCGGTCCGCCGCAGGAAAGAATCAGCAGCATGGAAGCGAAGGTCAGAAGCCTGTTCATTGCAAACCTTTCAAAGTGTATCCGTTTAAGGCGGCGTCGATCCTGAAACATGAAAAAAGGCCGATCACCGGCTCGGCTGTCCTGCCGACAGCATAACACCAGTGCTCGACTACCGTCAATAACCTGACTTATCTTCGTGTGGACACGCTACTTGTGCGATTCGAACCGAAGCGGCCTACGGTACTTTCCGAAAATTCCGATCCGTAATAAGATATACGGTATTTTCGAAAACCGTCCTTACCCGGACCCGGAGGTCATGATGTACACGGAATCTTTCCGCGAACTTCTGCAGGAGAATCTTGAAAAGAACAGGAATTCGGGAACGTTTAAGCGCGAAAGGATAATAACGACCCGGCAGGGCACGAAGGTCAAAGTGAAGAATACCGGGGAGGTTCTGAATTTCTGCGCCAACAATTACCTGGGGCTCGCGGGTGACGGGAGGCTTGTCGACAGGGCCAGGGAAGTGCTGGAGAAGAAGGGATTCGGGCTGTCTTCCGTCAGGTTCATCTGTGGAACCCAGGATATACACAAGGAACTGGAAAAGCGTATTTCGGAATTCCTGGGCATGGACGATACGATACTCTATTCCAGCTGCTTCGACGCCAACGGTGGGCTTTTTGAACCCCTGCTCACCGACGCCGATGCGGTGATATCCGACCAGCTCAACCACGCATCGATAATCGACGGCATAAAGTTATGCAAGGCCAGGAGGTTCAGGTATGCGCACTGCGACCTGGAGGATCTGGAAGAAGCGCTGGTCACGGCAAGGGGATGCGGTACGAAAATGATAATCACCGACGGCGTTTTTTCGATGGATGGAGAAATTGCGCCTATTCCCGGGATCTGCGACCTCGCGGAGAAGTACGGAGCACTGGTTGTCGTGGATGATTCCCACGCCACGGGATTCCTGGGCGAAACGGGCAGGGGTTCGGCGGAATATCATGGCGTCATGGAAAGAGTGGACGTCATCACCTCCACTTTCGGCAAGGCCCTGGGCGGCGCTTCGGGCGGATTCACGACCGGACCGGCTGAAATAATAGAAACCCTCAGGCAGAAATCAAGACCTTATCTCTTTTCCAACACGCTGGCGCCGGTGATCGCGGGGACGACCCTGTCGGTCCTGGATATAATCGAAAACTCCAGCGCCGAGAGGGACAGGTTGATGGAAAACCAGAGGTACTTCAGGAATTCCATCAAGAAAGCGGGTTTCAGGATAGTGGAGGGAGACCACCCCATCGTTCCCATCCTTTTCGGCCACCTTCCGAATGATGCGGCTCTGGCCCAGGAGTTTGCCGAAAGGTTGCTTGGCAAGGGCATTTACGTTGTCGGTTTCTTCTACCCGGTGGTACCCCGGGGGGAAGCGCGGATAAGGGTTCAGCTTTCGGCGGCTCATACCGGGCGGCAGGTGGATACCTGCGTGGCCGCTTTCCGTAAAGTGGGGGAAGAGATGGGCATTCTCTCCGAACGTACTTGACAAGTCCGGCGCCCTTCATAAGATACCCAACATGAGTAAGGAAAGTATTCCCATAGGAGAGGCGCTTTTCGGGAGGATACGAAGGGAGTTGCTCGCCATCTTCCTTTTCAACCCGGAGAGGGATTTCTTCCTGCTCGAGTTGGTTTCGCTTCTCAGGACCGGACGGGGCGGAGTGCAGAGAGAATTGGCGAACCTCGTGGCCGCCGGTGTGATCGAAAGACGAAAATCCGGAGTCAAAGTCCTCTTCAGGAGGAAAACCGGTGACGATCCCGTGCTGGAAAAGCTGGAAGAACTCGTGAGGGCCGTCACGGATCACGTTTCCGGGATTGTGAAGGTCATAACGGTTTTTAAGGATTTTATCCGGTTGGCGGTATTGAAAGACGTTCCGAGAGGAAACGGCAGGAGTTCGGTTAAAATTTTCGTGGTGACCGACAAGTTTCCCGACGATCTGGCGGTCGAGCTGAAAAGGCTGGAAGTACTGTATGGCGTGGACGTGGACCTGTCGGCCCCGGATTACGAAAATGCGAAAAGGCTTCTCGCCGAAGGTTCGAAGGAGCTTGGATGGCTCGAAGGGCCGGATATCGTTACCGTACTCGGAGATATCGACAAGCTGCTGCCCGGCGGCGACGTGGAGGAGGCCGTGGAGGAGAAGAAGGACGACCTGTTTTCGTCCGCCGGTCTCACGTGGTAGGAGAATAACGCCTTGACCTTCAAGAAAGACAGGCAGTTCTACAGGTTTTCCGCGTACGGATTTCTGAAGAATCTCCGTTTCTTCGAGCCTTTCATGGTACTCTACTTCCGTGAAAACGGTTTCTCCTTCCTGCAGATAGGTTTGCTGTTCTCCATAAGGGAAACGGCCACGCTGCTGCTGGAAGTTCCCACCGGGTTTGTGGCCGACATACGGGGCAGGAAGACATCGATGCTATTTTCTATGGCATCTTACCTGGTAAGTTTCCTCGTCTTCTTTCATTCCGCCTCTTTCGCCGTATCGGCGGCCGCCATGCTGCTGTACGCCTCGGGTGAGGCATTCAGAACCGGAACCCACAAGGCGATGATACTGGAATATCTTAAGGTAACCGGACAGGGAGAGTGGAAAGCGGACTACTACGGGGCCACGAGGTCGGCTTCCATGCTGGGTTCGGCCCTGAACGCCGTGCTCGCGGCGATCCTGGTCTTCTACTCGGGAAGTTACAGGTATGTGTTTCTTGCCGCGCTGTTTCCTTACATACTCAACATGCTCAACCTGGCTTCGTATCCCTCGTTCCTGAATTGGGCCGGTTTGAGGGAGGGTAAGAAGAGGCCGTCCATGCGGGAAAGCCTTTCGCATACGCTTGCGATGCTGAAGGATTCGAGAGCCAGGAGAGGGATAATGAACTCGGCGGCTTTCGATGCCGTTTTCAAGGTGGAGAAGGAGTACCTTCAGCCGGTAATCAAAGCGGCCGCCTTGGGACTGCCGCTCCTTATGGCGCTGCAGGAAGAGCGGCGGGTGGCCGTGGTGGTGGGATTGGTATTCTCGGTGCTTTACCTTCTTGCAAGCGCCTCTTCAAGGTTTGCCGGAAGGGTCGGCAGACGCCTGGGGGGAGTGGTCCCGGCGATGAACCGTACATGGATCGCCGCTTCACTTATTTTGGTGGCCGCCGGGGTGTTCCACCGGCTCGATGCATATTTCGTAACCATTCTGGCTTACGTGGTACTGTACATGCTTCAGAACCTGCGGAGGCCACTCTGCGTGAGTTACATCAGCGGAAGCGTGAACGACAGAGTCATGTCTGTCGGCTTGTCATTGGAATCACTGGTAAAAACTCTGTTCATGGCCGTTCTTGCCCCGTTGTGCGGCCTTGCCGCCGACAGGGTCGGCATAGGTCTGATGATGACGGCTTCCGGTGTCTTGATGATCATGGTGTACGGCGTATTGAAGATGCAACGGGAGCAAACCGAGGATTAACCGGCGCTTTCTTCACCCTCGTCGGTCGAAATGGGGCGCTTCAGTATCATTAGGGTGCTGCCCAGGCAGGCCCCCAGCGTGGCGACCATCCATCCGTCCTTCTGCTTTTCGGCTATTATATCCTTGACCCTTCCCCTGAGACTCCAGAAAATCTGGATAACCTCGTGTTCGTACCGTTTCCCATCATCTACCAAGATCAGGGTGTTGGCTCCGGAGATGTCGCCGAGGGCTACGACGCTCCAGTTTTCCTGTTCTTTCTCCGCGATGGTCTTCCTCATCGACGTGGCGCTCTTCCACGAAGCTGGAACCAAGAGATGCTTCAAGATAAACCTCCCTTTATACCGGGACAAAGATAGCGACGTACATGTAATTCATCAAGGAACCTCTCCAGTATCCGACCTTGAACGGGACCGACGCCCGGACTGACCGCCGCATCCGGCCGAAATGAACCCCGGGGCGGATGCGATCGGAAAAATCCAGTCGAACGATCTGTTTGCCGTCATTCCCTTTCCAGTGCTCTCTTGGTGGTTTTCAGGGCGCATAGGTGTCCGCACATGGAACAGACGTCTTCGTCCGATGCGAGGGCCTCGTTTCTTTCCGTCCTCGCTTTGGCCGGGTCGATGGATAATTCGTATTGCCTGTTCCAATCAAAAGCTTCTCTCGCCTCGGCCATCGCGTCGTCCGGTCCGGATGCACCGGGCAGGCCCCTGGCGATTCCCGCGGCATGAGCCGCTATCCGTGCCGTTACCACTCCGACTTTCACATCCTCCACGTCGGGAAGCCTCAAGTGCTCCGCCGGGGTTACGTAACAGAGGAAATCGGCCCCGTACCATGCGGCCATGGCGCCCCCTATCGCCGATGTGACATGGTCGTAACCGGGAGCGATGTCCGTGACTATCGGCCCCAGGACGTAAAAAGGAGCACCGTTGCAGAGGCTCTTTTGTATCCTGATGTTTTCTTCTATCTTGTGCATCGGTACGTGTCCGGGGCCTTCCACCATGACCTGGACTCCGGCTCCGTGAGCCCTGGCCTGCAATTCTCCGAGGGTGATGAGTTCCTCTATTTGAGCCCGGTCCGAGGCGTCGGCTATGCAGCCGGGGCGCAATCCGTCTCCAAGCGAGAAGGTCACGTCGTATTCGTGCAGTATTTCGATCAGCCTGTCGAAGAATTCATAGAGGGGATTCTCCCTGTGATTCTTCTCCATCCACTCGGCCATGAGCGATCCGCCCCTTGAGACGATGCCCAGTTTCCTGCCCTGGTGCTTGAGCAGATCCAGGGCGCGTTCGGTGACACCGCAGTGGAGAGTGAGGTAGTCGACGCCCATCCTGCAATGGTCCTCCACCGCCCCGAAAATTTCTTCGACGGTCACGTCGGCCACGTCACGCCCTTCCCCGAGAATCGTTCCGAAAACCTGGTAAACGGGAACGGTTCCGATGGGGACCGGGCTTCTTCGGAGAATGGCGGTGAGGATCGAACGCCAGCTGGGACCGGTGGAGAGGTCCATCACCGTATGTGCGCCGTAAGCCACGGCCACCCTGAGTTTTTCCAGTTCGTCGTCCATGGATTCGAAGTCCGCTGAACTGCCTATGTTGGCGTTTATCTTGACCGATACGCCTCCGCCTATCGCAACCGGGCGTTTCGGCCGGTCGATATTGTTGGCGGGTATTACTATCGTTCCCGATGCCAAACCCTCCAGCAGGTGTTCCACGGGAACCTTCTCGAATTCGGCCACGGATTCGACGAACTCACAGGTTGAACCGTTCCATGCTGATTCGATGAGCGTAGCCATTCCCGTTTCTGCTCTCCCTTCAGGGCGATGGACGGGAAACCGTGCCCGTCACGTAACGACCATGTACAATATAACAATTCACCCCCGGGTGTTACGCACCGCGTGTTTGGTTATCTTCCCGTAGAGAGGTGTTTCATGGATGAAGATTACAGGGACCTGAGCAGGCTGGTCACCGTGTTCGAAGCGGAAAGCGAACTCGACGCCGTGACCATTCGGTCATTTCTGGAGAGCCAGGGTATTCCGGCGGCGGTGAGAAGCCGCCAGATCCCGATGTATGACGGCATAGCCAGGGTCTGGAATCCCGTATGGGGGTACGTTATGGTGCTCGAAGAGGATTCCGGAACGGCGGCAAGCCTGATAGCGGAGTACATGGAATCCATGGGCCTGTCGGACCCGGAGCCGGAAGGCGGGAACGAGGATGGAGAGCCGGGATGACTCGCCTGTCGGTACACCGTCGTCTTTCCGGAACCCTGGAGGGCTGAAGCTCGCGGCTCTGCCGGGGACGCTTCGGGAATCGATTGCATAATATTATCGGCTTCATGCGACATTTTACGACAATCATGGAGGGTATGAAATAATGACGACCGGGAAATTCGAGAGGATACTGATCACGGGTGCCCTCGGACAGATAGGAACGGAATTGACCGCCGAACTCAGGCGGAGATACGGTGCAGACAACGTGGTGGCCTCCGATGTCAGAACGGTGGAAGGACATCCTGTAATTAATGGAGGTCCCTGGACATCGTTGGACGTCACCGACGCCGGTGCCGTGAGCGACCTCATCGGCGGAATGAACATCGACGCAGTATTCCACATGGCCGCCATACTTTCCGCAACGGGTGAGAAAGACCCTCAACTGTGCTGGAAGGTGAACATAGATGGAACGCTGAACGTGCTCGAAGCGGCTAGAAAGCACGACCTGGCCAGGGTGATCATTCCCAGCTCGATAGCGGTGTTCGGACCGGAGACTCCCAGGGAAAACACACCGCAGGAAACCGTACTCAAGCCCAGGACCATGTACGGAATAACCAAGGTGTCGGGTGAATTGCTGTGCGACTATTACGTGTACAAGTACGATCTGGACGTCAGGGGACTTAGGTATCCCGGAATAATATCGTCGGAGACTCCGCCCGGAGGGGGCACCACGGATTACGCCGTGGAAATCTACTACGAGGCGATACGGGAAGGCAGGTACACGTGTTTCGTGAGGGAAGACACCATGCTTCCGATGATGTACATGCCGGACTGCATAAAGGCTACCCTGGACCTGGCCGAGGCGGATTTCGATTCACTTGTTCATCATTCGGACTTCAACGTGGGTTCGCTGTCCGTAACCGCGGGCGACATAGCGGAGAGCATAAGGAAGCATATTCCCGGCTTCCGGGTGGAATACCGGCCGGATTTCCGCCAGGCGATAGCGGATACGTGGCCGCGGAGCGTGGATGATTCGGCAGCCAGGAAGGAATGGGGATGGAAACCCGACTGGGACCTCGATGCGATGACCGCCGACATGTTGCAGAAACTGGGCGAAAAACTGCGCGGTTCGTAATCCGGGATCGACGGTTTCCCCCGGTCACAGTTTCCTGGCCAGTACCACCACGCGACACGCTTCCCTGTATTCGCCGCCGGTGGATTTGGCCGACAGGAACAGTATGTACCTTCCTACGGGCAGGCGGGAACCGTTCTGGTCGGTTCCGTTCCAGGTGACCGTTTTCGAAGGCCCGCAGGTCTCCCGGTGAAGCAGCCGCGTCATGAGCCTTCCCTGTACGTTGTAGACCTCCAGGGTGACCTCGTTTTCCGTACCGTCGAAATTCATTTCTATAGTCAGGAGATCATCGACGCCGTCACCATCGGGTGAGAACGGATCGGGATGACAGTCGAGAAACCTGCCAGGCGGACCCGCTCCCGAACAGACACTGTTGACCGAGCCCGGAGTACCTCCGGAGAGGCAGCCTGCCCAACTCGATTTCCGATAGCCCGGAAGTTCCGGATCCGTCTTTTCCAGGCTCACACCCGTCGAGGCTCCCCAGTCATCGTCGTACGGAACGTAGTCGCAGACCTGGAGGTCACCGTTCCTCAGGATGACCAGGTCCGCCCAATCTTTTCCGGGCTGGGTAGAGTTGTTCAGGGTAGGCCACGAGGATGGCTGGAGCAGGGGGCATTCGACACCGGGCCACGCGTCCCGGAAAGCCGAGGAATCCGAGGTGATCACCACGAATCCTCCGGGAGTCAGCAACAGGCTTTCCGCGCCGAAGCGGGTGCGCTCCTCGGAATCCTCCAGGTACCGGTCCGACAACCGGATCGTCGTCTGGGAACGGTTTTGGATCTCCACCCATTCGGGGGTGCCGGAAGAAGGGGCGTACATTATTTCGTTGATAGTCAGAGGAGACCGGAAGTTCCAGAAGCAGGAGAGAGTGTCGTCCTTGGGGAACGAATCGCCCCGGCAGGACGATACCGCGAAGATCGGCAGCGTTCCTTCCGGAGCGTTCCAGTTTGCGAAAGATCGGATAGTGTCTCCCGGAGCCGATGTTCCGCATGCGAACGTTCCTATTAGTTCTCCGGAGGAGGGTACGCCGTCATGATCGCCGTCCCCGTAGAAAGCAACGTTCATGGTGTTCTGGGAGATGGTGTCCGTGCCGGAATTCACGAATACGGCGCGAAGCTGAACTTCCGATCCGCCGTCGCCCATGGGAGGGATGCAATCCATGAAGACGCCGGCGGCATTGGGACCTTCCAGGTAGGGCGGAGGGGGTGCGCCGGGAGTGGGGCCGGTGACCGGTGAGAACCAGCTCTCCCGGGCGTCTCCGAGGGTGTGGTCTTTCCTCTGGACGCTGAGATCTTCCCCCGGGTCGAAAGGGATGCCGTCCCGGCCGTCGTCGTCGCACATGAGAGGATCATCGTTTTGAAGGGGAGTTCCGTACGTCGACATTACGTCCGCCCACGTCTGTCCCTCGTGCCGGTAGAGGGTTACCGGGTCCTTGCCGGAGAGGCCGTCTCCCAGGGTGGTGTTCCCGGTGGTGAGTACGACGGTTCCCGGGGGAAAGTCGTAGGGCTGTGTGCCGGCGGTGTACTCCCTGTCCAGTATGATGGCGTAAGAGTTCGAAAGAAGGAAAGGAGAAACGACGGCGTCCGGATCGGATATTGTTCCCGATTCTTCGTCCCAGGGTTCCAGCCAATCCACGGCATCCCCGTCGGTGAAAGAGCAGCCGAGAATGCAGAATACCCCCGGACCGGGATAGAAGAGTTCCACGAACTCGTCGTTGTCTTCGGATGCCGGGTTGCACAGTACTTCGGTCACCACCAGCGGAACTCCTTCTCCCGATTTGAAGGGTCCGAAAGTCACATCGTTTTCCGGTATGTCGTCGTCGTGGATCCGTACCCTGGCGGCGGCGAGGTGATAACCTTCGGCCGGGGCCTGTGCCGTTGCGGACAAGGTGTCGCGTTGTCCCGGAAGAAGAGAATCGAAAGACGAAGAGAGGAGCAATTCACCGGCCTGTGGGAAGGAATCGGCGTTTGCGTCCAGGAAAATGGAAATCCCGATATCCGATGCGACGGAAGTTCCGCCGTTCAGCACCACCGCCGAGAATCGCACCGTTTCCCCGGGTTGCGGGTTTGCGGGGAAGATCAGCAGGGTGTCCGCCGACACGTCCAGAGTATCGGTGAATTCCGCGGGTCCCCCCGGGGTTCCGCCCTCGGGCGAAGCCGCCCAGTTGTACTCCCTGTCGGAGAGATAGTGAAATTTTCTCTGGACGCTGTGGGATTCTCCGGGATCGAAAGGTATGCCGTCCAGGCCGTCATCGTCGCACATGAGGGGATCGTCGTTTTGAAGAGGGGTTCCGTAGGTCGACAGTACGTTGGCCTGGGCCGTTCCGGCGAAGTCGTACAGGGTAATGGGATCGTTTCCGGACAGGCCGTCGCCTATCGTGGTGTTCCCGACCGTGAAAACGTATGTCGATTCAGCCAGGTCGTATTCCTCGATACCGGTGACGTACTCGGGATCGAGAACCAGCCCGTAGGAATTCTTCGGCAGGTACGACGAGTAGATCGC
>JAMOUX010000030.1 GCA_027067855.1 Candidatus Fermentibacteraceae bacterium
GAAATCCATGGAGACCACTCTCGACGTGGTCGAGGGAATGCAATTCGACAGGGGATACCTCTCCCCCTACTTTGTTACCGACCCGGAAAACATGGAAGTAGTCCTGGAGAAACCCTACATACTCATATACGAGAAGAAGATCTCCAACATGAAGGACCTTCTTCCGATTCTCGAGAAGATAGCCCAGCTGAGCAAGCCTCTCCTCATTATCGCCGAAGATGTCGAAGGCGAAGCTCTGGCCACCCTGGTGGTGAACAAGATGAGGGGTATGCTCCAGGTTGCGGCTGTCAAGGCTCCCGGTTACGGTGACCGCAGAAAGGCGATGCTCGGTGACATAGCCGTCATCACCGGTGGCAGGGCCATTACCGAGGACCTTGGAATAAAGCTGGAAAACCTGACTCTTGACGATCTGGGAACCGCAGCCAGTGTCCGCATCGACAAGGACAACACCATAATAGTCGACGGCGGCGGCAAGACCGAAGAGATCCAGGGCAGGATAAGCCAAATCCGTAAGCAGATCGAGGACACCACGTCCGACTACGACAGGGAAAAGCTGCAGGAAAGGCTGGCCAAGCTTGCCGGCGGGGTCGCTCGCATAAACGTCGGAGCCGCTACGGAAACCGAGATGAAGGAGAAGAAGGCCAGGGTCGAGGATGCCCTGCATGCTACCAGGGCCGCCGTGGAGGAAGGTATCGTTCCCGGCGGCGGTGTGGCGCTTCTCCGTTGCGAAAAGGCGCTGGAGAATCTGAAGCTCGATGGCGACGAAGCCATCGGAGCCGAGATCATTCGGAAAACTCTTTCCGAACCTCTCAGACAGCTGGCCGTGAATGCCGGAATGGAAGGCGCCATCGTGGTGGAGAAAGTCAGGGGCATGGACAAGTACCATGGTCTGAACATCCAAACCAACGAGTATTGCGACATGTTCGAAACCGGCGTGGTGGATCCCACCATGGTTACCCGCGCCGCCCTTCAGAATGCCGCAAGCATCGCAGGTCTCCTTCTTACCTCCGAGTGCATCATCACGGAGATACCGGAACCCGAAAAGGCGCCCGTCGGAGGCGCCGGCATGGGCGACATGTACTAATATCTCGAAATACTCATCGGGAAAACGGCCCCGGACCTTCCCGGTCCGGGGCCGTTCCACATCCGCCGAACCGCCAGGTCATCCGGAAAGGGCCAGATCGATGGAAACCGTCACCGGAATGTTATTAGTCTGTTCGTCGGACGGTCCGAAATTCAACGATTGCACCGCGGCCCTCACCGCCGCTTCCAGGGATGCCGGGCCATCACCGGCGGAAACCACCACATCGACGACCGATCCGTCGGGAGTTATCGAAAAGCTCACGTCTATGGTTCCACCCGCGGTGGGATCGGTTCTGAGAAGATTCTCGTAAGCCATCTCAAGTTTCTCTCTCAGCATGTCCATCTTGCGGCGCATATCGTCCATGGTTCTGCCCCGGATTCCTACCTGGGCATCGGAGGAACTGATCGAGAAGGATACACGGACGGAGCGACGGACCACCACGGTCTCACCCCCGATGCCCATGTCGGCAACTTTTTCCTCCCCGCCCACCTCCCTGATCGGGCGGTTTCGTCCAATCAGGGTGACTACCCGTGCGGTGGGCGCACTTCGAAGCTTCTGTTCCCTGGTCTCTCGGGCCACGGTTACAAACCTGTCCAACATGACCCCGGTTAGGAGTGAAGCAGCCAGGCCCAAGCTCAGGATTACCGCCATGCGGTTGTTCTCCGCGCGAGCTCCTTCATTTATCACGAGTCTCTCGTGGGGTCTCGTTGTAAACCTTCTCCGATCGTAAGACGGCGCCACGTACTTGCCGCCAGGCTTCCCGGTAACTTCCTCGGCGGCCTTCTTCTCTTTCCGTACCACCTCCGGTTCCACGAAACTGAAAAAGATCTCCTTGTCGCCCAGGGTAAACACGCCGCTGACGTTCTTGTCCAATACCCAGATGTAGGGGCCATCCGGTTTTTCTCTCTTCATCAGGCCGCGTTCCATAAGGGTATGGAAAGGAACGACGCTCCCGTTCACTTCCACTCCGCCCTTGATGCCGGGAACAAGCCTCATCACGTACTTATCGCCATCGCTAGGCTCCAGAAGAGTGTGTACCCGCGGAAGCCCCCCGCCCTTCACTGTAACGGTGTTGCGGCCGGCTTTTCCCACTGTCAGCAAACCGGCTTCCGGAAACAGCTCTTCCTTCCCTGCGGGACTTTCCACGACGACTTTCAATACCCTGTCATCCTTCTTCTCTTCAGACCCGGGTTTCTTCTCCTCCCTCTTCTCCGGAGGAACCGCCTTGGATTTAGGCGGAACGATGAAACCGAAGTGGATCATGAACGGCCCGACCTCCACCTGGCCTTGGTCCAGGTATTTTATATTGAGAAGATGAAAACCTTCAGAATCAATCGGGAATATGCCCAGCTCTTTGAGATCGGAGAACTTCAGCGTGGTACCGTCGGCGGATCGAATAACGGCGTCCATGTTATCGGTTAGTCTGAGCAACCAAGTTCCGGGATCATCACCGGGAGAGATCAGGACCATGCTCTCGGGGATCTCCTCGGCATCAACTACGATGTTGTTATCATATCCGACGCCCAACCTCACCGGCTTCTTCCCGGGAATGAGCTTACCCACGACCCGTCCGTCGCGCATTATCGCGATGGCCAGAACCTTTCTTCCCCTGTCCCCGGGCGTCATTACTCTCCGCTGCCTTCCGTCTTTATGACGATGAGGTTCTGCCTGGAATAACCGGCAACGGCGCAACTGCTCATGACCCTTTGCAACAGTATGGCAGGTATGGCGACATCTCCCCGGATGTTCACCTCCATGTACTTTCCCGCATCCACGATACCGCGTATTCGCCTGGTGTACTCCATGTGGTCGGAAAGACGATCCACAAGAACGGGAATGGAATCCCTTCCGGCCAATATTTCCTCATTCACGTAAACAACGGGCTCGCCGTCGACTATCACGGAATTTTTCGTCACCACTATTTCCAGGTTGAGTTCCATCTTGCCGTCGGACCCGGACACGGGAAGTGTAAGGGCATCGCTCACCGTTACTATCTGTCCCTCGACGCCGTAACTCTTTATGAGAAAGATCAGCAATATCGTAAACATGTCTATCATCGACGTGAGGTTCAGTGAAACCTTCTTATCACCGTTCCTCCTCAAGGCCTTGTTTTTACCGTGCCCCAACAGCAGGGGCAGACGTCTTTTCGACGGAGGGCTGCCCAACTTCAGTCACCTCCCGGAAACAAGGAATCGAGTCGTCCCTGAATAACTTCGTACGTTTCCACCTGCAAACCGGGCCGGTCGAAACCGTGCTCGGCGCAGACATCGATCACCATGACTATGTTGTCGTACCTGACGTCGTCTTCAACCAGAATCGTCACCATGCGAACCGGTATGGTGGGAAACTCCCTGTCCAGTTTGCCCCCGAACTCTTCCAATGCCTTCGTAAGAGCTTGCATGTCGTAGCTGTTCACCGGTTTCCCGTCCCGTTCCTCCCGGATTACGTTACACACCGGTTTCGTTCCGAATACCGTTCTCAGGAACATCCGTTCACCGGTCATTATAACCTCAGGCTGCAGTTGCCGTTCCTCCGAGCGTGCCAGGTTGGTGATATCCGTACCCGTGGTGCCGATTCTCTCGGGGAGAGTCATCTCGATTACCGACATTTCCAGAAAAGAGGCACTCAGCAACAGGAATGGAATGATCATGCAGAAAAGGTTCATGATCGGGAGCAGATTGATTTCCGGTTCGCGTCTCTTCCCGTGGCTTCTTCCCGACGCGGGCTTCGCCATCAATTTCCCTTCCTGGCCTGGGCCAGCATGTTGATGACCATCACGGAGTACCTGTCTATATCGTCCACCAGCCTGTCGGCCTTCGCCGTAAGAACCGAATGGGCTAGAAGGAGGGGTATCGCGGCGATCAGGCCGAATGCCGTGGTACTCATGGCCATCGAGATACCGTTTGACAGCATGACGCTCTTCGCGGCCGGATCCGCCGCCCCCACCGCCTCGAATGCCGTGATCAGACCGAATATGGTGCCCAGCAGCCCCACCATCGTGGACACGTTCGCGAGGGTAGCCAGGTACCCGGTTCTCGCATGCAGCCTGGGAAGCTCCGCCAAAGCCATCTCGTCGACTGCGTTCTGGATGTCTCTTTCCGTGTTCCTGTAGTTCAGCAGGGCCGCCTCTATTATCCTGGCTATGGGAGCATTCTTGTCCGCACAGGATGCTATCGCGCCCTCTATGCTTCCCCGGCGGATCAACTCGGCAACCCTTCCCATGAACTTGGTGGGATTAATGTTCGCAACCATGAACAGGAAAATGAACCTCTCCATCGAAATGGCCACGCCCACGGCAAATAAGACCAATATGGCCCACATTGCGGGACCGCCGTCGCGAAAAAAACGGGCGATATCCGAAAGCAGACCGCCTTCCACCCGGATCACTTCATCTCTTTCCGGAACCTCTTCGTCGGCATCCACAGGATCCCGTTCTTCCTCCACGATCTCCCTCGCAACCGGTTTTCCGGGTACCATGGAATCGACAGAGGTGGGATTCGACGCGGCCGAATCCGCGACCATATCACCCGACGGAACCTCTCCGCCGGCTTCCAGGGCCCGGGAATTTCCGGGTATGAAAAGAACCGGAACTATCAGAAGGAACGGGAGCAAGAACCCTTTCACCATGATCTCCTCTCAATACGAAACATCGCTCCGACGTTGCCCGCCGACCGGATCCGACACCGGATTTTACAATAAACCCAAGACCGCCCGCCGTTCTCAGCGCCGGTCCCTGTCCTTCGTTGTCATGATAATATCCATTATCCGGAAAAAGTACCAAGTATCGCCACCGTCCCGGATGCATGACGAACCGACCGGAGAATTCCGGAAATCAAGTTCCGCTTACCGGCATCACGTCATCGCGGATTTGCCTCCCGCAAGCATGAACGTGAGAGGCGCACGTTCCCGGAGAAGCTCCATCATCCGGTGAGCCGTGGTCCTTATGTCCCACTGGGCATGCTCGTCCTCCCTGAGCCTGGAGAAGTGGTAGAGTTCCCTCCCGTTCATGGACAGCGTGACCACTCTCCTGTGGGCGTTGGTCAAGGCATATGGATAAACCACGCCCAATCGTCCGGAAAGCTCCTCCGCTTTCCGTATCCCATTCATGAACAGCTCTTCCAGCCCGGCGCGGGTTATGCCCGGCGGAATAGTCACCCCCAGGGAAGGATCGTATACCGATGCGAGCCTGGTGCACATCCTGTGCCTCTTGAGCTGGGCGTACGCGCCGGATGAAACAACGAGCCTGAAAATCGCCCTGAAGAATTCCCACTGCCTGGGAACGTGGTCGTGAATTCCCAAACCCTCCAGCGCTTCCATGAAAAGTTCGAGTCTCTCCTCCTGGCTCATGGAGTTCCAGGCTTCGGACGACTCTTCCGGAATCGCCCCCGTCTTCCACTGCACCAGGAGCTTTCCCACCATTGAGTCGTCGTCACTCTCCACGAGAAGCACCTCGTCACCCTGATACTTTCCCGCGGGTTGAAGTGAATGCGCAAAACCGTCCATAGCGGTGGGTTCCAGAAAAATGAAGAGTGACGGAGCAGCGCGGGACGCAAGCCTCAGCAACTCGACCGCTATGGCTCGTACCTCACGGAAGGGATGGCAGGAGAGCCGTCTTACCATGTGTTCCAATTCCCTGGCATTGACCGTCATTCCCATTTGACAGGACGTCGCCATGGGCAGCACGTACCTTGCGTCCTCCCTGGCCCGTTCCATGGGAAATCCCTTCTCCCTGAGACCATGGTAAAGGGCATCGTACCTGGCGTGGAGATCATGCATGGATTCCCGGAAGCGCTCGACGTTCTCCGCCTTCAATTCCTCCGGGATGACGAAATCTTCTTTCAACCTGACGTATCTCTGGGATTTTTCGGTGAAACTCGCCAGCCTGAAGTTCTGAAGCTCCTCCGCCGCAAGCCTGGATACGTCCAGGATGTCGAAATTGAACACGGCATGTTCCGCCACCGATCCGTGACCGTACCCGAAAACTATCCTCCTGTTGGACTCCCTGGCCCGTTCCACCTCCCCGCAGGCCTCCTCGCGCAGGAGGTGCACCGGCCTGGGATCCCTGCTTATTCTTGCATACGCCGCGGAAAGCGTCTCGGGCGTATTACCCGAAAACTGGACGTCGGTATTGTAACCCGCCAGGTAAATCTTCATCGATGCCACTCCCTCCGATACATGGAGATATCCCAGACGAGGCACGCCAGCGGATGTTCCATGGGAAGCCTTTCCATGGCCAGGAACTTCAACCTATCGACTCTTTCTTCCGGGGTTCGAAGAGTCGACAATTCCTTCCACCAACCCAGCATTCTCATCAAGTCACGAACGTATGGAAACAGTTCGTATCCCCACGGAAGCCGTTCGAGTTTCACGAGAAAATTCTCCATGAGCCCGATGATCCGGGATATCTCCTCGTCGAATCCCGGCTCCGGATCATCGAAGACCGCTTTTCTCATCTTTTCCAGGAATCTATCGCCCGCATCCTTCGGAGACCAAGGCGTCCAATGGAACCAGGACAGTATATCCCAGGGTTCCTCCTCGTCTCCCAGACCCGGAGCCCATTCATATATGCCGCACTCCGACAACAGGCGCCATGCGACGAAAAGGGCCGCCGGGAAACACTCGGGAGGATTGAGGAAGTAATGATGGCCTTCAGGCACTCTCCCATCCAGGGATGAAAGGAAGATTCTCCTGAGACAGTAATCGTTGGCCGGTATGTTGTCCCACACCGCCGGCCCGGTTCCAAGGAGCGACCGGGCCCTTTCAATGGTCGCCGCGTCCAGTCTCCCGGATACAACTTCCTCCCCGGTCCAGAAACAGTGCCAACTACGGGGCACGTACTCCTTCCAGGAATCTAGGTAGTTTCGGCCATCCGGTTTTTCAAGGAATTCCATGCAATATACCGAGGGGCATACGAAAACCGGACACCGGAAACTTCCAAGCGCCTCTCCGGCAAACTCCAGTTGCCTCTTCGCGAGATCCCCGTCGGGCCTTTCCGGCACATCATCGAAAAGAACGGCTATTCCGGCGGCTCCGGCTTCCATCGCCGATTCCGCCTTTGCCCGTAGTAACGCGCTTTCACCATCCATGAAACCCCAGGGGCTGATACCAAAGATGAAATCCACCCCCACACCGGAAGCAAACGACATGTCTTCGGCAAGACCGTTCCACAGGCCGGGTGGGTAACGTCGTCTCCATTCGATCCTGTGGTAAGGATCGTTCTTCGGTGCGTAAACGTACGCCGGCTCTTCCAGGCGGGATATGTATTCCAAAAGGACCTTCCTCCTGCCGTCCCCGAAGGGCCTCCCGTAGAAACCTTCGACGATTCCCCTATACATACGCCGTCCCGCCTTCCCCGGTTGGTTGACTTGGAGGTACCCTTTTCCTAACTTTGGCAATCGAATCTACGGAAAAAACTCCCTTCGAAAAATACTCGATCATTCAGTGGAGGATCCCATGGCTGAAAGAATCGTGGAAGCAGTTCCGAACATCTCCGAGGGAAGCGACAAGGAAGTAATAGGCGAGATCGTCAAAGCGGCGAACTCCGTGAGCGGATGCAGAGTTCTGGACGTAGACCCGGGCGCAGCCACCAACAGAACGGTGATAACCATCGCCGGGGATCCGGACGCCGTGATCGAAAGTTGTTTCAGACTCATCGCGAAAGCGGCGGAACTCATCGACATGCGGCAACATAAGGGAGAGCATCCCAGGCACGGCGCCACCGACGTCTGTCCCTTCGTACCCGTTTCCGGCGTCACCATGAACGACTGCGTGGAATACGCCCGAATTCTTGGTCGGAAGGTGGGCGAAGAACTGGGGATACCCGTTTACTTATACGAAAAAGCGGCATCCAGGCCGGAATGGGTAAAACTTCCCGACGTGCGTAAGGGAGAGTACGAAGCCCTGCCTGAAAAATTGGGGAAGCCGGAGTGGAAACCGGATTTCGGACCCAACGAGTGGAATGATCATGTGGCGAAAACGGGGGTCTGTACCATCGGAGCCAGAAACTTCCTTATCGCCTACAATGTGAACCTGAACACCAAGGACGCCGGGATAGCCAGGGATATAGGTCTCACCATCAGGGACACCGGAAGGTTTCTCAGGGACAAGAACTGGAAATTCGTCCGCGACGAAAACGGCGAAAAAATAAAGGTCCCGGGAAAGCTCAAGTGCTGCAAAGCCACCGGGTGGTACATAGATGAGTACCAAACCGCGCAGGTCACCATGAATCTTACCGATATCTCGGTCACTCCGCTTCACATGGGCTTCGAAGCGGTAAAGGAAGAAGCGGAAAAGCTGGGAGCCAGGGTAACCGGTTCGGAGGTGGTGGGACTCATACCCCTGAATGCCCTCCTCGAGGCAGGCAAGTATTACCTGGAAAAGCAGCACCAGGGGCTTTCCGCGGCAGGAAGGGCTGGAAAAACCACTGGGGTTCCCCAATCAGAATTGATGGAGACGGCCATCAGATCCCTGGGGCTCAACGATATCACACCTTTCAAGCCTGAAGAAAAGGTTATAGAGTTCATGATAGAGGAAAAGGCAGTGGACCTTTCGGGCATGAAATGCAGGGATTTCGTGGATGAATTATCGACGGACTCCCCGGCCCCGGGAGGAGGGTCGGCGGCCGCTCTCATGGGCGCCCTGGCTGCAGCCCTGAATTCGATGGTTGCCAACCTCACGGTAAAGCACAGGAAATCCAGGCAGTACTGGGACCTTATGAGAAAGTTGGCTCCCTCCGCCCAAAGGCACAAAGATGCCCTTCTCAACGCGATAGACGAGGACACCGAAGCGTTCAATCGGTGGATGGAAGCCTCCAGGTCGGGGGGAAACGTCCAGGCAGCGGTGGAAAAGGCCATCGAAGTACCTCTGAAAGTCCTGGAAATGTGTCCGGAAATACTCGAAACCGCCGCCGAACTGGAAGCCAAGGGTTTACAAGCTTCGGTATCCGACGCCGGCGTGGCGGCTACTGCGGCCAGGGCGGCTGGGATCGGAGCATACTACAACGTTCTTATCAATCTCGGTGAACTGGAAGATCGGGAATATGCGGACGGAATCAGGAAAAAGGCCGAAAAACTCCTCGACAAGGTCCTGGCGAAAGCGGACGGAATACATGAACTGGTGAAGGAAAAACTCCATGTGATGTCGGAGGGCAGCGAATCTTGATCGAAAGAACATTTTTCAGGGCTCCCGAGCTTCCGGAAGACACCAGGCGGGAAATCGTCGAATTCTGCAGGGAAGCGAGAGGCGATATCATAAGGATGACCACCCTGGCGGGAAGCGGGCATCCCGGCGGATCCATGTCGTCCCTGGAAATCTTCGCGGTCCTCTGGAGCCAGGCCAACGTGGACCCGGGCAATCCCCTCATGGACGGAAGAGACAGGATAGTGGTCAGTCACGGCCACACGTCCCCAGGAGTATACGCAGTCCTCGGCAGGCTGAAATTCTTTGACCTGAAGCATGCCGTAACGACGTTCAGAAAGGCCGGCAGTCCTTTCGAAGGACATATCGAACGTTCGGTACCCGGAGTGGAACTCACCACTGGAAACCTGGGTCAGGGCCTCTCTTCGGCGGCGGGCATGGCGCTGGCGGACAGATGCAGGGGCATACGGAATCACGTATGGGTGGTTGCGGGAGACGGCGAACATCAAAAAGGCCAGATAGCCGAAGCCAGGAGATTCGTAAGAAAATTCGGGCTTGAGAACATCACGGTTGTGGTGGACTGCAACGGTCTGCAGATATCCGGAAAAACGGACGAGGTCATGTATACGGACATCGCCGCGGAATACCGGGCAGCCGGCTGGAGGGTGCTCGAGGTCGACGGTCACAACGTGGACGAACTCTACAGGGTATTGAAGCCGGATAACTCGACCAGGGTCCCGCTCCTGGTCATGGCACGCACCATAATGGGCAAGGGAGTCTCATTCATGGAGAACGATCCCCGGTACCACGGGAAAGCCCTTTCCATGGAACAGGCCTCCCGGGCCCTTGCCGAATTGGGCCAGACGAACGATCTGAAGGAACTGGCCGAATTGCGGGAATCATACGGGAAGAAGGCCGGCGGTGATTTCAAACTTCGCTTCCCATATAACATACTGGAGTTGGAAGGAAACCCGGTGATCTACCCTCCCGACCGGAATATCGACAACAGGGGAGCTTTCGGAGCCGCACTCCTGGACCTCGCGAGATTAAATCCATCGAACCTTCCCATGGTCTTCGACTGCGATCTCGAAGAATCGGTGAGAACCGGCGATTTCGAAAAGGAATTCCCTGATCATTTTTTTCAGACCGGCATAATGGAGCACAACACCGCATCCGCGGCGGGAGGAGCTTCCATTGCCGGCAAAGTGGTCTTCTGGGCCGATTTCGGGGTTTTCGCCGCCGACGAAACATTCAACCAGCACAGGCTCAACGATATCAACATGACCAACCTTAAGGTGGTGGCCACCCATTGCGGTCTGGACGTTGGAATGGACGGCAAGACCCATCACTGTATCAACTACCTCAGCCTGATGGGAACACTTTACCACTACAACACCGTAGTCCCGGCCGATCCCAACCAGACGGACAGGGTCATAAGGTACGCGGCCACTCATCCCGGAAACTTCTTCATAGCCATGGGCAGGTCCGGGACCCCGGTGATAACCGATGAGAACGGCGAACCTTTCTTCGGAAGAAACTACCGCTTCGTCTACGGCATGCACGACCTGATAAGAAAGGGAAGCGACGTCGCAATAGTAGCCATGGGAGTCATGGTTCACAAAGCCTTGGAGGTCAGGAGACATCTTGGTGAAAAAGGTATCTCCGCGGCAGTCTATAACGTGAGCTGTCCCCTGTGCATCGGTCCCAAGTTCCTGGATGAGCTTGAAGGATACGAATTGATCCTCACCTACGAGGATCACGACCTGGATACCGGTCTGGGCACCAGGATGGCGGTGGCTGTGGCCTGCTTCAGGAAAGCCATGAACCTGAGAAGGCTGGGAATAACACGGTACGCAGCCTCCGGTACTCCCGAGGATCTCTACGGAATGGCCGGACTGCTGCCGGGACAAGTGGCCAAATACGTGATACGGGAACTCGAAGCCGCCAGGCGGGAGTGATCCGCTTCTTTACGTACTCCAGCCCAGGAGTTTACCGAACATGTCGTGGTACGTGTCCGGACCCGAAACCATGTTCCAATACTCCCTTGCGAAAGTTTCATCGTCCCGGATGGCAGCCATGGCGGTGTGCATGGTCATCCTGCCGTAAAGAAGATGCCTGTAGAACATCGACTGGCGAACCCGCCGGACGCATGAACCCCGGGTTAAAGCCCTGTCCCTGCCGTTACCGGAAATGATGTCATCGGCGACCATCATTCCACTCTCCACCGCGTGTCCGATCCCCTCGCCGGAAACATGATCCACCGTGCCGGCGGCGTCACCGGCGAGGTAAACGTTACCGGAACCCAGGCCGGTATCCAATCTCAGCGAAGGCATGACCGCACCGTACAGTTCCAACCCTTCGACATCGACGGACCTGGAAGCAACGAAGGCATACAGGGATTCCAGAACATCGGAGGGCGACGCCGGGCTTCCCATGACACCTATGCCCACGTTCACAACGTCTATACAGGGAATGATCCATGCGTACCCGTAAGAAACGTGGCCGAAATGGACTTCCAATTCATCGGTTTCATGTTCCAGTCTCTCCGGTGGAACCAGATAGTAAACTCCCATGCCGGTTTTCCTGCTCCTTCTGCGGGGAAGCGTTTTACGCACGATGCCTGCGCACCCGTCGGCTCCCACCAGGTTGGAATACGAAACCGAACCGCAACAGGAAGTGACCGCCTTCCCGTCTTCCACCGATTCCACCCTGCAGCCGGTGGTCACCAGTGCCCCGGCCCCGGCCGCCTTCTCCAGGAGATAACCGTCAAACACACCCCTGGAAATTATCCTGGCCGGCCTCGAATCCGTCCCGTACAACCTGAGCCGTTCGTCCCCGTACCAGAATGAAATCTTGCGGATCTCGTTCCGGGTCAGCGAATCCAGTTCTCCGCGATCAAGCATGCCCGACTCGAGGAGTATCATGGAAGCCCTGTGACTTAGTACGCCTCCGCATATCTTGTTTCTGGGGAATGGTTCCTTTTCGAATACACGGACCGGCCTCCCGGCAACGGCCAATTTCCAGGCACAGGCCGACCCGGCAGGACCTCCACCCACCACCACGGTAAGTCCGACGGAACCCATTTCAAGTCACCGCCCGATTCGGCAGACTGTTTCCCGCGTTCAGAACGAGTCGGCGGAGTCGGTAATCTTGACCTCCGCGCACACTGCATAGGAAGGAACGCTCATGGCTACGGGACTTCTCCTGCCATAGGTGTTGGACATGTTCACCGATTCGGACTTCGAAGAGAGTTCTACGATGCCTCCCAGAATGTGTACGAACGAATCGGTGACCCTGGTCGAAAAGATCGGTGAAACCATCTCCCCATCCTCCACCAGGACGGCATTGAAACGTGAGCTGCCGGTGAATATACCCGCACTTTCCGATGGTATGTTCACATAATGCAGGTCCGGTATGAAGAGCACACGGCCCATGGTCCCGACTGCTTTAAGAGGATCTTCACCGCCAAAACCCGTATCCATCACAAGGCTCAAGGAATTAATGTCATGACCGGTTGGTTTCTTACCATACTTTGCGGCCGTGGCGGAATCATACATGAGATTGATCAGCTCTCCGTCTCCCACCAGGGGAAAAATCCTTCTTCTCCTGCCGCAATAGTCGAATCCGAACATGAACGTATCCGGGTTAACGGGATCGTCCACCAACGAAACATTCTCCCCGAGAATCCGATCCCCGGGATTCTTACCGGCGGTCCATCCCCTTTTTTCCTCCCAGCCTCGTCCCAGCAAGCCGGTCCATACCGCCATTTCCACTATCTCGGCCACTGCGGCGGCACCGAAAATCACCGTATACGTACCCGGCTCCACCATTCGGCCATCGGCCCCTTCGAAAACCTTCAGCAGTCTTTCCAATTCCGTTACGGTCTTATCGGCATCGAAGTCCGAAACCCTCCAGCCGGTCTGCCTGCCGGAAAGTTCCCAGCCCGTCCCGGGATGTTTCAGTACTACGGAGAAGAGTTGGTCGGTCCCCTTGTGATAAGCTTCCTTGTCGCCGGCGGTGGTAATCACGTACAACTCGGTGGACCCGCTGGACCACGAACCGCTGTAATTGTACTTCCCTCCCAACCTGGCGAAAATATCACCGTAGGCACCTTCCTTGAACGACGGATCCAGGTTCTCCAGAGCTTCGTCGTACTGGTCTTCCTCGTCCACGTTCTCTTCCACCCGGTCCGTCAGAGGTTCATAGTCCCGGGGGGGGGCCAGTCGGGCCTTATCGACCGCCGATTTCAACACGTCTCGCACCACCTGGATATCATCAATCATTCCCAGGTACGTCTGGCTTCCCTGCCGCGTACCCTCCCTGACCACCACGTCCAGGCGATAAAGTTCCTCGGAGGTATTAAGCGATACGGAATTGTTGCCTATTCTCATCAGGTGGCTGTTCTCATGGTGCAGAAGAAACCTGGCATCGATTCCGCTGCCCCGCGCCTCGTCCCTGACCTTCAGCAGGATTTCCCTGATTCCGGTGTTCAGCATTGTCCCTACTCCCTCTCCCCGGTTATCACGTCATCGAACCTCACCACCGGAACTCCATGACCTATCTGCATAATCTGGTTCGGCTCACCTTTGCCGCAGTTATCGACCTGCTCCACCCTCCAGGTAGAGGAGTCTCCGACAGCGGAAAGCGAACGGTAGAATTCCAACGTGTGTCCCTGGTACGTGGGATTCCTCAACACCCTGGTCCTCTCTCCGTTCCTGACTTCCCAGGCTATCTCGCACCCGAAATGGAAATGTTCCCTGTTGGAACCTATGGACCACGAAACCGGGTTGTCCAGGATCACGCCGTCCTCCGTGGACGCTATTATGTCCTCCAGCGTGCCGTCAGTGCCCGGAACGATGTTGACATTCGTCATCCTGTCTATGGGCGCCCGGTAGAAGGCTGAAGCCCTGGCGGCTCCCCCGCTTCGCTTGAAAACCTCCCTGCCGGCCCTCTTGTTGGCTTCGTTTATCATGGCTCTGCTGGTGAGCGCGTTCACAAGCAACCCCTTGTCTATAAGGAGGTAGTCCCTCTCCGGGGTTCCGTCGTCGTCAAAACCGAATGTGCCGGGGGAATTTATTATCCCCCCGTACGCACTCACCGAGAGTTTCTCGCTGCCGTACTGCAACTTACCAAAGGAATCCAGTTCCACGAACGACCCGCCTGCATAGGAAAGCTCGTATCCCAGTATCCTGTCCAGCTCCAGGGGATGGCCGATAGTCTCGTGCACCTGGAGGTGTCCCTGGCCGGGAAGAAGAATGACGGATCTCCTGCCGTACTCCATTCGGGGCGCCTTGATCAACTGAGCCAATTCTGACTTTATCCTCGAAGCATGTCCCGAAAACAGCTCCGGGTTAGTCATCATCTCCCATCCGGCACCGCCGTTCCCGGTGGAATAAAGCCCCATGCTTCGCCGTTGCGCCTCGCCATCGGAATCCACAGCCATTACCATCATCCTGCCGAAAACGTGCACGAGGTTCTTCTCCACGTCGGAACCCTCGCTGTTCCAAAAGTGGATCCTCCTCTTCATGAGGTTGGCGACGACCACCCTTCTCAGGATGAAATCGTCTTTCAGGTCATTGTCCAGTCCGGACAGGAACTCCAGTTTGTCACGTAGACTCACGGTGAAAGGATCAATCTCCACGGGTGTGGAATAACCTCCCTTCACCGGTTCGGCCCGTCCCAGGGAAACAGGCGTCTGAACCAGCCCGGCCGCCGTCCTCGCGTTCCCGGCCGCCCTGTCGAAACACTTACCCATACCCGAAAGGTCGCTTGTGGCCGCGAAACCCCATGCGCCGTCCCACAGCACCCTTATCCCGATACCGCTTTCCAGGGTGGTGTCGTTTACCTCCAGGTTGCCGTCGTACATCACCAGTGTCTCGGAGCGGTCTTCCAGGAAGAACCTGGCATCCACGTACGTCGCTCCCAGGGAGATCACCCTGGAAATATTCTCGTCCACGAGCTTTCGTACTTCGTCGAAATCGATCATGCGTGAACCTGCCTCATCATTGTTTACAAAGAAACCATGCCTCCCGGAATATAGGCGGACGGTGACGTTTCCGAAATACCGGGAAGCTGCTCAGAGCAGCCTGCTCTTAGCGGAAGGTCTGGGAACCTTGACCACCAGGACCCTAAGGGTTTCTTCGGAATCGTTGTACCAGCGATGGGGAATCTCCGCGGGGCTCTCTACAAGGGTATCCCTGCCGACCACCATCGCCTCGTCACCGATTTCAACGGTACCGTTTCCTTCAAGAACGTAGAAAAAGACGTCCACGGGTGTAATATGTCTTAGCAAGCCCTGGCCGGGTTCCAGGGTAAGGTGACTCACCAGGGCGTCGGGCGTATCGTACAATCTTCTTACGTCTACCCCGTGCGGATTTTCAACGGCCTGCGCTTCGTAAGCTTTCAGAGTTTTCATACGTACTCCATCGTGGTAAACGGGGGGCCGAGAGAAGCCCCCCAAAAAAGGTTCACGGCGATTACGCCAACATCTCCGCCAGATCCGACTCGGCAGTGGTGATCGGCTTTATTCCGAAATTCTCCACCAGGACACTCAGCGCATCCTCGGTCAGGAATGCTGGAAGCGTGGGACCGAGCCTGATGTCCTTTACATCCAGGTGCAGCAGGGACAACAGGATCGCCACCGCTTTCTGTTCATACCAGCTGAGAACGAAGGACAAGGGCAGGTCGTTGACCCCACACCCGAATGCA
This sequence comes from Candidatus Fermentibacteraceae bacterium, assembly GCA_027067855.1. Taxonomy (GTDB): domain Bacteria; phylum Fermentibacterota; class Fermentibacteria; order Fermentibacterales; family JCC-6; genus Aegiribacteria. The sequence continues at coordinate 15,929 of JAMOUX010000030.1, forward strand.
TCGGCGAGAGCGGAAGCTATCCGTATCGCGGAATAGGCGTCGTTGCACTGACCCACGTCCAGTAGCCTGGGAATCCCGCCGATATCTCCGAATTCCAATTTGTTGAAGCGGTACTTGCCGCATGCCAGGGTAAGTATTACGCAATCTTCCGGGATCATGCGCGCAAGATCGGTAAAGTAGTTTCTTCCCGGTCTCGCACCGTCGCAGCCTCCCACCAGGAAGAAATGCCTGATATCCCCCGACTTGACGGCGTTTACCACGGTATCGGCCACGGAAAGAACCGCGTTACGGCCGAATCCCACCATGATTCTTTTCTCCGGGGCATCCTCCGTGAATCCCTCGGCGGCCAGCGCGGCCTCTATCACCGGGGCGAAGTCCCGGTTTTCTATGTGAACCACCCCGGGCCACTGTACAAGGCCGCAGGTAAAGATCCTGTCTTTATAGGAATCCCTGGGTTTTTGTATACAGTTGGTAGTCATAAGTATGGCACCAGGGAAAGCATCGAATTCCTTTTGCTGGTCCTGCCACGCCCCACCGTAATTACCAACAAGGTGAGGATATTTCTTAAGACCGGGATATGCGAGGCTCGGCAGCATCTCGCCATGGGTATAAACGTTAATACCTTTTCCCTCCGTCTGTTTCAGGAGTTCCTCCAGGTCCTTCAGGTCGTGACCGGATACCACGATGGCTTTCCCCTTCAGAGGAGTGATCCTCACGCTGGTGGGTTCGGGATGACCGTAAGTCCCGGTATTCGCCGCATCCAGCAGTTCCATGACCCTGATGTTCCTCTCGCCCACTTTCAGGGCCTTGGCGAAAAGTTCTTCCACCGGGTGCCTGTCCACAAGAAAAGCCAGGGTCTCGTGAAAGAAACCGTAGATATCGTCGTCTTCCACGCCGAGAATCCTTGCATGATCGGCGTAGGCCGCAGCCCCTTTCAAACCATAGGTTATGAGTTCCTCGAGTCCGGTCTCCGTGCGTCCGCGGGTTTCCATTCGTTCCCTTATGGAAATCCTGGCGGCAAGGTTCTTCATCTGCTCCAGATCGTCCGGAATTTCCTCCACCGCCGGACCTTCCAGTTTTTCCGGAACCCTGTCCAGCTTGCTGCAGGCATCGACGTACGCTTTCCTGGTCTTCTCACGGATATCGACCCCGGCTCTCACCATGGAAGACACGACCCGGGCATCGAAGTTAACGTTGGTAACCGTCGTGAACAAGGCTTCGACGACGAAAACATCCGCGTCGTGAACCCCGGCCCCGACGGCACGGGCCTTATCAGCCCACATGGAAATACCTTTCGTAACGTACACGAGCAGGTCCTGCATGGCGGCGGTTTCCGGGTCTTTCCCGCAGACTCCGAAACGATCGCAGCCTACTCCTCCAGCGGTCTGTTCGCACTGGTAACAGAACATGGCATCTCCCTTCGGATAGTTGAATTGGTATTACGGTTCCATATATATGACACATCACAATGTTGTCAATACCATGTATTTTAGAAATTTTCAACAATTTGATATTGACTTTTAGGTACTTCAATACTAAATTACCGTAAAGAAGGAGGTTCCATGGCGTCACCAGTGGTCATACCGGAATCCGTTTCCCTTGCGGTCCATGCATTGGCAAAACTGGCTTCCTGTTCCGGTAAAAAACTGAAACTGGGAGAACTCATGGTGAGGCCCGGGTCCATGGATCACCTTTCCAAAGTCATGCAGAAGCTTGCCAGGGCGGGTATGGTACGCTCCAAGCGGGGAAGAGACGGAGGGTTCGAACTGGCGGTCGCTCCGGGGGACATAAGGCTGATGGATATCTGGATAGCACTTGAGGGAACGTTCCAGTCTTCGATATGCCCCTTTGAACACAGTTGTTCCCTCTCCAGCTGCGTGTTCGGAAACGTGTCGTCGAGAGCCGCCGAGATGATTGCGGATTATTTCACGATAACCACCCTGGCGGATCTCGTTCCACTCTTCGGGAAACATCAAGGCTGAGAATCTCCGGGAACATCTTCCGGGAACCGGCAAAAGAAAGAATGCTTGAGTACCCGGGAAATCCGCCGAATCATTCGATATCGATAAAAAATTCGTCGGCCAACCTGCGAAACAGGGAGTCATCCCCCCGATCCAGGATACCCATCCTGGTCAAGGCAAAGTCATATTTTACCGGATCTTCCGGATTCACCATCCGAAACCACGCCGTTACCTCTTCCGCGGTAGTCCAGTCCGCCGATTTCCTCCCGGTCATGCCCATGGCCCTGCCTATCTCATGCATATGCACATCCAGCGGTACCATCAATAAAGAGGGATCCACGTGGCGCCAGCTCCCCGGGTCCACCTCGTCACGCCGCACCATCCACCTAAGGTAAAGGTTGAGCCTTTTGCATGCGCTACCCCGGGCCGGCCTGGGCAACAGACTGGAACGCTCCATTCCCGACATCTCCAGCAACATGTTCACGAAAGAGTCCAGAGCGGCCGCCAATGACCCGTAACTCTCCCGCAGGCGGCGATGGAACAATTCGCCCAGGGAACCCCATTCCTCTTGGAGCCTGGAAGCGGCATAGAGCATCCCGGTTACTTCACGGGAAGTGGAGAAACGGTGTTTGAAGCCCGGAAACATCCGGAAGAGATCCTCTCCGGAAAGTTCCTTCAAGGTTCCGGAAGGGGAGGGACCGAGTTCGCCCAGGATACGTTCCACGCTTCCGAGTATGGCGGCGACCCTGCCGTACGCAAGGCTCGATGCCAACAGCCCGACGATCTCCCTATCGACCGCTTTCTCATATCTCCACAGGAATTCCAGTGGATCCGGATGGATCAGTTCACGCCTGTTGTACCTGGCATAGATTTCTTCCAGAAGTTTTCTTGCTTCACGAAGATCCTGAATGTCCATCACCTCGCGGATATCTCCGGTATAATCGGTATTACCGTCATCGACGGCACCATCGCATACTTCATGGAATCATCCAACCGGCATCGGGCCGACTCATAGGTAACAACACGGAAGAACACCGGGGAAACACATGGAGAATAACCTCCAGGTTAACCGTGAATGCATTTTCCGGCCTGCGGCCGTTACCGTAAATTCTTCTATTTGAGGGTCTCCATGGAACCAAACTCCCTGTCAGACCTCAATTCACGGAGTATCGTCCGGTCGCTGTCCGTTGAATCACCAACCACGAATCTCGCCATCACTTCGCCGATCCCGGGTCCGAGCATGAAGCCCTGTCCGCACATACCCACGGCGACGTAATGATTTTCCGGCCCTACCCTATCCAGGATTGGCGCCCCGTCCGGGCTCATGGGATAGATACCCCTCCAGACCCTCCTGACCTTCAGGTTTCCCAGTCGGGGATACAGATCAACCATTCTCGGAGCCACCAGCGGCAGAAAATCGGAAGTCTCTCTGGTGTCGGTGCCGGGAATCGGAGGATCCGGTGTGATGCAGAATACCACTTGTCCCGTCTCATGCTGATAGAAGTAGTAGTTGGCGGATCCGGGAGCATTGCGGATATCCACCACCATGGGTTCGAAGAACCTCTGTACCGGCTCCGTAATCCCGGCCTCGTGGCTCTCGGGGTACACCTGCAGTTCCTCACCCGCCATCCTTCCCACCTTAACGGCGGAAGACCCGGCGCAATTGACCACGGCTCCGCAACCGTATGATCCCAAGGTCGTTTTCACGGATACAACCCCGTCACCTTTTATTTCCAGTCCGGTCACCGACTCGTTGAACCGGAAAACGGCCCCCAAGCGAACCGCCCTGTTCCAGAAAGCGTAACAGCTTTTCATGGGGTTGGCGCTTCCATCCCCAGGAGACCATGTCCCCCCCAGAAGTTCCTCATCATTTATTCCGGGAACAAGTTCCCGTATCTTCCCGGGACCCACCAGGCGGATATCCAGTCCCGAGGCCTGCTGCCTGGGAACGTTTCTCCTGAACAGTTCCATGGTATCCCGGTCGTATGCCACGTAGACGTACCCTCCCCGGTACCAGCCTATGTCATCTCCATGCTCTTCACGCCAATGCCGGAATATCTCGAGGGAACGAAGAGCCAGTCCGACTTTGGCAGGTTCGCCGTGAGTCGCCCTGACACCACCTATGGCGCACTTATTGTTACCCTGTCCCGCCGATGCACCGGAATCCACGCACAGAACACTCACACCGTTCTCCGCAAGGCTCATCGCCAGCGGAGTTCCGACGCTGCCGGCACCGATGACTATTACATCATAATTCCCGCTACTCATCATCACCCTCCTTCCCGGCGAACCAGCCCAGCCGGGTTTCCGCGAAGAGTGGTCGTCCCGTCAACGGTGTCACCTCGTCGGGTCCGATACCTTCCTCTCTGAATATTCTTTCCACGAGTCCGGAGCAGGTTTTACCGCCGCAGGCACCGAAACCAACCCTTATGATGGCCTTCAAGTGATTCATGTCACGTATGCCGGACCTCACGCGCTTTCTTATTTCGCCTGCGGTAACCCTTTCGCACCTGCAAACGACGGCCTCGTCCGGAAGCGGTACCGGCAGTGGGTTTCCAAGAGGTTCCGAGTCGAACGGATCCCGGACACGGAAACCGGCGACTCCGGCTGCAATGTCACCTTCGACCTCCAGTTTTACCAGTAGCGTCTTCTCGAAACCGGGAGCTCTCCTCCAACTCTTCACCACTCCCCTGCCCAGTACTCCGCCCTCCCGGTCCGTAACCGTCACTTCCGCGCCCTCGCGGAGCATCCATTCCCCCAGTTCAAACGGCAATGTCACGACGGGAGTATTACCGGATTTTCTGAAGTCCACCAGGGTAACGGCCAGTCCGGGACATACCGCCACACACCTTTCACAACCTATACACCCCTCGGAATACTCGGGAATTCCCATTATCGGATGGCCGGTAGTTTTTATCAATTCATCGGGACACACGGTCATACAGGGATTGCACGGAATTTCCTGCACGCAGTGGAGCACCGGGAAAACTCCTTCCCGGGAATCTACGGGAGGCTCGTAAGGAAACACCCTGCCTCCGGGACTTTTCAATATTTCGGCCTTTTCTCTCAGATCATCGGGAATCTCCACGTCGTCGCAACCCAGTTCACGCGCAATTCGAAGACCCCGGATCTTCCCGTTGAACATCGCCGCGCTCGCCTCGGCTATCTCTTCCGAATCTCCGGCAATCCATGAGCTGATTCCGAATTCCTTCGCCTTTTCATAGAACTCGTTCACGGGATCCAGCCCCACCGCCACCAGCAAGGTATCTACATTCCAACTCTTCTCGGTTCCGGGAACAGGCCTGAATTCCCGATCCACCCGGGCTACGGTAACGGACTCCAGCTTCTCCGAACCGTGCGCCGCAAGAACGGTATGACTTGTATATATGTTTACCCCAAGCCTCTTTATCTTATCCACATGTACCTTGTAACCGCCGCATTCGGACATTCCTTCCGCGAGTCCCACAACGGTCATGCCCGCCTGTATGGCATGGTACGCTCCTATGAGCCCGACGTTGCCGCCCCCCAGTATGAACACTCTGCCGGAACACTTCACGAGGTCCCTGTTCACCAGAGTCTGGAAGGCCCCGGCTCCGAACACCCCCGGCAGAGTGCAACCCGGAAAAGGAAGGGATTTCTCCCTGGCCCCGGTAGTGACCAGGAGATGAACCGGCCGGATGATCCTGTAACCGTCGGGACGGCGGACTCCCACGGTTCCGTCGGAAAAAACGCCCAATACAACACTATCCAGCCACACTTCCACCGACTCCATGGAAGTTACCCTCTCCTGGAGCATCTCCGCTATATGTACTCCGCGGGTACCGGCATGACAGTCTTCCACCGACCCGAAAAACTTGTGGGTCTGAAGTACGAGTTTGCCGCCCAACCTGTTCTTGTCGTCCACCACGATGGTGCGTATTCCACGCTTTCCCAGTTCCACGGCGGCGGCCATTCCCGAAGGTCCGCCACCAAGTACGAGCACCTGTGTCTCGTGCCTCAGAGGTTTCTTCACGGATGGGCCGGGAGCATTCCCCAACTCCGGCAACCCTTCCAGGCTCTCCACGACCATCCCCTCTTCCAGCGGGACTATGCAACTCTTCCTTGGCACACCATCTATTACCATGGTACACTGAGAACACTGGCCGTTCGCGCAAAAAATGCCCTGAGCACCGCCATCCGCGTGGTGGTGTCCGAATATCCTTATCCCGTTGGAAAAAAGGGCCGACGAGACCGCCTCTCCCCGGAAGCCGGTCAACTTTCTGCCGTTGAAAGTAAAAAACACCCTGACGGAATCGTGCACATTCAGGATGGGATGCCTGGAAATTCTGTAATCATCGAAAAACACTTTTCCTCCTCGCGATCGGTATTACGAAATCGGAAATCCATGTCCCGGACACAAGAGCTGCAGCTTGTTCCCCTTTACCTCGTTCTTCCCTTCCTGCGCCAATCCTCCGCGAATTTCGGCTTCCCGGGCTTCTGCGCTTTTACAAAGCCCCTGCAGGAAGGATAGCGGATACAGCGCCACACGATTATATGCGGATACCGGTGGAGCTTAGTAGCGTTTCCGCAAAGAGGACACACGGGAACCATGCCGCCGGCCCTTCTCTCCATGACCTCCTCCTCCGCTTCCTTCTCACGATATCGTTCCTTGTCGATGCCGGGACGAATCCAACTGTTCACCAACTGCCTGATTATGAAATAGAGAAAGCCCGCCCCGATGAGCAGAAGCAAAATACGAACGTTTACCATGCATCCTCCAGTAGTTGACAGAAGGGTCGTTCTTGCGTAAGTAATAAGTTTCGTGTAGTGCGTAACACTAGTAACGTTTTCCCTTTCGAACAAGATCACGAACAGGAGTTTTGCATTGAAGAACTACGATCCCGAAAAACTGAGAACGATCACCGTGGTGGGACACGGTTCTGTGGGAAAAACCAGCCTGTGCGACGCCCTGCTCTTCACGGCCGGAGCCGTTGATCGCCTGGGTAGCGTCGACAAGGGAACCAGCCATTTCGACTACTACCCCGAGAGCAAGGAGAGGAAACACAGTCTTGCTTCAACCTCCGGCATAATCGAGCATGCCGGTCACAAAATCAACGTCATCGACACACCCGGACTGGCGGATTTCTACGGAGCAACCATAGGAGCCGTCTCCGTCTCCGACGCGGTACTCCTGGTGGTGGACGGTACCGACGGTGTCGAAGTGGGCACCCTTAAAACCTGGGATTTCGCCGCAGGTGACGACAAACCCGTACTCATCTGGGTCAACAGGGTGGACCGTGATAACGCCGACTTCGGAAGGATCGTCGAGGACATCCGCAAAAACATAAGCAAGAACGCCGTGCCGGTGACCTTCCCCGTAGAGGAGAACGGATCTTTCATCGGAATAGTCAACGTTCTCACCGGAGAAGCGGTGGATGCACAGGGAAACGAGATGCCTGTCCCCGATTCCGTCAAGGACGAACTGGAAACTTTCAGGGCCATGATAACCGAGGCCGCGGCGGAAGCCGATGAAAAACTCATGGAAGCCTTTTTCGAGAATGATTCTCTTTCTGACGACGAGTTGGAGACGGGTCTGAGGAAAGCGGTGGCTTCCAGGGGTTTCTTCCCGGTATTTTGCGGGCTGTCGGTACCTCCCGTAGGGCAGAATTTTCTTCTCGACGCCATCCCGAGATTTGTGCCGTCTCCCCTGGAAGGTCCTGCCCTTCCCGCTTCCAAGGGCGGAGAAAAAACGGAGATCGCTCCCGATCCGTCGGGACCCTTCGTGGCCAGGGTTTTCAGCAGCAGGATAGATACCCACATGGGTGAAATAGTTTTCATCCGGGTGTACTCCGGGGGAATAGAGGGCACCACCGACGTATTCAACGTCACGAAAAGCTCTTCTGAGAGAATGGGCAACTACTACTTTATGACCGGAAATAACAGGATAACTGCTGATAAATTGGTAACCGGTGACGTAGCCGCGGTGGCGAAGCTGAAAAACACCTCCACGAACGACACACTGGCCCAGAAGGGATACGAAGTACAACTCGACCCGATAGTATTCCCGGAACCGGTTTACAGAGTCGCCATAGCCCCCAAGGAAAGAGGAAACGAGGATAAGATGGGCCAGGGGCTCTCGGTCCTCGCCGCGCAGGATCCCACCCTCATACTGAGAAACGAATCGGAAATAGGCCAAACGACCCTTTCGGGCATGGGAGAACTTCACCTGCAAGTAATGCTCAGCAGGCTCAAGGAAGCCACCGGAGTCGAGACGGTCACCTTCAAGCCGAGGATCGCCTATCATGAAACCATAACCAAGAAGGCGGAAGGCTCCTACAAGCATAAGAAACAGACCGGAGGCAGGGGACAGTACGGTCACGTGTTCCTCAGGCTCGAACCCCTACCCCGTGGGGCGGGTTTCGAGTTCGCGAGCAAAGTCGTGGGCGGCAACGTACCCACAAACTTCATTCCGGCAGTGGAAAAGGGCGTACTGGAGGCTTTGAAGAGCGGCCCCATATCCAAAAGCAAGGTAGTGGATGTGAAAGTGGTGGTCTTCGACGGTTCCTACCATCCGGTGGACTCCTCCGATATGGCATTCAAGATAGCGTCCAACAAGTGCTTTAAAGAAGTGATGCTCAATGCCGGTCCAATCCTGCTGGAACCCATAGTCACGCTGGAGGTGACCGTTCCGGAAGAATTCATGGGTGACGTCATGAGTGACCTAACCTCCAAGAGGGGCCGGATCCAGGGCATCGAGTCCGAAGGAGCATTCCAGGTCATAAAAGCAAGCGTACCGGAGGCGGAGCTTTTCCAGTACACCAGCACCCTGAAATCCCTGACCCAGGCCAGGGGAAGTTTCACGCAGACCTTCGACGGCTACCAGCCCGTACCCAGGGAGATACAGGAAAAGATCATGGAAGAAGCCAGGGCGGAGGAAGATTAGACCGGTGCCCGGCGGACGATCCTTATCGGCGACGGCGGCCCTGTGGGTCGCCGTTTTCGTTTTAGTCTCCATTTCCCGGGCCGATAGCGCGGGAAGACCCTCTCCGAAAAGCGACGGCTCCCCGGACATGACCTACGTGGCCCTGGGCCTGGCGGTTCTCGTGGGTGGATTCATGGTTTATGACGCCGTTACCGATGCGGCCCGGGAAAAGGAACCGGCATCTCACCCTCCGATGACGGTGGATACCGGGGTAGACTGGGACTCCCTGGAGAAGAACACGTCCGACGACCGGCCCCCGCTGGTGGGAGTACACGTGTTCCCCGGTCCCGGGGGGCGCGAAACGGCGCAGCTGCTTCTGGAGGCTATGAAGAAGACGGCTCATGACGATATCATCGTATACGAAGATCCGGTGGATTTCGGAAACGACCCGGGACCGTCCTACGCGAAGCTCGTCGGGGATTACCTTGGATTGGATTACCTGGTATTCGGCGTATTTCGCGATGATTCCTCGGTGGTGGTTCACGTAACCTCGTCCGATTCCCTGCTATGGACATATACTCTCCAGGGGAATAATGTAAATACGGAAGTAAAATTGCTGGCGCCTCTTATCATGGAATACGGGATTCCCCGTTAACCGGGTTCGAGTGCGTAAAGCTTTCGGTAAGCCGGAATCGAGAATCGAGAGACTTGCCGCAAAAAGTTGTTTTTCGATTTGAATGATAAGTCAGGAAAGGAGACACTATGAGACTTTTTGTCGTATTGGTGCTATCACTGTTGGCGGTGGTTTCGGCCACCGCCGGACAACTGTCGGTGACCGTACCTCTGGATCCCTCGGCAATAAACGTCGAGAATGCGGGAATCTACGCCAGGGTCACCGGAATCGGCATGAACCTCATGGAGACCGTGGGTAATCCGGCCATGCCCAAATTCACCGCCAGGGTAGCCCTGCCCACCGGTACCTCGGCCACTTCCATCGAGGTTACCAATGCAACTTATACTCCGCTCAGAGGTCGTTTCAGCATAATTCCCGCGGCCCAGGCCCAGCCCCTTTCGGTAGAGCGGGAATTAAAGCCGGTGGAACCCAACCCAGAGATCTACGGTTCCAGTGAATTCTTCCCGGCTCTTCCCGTAAGGCTGGCGTCATCCAGCGTCATAATGGGAATACCGGTGGCGTACCTCGAGGTTTATCCCGCAAGGTGGAACCCGGCCAGCGGTACCGTCGAGGTACTCACAGACCTTACCGTCAAGGTGCATTACGAGAACGACCCCTCCATGCTCACGGTAAAGAGAAGAAGCCTTCAGAGCGAGCGCAGGTCGCAGAAAATCGTAAGTAATGTAGTGGTGAACCCGGAAGACGTTTCTCCTTCCGGCGCCACGATAGTCGATTCGAAAAGCCTTAAATACGGTGAATACGTGATAATAACCCCCTCGGAATACGAGAACTACGCCAAGGAACTTGCAGAGTGGAAAAGCTCCAAGGGCATTCCCACCAACGTGTATACCACCAGCTGGGTACAGTCTCAGTACTCGTTCGTGGATCTTCAGCAGGAGATAAGGGCTTTCCTTACCGACTGCCGTGACGAGGGAGTGGAATACGTCCTCATATACGGCGACGACGACAAGATCGCCGGAAGGGATGTCAGGATCCATTACTCCTCGTACA
>JAMOUX010000031.1 GCA_027067855.1 Candidatus Fermentibacteraceae bacterium
ACGCCGGGGCCGCCCCTGGCGGTGGAGAACCCGGGTTTCGAAGTCTGCGATCCCCCGGGGCCGTGACCGGAGTGGACTTGCCGGAACGCATGGTGAACGAGGCCGACGCCCTTCTTGCCGCCCACGGCATAACCGTTCTGTCCAGAAAAAGGCTGGTGAACGGAATCAGGGTGGAGTACCGCCGGGGAAATTCCGTTTGCGGCATCAACTACTACTATTCCTCGAAAAAAGGATTTTCCGTGATTCCGGCGGGCGGGGACGCCGCCCTCGCCGGTGTGGTAGTCGGGTTGCTCTCGGGGAGGAGCGAACCCGTGCCGACCCCGGCGGAGAACACGGGATCCGGTACGTGGATAGGCTCTGACGAGGCGGGAAAAGGAGATTACATGGGCCCCCTGGTGGTTGCCGCGGTGGGGGTGGATGCCGGGATCGCCGAACGTATTGCACGCATGGGCGTAAGGGATTCCAAACTCGTGGGAAAGCGGGAACTCGAGATGCTTGCGGGCCGGATAAGGAAGGAGCTTTCCGGGAGGATCGCCACCGTAGTGCTGATGCCCGTGGAATATAACAGGGGGTTCGATGAGTTGCGCCGGCGGGGGAAAAACAGCCTGGATCTTCTTGCACTGTGCCATGCCCGGGCCGTGGCTTCCGTCATGAAAACCATTTCCCCGGACAGGGTGGTGGTGGACAAGTTCTGTTCCGAAAACAGGTTGAAACCCCTCATGCCCCGGGGTGACTACAGTCTCGAACTCAGGGAGAGGGGCGAGTCAGATCCGGCCGTGGCCGCGGCATCCATTCTTGCACGATCCGCGTACATGAAAGGACTGGAGCATCTGGGAAAGAAATTCGGACTCCGGGCGGTGCCCGGCGCGGGAAAGACGGCGGACCGGGCGGCGGCCCGGTTCGTCGACAAGTTCGGGGAAAGTGTGCTGGAACAGGTGGCCAAAGTACACTTCAGAAATACCTCCAAGATATTGGATCGCACCCGGAATTGCGGTTCGTAGCCGCCTTGACAATACGACGCCCCAATGTTTATGCTTCAACTTCATGCGGAGGGAAAACCAATAATTCGTCGAAAATTTTTGAAACCCCGGAAGGAGTCTGAAGTGAACTATATCATGATTCTTCTCGTGGCCGTGTTCGCACTCGCCTTTGCTTCGGGTTGCGGAGAGCAGGCCAAGGAAGTAACCGATCAGGCTGCCGAGACCGTCGATACCGTTGAAGATGCCGTCGGACAGGTCGAGGAAGCCGTGGAAGAGACCAATGAGGCCGTCGAGGAGGAACTCGAGGAAGCCGAAGAGGAAGAAGCCGGTGAACTCGAAGAAGCCGCCGAGGAACTGGAAGAAGCCGCCGAAGAGGTAGAGGAAGCCGCCGAAGGCGTCCAGGAAGCGGTCGAGGGCGTGGGCGAAGCCCTGGAAGATGCCGGTGAGACCGTGGAAGACATCACCCACTAGTTTAAGCGGATAAAAAAGCGGGCGGCGCGAATGCGCCGCCCTTTTTCTTTTTTTGGGGTCGGCGTCAGTGTCCGATTCCGGCGGTGGTCAGCAGGAATGCATACCGTTCCGCCTCCCGGCGCAGCCATCCGAATCTTCCGGATGCTCCGCCGTGGCCGAATCCCTCGATTCTCAGCAGTACGTTCTCACCTCCGGTGTCCAGGTACCTGATGCCCGCCACCCATTTCGCCGGTTCCCAGTAACCCACCTGGGTATCGTTGAGCCCGGTGTAGACGTACATGGCCGGGTAATTAACCTCCGCCAGGTTGTCCACCGGGGAATAGGATAGAATGTAGTCGTAAACTTCCCTGCTCTCCGCCGGATTGCCCCATTCCTCGTATTCGCTGGTGGTGAGAGGTATGGTGGGGTCGAGCATGGTGGTCAGTACGTCCACGAAGGGTACGCCGGCGATTACGCCTCTCCAGAGATCCGGTCTCATGTTCACCACCGCTCCCATCAAAAGCCCTCCGGCGCTCTCGCCCATGGCGAACACGGCGTCGCGGTCGCAGTAGCCGTTCCCGACCAGGTACTCGGCGCAATCTATGAAGTCGGTGAAAGTGTTCTTCTTGTTCAGCTTCCTGCCCTGGTGGTACCACCACCTTCCCATCTCGCCGCCTCCCCTGACATGGGCGATGGCATAAACGAACCCGCGGTTCAGCAGCGAGAGTCTGGCGGAACTGAATATCGGTTCGGTGCAGGAGCCGTATGCGCCGTATCCGTAGAGCAGCAGGGGATTAGCTCCGGGAGAGAACGTGTCCCCGCGATAAACCAGGCTCACCGGAATCTCGGTTCCGTCACGGGCCGGAACGGAAAGTCGCCGGACCCGGTAGAGTCCCGAATCGAAATCTTCACCCGCGAACGTGACCTTCAGAATCCTGGTGGAATCCGCAGTCACGTCGTATGTCATGAGGGACCAGGGGATATTCAATGAAGTATACCAGAAGTTTACGGAATCGGAAGAGACGTCGGATCCGGAAACGATGTAAAATGTGGAGACTTCGTTGCCCATCGTTACCGGAACCACGGTCCCGTCGTATCGGTGCATGATCAGGAGTTTACGGAATCCGTCGATCCTGGCCGTTATCGCCAGGAAATCGTCGTAAACGTCGACCTGCTCCACGAATACTTTTTCGTCGTAAGGCAACACCGTTCTCCACCAACTCATCGAAGGTGAATCCGTCGGCGCTTTCATTACCGAAAAATTTTCGCCGTGAAGGTTCGTAAGTATGAAGAGCGTGTCTTCCAGGGGTTCGACGTAGTACTCGATGTTTTTCACTCTTGGAAATACCAGGCGGAACGTGTCTCTCGGAGTATCGGCCGGAAGGATGCGGCATTCCGATTCCAGGGTACCGGCGGTGGTGAGTACCACCCATTTCATGTCGCCGGAATTCCGGATTCCCGTCCAGAAAGTGGAATCAGGTTCCCGGTACACGCATACCTGGTCGTCGCAGCCTATGGTTCTCCGCATTATGCGGTTCGTGCGCCCGGTATCGTCTCTGAACCCGTAGAAAACCATCCTGGAGTCGGCGGCCCAGGCCAGGTCCGGTGAAACGTCATGAATTTCGTCCAGTATTTTTTCCGAATATATTTCTTTGAATATCAAGGTATTATCGTACCCACCCGTCGTGTCGTACACCATGGCCAGGATGGAATTGTCCGGGCTGACGGAGAGAAGCTCCACGTTGAAGTAATCCCTCCCGTATGCGTAGAGGTTTTCGTCCAGCAGTACTTCCGTCTTCCCGTCGGGATGCCGCCTGCGCATGTGGACCGGGTAGTCCTCTCCTTCACGGTATTCGTGCCAATACCAGTAGCCGTTTCTGTAGTAAGGAACGGATGCGTCCACGCCGGGAATCCTCGAGCGCAACTCGGCGGCCAGGGTGTCCGTCAGCGCGCTCCACCGGGAGGTGACGCTGTCGGTCCATTCGTTTTCCCTGCGGAGGTAGTCCATGACGGCGGGATCGTCCCTGTTCCTCAGCCAGTAGTAGTAATCCACCCTTGTATGACCGTGGGCGGTTATCTCGAACGGGATCCTGGGTGCGACGGGAGGCGTGGCCGCAAGCATTATCAACGGCAGAAGGATCATCTCTCTCCTCCTTGGTTATTCCCCGGCCCGGCCGCCGGAGCGGTGCTGTAGGAAGGGTTCCCGCACGTGGAACCGGCGGTGTACTGGAGCGTCGAAAGGATTCATATATTATCCCCGAACCATGTCAACGCCGACACTGCATACCTACCTACCTGGAGGACGGACTTGAAAGACAGGAACAAGGGCAGGAGAGTAGTGATATCCGCGTCTCAACGCCTGAGCATGCTTCCCCCGTACCTTTTCGCCGAAATAGACAGGCAGAAGGAGGCCGCGAAGCAGAAAGGCTTGGAACTCATCGATTTCGGGGTGGGAGACCCCGACAGGCCCACCCCGGAATACGTGGTGGAGGCCGCCAGGGAGGCGGTGGCGGTACCTTCGTACCACAGGTACCCCAAAGGGGAAGGCAGCGATTTCTTCAAGGAGGCCGCCCGGTACTGGATGAAAAAACAGTTCGGAGTGGATACCGCCGGGAACGGGATATCGGTCGGCGCCGTCATAGGAACCAAGGAAGGCCTGGCCCACGTACCGGTGTTCTTCTGCAATGCCGGTGACGTCGTACTGGTTCCCAATCCCGGTTACCCGGTGTACAGGGGTTCGGCCATCCTCGCGGGAGCCGTTCCCGTGGATCTGCCCCTCCTGAGAGAGAACGGTTTCGCCCCGGACCTGGATTCCCTGGCTCCCGAGGTGGTTTCAGGGGCCAGGATGGTATTCCTGAACTATCCCAACAACCCGACCGGAGCGGTCCTCACCATGGAGCGGATGGAACGGATCGTGGAGTGGGCCCGGCGGGAAGACGTTCTGATAGTAAGCGACAATTCATACAGTCATATCAGGTTCGACGGCCGTCCGCCGGCGTCCTTCCTCCAGGTGCCCGGCGCGGCGGATGTCTGCCTGGAGTTTCACAGTCTTTCGAAAACCTTCAACATGACCGGCTGGCGCGTGGGATTCGTGGCGGGAGGAGATAACCTGGTCAGCATCTTCAACGGGGCCAAGGAGAACATAGATTCCGGGGTGTTCACCGCTGTTCAAAAGGCGGCCGCGGTGGCGCTGAAATCCGATGTCACCGGTTTCTTCGACGTGTATGCCGGGCGCAGGAAAGTGCTGGTGGAGGGGCTGAAGGGGCTGGATTGGGACGTATGCGATACCCAGGGCACCATTTTCGTCTGGGTGAAGTTGCCCGGCGATACCAGGGCCATGACTTTTGCGCGAAAACTGATTTCCCATGCCGGTATAGTGGTAACCCCGGGCAGCGGTTTCGGCAGTTATGGAGAGGGTTACGTTCGTTTCGCCCTTACGGTTCCCGAAGAGGACATACATAAGGCGGTGGGAAGACTTCAGCAGATGGAGCTGTTCGGGCATCGGCTGAAGACCTGGCTCAAGAAAGGTACCAGGTGAAGGGAACCCTGGTCATCCGGAACCTGGTCCTGCGACTCAGGCTGGGAGCCCTCGCATCGGAGAAGCCGGTAACCAGGGAGGTGCCCGTGGACCTCACGTGGCGCGGTACCGTGGAAGGCGGAATCTCGGTGGACTATTCCGCGGTCTGCGGGATACTGGAATCCCTGGCCGGGAGCGACTTCGATTACGTGGAGGACCTGGCCCTGGAAATACACAGGCGCCTGTCCGGGGAGTTTCCGTCGGGTTCCTGGGAGGTGACCGTCACCAAGCCGTGGCCGCCCACGGACCTGAAGATCCGGTCGGTGAGTTTTACTGTGGAAGACGGGGATGGGCACTGAGTTCGCCGTGGGAATGGGCAGTAACCTGGGCGACAGGTTCGGTAACCTGCTGATCGGTGCGCTTCATCTGGCCTCGTACCCGGGAGTGACGTCGTTCAGGCTGTCCGGGGTGTTCGAGACCCCTCCGGCGGAGGGAGCACGAGGAGGGAATTTCTACAACTGCGTCATGGTAGGCGAATTCGGACGTACGGCCCGGGAACTCCTCCTGGCGTGCAGGGAGGCGGAGGCTCTGGCCGGATCCCAGGTGGAGAAGGGAAACGGTCCCAGGACCCTGGATATGGACTTGCTTTTCTTCGGGAGCGAAAGGCGGAAAGGATCGATGTTGACCATTCCTCACCCGGGATTGCGGAGGAGGAGATTCGTGCTCGAACCGCTTGCCCAGGTCTGGAGCGGTGACGTGCCCGGTCTTGACGCCGCCCCGGCGGAAATGTTGCGGGAATGCCGTGATACGGCGAAGATCTCCATGGTTATCCCGGTTCCGGCCGAAGGGCGATTCTGGGAGGTGGGGCGCTGAAGGATCACCCGGATTACGTGGTTGTCGAGGGGCCGATCGGCGTAGGCAAGACCACGGTTTGCAACCTGTTGGCGTCTGCTTGGCAGGCGGAAGCGGTGTTGGAGGAAGTCGAGGATAATCCGTTCCTGCCGAAATTCTACCGGAACAGGAAGGCGTGGGCTTTCCAAACCCAGCTGTTTTTCCTGCTAAGCAGGTACGGGCGGCAGAAGGAACTGGCCCAACCCAGCCTCTTCGGCGGAGCGGTCGTTGCCGACTACATGTTCGCGAAAGACAGGATTTTCGCCTCCATAAACCTGGATGATGACGAGTTCGCACTCTACGAGAAGCTTTGTTCCATGCTGGAGCCCAGGGTTCCGCAGCCTGACCTGGTAGTTTACCTGCAGGCTTCGAGCGATTCCCTGCTGCGGAGGATAACCAGCAGGGGCAGGCCTTTCGAAATGGATATAAGCCGTTCGTATCTCGAGAAGCTCATCGACGCATACAACGACTACTTTTTCAGGTCCCGCCGCCATCCCACCCTGGTGGTCAACACCGATCATGCCGATTTCAGGAAGAAGGGCGATGATTTCAACGGGCTCCTGGAAGCCATAGCCGTACACGGAGGAGGTATCCAGACCTTCGTTCCCAGGCTGGGCGGAAAGAGGTAGCATGGAAATCCTGCATTACGGGAAAGACGTGGCCGAATTGGTGAAAGGCTGGAAGGCGCTGGATCTGGCGGTGGCGTTGGTACCCACCATGGGAGCGCTTCACGACGGCCACATGAGGCTGGTGGAAAAAGCCCTGGAGGAGGCCGACAGGGTAGTGGTGTCCATCTTCCTCAACCCCGTGCAATTCAACCGCGGAGAGGACCTGGACAAATACCCGAGGACGCCGGACGAGGATTTGCGGAAGCTGGAAAAGGCCGGCGTCCACTGCGCGTTCGTACCCGGAATCCGGGAGATATATCCTCCGGGCTTTTCCACCAAGGTCACGGTATCCGGTTTGACGGAAGGACTTTGCGGAAAGTACAGGCCCGGGCATTTCGACGGGGTGACCACCGTGTGCGCGATTCTTTTCGGAATCGTTTCCCCCCACGTCGCCGTATTCGGCATGAAGGACGCGCAGCAACTCGCCGTGGTGAGGCGGATGGTCCGGGACTTGAGAATGGGAATCGGGATAGTTCCCTGCGAAACGGTGAGGGAGCCCGACGGGCTCGCGATGAGTTCACGAAACGCCTACCTTGACCGGGAAGAGAGAGCCCAGGCTCCGGTAATATACAAGGCGCTTCTGGCGGCCCGTGAGGCGGTGAAGGCCGGGGTCGGAGATGCGGACGCGGTGAAGAAGCTGGTGGAGGAGAAGATCTCCACCGCCGACCTGGCCGGGATACAATACGTGGAAGTGGTGGATCCGGACACCATGGAGCGGCTGGAAACCATAGAATCCACCGCTCTGCTCGCGGTTGCTGTATATTTCGGTGATACGAGGCTGATAGACAACATGATTCTGGATGCCTCCGGCGATTGAGAGGAGAAACCTTGTTCAGGTGTTTTCTTGGAGCCAAGCTGCACAGGGTCGTGGTAACCGAGGCGAGGCTCGACTACGTGGGATCCATCACCATCGACGCCGACCTGCTGGAACTTTCCGGGATAATGCCGGGTGAACGTGTCCTGGTGGCGGATCTCGAGAGCGGGGAGCGTTTCGAAACTTATGTTCTGAGAGGTGAACGTGGTTCGGGTACCGTGTGCATCAACGGCGCGGCCGCCAGGCTGGTCCATCCCGGGGACAGGGTGATAGTCATGCAGTTCACGTGGGTGGATTCCGAAGAGGTTCCACCGGCTCCAAGAATAGTCGTTGCCGACGATGACAATCTCGATCCGCGGCTTCTGAATTCATGACAGCCTGCATCGTACTGGCCGCCGGCCGGGGGAAAAGGATGAAATCCGTGCTTCCCAAGGTGCTTCACCCGGTCCTGGGTGTTCCCATGGTCGCCAGGGTCCTGGAGCAGGCCGAACTGGCCGGGTTCGACGAAATAGTGGTGGTGGTGGGGCACGGCAGGGACGAGGTGGTGGGACTGGTGGAGGAACACGGCGCTTCCTGGGAAGTCCAGGAGGAACAGCTGGGAACCGCCCACGCCGTTGCCTGCGGTTTGAGAAACCTGTCGGCGGATTCGGTCGTGGTGCTCCTGGGGGACGTTCCGCTCCTGGAGAGTTCCACGATTTCCATGCTCGAGGAAGCCAGGAAGGAAGCGGATGCCGCGGTGGCGGTACTCACGGCGGAACCTCCCGATCCCTCGGGTTACGGCAGGATAGTGAGAGACGGGGAGAGGTTGCTCGCCATAGTCGAGCACAGGGATTGTACCCCGGCTCAACGGAAGATAAGGGAAATAAACACCGGGATGATGTCGTTCGACGGAAAATTGCTGCCCGCCCTGCTGGAGCGGGTGGATTCGGGTAACGACCAGGGCGAGTACTACCTCACGGATACCGTGGCCGAAGCCGTTGCGATGGGCCGGATGTGCATAGCGGTAAAGGCCGGCGATTACATGGAGGTTTCCGGCGTGAACGACAGGGTGCAACTGGCCCGGGCCACCGAGTTTCTCAGGACGAAGGTGGCCGGGAGGCACATGCTGGCCGGAGTGGACATACCCGATCCGGGGTCCGTCTGGATAGAGGAAGCCGTGGAAATAAGCGGAGATGTGCACCTGGGAAGATTCGTAAGGCTCTCGGGATCGACCTCGGTGGGACCGGGTTGCCGCCTGGGCGACGGTTGCATCCTGGTGGATCACCGCTTGCCCGGGGGAACGGTCCTGGCACCCTATACCGTCCTTGAAAGGGGTGGACGGAAATGAAACGCCTGATGGCGCCCTGGAGAAGCGGATACGTGACCGGCGCCTCCGGTGGTGATGAGTGCGTGCTGTGTGAAATAGGGGCCCGGGAAGAAATGGACCGTGAAAATTTCGTACTCCATAGGGATGGAGGAATTTACGTCGTACTGAACAGGTATCCCTATATCAACGGACATATGATGGTGGTTCCCGGACGCCACGTCGCCGATCTTTCGGGGTTGGAAGAGGAGGAACTCTCCACCATGGTTCGCTTGCTGGTGAGGTGCGAGAAGGCCCTGGTGGAGGGAATGAATTGCATGGGAATCAACGGCGGGTGGAACATAGGCGGATGCGCCGGGGCCGGGATAGAGGGACACGTGCATATTCACATCCTGCCCCGGTGGCTGGGAGACACCAACTTTCTTACCACTGTCGGAGAGACCAGGGTACTCTCCATGTCCCTGGAGGAAAGTTACGCCAGGCTGGCGCCGTTCTTCGACGGAGACGGAGGGGGAAACGTTGGCGGGTAGAAGTTTTCCGTGGCGAATCGTCATAGCGGGCCTGGCCGTTGCGGTGGTGGTTCTGACCTTGCTGATTCCGCCCCCCGGCACCCGGAAGGCCGCCGGAACGACCGGCGAGGCAGGGCCGGAAGATGTCCGGGCGGAACCCGGATCCCTGCAGAAGGGTAACGTCCCCGACACGGTCAGGGTGATGATCCGGAACGGCACTTTCGTCGACGGGTTGGCGGCCAAGACCCAGCTCATGCTCCTGCGTTCCTCTTCGGATTCCATGGTGGTTGTAACTCCCTTCGATCCTTCCAACGCTCCGGAGAGGCCGTGCAGGGAGACGGTGGTGGCCTCGCACCTGGAGGATCCGTCCGCCGCCGTGGTGGTGGCCGGTCTGCTGGGTCTGGGAGACGGGAACGTGGTATGGGAAGTACCTCCCGGCGGGGAGGAACCGGATGTGGATGTAACCGTGTACCTTGGAATGGATATGAAGGACAGGTTCGGAGTCGGAGAATAGGAGGTAGCCGTACATGGGGGACGAATATTCCGCGACCCTCGATATACTCGAAACATTGGCGGAGGCGGCACACGAAAGGCATGGAACCGACGTGGTGGCGCTTGACATGAGCGGTGTTCCCCTACCCATGGAGGCGTTTCTGATAGTGACCGCCGAGAACAGGATCCAGGCCAGGGCCATGGCCGATCACCTGGAGAAGAACGCCAGGAAGGCCGGGCTGACCAGGCACCATCTGGAGGGATACGAGGAAGGAAGCTGGATACTCCTGGACATGGTGGATCTGGTCATCCACGTGTTCCTTCCGGAAACCCGGGAATACTACAACCTGGAGATGCTGTGGAGCGACGTGCCCTCCATGGAGTACGATGATCGGCGCGAGGTTTGATGTCGGGCCCCGTAGAACTCCGGAACGAGATAGCCGCGATATTCCGCGAATCGCTGGAGAAAACGTGGGGTGATGACCTGCCCGATGATTTCCTACCGGAGATCACGGTACCCGGAAACAGGGATTTCGGTGACATCGCCTGCAACGCTCCCCTGCAACTCGCCGGAGTACTGAAGAAAAGCCCGAGAGCCATAGCATCCGGCATGCTGGAGCATGCTCCCGCGTGCCTGCCCGGCGTCGACCGTGTTTCGGTGGACGGGCCGGGCTTCGTGAATATGAGACTTTCCACGGAATACCTGGCTTCGTACTGTTTCGGCCTGGCTTCCGGGGGGCTTTCCGGATACCTGCCCGATGCGGGGGAAGGAAGAACCGCCCTGGTGGAGTACGTGAGTTCCAATCCCACCGGTCCTCTCACCGTCGGGCATTGCAGGCAGGCCGTGTTGGGAGAGGCGATATCCAGGCTCCTGGAGACCGTGGGGTGGCGGGTAAGCAGGGAGTATTACTTCAACGACGGCGGCAGACAGATGGAACTCCTGGGCCGCTCGCTGGCGGTGAGGTACCTGGGCGGACCGGATTCGGACATTCCGGAAGGCGGGTACCGTGGCGGTTACGTGAAGGAATGGGCGGACGAGTTGAAGCGGCTCCACGGCGGGGATTTGCGCTGGGAAAGCCACGGGGCACTCTTCGTATCTTTCGCCAGGTCGAAGGCCATGGAGATGATACGAAGCGATTTATCCCTCCTGGGCATTCATTTCGACAGGTTCTTTGCAGAGAGCGAGCTTATTCCCGACAGGGTCGAGGAAACGATTGCCGGTCTGGAAAGTATCAAGACCGGCGAAGGCCCCCTGTTGTACCGGGATTCCCTGTATCCGGAGAAGCTCTGGCTGCGGCTCACCGCACTGGGTCGGCCCGCGGACAGGGTGATAAAGAGGGAAGACGGGAGTTACACCTACCGCATGCCCGACATTGCGTACCACCTGGACAAATTCGACAGGGGGTACGATCTGCTGGTGGACGTATTCGGGGCTGATCACATCGATACCAGCGCCGACGTCATCGCGGTTTTGAAGGAACTGCTGGGAAGCCGGGAGGTGGACGAAAGGCTGAAGGTTGTGATTCACCAGTTCGTAACGCTCCTGAGGAGCGGTAAGCGGATCAAGATGTCCACGAGGGCCGGCGAATACGTGACCCTGTCGAGACTTGTGAAAGAAGTGGGATCGGCCGACGTGACCAGGTACATCTTCCTCACCAGGAAGGCGGAGGCCCACATGGATTTCGATATCGACGCCGCCAGGATGGAATCGAGCGAGAATCCCGTTTATTACGTTCAATATGCCCACGCCAGGATAGCGGGTATCCTCAGAACCGCGGCGGAAGCCGGTATCGGGGTTCCCGGTGAATATGACGAAACCCTGGCCGCAATGCTGGACGGGAAACACGAGAGAGAACTCATGAGGCTTCTCGAATCGGTTCCGGTGGAAACCGCCCTGGCCGCCGAATCCCTGGAGCCTCACAGGATAACGGAGATGCTGGCGGCGCTGTCGACCGGTTTCCACCGTTTCTACCAGCACGTGAGGGTGGTCGACCGGGATGCTCCCGGGCCTTCCTCGGCCAGGCTCATGCTGTGTGCGGCGTGCAAACGGTGTATCGCCGATCTGCTGGGTGTACTGGGCGTGGATGCGCCGGACAGGATGTAGAACGAAAAACAGGATATGGACGGTTAACAGATGGCACTGTGCGTAGTTGGTTCCATTGCCATGGATACTATAACCACTCCCGCCGGCAAGGTGGAGGAGACGTTGGGGGGCTCCGCCGTTTACTTTTCCCTCGGGGCGTCCTGCTTCGACGTAGTGAAGGTGGTGGGCGTAGTGGGTCCGGATTTCCCGGTTTCCGAAAAGAGGTTTCTGGCCGAGAAAGGTATAGATATAAGGGGTATCGTCACCGGCCAGGGTCCCACTTTCAGGTGGGAAGGGATATACGGTCCGGATTTCGGCGATGTGAGAACCATCAGGACGGAACTGGGTGTTTTCGCTTCCTTCAAACCCAGGCTTCCCGAGGACTACGTGGGAACTCCCTGTATTTTTCTGGCCAATATCGACCCCACGCTCCAGCTGGAAGTCCTGGACCAGGTCAAACATCCGAGATGGGTGGCCGTGGACACGATGAAATACTGGATAGACACCCAGCGGGAAAAAGTCCTGGAGGTTCTCGCCAGAACGGACATCGCCCTGATGAACGCCTCGGAGGTGAGGCAGATATCCAGGCAGGACAACCTCTTCCGAGGAGCTTCATTCGTACTCGGGAAGGGACCCGGGTACGTGGTGGTGAAGATGGGAGCCGCGGGAGCAATGGTTTTCGGCGGACCGGTTCCCTTTATCCTTCCCGCGTATCCCCTGGAGGAGGTCGTGGATCCCACCGGGGCCGGTGATACCTTTGCCTCCGGCTTCCTGGGATTTCTCGCGGGAAGCGACAGCGAACTCAATTTCGAAAGCGTGAAGAAGGCCCTGGCGTATGGTTCGGTGAACGCCAGTTTCGCCTGCAGCGATTTCGGTGTCGAGGGGCTCAGGAAGATAACCAGGGAACTGGTGGATGAGAGAATGACATATTATCTCTCTTCCAACCAGTTGGGAGAGTATATGATATGAGCGGGATGGATTACAGGAAGAGTGGAGTGGACGTTCGCGAAGGAGAACGCGCCGTCACTCTCATGAAGGAGGCGGTGAGAAGCACCTTCGGTCCCGAGGTCCTTTCGGACCTGGGTCATTTCGGAGGGCTTTTCCGCGCCGATTTCAGCGGGATGAGGGAACCCGTCCTGGTAGCCAGTACGGATGGTGTGGGTACCAAGCTCAAGGTGGCTTCCATGATGGGACGTTACGACACCGTTGGGCGGGACCTGGTGAATCATTGCGTCGATGATATCCTCGTACAGGGCGCAAGACCTCTGTTCTTCCTGGATTACATCGCCTGCGGGGAGCTGTCGGCGGTTACCGTGGCCAGGATAGTCACGGGTCTGGCCGATGCTTGCAGGGAGAACGGCTGCGCCCTTCTGGGCGGGGAAACGGCGGAGATGCCGGGCTTCTATGCTTCCGGTGACTACGACGTGGCCGGCACCATCGTTGGAGTGGTGGAAAGGGACGGGATAGTCGACGGTTCCGGGATAATTCCGGGGGATATGCTCCTGGGGCTCCGGTCCACGGGCCTGCATACCAACGGTTATACCCTGGCCCGGAAGGTTCTCTTCGAGATGGCGGGAATGGATCCTGGAGACACCCACCCGTTGCTGGAAGGCGAGACGGTGGGAGATGCTCTTCTGCGTGTGCATAAGAGCTACCTGGGACTTGTAACCCCTCTCCTGGACGAAGGTCTCCTGAAGGGCCTGGCTCACATTACGGGGGGAGGCATCGAAGGAAATCTTTCCAGGATACTTCCCGCCGGATGCGGTGCGGTGGTGAGGTTGTCATGGCCGGTACCGGGGCTGTTCAGGCTGGTGCGTAAACTGGGAGGAGTGAGCGACTCCGGTATGAAGGAGGCGTTCAACCTGGGGATTGGAATGGTGCTCGTGGTTTCTCCCGGGAATCTTGACCGCGTCGAGAAGAAGCTGGAAGAACTCGGCGGAGAATTTCACCGGATAGGCGAGGTGATCCCGGGAAGTGGAGTGATATTCGAAAATGAAGACGGTTGGGAGTAGACGCTTGAAAACGTACGAAGGATTGTTGGAGCGGTTGGCCAGGAGCAACGAGGCCGGGATGTTGCTGGCGGTGATAGACGGATTGGGCGACCTGCCGATGGAAGAACTCGGCGGAAGGACTCCCTTGGAGGCGGCCCGCACGCCGAACCTCGATGGGCTTGCGTTACGGGGTGCTCTTGGCATGCATGTTCCGGTGGCCCCGGGTATTACCCCGGGAAGCGGTCCGGCGCATCTTGGCCTGTTCGGCTACGACCCCGTGGAGTACCGGGTGGGAAGGGGAGTGCTTGCCGCCTTGGGCGTAGGATTTCCCCTGGAACAGGGTGATCTGGCCGCCAGGATAAACTTTTGTACCGTGGACGCCGACGGAACGGTTGTGGACCGCAGGGCCGGAAGGATTTCCACCGACCGTTGCCGTGAGCTGGTGAACCTGCTGCGGGAGATAACCGTGGATGGGGTGGAGATTCATCTCATGCCGGTGAAACAGCACAGGGCCTGCGTGGTTTTCCGCGGTGAAGGTCTGACGGAGGAACCGAACGACACGGATCCGGGACTCGTGGGAGAGAAGCCGCTGCCCATAAACGGGTATGGGAGATCAGGAGAGGTAGCCAGGAAGTTCCTTAAGGCGGCTGCGGAGATACTCAGGAACCAGCATCCCGCCAATTACATTCTGCTCAGGGGTTTCGCCCTTTACAAGGAATTTCCTTCCATGGCCCGAAGGTTCCTGCTGAAACCTGCTGCGGTGGCTCTCTACCCCATGTACAGGGGAGTGGCGAGACTTGTCGGCATGGATGTTCTCGAATCTTCCCCGGAGAACCTGGAGGGCCAGGCGGAGACCGTGGCCCGGGCGGTTTCGGAGGGATACGACTACGTGTTCGTTCACCACAAGCCCGCGGACAGCGCGGGGGAGGATGGTGACCACGAGGCGAAGGTAAGGGCGATAGAGGAGTTCGACGCGGCTCTGCCCCGGTTCCTGGAAAACGACTTCTCGGTAGTGGTAGTCACCGGCGACCACAGCACTCCATGTTCCATGAAGTTGCACAGCTGGCACCCGGTTCCCGTTCTTTTCAGCGGGGAACCCCTGAGAAGAGGGTACAGCTCGGCGTTCTCGGAGAGAGAAGCTTTGAAGGGAGCCATGGGAACATTCCACTCGGTGGATATCATCGGCCTCATGATGGCCGTCGCCGGAAAGCTTTCCAAGTTCGGAGCCTGATGTGGGCGCCCACGCTCTGGTGGCACTGTCCGGGGGAGTGGATTCGGCCGCGGCCCTGATGACGGCTCTCGAGAGTTACGAAGGAATGGTAAGAGCGGCTTGGGTGGGGACCGATGATTCCGCCTCCCCGTCCGACGCCCGCAGGGTCGCCGGATATTTGGGTGTTCCGTTCGAGGTGGTTGATGCGAGGGAAAATTTCTCGGAGGAAGTCATCCGCTGGAGCGCCGGGATGCTGGCCCGGGGGCTTACGCCGAACCCGTGCGCCAGGTGCAACGCCAGAATCAAGCTTCTTTCGCTGTTTAAGATCCTGAAGGATTCGGAGATCCTGGTAACCGGTCACCACGCCAGGATGGAGGGCGGCTTACTGCACCGTGGTCGCGACGAACGTAAGGACCAGAGTTATTTTCTCTCCATGGTGGAGCGCGGGGTGCTGGAGAGATGCGTGTTCCCTGTGGGAGACATGACCAAGGAGCGGGCCAGGGCCGCGGCGGAATCGGCGGGTATACCGTTCAGGCGGAAGGAGAGCATGGACCTTTGTTTCCGGATTCCGTCGGCGGAGGCTCCCGGGGTGGTGGCGGACGTGGAAGGCCGGATCATCGGCAGGCACGATGGGATCGGAAATTTCACGGTGGGCCAGCGCAAGGGTCTTGGAGCCTACGGAAAAAAGGTATACGTAGTATCGCTGGACCCGGTGAAGAGAATCGTGACCGTCGGGAGCAGGGATGATCTGCTCTCCGGGGGATGCCTGGTGCGGGACATGAACTGGCTGGTAGATCCCGACCCGGGAAGGTTCGTGGCCGTGGCGCAGACACGGTACCGGCGCAGGCCGGCGCATGCGGTTATTGAAAAGGTGGACGGTGGAGTCCGCGTCGAGTTCCGGGAAGAAGAGGAAGCGGTCGCCCCGGGGCAGGTTTGCGCGGTATACCGCGGGACCGTGGTCCTGGGGGGCGGGATAATAGGGTCGGCGACCAGGAGAACGGAGTACGGGAATGAGCCGGGATGAGATGAACGTTGTAGAGGAACTGAAGAAGAAGAGGAAAGCGGTTATCCTGGCTCATAGCTACCAGCCGCCGGAGATACAGGACATCGCGGATTTCGTGGGCGATTCCCTGGAACTCAGCAGGAAGGCGGCGGAAACCCCGGCGGAGGTTATTATTTTCTGCGGCGTCAGGTTCATGGCGGAGACCGCCCATATCCTGGCGCCGGAGAAGACCGTGATACTTCCCGAACCCGACGCCGGTTGTCCGCTGGCGGATTGCATCGACGTGGAATCCCTTCGCGGTATGCAGGCGCTTCACCCGGATGCGCTCACGGTTCTCTACGTCAATTCCCCGGCCGCCGCGAAAGCGGAGAGTTATACCTGCTGCACATCCGCCAACGCGGTGAAAGTTGTCGAATCCGTGCCTTCCCGGGAAGTGATATTCGCCCCGGACAGGAACCTGGGGTTATTCGTCTCCGGGCGTACAACCAAGAAGATTCATATCTGGGAGGGTTCTTGCAGATGTCATGATGGGGTGAACCCGGACGAACTGGCGACAGCCAGGGAGAAATGGCCCGGGGCGAGGCTGCTTGTACACCCGGAAACTCCCCCGGAGGCCTGGAACCTGGCCGACGCCGTCCTGGGTACCGGCGGCATGATAAGATACGTGGAATCTTCCGATGCCGATATGTTCCTGATAGGTACGGAAGAAGGAATGGTCTACAGGTTGCGGACCCTGTTTCCGGATCGCAGGTTCCTGAGTGTTGGTTCCATACGCTGCGAGGACATGAAGAAGACCACACCGGAGAAGGTGCTCCGTTCGCTCCGGACCCTGGAACCGGCGGTTACACTGGATCCGGTTATCAGGGAAAAGGCTTTCAGGGCTGTTTCCAGGATGACGGAGGTGTCGTCTTGAAAAAGGTCGCCGCCGGAATCACGATGAACTGGGAGCGCGATCCGGGTTTCAAGGAGAATACTCCTGGCGGCTGGAAGTTCTGCCTGAACGGCAACTACGTGGCCATGTTGGAGCGAGGAGGGGTAGTACCTTTGGGCATGCTTCCCGGGGGCGGTCCCGGTGATCTCCTGGATGCCGTGGATTTCCTGGTGCTAACCGGGGGAGGCGATCCTGATCCGGCTCTGTACGGCGTGGAGGTGGACGGGGCCGTGGACGTGATGCGCGAGCGACCGTCGTGGGAAATGGAACTGTACCGGACGGCCCGGAGAGCCGGGATCCCGGTCCTGGGAATTTGCATGGGGCTCCAGATCGTCGGAATAGCCGAGGGTTCCCGCCTG
This sequence comes from Candidatus Fermentibacteraceae bacterium, assembly GCA_027067855.1. Classification (GTDB taxonomy): domain Bacteria; phylum Fermentibacterota; class Fermentibacteria; order Fermentibacterales; family JCC-6; genus Aegiribacteria. The sequence goes on from JAMOUX010000031.1 coordinate 17,202, forward strand.
GTACAGGATATAGCTTCCCGGGTGGAAAATCCGCTGAACCATCATGGAAAACCCGGGTTTCCGGAATTCCACCCGGTGACCCTGATTCGTGGAACGGCGCTCCATCGGTTCCTGGGAGACTCCGTGACGGTGGGGAGTTTCCACCACCAGGCCCTGGAGACGGTTCCAGCCGGTTTTCACGTCGCGGGATACTCCGACGATGGGGTGATAGAGGCTATGGAATCGGACGACGGCATGGTACTGGCCGTCCAGTGGCATCCGGAAAGGGATTCCACCGGGGACGCCGTCCTGGAGGCGGTACTCGGGATAGTGAAGGGAGCCGGGTCATGATTTACGTTTCACTTCCTGAAAAACGTGCCAGGATATGGGGATCCCTGCCGGGACCCGACGGTTCCACCCCGGTGGGCGAGATCTGGTGGATACACCACGGGGAAGACGGTGCTTCGTCGTCCCTGGAGGGTGAAGACGGTACCAGGACCACGGTTGCCGACCTGGTGATGTCGGGCCGACTGCCCGGCGGCCGCCGTTACCCTCTTCTCCTTAAGACGCTGCACACGGCGGACGAGCTTTCGGTGCAGGTACATCCCGGTATGAACGGGGGGGGGCTTTTCAAGGAGGAGACGTGGATGGTGCTCCGTGCCGTGGAGGGAGCCTGGATGATGGGCGGCATGGAACCTGTGGGCAGGAAGGTTTTCATGGAAGCGATGTCCGCGGGAAGGGCCGGGGAAGTGCTGAGAAAGATATCCCTGCGATCCGGAGATGTTTACCACATTCCGCCCGGAACGGTACATGCCCTGGGTCCGGGCCTGACGGTGCTGGAGATACAGAGCAACTGCGATGTGACTTACAGGATACACGACTGGGGACGGCTGGGCCTGGAAGGAAAACCCAGGAAGCTTGACCTGAAAGAAGCCGCCGATGCCATGGACTGGGATGTCCCGGCCGCTCCGATACCGGTGGGCAGGAACTGGAACATAGATGTGGATGATTTCGCCCGGTATTCCATTAAGGCGGTATCCGGAAAGAAGAGAGTCCGACTTCCGGACGGAGCCGTGCTGTTCGTGTTCCGGGGCTCTGCGGGAATTGACGATGAAGCCCCGGTTTGTTTCATCGCCGATGGAGACGGGGGAGAGGTCGACGTGAATGGGCGTGGATTCGTTTTCGAACCCGGAGGAAACCATGAGAGATAACGTGTTCGCCGTGATAATGGCCGGTGGAAGGGGAACCAGGTTCTGGCCTCTCTCCACCGCCCGTATGCCGAAACAGTTCCTGGACCTGACCGGGGAGGGAACTATGTTGCAGATTACCGCCCGCAGGTTCCATGGACTCTGTTCCCCGGATCGTATAATGGTGGTGACCGGAGTACGCCACGGCGAGACGGTCAGAAAGCAGATGCCCTGCCTCAGGAGTGAGAACCTGCTGCTGGAGCCGATGGGCAGGAACACCGCTCCGTGCATAGGATGGGCCGCGAACGTACTCAGGGAACGTGGCCGCGGTTCCGATTTCATGATCGTGGTACCGTCGGACCACGTGATCGACGACACCGCCGGTTTCACGAAGACCATGGAGATCGCCCTGTCCGCGGCGGAAGACGGAAGCCTGGTAACCGTGGGCATTCCTCCGGACAGGCCCGCCACGGGTTACGGGTATCTCCACGTGGGAGCATGGAAAGCCGGTGAACCTTGTCCGGTTCATGCCTTCAGGGAGAAACCCGACAAAGATACCGCCGGTAAATACCTGGCCGGCAGGGAGTACCTCTGGAACGCCGGTATGTTCGTATGGCGGGTCGATTCGATTCTTGAAGCCTTTTCGGAACACCTTCCCGGACTGTACCGGTCCATATTGGAATTGGGACCGGTCAATCCGCCCGATCCCGATGTTTACGGTAACCTGGAATCGATATCCATAGATTACGGGATCATGGAGAAGGCCGGTGATGTCAAAACGGTGCCGGCCCTGTTCGGCTGGAACGACATAGGAGATTGGCCCTCCGCCAGGAAGTGCGGTGTTCAGCGCGGCAGGGTCCTGTCGTTCGACAGTTCGGACTGCACCGTATGGAACCCGGGCAAGCTCACGGTCTTGCTGGGCGTGGAAGGAATCTCGGTGGTGGAAACCGATGGGGTCACCCTGGTGATGAGCGATTCCCATGCCCAGGAACTGAGGCGCGTGGTTGCCTGTCTGGAGGAATCGGACTCGGATTCGGACCTCGTGTGAACCGGCCTTTCCGGGCAGTACTCCGCTATGGTGACCCTGGATCCCACTTTCAGCCAGTCGTAGCACCATCTGGCGGTGTTCTCTCCCATTCTCACACAACCGTGTGAACGCCTGACACCCAGAAGGTTCGCCCCGGACCGGAACGCCTGGTGAAGGCCTATCAGGCCATCGGGATCTATACAGAGCCAGTAGGGCATTCTCACGTTATAGGAACTGGAGACCGGTGCCCTCCTGCGGTAGAGTACGGTGAATTCCCCCAACGGGGTGTCGTATCCGGCGCGTCCCGTGGAGACCAGGGCCAGGTTCGCTTCCCTGCCGTCCTCGAGGAAGAGTATGACCTGCCGGTCGATATAGACCAATGCTTCCCGATGGGCATTCACGGGTACCTGGGTCGTTCCGCCTCTCATCGACGTGCTCAGAGAAACGACGAAAATTCCGAGAATCATGCGTAAAGGCACTGCTATACCCGGCACGGACACCTCCTGGAAAAGATATCCTGGCAAGGCGGGAAAGATCGGTCAAGGTGCCTCCGCTATTGACTTCACTTATGCCCGGACACAGATTCCATTCGTCATCAGGGTAGCTATTTCACCCTTTAATCTCAAGATGAAACGGAGGATCGACTTGTTTCGTCCCAGCATGATTCGGTTTGTCGTAGTCGTTGTTTTGCTCGGTGCACTTGCCGTTGCCTGTACATCACCCGCCGTCACCGGCATGAAGGTGCACATGCAGAATGGTGAATACGAAGATGTGATACACCTTGCGGACAGCATTATCGCGTCCGGCGATTCCCTGAACGCGGATATCTGGTTTTGGAGAGGCAAGGCTTACACGGAGTTGAACAAGTGGCGCGAAGCCGCCGATTCGTTCTGGAGGGTACACGAACTGGGTGATACAGAGTCCAAGGCCCTGAATGAGTACTGGTTCGTATTCTTCAACAGCGCCGCCGGCCTCATAAATGATGGAGATGTAAATGGTGGCATCGGACTTCTGGAACAGGGTATGGAAATCGCTCCGGAGAGGCCCGATTTCCAGCTGATGCTGGGTGACGTGGCCCTTAATGTGAATGACGAATTGAAAGATGCTCTCGAATACTTCAGGAAAGCCGCGGACAAGGCCGGAGCGCTGGCCGACGAACTCAGGAAGAAAATAGACAGGGCAGGCAACGAATTCGATCGCGAGTATTACTCCAATAGCCTGGAGCGGATGGAAGGAACCCAGATACAGGCTCTCTACAATACCGGGAGCGTCTGTACCATGCTGGCCCTGGAGGCCAGGAGCGATGCGGAAAGGGAAACCTACATCGAGCAGGCCAAGGAGAACTACGAGAAGGCGCTGGAAATCGATCCCTCGAACATAGACGTTCTGGATGCTCTTGCGGGGATTTATCTCCTGGAAGAGAAATACGACGAAGCCCTCGACATTTACGACAAGACTCTTGCGAACATAGACACCGGGGTTTCCGAAGGTTGGTTGGACAAGGAAGAAGCCGATGCGTTGAAGGCCGACGTACTCGTATCCAAGGGGTATGCCCTCATAGAGATGGAAGATTACGACCAGGCTGCGATGGTCCTGAACCAGGCCAGGGCGATCAAGGGAAACGACTACATTGTACTGACTTCCCTCGCCCACGTGAATTTCGTGAGAGGAGATTACCAGGCTGCCTTGGATAACCTGGAGGAAGTATTCCGGATAAGGGGACTTTCCAACGAGGAACTGGCGAAGGCTTACTACATGAAATACGCGTGTTACAACAGGTTGGAGCAGGACGCCGATGCGGCCGAGGCCATGGAAACGGCCCTGGAGTACCAGCCCGATAACGCCGATTATTGGCGGTACCTGGCCAGTACCTACAGTCGGCTTGGTCGCCGCAACGATGCTATAGCCGCCATGGAGAAGGCCGGGGAAATCGACCGGTAAGTTCGTTTCGGGCGGAGTAATGCATGAAGGGGAAGGCATCCCGCCTTCCCCTTTTTCTATTCTATTTCCATGGAAAACGTATTACCGTGACAGTTTCACCAGGAGTTGATTCTTAGTGACCCTGTCTCCGACGGATACCGCTACTTCCTCTACGGTCCCGTCGGCTTCCGCGACTATTTCGTTGTACATCTTCATGGCCTCCAGGAGAAGGAGCACGTCACCCCTGCGCACCCGGTCGCCCGGGGAGACCCTTACCTCGATAATGTTGCCCGGGATGAAGGCTCTCGCTTCGAGAGGATCTTTGAGACCGTAGGCGGGTCCGATCTTTTTCTCCGGCACCTCTGTAGTATACTCGGTGTCGTCTATTACAAGTTTCCGGAGTTCATCTTTCAAGTCAACACCCCCTAAAGCGGTATGTTGCCATGGGATGCACCGGTCCTGGCGTGGTCGATAAGGGAGAGGGCCTTGATCAGTGTGCTCCTGGTATCGCTGGGTTTCATGATGGTGTCCACGTAGCCCTTGGCGGCGGCCACATAGGGATTGGCGAACTTGCGCTCGTATTCCTTCACCTTTTCACGCCTGCATGCCTCCGGGTCTTCCGCTGCGGCTATCTCTTTGCGGAATATTATGTTGGCCGCGCCCTCCGGCCCCATGACGGCGATCTCGCCCGTGGGCCAGGAGGCGACGAAATCAGCTCCCAGATGGCGGCTGCACATGGCTATATAGGCTCCACCGTAAGCCTTGCGCATAATGAGGGTCAGCTTTGGGACCGTGGCCTCGCTGTAAGCGTATAGAATCTTGGCCCCGTGCCTTATGACCCCGGAATGTTCCTGGTCGATTCCCGGGAGGTAGCCCGGGGTATCCACCAGCGTGAGAAGAGGAATGTTGAAGGAATCGCAGAACCTGATGAAACGTGCGGCCTTGTCCGAGGCGTCCACGTCGAGAACGCCCGCCAGCACCCTGGGTTGGTTCGCCACGATTCCCACCGGTTTTCCGTTCAACCTGGCGAATCCCACTATTATGTTCCTGGCGTAGTACTCCTGTACTTCCAGGAAATCGGACCCGTCTACGATTCCCCTTATTACATTTTTCACGCAATAGGCCTGGCGCCTGTCGTCGGGGATGACGTGGTCGTCGAGTTCGTGTTTCGGCGGAACCGCGGAGGCCATGGGGGGCATCTCTCCGGAATTGGAGGGCAGGAAAGAAAGGAGTTTCTTCAGTATGCTGAAAGCTTCCTTTTCCGAGCGGGCAAAGAAGTGGGCGTTGCCCGAGATGGAGGATTGGGTCATGGCGCCGCCCAGTTCTTCCTGGGTGATTTCTTCCCCCAGAACGGTTTTTATGACCTGTGGACCGGTTATGAACATGTTGGAAATTTTGTCCACCACGAACACGAAATCCGTCAGGGCCGGGGAATAGACGGCACCGCCCGCGCAAGGTCCCAGTATTACGGAAATCTGTGGGACGACTCCGCTCAATCTGGTATTCCGGAAGAAAATATCACCATAACCGCAGAGCGATTCCACACCCTCCTGTATGCGGGCTCCCCCGGAATCGTTTATGCCTATGAGGGGTATGCCGGCCCCGCGGGCGCCATCCATTATTTTGACTATCTTTCCGGCATGGGCCTTGCCGAGGGAACCTCCGGCCACCGTGAAATCCTGTGCGAATACCGCGACCGGCCTGTCATGCACCTTCCCGTAACCGGTTATGACTCCGTCGCCGGCCAACTCTTTCCTGTCCATCCCGAAGTCCTTGGCGGAGTGCTCCACGAAGAGATCCGTCTCCAGGAACGAACCCGGGTCCAGCAGCAGCATCTCCACCCTTTCCCTGGCGGTATGCTTACCCTTCTTTTTCTGTTTTTCTATTGCCTTCTCTCCCCCCCCCATCAACTTGCGGCCCATGAGTTCGAGGAAGTGGTTCACGGATTCCCTTATCGACATATTACTAATCCTCCTTGGAGGTAGGGGCTCGATTTCCAGTACGTGTATTCCGTGGAAGTCGGGTGAAATAGTTTCCCCATTCGAGGCGCGATTCGACGATTGGGGTAAGATAATCAAGGGCCGACAGAGCGCGGTAGTCCAGTAGAGCAGCCTCGATATCGCCGAGGTTCCACAGGAGGTCAGCCCTCCGGATTCTTGCCTCAATATAAATATCAGCGATTTCGAGACTCCGGTCGAAGGCCTCCAGCGCCTGTTCGGTTTTTCCCGACATCCGGAGGATGTTACCCAGCCACATGAGGGTGTAAGGGTTGACGCTCATGGAAACCGCCTTCCATCCCAGAATCTCGCTCTCCTCCGCATGACCGCAGTAAGCGGATATTCCACCGCAGACCGAGTAACCCCAGGGATGGAGTTCGAGAGAATCATTCAAGATACGGTCCACCTGTTCCAGCGCCCGTTCTCTCATGCCTGCCGTAAACAGCGCCGAGGCCAGTATCGCGGCCGAATCTCCGGGGGTACAGGTTCCCTTTACGTACTTTTCCCAGGCGGGGATGGGTACCATGGCGGGAGGCCTGTAGATGGAGACGGCGGTATCTCCCTCCAGGGAATTACAGGATAAAACCAACACCGCGTTGAGGAGCACGGTGTCACCGGAAGCGGCCGCCGCTTCCACCGCTTCTTCGAAACGGTCCTTCGCGGCCAGGGACCAGCACTGGAGGATACGAAACCCGGGATTTTCCAGTACGGGATCCTCGCCTTCGAGAACCAGGCGGAGCGACTCCCCGAAAGAATCTCCATCCGGGTTCCGGTCCGGGATTCCCGAAGGTTTTCCGGTCGCTGCGAGGAGCGCCGCCCGTGCCTGAATGGCCGGAGGATACCGCATCGGCGGAGAAGCGGCCCTGGACAACTCGGTGTTCCAGGACTGCGGAAGGTAGTAGAACGGCACCGTGAGCAGGGTATACGGATCCAGGGGATCAACGTGCTCGAAACGAAGGGCGAATAACCCTTCTCTTTCAAGAAAATCGTTTTTGGCGTAGACCACCACCAGGTGGTCCCAGTACACCGGGCTCCATTCCGGGTTGGCCGCCAGGGCGTAGGCGGAGGATTCCCCGGTATCCGGCCAGTGGTAGATGGCGAGTTCGATTCCCTTGTTCTCGAATATACTCATGACTCTCGGTGTGTCGGAGGGCCTGGCGAAGGTGAGGATGAGGTACTCCGCGTAGAAATTTTCCGGGTAGAGATGACATCTGCCGTCCATGTACAGGGGTAGTTCCTCGCCGAGTTCATACTCCAGGTATCCGGCTATGCCATTGACGTTGAATATCCTGGCATTCATCAATCCAGGGTTCTCCCTGATGAACTCCACCAGTTCCACGGGGTAGATTTCCCATTGCACCCCGGTTCTCAGGGGGAGTGGGGGGCCGAACTCCGATGGTATGCCCCGAGTAAAGGGTACGACGGCCGCCGCGGCGAGCAACATGGCCGGAACGAAACCCTTGACTCTTTTCAGGAGTGGGGAGGTCCAGGCTATCGCGGCCACGGCGAGAAAATCGATATTCCTGCTGGAAAGTATGCATGCGGCGGACAGGATCGCCAGGGCCGCCATGCGTTCCGGTTCCAGTTTCCTGCGGTTGCGTAACACCATTATCCACGTGAAGATAAGAAGTGCCGAGAGTATGGCGGCGGTGGAGAATATCTTTTCGTTCGGCTGGTAGAGCGGATGAAAGGGGCTCCACCATTCTCTGATGGTTTTCCTGAACAGGGGTCTCGACATGAAATCCGTGATGTACGTGAATGAACCCGGTCCGTTGGGATGGAG
>JAMOUX010000032.1 GCA_027067855.1 Candidatus Fermentibacteraceae bacterium
CCGGCCCCGGGGAACAGGCGGGGAAGCTCGTAATCCTCGTTGTATATCTCCAGCACCCTGTCAACAACCCTCTCCGGAACGGCCAGCCCATATCTCTCCTGGGTCTCCGCACAGGCTATGACCTCCGGCGGAAGCCCGGTTACTGAAACCCTGACCTTGTCGAGGTCGACCTCGATGCCCAGGTCGCCGTGAGAAGCCATCTCGCTGGTCACGCAGGCGATCCCCCCGGCCCCAAGGTCCTTGAATCCGAACTCGACTTCCTGCCGGAAGAGGTACTCGAGAACCGCGAAGTTGGCCTCCGACAGTACCCTCTTGAGGAAGGGATCCGCCACCTGCACCGCTCCCTTGCCCGATTCGTCCTCCAGGTCGGAGGATGCGAAGGTGGCCCCTCCGAACCCGGTGTCGTCGGTAGGTTTTCCGGCGATTATGAGAACGTACGGTTCCCCGTGAGCGGCGGGGGGTACGAAGCTGTGAATCACCCTGTCCGCCCTGACGAACCCGAAGGCCACGACATTGACCAGGCAATTATCGTCATAGCCGGGATGGAAACGGGTGTCTCCCCCAAGGTTGGGAACACCCAGCGCATTCCCGTACTTCCAGATTCCTTTCACGACACCCCTGCATATGCTCCTGCATTTCTCGCCGGAGGCTCCCCGCGGGTCGCCGAACCGAAGCAGGTCCATGGAACCGGTCACCCTGGCTCCCATGCAGTAGACGTCCCTGACTATGCCGCCCACCCCGGTCGCGGCGCCTTCCACCGGGAGCACCTGCGACGGATGGTTGTGGCTCTCGTGAGCCATTACCAACATCCATTCCGTGCCCTCGTGGGTGGTGAAACGAACCACCCCGGCGTCCTCCCCCGGGCCTATAACCACCCCGGGGCCGTCGGTGGGAAGGCGGCCCAGCACCTTCCTGGAACTCTTGTAGGAACAATGCTCGCTCCACATGGTATCGAAAAGATGAAATTCCAACGGCGTAGGCATGCGGCCCACGTACTCCGCCAGCTTCCGGGCCTCCCCCGGTTTCATGGCCAGGTTCCTGGCCTTCACTACATCTTCGAGTCTCTTGTCGAAATCCATCTACACCTCTCCGGTGTGTTCAGCGGGGAAAAAAATGGGGCTTCGTGCTAAGAAGAAGAAGAGATGAGCGCTTTCTTCATCAACTTTTCCAGTACCTCTCCGGCCTCAATGACGCTTCCGGGTTTCACCACCTCGTACCTCATCCTTACGGTTCCAAGGGGTTCTCCGGAATCGTCCCTGAGGGCCGGAAGCCCGTCGATAAGTTTGTGCATGACGCTTTCTATTCCGTCCTGACCGGTTCCGGGCAGGAGAAGCATTATCCGGTCGGGACCGGTTCTGACGGCTATGTCTATATTCCTCATCTTCGCCTTGAGATTATTCGCGGCCATGGACATGAACTCCCTCGCCCGGTAACGGTCCTCGATGGAACCCTTGTCCACCACCAGTTCCATTACCGCCAGGGGACTCGCAAATCTTCTCACCCGCTCCAGTTCCCGGGACAGGATCGACTCGAGCCTGCCTGCCTTGGGCAGCCCGGTATCCAGGTCCAGGTCGGCGGCGGATTCGAACCGGCTCAACAGCCTTATGCCTTCCATCGCAGCGGCGCCCACCGCGGCTATCGAGATGAGTCTCTCCCTGGGGAAGCTGGACGTAATCGGGATGTCCACCAGGCAGATGACACCGTAGAGCACCCCCTGGGATATCATGGGCACCGCCAGGTCGGGAACGAACCCGGGAATAGCCGTCTTCTTTATCGTCACCTTGGTAAGTTCGCTCATATCGGGCACGTCATTCTTGTCGAAGATCAGCCCGGTCTCGGCCACGAAACCGACGTGACCTTCTCCCACGTTCACCACCAGGGGCCTTGACAGGACATCCTCCAGCCCTTCCACGTGCACCAGTCCGAGTTTACCGCCCCGGACGTCGGCCAGGAAAACGGCGATCTTCTCGCAGTCGGTAAGCATGCATACCGCTTTCGCCACCTGCCTGGCGAGGTCATCGGGCTGCCTGGCGGAGAAAATATGCTTGACCAGTTCCGGAAACAGTATGGCCAGGTCCCTGTGTTTCTTTATCTCGAGTTCGTGCCTGTAGTTTTTGGTCTCCGCCTCCTGACGTTTCAGTTTCAAGGCCGAAAGCTCATCCTTCAGTCCTTGAAGCCGCTTCTCATACTCCGCTTTCTTTTTCCGGCCGGTCACGAGTCGTATGATCCACATGACCAGCATCCCCCCCAGAAAACCGGCTATCAGGTTCATTGTCATAGGAACCCCCGAAAGTTCGAATCAAATGCTCAACAGGCCCAACCGTCCTAGTGTATTATCTTCGTTCCTAAGGTGATACTCAAGTGTGCATATTCTGCGGATCTCGTCCCGGGTCAGATATTCCAGTACGGCTTCATCCCCGAGGACCACTTCGAGAAAACCTGTTCCTTCCTCCAGGGCCTTCATGGCCGCCTTCTGCACCATCGCATAGGCCTCTTCCCTGGTGAGCCCCCTATCCACCAGCGCCAGCAGCAGCCCCTGGGAATAAAACCTGTCGCCCGCGGAATCGATGATGGCCCTGGACCTCTCGGGGAAAATCCTGAGTCCATTAACCAGCCAGACGGCCTTCCTGAGCATGTAAAGCGTTATACCGCATGCATCGGGGAACACGAACCTCTCGGCGGAGGAATGGCTGATGTCCCTCTCGTGCCATAGGGCGGTGTTCTCCAGCGCCACCAGCAGGTGGCTTCTGAGCAACCTTGCAAGGCCGCAGAGACGTTCGCTGACTATGGGATTGCGCTTGTGCGGCATTGCGCTGGATCCTTTCTGTCCGGGGGTGAAAGGTTCCTCGACCTCGCCCACCTCCGATCTCTGCAGGTGCCTTATCTCGGTACCCAGCCTCTCCAGCAAGCCACCTACGGAAGCAAGAGCGTAAATGAACTCGCCGTGCCTGTCCCTGGCGACCACCTGGGTGGCGACCTGCTCGCTGCCTATGCCCAGCCTGCCGCAGACGAACTCCTCGACGGACGGATCCAGGTAAGCGTACGTGCCCACCGCTCCCGATATCTTGCCGACGCAGGCCGACTTCAAACCCGCTTCCAGGCGCTTGGCGACCCTCAGGTACTCGGAGTAGAACCCGGCGAATTTCAGCGCCAGGGTGGTCGGTTCCGCGAACATGCCGTGGCTTCTCCCCATGCAGGGTTTGCCCCTGGTCCTGCGGACCAGGCCTTTCAGAGCCTCGCCGAACCTGTCGAGTTCTTCGGCTATGAGCCTGCCGCTGTCCCTTATCTGGGTGGCCAGGCACGTGTCCAGAAGATCGCTGGAGGTCATACCGTAATGAATGTGCCGGGACTCCGGTCCCAGTTTTTCGGACACGCAGGTCAGGAATGCGATGACATCATGCCTCACCGTTTTTTCTATTTCCTCTATCCGGCGGACGTCGAAGGCGGCTTCGGCCCTTATTTTTTCGAAATCCTCTTCCGGAACCAGACCGGCCTTCATCCTGGCTTCCACGGCCAGTATTTCTATCTCCAGCCACCTCGAGTATTTCGACCGGGTGGACCATATTTCCGACATTTCGGGAATGGAATAGCGCTCGATCATGAAATTCCTCCTGTTCCGCCCTTTTTCCGCCCTACCGGCCGGAAATATAACCGGGCATCCATCACGGCAGGTCGGTCCCGGAAGTCAGGGGTGCGTATATCCAGGCGAACAACGATTTCCAGGGAACATACACCCGGTACCAGTCGCCGACCCCGCCGGTCACCTGCAGCGAGTCGCCGCGCTTCACGGTGCCCACCACGGCGTACATGGTTCCCGGTCCGGACCTGAGGTTCACCACCGAGCCGGTTACGGTGACGCCGCTCCACGGAACCACCGGTCCGGATTCCGCGGTCGCAGACCGGGTATTGACACCGGAACCGGTTCCGCAACCTGAAACCGACAGCGACAGCAGAAGCAGAAGTATGAAAGACGGGAGCTTCAGCATCGGATACCTCCAAGACTTCTTGCAAGAACGGGAAGCAACCCGGCCAGCAGCAGGCTTCCATCCGCCGCCGCCCTCTTGGCCTGCTCCGAGGGAAAAGGCACCAGGCCCAGTAAAACGTACCCGGCGGCCAGGGCCAGGGGACCGGCGGCGAACCAGGACATGCTTGCTTCCAGTTCGCCCGACAGCACTCCGAAGGCCAGCAGCAACAGTGTCACGACCACGCAACCCCAGAAAAACATGACGCTTCTCTCTCTGCCCGCGTGAATGGGAATGGTGTCCATGCCCATCAGGGCATCCCCCCTCAGGTCCACCAGGTCCGCGAGCAGGCCTCTCCCCAGGAAGAGGAAGAAGAGCATGGCGGCCCATAGAACGGTACCGCTCTCGAATCCGCCGTAAACGAAACCGGGCACTATGGCCAGCAGGAAAGACCACGCCCCGGCGAAGATCAGGTCCCTCGACCCGGGAAGGTTCCTGAGCCCCCCCGGCGGGTTCCCGTTCCGGACCAGGGGAAGGGAATAGAGAAGGAAGACAAGCAACATCATGACCAGCAACACCGGCCAGGGCATGGGAAGGAAAAAGGATACCGCCAGTGAACCGGCAAAGGCCGCGACGGCAAGCAGGGTGAATAACGTCCTATGCCTCCGCAGGAATTCCTGGCGTCCCAGTCTCGAGGGGTGCGAGTATCCCGACTCCAGCACCGAGTTCAGAAGATGCGCGGCGAACAGGAACAGCGACGAGGCCAGGGCGGGCATAAACCATTCTTCAATTTTCATGACGCAGGCGCCGGCGGCGGCCAGGACGAAGGCCACGGGCAATACGTGGAAATTACCGAAAACGCAGTTCCCCAGGAACCGCCTGGCCCTGCCCGTACCCAGGCTGCCCTGTATCTCCAGGAGTCTCTCCCTGACCTTGCGTATGCTCCAGCTGGGTGTCGAGGCGCCCGCGGTGAGCAGTATTTCCCCGTACTTTCCCAGCTTATCGGGATCCATGTCCTCGTGGGTTTCCACGTGAAAGGCCGGAAGGCCCTCCTCGCGGGCTATCTCCACCAGCCTGGCGGTATTGGCGCTGTTCTTCCCCCCAACGACCACCACGCAATCCACCCGTCCGCACAATTTTCTCAGTTCTTCCTGGCGCCTGTCGGTGGAACCGCAGATGGTACGGGACCACTTGAGGCCGGGAAAACGACGGACCATCCTCCGCCTGGTCTCCTCCCACACCTCGGTGTTCTGGGTAGTCTGGGACAACAGGAACGGTTTCTTCAAATCATCCAGGCGTTCCACGTCTTCGGGACCCCTTACGACCACGGCTCCGGGACCTCCGTAGGAGACTATGCATTTCACCTCCTGGTGCCCCGGGTCGCCCAGTATCACCACGTCGTATCCCTCCGCAGCCTTCTTTCCGGCCAGGGAGAGCACCCGTCCCACCCTGGGACAGGTAAGGTCCCTTATCTTCAGAGGAAGCCCGGACAACTCCCGCATCTTCTCCAGCGTCGTTCCATGGGTTCTCAGGAAAAGGGTGCCGCCCTCCATGGAGGCCGGATCCCCGCAGATTCCCACTCCCCTGCCCGCCAGGGCTTCCAGGACCTGCGGATTGTGCACGAGTTCTCCGTATACGGCGTAAGGCTCATCCCCCTCCCTGAGAGCGGCCAGCACCATGTCCACGGCACGCCTGACGCCCCAGCAGAAACCCGCGGTTCTCGCGGTTATCACTCCCAAGTTTTTCCACTCCAAAAAAAGGGCGGCGGTAAACCGCCGCCCAACTCGATAACTTCGTATCGATTACCTGTAAAGGCCCTTTATGGTGCCCCAGCTCTCGTCATCCAG
>JAMOUX010000033.1 GCA_027067855.1 Candidatus Fermentibacteraceae bacterium
CAGGCTTCCCAGGTATACCGGCCGGTGAGAGAGAGATCGCCGGAAAACGTATGCGATCTGATGGATTCGGTGCTTCATTCCACCGGCTGGGAGAAGGCGGGGGTACTCACGCTTTCCCTGTCCGATCATTCCCGGTTGCCGGAATTGCTGGACGGCCTGGAGGCCGTGGCGGCCGCCCGCCACGCCGAGGTGTCCATGCCTTCCATGCGTCCTGACACCTTCCTTCGGATGGGAACGGACAGGGCCGTGACGGGCAGGCTGACGCTGGCTCCCGAAGCGGGAACCGAATCCTTGCGCAACAGGATAAACAAGCCCATCGACGACGAGGTGATCCTGGATACGGTGAAGGCGGCCTTCGCCGCCGGGGCGAGGGGGGTGAAGCTCTACTTCATGGTGGGCCTGCCCATGGAGACCGACGATGACGTGAAAGGCATAGGAAAGCTCGCCCTGCGGGTATCGTCGATCTGCCGGGGTTTCGGCAGAAATCCCCGCAAGAGTGTTTCCGTGGCTCTCTCGCCATTCGTGCCGAAGGCCGGAACGCCGCTCCAGTGGGCTCCTCAAGAATCGGAGGAAGAGGTTTGGCGCCGCATAGGGCTGGTTAGAAGGATGGTGGGTAAGAAGGTGGACCTTGGCTGGAACAGTCCCAGGGTGGCCAGGGTGGAAGCGCTCCTCTCCCTGGGGGATGACGGCGAGACCGCCGACATGCTGGAGGAAGCCGTCCTGGCCGGAGCCCGGTTCGACGCCTGGAGCGACGAGTTCCGGTGGGACGTGTGGAAGAAGGTGATGGGGAACCACCCGGAAGCCGTTGCCGCAGTGAACCGTGGGCTGGATCCGGCTTCACCTCTGCCCTGGGATTTCGTTTCCACAGGCGTGTCCGGGAAATTCCTGGAAGAGGAGTACGGACGTTACATGCGGGGTGTTGTAACTCCCGATTGCCGGGAGGGTTCGTGCCACGGGTGCGGGGCCTGCGGTGACGGCCTGCAAAAGGCCGACGGCTTTTCACCGGGAAAGAAGGCTTCCACCTCCGTCTCCCCTGCCGTGAGGGCGGAAGGCGGAAGTGAAAGCAGGGCCGTACTGAGGGTGCGTTATTCCAAGTCGGGCCGCGGGGCTCTCACGTCGCACCTGGATTGCGTGCGCATGTGGGGCAGGATACTGCGCAGGGCTGATTTGCCTGTAACGTGGTCCGGTGGTTATGTTAAAAGGCCGAGGATACAGTTCGGTCCGCCCCTGCCCCTTGGCATGGAAAGTATTGCCGAGTATGTCGATATCCGCCTTCGGGAATTACCGGGGCCCGGTGTCGCGGACTTGTTGGAAGGGTACTTTCCCGAGGGTTTCGGAGTGGAGGGAGCATGGATCCTCCATCCATGGGCTGAAAGCCCCGACAAGCCTCCGCTGGCCGCCTTGTACTCCGTGACGTCCCCGGAAGGCGCGGGCGTGGCGGATGGCTTGGTGCGGAAGTTGCGGAACATGAGTTCCGTGATGGATGTCCGGCGGGATCCCGGCGGAGAAGTGAAGTTCATGGTTCCCGCCGGAACCAGGGAATCGAGGCCGGACGTATTATTGAAGGACGAAATACACCGGCTGGTGTCGGTGAAGAGAATAGAGGTTTTCCACAAGGCTGAAGGAGATTCCTGGAAATCGCTGGAATCCGTGGCCGTGGGTTTGGAGATGGAATCAGTTGAAAGTTGACTTCATAATCAATTACCATCCCGAGGTCACCAGGATAGGTATCCTGGAAGACGGCAGGTTGATGGAGATAATAGTCGAGGATTCCAACGAAAAGAGGCAGGTCGGCAACATCTACATCGCCAGGGTGAACGCGGTTCTTCCCGGGATGCAGGCGGCTTTCGTTGATATCGGTCTCGAACGCAGCGCTTTCCTTCACGTAAGCGACATACGCACCGGGGCGCTGGACAAGGTGAAGTTCGCCAAGTCATTGGCCGAAGGTACTCCCGAGCCCATGAAGGAAGCCGGCGAATCCATCGAGAAACTCCTCAAGAAAGGGCAGGAACTCCTGGTCCAGGTTACCAAGGAACCCATAGGCACCAAGGGCGCGAGGGTGACCACCAGGGTTTCGATAGCGGGGCGTTACATCGTGAGCATGCCGGGCGAGAACATAACGGGCATTTCCAGGAAGATAGGAGACCGGGCCGAGCGTGCCAGGCTCCGCCGCATACTTTCCGACGTGAAGGTTCCCGGTTTCGGGGTCATAGCCAGGACGGCCGGGGTGTCCCAGGACGAGAAGGCGTTCAGGATGGACATGGAGAGGATAGTGGGAAAGTGGCGGGAAATAGGCCGGCTCATGCTGAAGAAGAAGGCCCCGGCGCTTCTCCACCAGGAGCAGGACATAGTCACCATCGCCATGCGTGACCTGGTTACCCCGGAGACCAATTCCATAGTCACCGATTCCAAGGTAGTGGCGAGGAATGCCAGGAAGTACCTTAAAATGTTCGACAGCAGCATGATGGGTAAGGTCAAGCTGTACCGGGGGAAGACTCCCATATTTGATCATTATGGGATAGAACAGGAAATAAACGGAATAATGGCCCGGGAAGTTCCCCTGAAAAGCGGGGGCTCTCTGGTAATAGAGCACACCGAGGCCCTGGTGGCCATAGACGTCAACACCAAGAAGTACGTGGGCAGGAAGAACCAGGACAGCACCATATTCAAGACCAACATGGAAGCGGCCAAGGAAATAGCCCGCCAACTCAGGCTCAGGGACCTTGGGGGGATAATAGTCATCGACTTCATAGACATGGACATTCCGGAACACCGCGAAAAAGTGCTGAACGCCTTGAGAAGCGAACTGGGCAGGGACAGGTCTCCGACCAAGACTTGCCAGGTGAGTTCCATGGGGTTGGTGGAGATGACGAGGAAAAGGGTGAGGCCCAGCGTCTTCCAGGCTCTTTCGGTTCCGTGTACCTGTTGCGGGGGGTCCGGCAGGGTGATGTCCGCCGTTTCTACGATGACCAGGTTGGAGCGGTTCATCGAAAGGGCCGCCCTGGACAAGAAGAACAAGAACCTGGTGATATCGATACACCCGAGGATAGCCGGGTACCTCTACGAGGAGGAGGGCAGGAGGATGGACCACCTGGTCTCGATATCCCAACTGAGGATAGAACTCAGGGAAGATGACAAGCTGAGGGTCGACGAGTTCAAAGTGTACTCGCTGGATCTTCACCAGGAAATAACGGGGCTGTACAGCGCTTCGGGATAATCTTCGACGGTCCCGTCGCTTTACGCCGATAAATCATGGAGGTGGATAGTTGTACGCAATAATCGAGTCCGGCGGCCTGCAGTTCAGGGTGGAACCGGGAATGAAGCTCAACGTGCCCAGGCTGGACGCGGAAGAGGGCGGAGAGATCACCTTCGGAAAAGTGATGCTTCTCGCCGACGGCGGCGACGTTTTAGTGGGTACCCCCCTTGTGGAGGGCGCCTCGGTCCGCGCCGTGGTTCTGCAGCATGGCAAGGGTGACAAGGTGCTTGTTTACAAGCGTAAGAGGCGCAAGGGTTACGAAAGGACCAAGGGGCACAGGCAGCCCTACACCAGGATCGAGATAAAGTCGATAGAGAAGGGCTAGCGCGATGTCCGGGCCCTTGCTGCTTTCGGGAAGGAAACTGGCGCGGGAAGTCAGGGAGTCCCTGGCCCGGGAAATAAGCGCGTCGTCCCGGCGTCCGCCGGGCCTGGCGGTCATCGTTGTGGGAAACGATCCCGCCAGCGCGGTTTACGTTTCCATGAAAGAGAAGGCTTGCGCTAAGGCAGGCATCGAGAGCAGGATTATTCGCCTCCCGGACACGGTCAGCCTGGAAGAATTGCTGAACAGGATACGTCGGCTCAACGAGGACGACTCCGTGGACGGAATCCTTTGCCAGTTGCCCCTTCCCCCCGGCATTTCCCCGGGGGTCGTGGCTTCCGCCATCCTTCCCCGCAAGGATGTGGACGGTTTCCATCCGGTCAACGTGGGGAAACTCTGGAGAGGTGAAGAAGGGCTTTTCCCCTGCACTCCCCTGGGCATCATCGCTCTTCTTGACAGGTACGGCATCGCTATGGACGGTATCGACGCCGTTGTGGTGGGCAGGAGCAACATCGTCGGAAAACCCATGGCCGCCATGCTCCTGCGCAGGAACGCAACGGTTACCCTGGCCCATTCCCATACCCGGGATCTTGCCGGGTTGTGTTCCGGGGCTGACCTGCTGGTATCCGCGGTGGGTAAGCCGGGATTCATAACGCCGGATTTTGTAAAGGAAGGAGCCACGGTGGTGGACGTGGGGATAACCCGTACCCCGGACGGACTCGCCGGTGATGTCGACTTCCAATCGGTATCGGCCGTATGCGGAGCCATAACCCCGGTTCCGGGGGGCGTCGGACCTCTTACCATAGCATTCCTGTTGGAGAATACCGTAAAGGCGTGGAGGATCGGCTGAGATCTTCCCGGTGCCTTGACAATACCCGGTTCACATCCTTACGTATAAAGGTCAAGTCGACGGTTGAAGGAAACGGGTGGGCTGAGACACGGCTCCGGCCGCTTCGTGATTGGAGCAGTGATGGAAGGTTTGTTCATCGTTCACCTGGTAGGCGTAGTGGGGCTCTTCACGGGACTGGCCTTCTTCATAGCCGTGGCCTTGAGAGCTCACCGTACCCTGGACGAGATAAGCAAAACATTGAAGACCCTGCAGAAGGAAATGGAGGAACTGACTCCCAGGCTGGCTTCGGTGCTGGAGGAGACGGGTAGGACCGGTAGCGAGATAGGCAGGCTCGCCGGCGCGGTCGCATCGATCGTGGAGGGCGCCGGTCGCCTGGAGGGCCGGATCGGCTCCGCCGCCGGGTACGTTCCCCTGGTTATGACCCTTGTGAAGGGGGTGGCTACGGCTGTTTCCCGCAGGAGGCGGAAATGAAAACGACTCCACTTCATGTTTCGGTTTTTATGGGTGTTCTGGCGCTGGTCGCCGGGTGCGCGGGGCCTGCCACCGGACCCGTTAAGGGAGTACTGGTTGTTTACCCCGACGGAATGGACGGAGGGGAACTGGAGAAGTTCCTGGAGCGGATACAGCTCCAGGTGGTGACCGTTGAACCGGAGGATGTTTTCGATTTCTCCACCTGTTCCGCCGGCGATTTCCGGGGTGACCTGAAGACGAGGAGAACGATACTCTTCCTGGTCGACGATGCTTCCTCGCTTCCCGGCAAGCTCGAACCCGCCGGTCCCGTTTACGCCGGCAGAAATCTCTGGGCCCGGGACCAACTGGTTTTCGGCGTGGTTCTTCCCGGTTTCGATGCTTACGACGAACTGTCCTCCATCCTGGAGGACGCCTACGAGGAACACCTGAAGGCTTACATCTACGGTGGCTTCGTCGCCACCCGGATGAGCAGCCGGGAGAGGATAGACAGTCTCATGGCCCTGGGATTCAGCATCGACATTCCCAAATCCTATGCTCTTTCCGAGTGGGATCCTGAGACCGGTTTCATTCAGTACTACAGGAAAGCTTCCGATCTTTGCCTGTTGATCCTGAGCGTGCGCTGGATAGAGGACGACGTGGTTCTTTCCCCGGAGGAAGCCGTGACCTGGAGGGAGGCGGTGGTCAGGAATCGTTTTCGTGACGCCAAGGCCGACTCGGTGGATCGATCCAGGGTCCAGGTGGATACCCTGTACCTGAGAAACCTTAGGGGCTGGAGGTTGTTGGGCATGTGGAGGAACCCCGAGCATCTGAACGCCGGAGCTTTCACCAGTTATGTTTTCAGGAGCGACGGCAGAAGATACCTTCTAGACCTGGAAGTCTTCCACGAACGAAGGGAAAAAGAGCCCTACATAAGGGAAGGCTGGATAATAATGAATACTTTCGTGCCGGGGGGCGAAAATGGCGGATGACATGCTGAGGCTGGAACTGGAGCGGGTGGAGGAAGAATGGGTCGGCAATCCCACTCCCATCGTTTGCGCGAGGTTCGCCGATCTTCTCAGGCGCTCGGGAAGGGTGGACGAGGCGTTGGACGTGGCCGGGGAAGGTCTGAAGCAGTGGAAGGATAACGCCTCCATATCGGTGGTACTGGGCAAGACCTGCCTGGACGCCGGGATGATCAGGAAGGCCAGGGAGATCCTGGAGGATGTCAGGAAGAAGCAGCCCCAGAACCTGGTGGTACTCAAGAGCCTGGCCGAGGCCTGTTTCCGGATGGAAGACTGGGATTGCTGCGACGATCTGCTGGATGAATACCTCTTCGAGAATCCTTCCGACGAAGAAGCCAACGAAATGCAGGATAAGGCCAGGGCGATGAAGAAGTCGGCGGCCGCCGCGGCCGGCTTCCGGGAGGGTCCGGAAACCGGCGTGGAAGACGGAAAGTCGTCCGCCGGGGAATCCGGGTCCGTGGAGCGGCCGGCGGAGGGGGGGGATGACCGCGATTCCGCCGGGGACGGAGTGGACGACAGGTATCCCGACACTGAAAGAATGAAGAAAGTGCTCGATTCCCAGGGTTACCTCCCGGCGGGAGATGAACGAAAAGAAGATCCCGGGGAAGAAGAGAACGGCGGGTCCGTCGAGGAAGAGGAAGAGGAAGAAGTCGACTCGGTGAAATTCCTGGACTTCTTCACCGATGAGGAAAAGAAGGAACTGGGCCTCGAGGACTACGAGAGCGATGAGAATGGCTGATCGCCCCCTGGTCCTGGTGGTGGACGGCCCGAACCTGGGTCGCCTCGGCCGCAGGGAGCCTGATATTTACGGCACGGTTACCAGGGACGGACTTCTCGGAATGATGGCCGTGAAAGCCGCGGAGCTGGGCCTGGAACTGGAGACGTTCCGGTCCGACGTGGAAGGTGAACTGGTACGGTTCATAAACGATGCGGCGGCACGTGCCTCGGCCCTTGTTATAAACCCTGCGGCATACTCCCACTACTCGATTGCCCTGATGGATGCCATGGGGGCCTTCGACGGACCGGTGCTCGAGGTGCATATCAGCCAGGTATTGTCCAGGGAGCCCTTCAGACGTAGGATGGTCACCGCCATGGAAGCCGACGTTTTTATTGCCGGCGCCGGGGTGGATGGTTACCTTCATGCCCTGGATCTGGCGGCCCGCATGCTTTCCGGGGCCCGTGGGGGTTCCGGAGGTGGAGAACGGTAACACGGAGGTATTTCAATTGCCCACCAGCAACGACTTCAGAAGAGGAATGGTTATAGACGTGGATGGAACCCTGTGCCAGATAGTGGAGTTTCAGCACGTCAAGCCCGGCAAGGGTGCCGCGTTCGTCAGGTCCAAGTTGAAGGAGGTCATCTCCGGTAAGGTACTGGACAAGACCTGGCGTGCCGGGGAGAAGGTGACGGAGGTCAGGGTCGAACGCAGGATATGGGAACTCCTGTACCGGACGGACCTGGCCTGGGTGGCCATGGACCCGGAGACGTATGAGCAGATAAATCTGGATGACGACCTCGTGGGTGACGCCGTGTATTACCTGAAGGAAAACGGAGAGGTAAAGATAGTATTCGTCGACGGCAGGCCCATCATGGTCGAACCTCCCGACACCGTCGAACTTCGGGTGATCAAGACCGATCCCGGTCTCAGGGGCGATACCGCCAGCGGAGGTTCGAAACCCGCGGAACTGGAAACCGGCCTCAAGGTCCAGGTCCCGCTGTTCGTCCAGGAAAACGACGTAATAAAGGTGGATACCAGGACCAACGCCTACCTGGAGAGGGTTTCATCCTGAGCCTTCGGCGCGTGATCCTGGTACCTACGTACAACGAGGTTTCCAACGTCGAACTTTTCTACGAAGCCGTGAGAGAAGTCTGCGACTTCGATCTCATGTTCATAGATGACGCCTCGCCCGACGGGACCGGCGACAAGGTGAAGGAAATAGCCCGGAAAGACCGCGGGGTAAGGCTCCTGGAAAGAAGCGCCAAGGAAGGGTTGGGCAGAGCGTACCGCCATGCCTTCTCGGTGCTGCTGGAATCCGGCGGATGGGACCGGGTGTTCATGATGGACGCGGATCTTTCTCACAGGCCGATTCACCTGGATGCCATGGACGAGGCTCTGGACGAGTATTCCATGGTATTGGGTTCCAGGTACGTTCAGGGTGTGAGCGTCCTCAATTGGTCCATAATCCGGCTGAACCTGAGCTACTTCGCCAACGTTTACATAAGGGTGGTGACCGGGATGCCTTTCACGGACTGCACCAGTGGTTTCCGGGCCTTCCGGGGAGATCTCCTGCCGCTGCTGGTCTCCGGCGGGATAAGGGCGTCGGGTTACGCCTTCCTGGTGGAAACTCTTCACACCGTGTGGAAGTCGGGAGTCGCCGTCGGCGAGGTTCCCATAGTTTTCGTGGAGCGCAGGAGCGGAACTTCCAAGGTATCCGCCCGGGTTTTCGCGGAATCGCTGCTGACGCCTCCGAGGCTGAAATTGACGGGAATTTTCCGTAACGGGAATAAGATTCAGTAATTTTCCCGGAACCAGCTTATCATCCGGTCCTGGAGCGCCCTGGCGGTGAATATTCGTCCTCTGGGAAATTCCATCATTATTACCACCACCAGTTTTCTCCCCGACCGGGTCACCAGCAGCCCGGCCACCGCGGAAGTGTCGCCCAGGCTTCCGGTTTTTCCCCGGAAGGCTCCGGGGGGGAGGTTCCGCATCCTGTTTTTCAGTGTACCGTCCACCCCGTTCACCGGCAGGGTGGCGAGGAATTCCACTCCCCATTCCAGAGAGTTGGCTCCTTCGCGCAGGACGGCGGCCAGGTGCGCCGGAGCGAGGCTGTTGTACCTGGAAAGCCCGGAACCGTCCGCCAGCCGGAAATCGTCCGGTCCCGGAGTCAGTTCACGAAGCATCCTGCCTGCGGCGTCGCAGCCCGCGGCGGTGGAGGCGGGAACGGCTCCCAGTTCCAGGCTCACGGTGCGGAGCACCATCTCCGCCACCATGTTCCGGCTCCATTTGTTCATGGAGGCCAGGAGAACGAACAGGGGCTCCGAGCGGATGACCGAGATCTGCGGCAGGCTGTCGGCGGCGTTCCCGGCGCTTCCGGGCCGTACCGCGTTTATCCGTATGCCTGCGTTTTCCAGTTCCCCGGCCAGCATGCCCGCGAACTCCGCGGGAGGACCCGGGAAAGGCTTGTACAGCACCAGGAGAGTGTCCGGGGGAACGGTCCCCTGCAGGGAGATGAAGGGGCGGCCCGTTTCCCACCCTTCCACCGTGGCCTTCACCGATTCCACGGTGCCCACGGTAAGCCCGTTCACCAATTCCAGGTCCGGCAGAGGCGGATAATTGTAGATTCTCATGGTATCGCCCACGGTTGACACCAGCAACTGAACCACGTTGTCACCCACGGACAGTGCCTCCACGGGCGGGCAGTAAGTTCTGGACCAGTCGGATTCGTCCCATCCCGGACAGTGGCTCTCTTCCAGGAAGGCGCTGGTATCCCAGTAGACGTTCCACTCTTTATCCGGGTCGAGGGAGGCGGCTGCCTCCAGGGCGGCTATCCTGACGAGTTCGGCGTCGATAAGGGGCGCCCCGGCTCCCATCGCGTATATGTTTCCGGCCAGGGTATCGGCCAGTATCCGTGTTTCGTAGATGTAGGAGGGCCCCAAATCTTTCATGGCCAGCAGGGTGGTCACCAGCTTGATGGTGGAAGCGGGCCTGAAATAATCCGTGGCGTTTCTTTCGAACAGCGTTTCGCCGGTTCCGGCGTCTTCCACCAGGATGCCGGTTCTCCACGCGGATGGCACGGAGGGGAATCCGGATACTGCCGTCAGCGAGGCGAGGAGAAGGAGGGCTACGTTCATTCCTGTCTCCGGTTGACTTGGTTCAACGAGAAAGTACATTTGTTAGCTTGAAATATAGTCGAATATCTATCGGGAAGAGACATCCCTGGAGGTTTCAGTATGGGTCGAGCGGCCGTGGTATCGCTTTTGTTCCTGGTCATATCGTTGGGTTGCGGCAATGCTTCCCGATCTTCCTCGGCATCCGGAGATGACGGGGACAGGGTGGTCATAGACGTGGAGGGCCGTGTGGTCACCGCCGACAGGTTGGCGAGAAACCTGGAAGATTTTCGGGGGGATTCACTGCTGGTGGACAAGGCCGTTTCGAGTATCGTGCATCGCCTGCTGTTCCTGCACGATGCCCACGCCAGGGGCCTGGACGATAACTCCGAGTTCAGGAGGTACGCCTACGAGCGTAAGCGGGAAAAGCTCAATGTGATGTGGCTGTCGCGCGTTCTTAACGAGAACGTAACCCTGCCGCCGGACTCGGTGGAAAACTTTTATGCGCGGATGGGCGAAAAAGTGATCTACACCGCGGTGCTCGTGGAAGACCGCAGCCTGGCCGACAGTCTCAGGGAAGCCGTTCTCCGGGGTTCCGACATGAACGTCATAGCGGAGAACTTTTCCATCAATCCGATAGAAGCCGGTCGTGGCGGAAAGATCGGTCCCAGGGACAGGCTTGAGGTTCTCCGTTACGATGCCCCCTTGCTGGAAGGGCTGCAGCCCGGGCAGGTATCGCGGGTCGATTCCTTGATGGGGAACTGGAGGTTCGTGAAACTGGATACCGTATACGAATACCAGGTTCCTCCCTTTTCCCAACTGCGGGATGCGATCGAGGCCAAGATACTGGGTTATATGAGGACCGACTACAAGAGGCACCTTCTGGACAGTATCAGGAAAGAGTGTCACCTGGAGATCGACTCCGCCGTGGTTCGACTGGTGGCGTCCCATTTTCTCCCGGGTGGCATGTTGTCGTACGAACCCTTCTCCGAAGAAGAGGAAGAACTGGCCGTATACACCTACGACGGTGGAAGCAGGAACGTACGTGATTTCGCCGCCAACGTGAGTCATCTTCCCCCGGTCTCGGAGAGAGACCCTTCCGATCCGGACTGGATGGCCGAGTATGCCCGGTTGCTGGGCACGTACGAGATAATGACCCTTAAGGCCTGTGAGATGGGAATGGACACATTGCCGGAAGTCAGGAAATACCTGGACCGCAAAGTGGAGAATCACCTGCTCGACATCTATTACGATTCCGTCATATCACCGAGAATAGTGCTCGACGAGGACAGGCTGCGGGAGCTGTACGAGGAACGGCGTGATTCCCTGTACGTTCCGGAATTCAGGGTATTCAAAACGGTGGCCGCCGTGGGGAAAGAACAACTGGAACTTCTGCGGAAAATCCTGGATGAAGGCGGAGATCCGTACGGAATGGTGGACCGCTTCACCGAAGTTACGCGCCTGTTGGACGAGGGGGAGCGGATACTCACCAGGCCCATCTACCGTTCCGACGTGCCCCGGGTCTACGGTGACATGCTCTTTGATGCGGAACTCGGGGAGACGGTGCTGTGCTCCATATCCACGGATAAGGTTGTGGCCTTCGAACCCGTGGAGATAAATCCCAGGCATCCCGCCACCTTCGAAGAGTCGCGCGACAAATTGAAAATCGTTTTGAAGCACCTGAAGGAGAAGGAAGTCCTGGCTGCGCTGTTGGACAGTCTCTCCTCGGTATGTCGTGTTGAGATCGACAGCGCTTTCGTCCGGGAATTTTACCGGGAGCCGCAGCAGGCGCGGGAGTAAGAAGCAACCGGGTCCGTAAACGCTGGCGGTTTCATCGTTTGGGTCTTAGTCGTCATCGACGGGATCATTTTTTCAGCAGTACCAGCATCGTCGTCCGCCGGCGGGACCCGCTTTCCAGAACCGCGGCATAGACTCCGGGAGGCGTCCCGCGTTCTTGGGGCCAGGTGATGACGTGATCGCCCGTATCCAGGCCGACGGTGAAAACGGCCCTTCCCGAAACGTCGTACACGGTGAGCCGGCCCGGCCGGCGGCAGGATGCGGTCAACGTAAAGGAGACGCCGGGATTGGGTGACGCCGGGAGGCCCGGCTCGCCCATGTCCGGTTCTTCCTCTCCGAACCCGGAGGGTGACACCAGCCTGATGGCGTCCACCACTATTTTCCGCCCGGTGCTGCCGGTCCGGTCACCCAGGATGACCCTTAAACCGTTTTGTACGTTCCACGGCCCGCCCAGGGGCACCCACTGTCCCTGGTAGAGCGACTGGTCGATGACGACAGTATCCGTTCCCGAGGCGCTCTCTATTCTGTACGCGGCCTGTGCCTCCCCTCCCCGGGGCAGGTAGGCTTCCAGTTCCCACCATCCGGAATCGGACGGCAATTGGAATGTCCATTCCGCCCGGTTGACGTCGGGTCCGGACGAGATGCTGTTGGTGTAAAAGTACCCGTGGTACCATCCGCCCCGGGTCACGTTGTGCCAGTACTTGGGAGGCCCGTGAAGAGTGAGCCTGCTTTCCAGGTCGTCGGTCAGGCTGTCCGTCCACGGCTCTCCGCAGAAAGATTCCTCCAGGCAATCCCACAATTCCTCCCTGGATCCGTCGTAGCCCAGTGCCCAGATGCCCGTTCCCTGGAAGTCCGACGAACGGATGAGGTCGTACTTCAGTTTCAGGCTTTCCCGGTCGTCGAACCATCCCTGCTTCCAGCCGCCGTCGCGGTAGGCGTACCAGGGCGTAAGGGATTCGTCGTCCCACAGTCTGCCGTGTTCCCCGGCGCCGGCAGCCAGGCTCCGGTATGTCAGTGTCACGCATTTACCGGTTGCGGAGGAATGGGCGGAAGGTCCCGCGGTATCCCACTCGTGGCCGTAGTACGGAATGCCGAAGACCAATTTGGAATGAGAGCCCGGTGCGTGCTTCACGTAGTCTCCCATGCACCACACCATGTTCGATGGTGATTCCGGGCCGGAGCCCCACCCGGTGAGCGGGCAGCATGGTCCGGCCTCGTCGGACCAGATGCCGTGGAAGGGATAGCACATCACGAAAACGGCGTCCACCGCTTTCGCCAGCGCGTCGTAGTCGAAGGAACCGTTCCAGTCCACCGCCGGCGTGCAGAGCGAGAGGTGGCTTCCCGGAACGTGGATATCCAGGCTGCATCTAAGTTCTTCCATGAACGAAGTCAGGTTATTCCTGTCGTCGCTTCCGACGTTTTCGAAATCTATGCAGATACCGTTCACCGGGTAGTTTTCCACCAGTCCGACCATTGTCGGGATGGCGTCCGGTCTGGCTTTCGTGAGTATGGAATGGATGGATCGGGCGGAGAAGTTGACCACGGTGACGACGGCGGTGCCGCCTGCTTCGGAAATTCCCTCGATGGCCCCGGTGAAGATTTCCGGGAAACCGTTCCGGTCGGAGATGCCGCCACTGGAATCCATGTCCACGCAGAAGCAGGCCAGGATGGTGATAAGATCGTACCTCAGGTGGGTTTGGCCGCTCCAGTACGGCAGGAAACCGAACACCGTCATGTTCGGTGTCCGGCCCATGTCCGTGCCGTCGACCTCCAGGTTCACCGTTCCCCGGTGTGCTTCGTGTTCCGACATGTGGAGCGAGGGCATGGAGGCCCGGATTTCCCCCGCCGGAGTTTCCGTCGGTCCCTCCGCCGATACCAACGCGAACAGAACGGCGATCCACGGTGACATGATGCCTCCAACGCCTGTTGCGGAGCATTGTTCCGGTTTCTTATCTTCATCAATGTAAACATCTTTCGACGGAAGGGCAATCGCATGGCCGGAAACGGATCCGGTGATATGGTACGGGTGACGGCGATGGCCCTAGTGGTGAATCTGGTGATATCCGCCATGAAGACCGCCGGTGGAATACTGTATCATAGCAACGCCCTTCTGGCCGACGGTATTCACAGCCTGACCGATTGCGTTACCGACGGGGCTATACTAATAGGGGTTCGTCACTGGTCCAGACCCTGTGACGAGAGTCACCCACACGGCCACGCCAGAATAGAAACATTGATTTCGGGATTCATAGGTTTCTTCATCCTTACCACCTCGATTCTGATGGCATGGCGTTCGTTTCTCGCCGTGGCGGACCCGCCGGAGGTTCCGCCCGGTCGGCTTGCGTTTGTGATTGCAGTGGTCGGTTTGGCGACCAAGAGTTTCCTGTCTCGATGGACCATGTCAACCGCAATAAGGTTAAAATCGACCGCCCTCGCTGCTAATGCTCTTCACCAGCGTTCGGATGCGTACGGTTCCATACCAGTGGTAGTGGTGGTGCTGGCCTCACGTTTGAATGAATCGTTGATGGTCCTGGACGGATTGGGCGGATTCGTGGTGTCCCTGGTTGTTTTCAGAATGGGATGGAAAGTCTTCAGGGATGCGACTTGGCGCCTGTCGGACGCCGGAGCTCCCGCCGAGGTGGTGGAAATACTGAGAGACAGGGCTTTCTCGGTGCCGGGAGTAATGGATGTTCACGATGTGAGGACCAGGTACCAGGGCAGCAACATTCAGATCGACATGCATGTAACGGTTCTTGCAAGTCTCCCGGTGCGGGAGGCTTACCGGATTTTGACCGGAGTGGAACGTGAAGTGAGGAATGCGGGTTACGGAGTGGTCGACGTTATGGTAAGACTTGAACCCGCCGATGACGACAACGGTTCATCTTCGGAATTTGGGGGACTTGACCTTTAACATTGCAGATAGTATCAAGATATAGAACTGCAAGGCGGAAAATTGGGATTTAAGCCGGTAAGCAGCACCTTAGTCCACGGTGGCTTTATCACGAGGTGTTTTATCCGTTTTTCGTGCCTATTCTGCGATTTTACCAATGAATATTTCGCACTTGATAGGCACTCTGTGACTTTTTTATCCCAGTTAATTGATGCGGTATGATTCGGGAACCGACACCGGTTATAGGTTTTAGTGCTTTATATTAGTTTATGATATCAATCAGTAAACAATCATATATTAAGAACGGGGTTACCATGATGGATTTCGATGAATTTTTCATTAAGGCTACCGGTATACCCGAAGGGTCGTTTCCATGGCAGCGTAAGTTTGCCGTTGCGGAAAAGTTGCCGTCGATTCTGGATATTCCCACGGGTTTGGGTAAAACGGCCGGTGCCGTATTGGGTTGGTTGTGGAGGCGACGTTATGCCGATCCGGCTACCAGATCGAAGACCCCCGGAAGATTGGTGTACTGTCTGCCAATGAGAGTGCTGGTCCGGCAAACCGTTGAAAACTTGGAGATCTGGTTTCGTAATCTGGGGATACTCGGAGATCCGGGAGAAGGCCTGGTATCCGTGAACATGCTCATGGGCGGAGAGGTGGACCAGTCGGAATACGGTTCCCACGGCTGGGACGCATATCCCGAGGAAGACGCGGTGCTGGTTGGGACCCAGGATCAGTTGTTGTCGAGAGCCTTGTTCAGGGGTTACTCTATGTCACGCTTCAAGTGGCCGGTGCATGGCGGGCTGCTGAATAACGATGCGTTCTGGGTGATAGATGAAACCCAACTCATGGGTGCGGGATTTTGTACTTCCGCTCAACTCAACGGGTTGAGAGATCGATTGGGCACGCTGCTTCCCTGCCGGACCGTGTGGATGTCGGCGACGCTTTTCCCCAAGGCCTTGCACACCGTCGACAACGCCGATTTCATGACTGATGCCTGTAAACTCTCCATAACCGATGAAGATATCCACATCCCTGTGGTCCGCAAGAGAATGGAGGCCGTCAAGAAACTGCATCGGGTTATCATCGGGGCGAAGGATATTTCTTCCTCGTCTCCGGACGAGTATTGCGACCGGTTGGCAAAGGAAGTGTTGCGCAGGCATGTGCCCGGAACTCTTACTCTCGTGATGCTCAACAGGGTGAACAGGGCGAGGAAACTCTTCATCGAATTGCGGTCCCTGGTTTCGGGTTTGGAAGATCCGCCACCGGTGGCTTTGCTGCATTCCAGGTTCAGGGAGCACGACAGGAGGGAGACGGAACTGCTATTGACCCGGGAGGGAGCGAAAGGAATCTTCGTCTCCACTCAAGTGTTGGAAGCTGGGGTTGATGTCTCCGCGAAGACGCTGTTTAGCGAGCTAGCTCCATGGCCGTCCATGGTACAGAGGTTCGGAAGATGCAACAGGTACGGTGAATACGATTACGGAGAAATCTACTGGATCGACATCATCGAAGAAGCTGAAAACGACAGTAAACGGAAAGATGTGTCTTCTCCTTACGATCATGGTTCGCTTGAATCATGCAAGTCCTTGCTCTTGAGCATGGATGAAGCGGATATAAGACGTATTTCCGGTGTTTCCGACGGTGACTCGGAAGAGGTGAGCCTGGTTCCCAGGAAGAGGGATATTTTACAGTTGTTCGATACTTCCCCGGATCTTATGGGTTTTGACGTGGACGTGTCGGATTTCATCAGGAAAACCAGGAATAACGATCTACAGGTGTTCTGGAGGAATTGGAAAACCGAAAACGGGACTCCGCCTTCTTCCATCGAGCCCTCCCGGGAGGAGTTGTGCGGAATACCGGTGTTCTTGCTGAGAGATTTCCTGGGCAAAATTCGTAAGAAAAACCTTCATGGATGGATAGTGGATCATGTGGAGGGTACCTGGCGCAGGTTAAATCCGTCAGAATGCAGGCCCGGACTCGTTGTTCTGCTGTCCGTGGAAGCGGGAGGATACTCGGATTCCGAAGGGTGGACCGGTATTTCCCGGAATCTTCCATCATGGTCGGGAAGCAACGAGGTCGAAGACAAGGAAACCTTTACCGGTGATTACATGGGGTACGGAAGGGTCCCGTTGGCGGAACACACCCGGCATGTTCGTGAGGAACTGGAAGAAATCCTGCAACGCATGGACCTGTCCCCGCAACTTTTCCGGGAAGTATTGCGGGAAGCGGCGTCGTGGCACGATGCCGGCAAGGCGCACGAAGCTTTCCAGAACATGGTGGGCGGCGACACAACCACTCCCCTGGCCAAGGGCGGTTCCGCTTCCCGAGGGCAGTATTTCGTGAAAACCCCCGCCGGGATCGAGAAGCGCCCCTTTTTCAGGCATGAATTGGTTTCGGCTTTGTGGTATCTGGATTCGGGATCGGGCGATCCTCTCGTCGCCTACCTGGTTGCCGCACATCACGGAAAAGTGAGAATGAGCATAAGGAGCAATCCCAGGGAACCCGTACCTGGAGACGAAAGACGTTATACGTGCGGAGTGAGGGAAGGAGACATTCTTTATCCGGTGCAGGCGGACGAGGGATTGTACTTGCCGGGCTTCACCGTGAAACTGGGACTGATGGAAGTGGGAGGCGCCGGTTCCGGAGAGAGCTGGACTTCCATGACCCGTACCCTCCTGAATCGGCATGGACCGTACAGGCTCGCCATGCTGGAGGCATTGCTCCGGGTGGCCGACTGGAGGGCCAGCAGAAAGGAGGCCCGTTGATGTGGGAACTTGTTTTGAAGGGATGCAGGCCCGTTCCCATGAGTTCTTACCTTAAGGCCCTGGGCCTGTTCAGGATACTGGCCGAACAGGTTGACGCGGAAGTAAGAGGTGTCTGGAACGATTCCGACGTGTTTGTGCTTCATACCCGGTGTTCACGCGAGGAAGTGATGGAGTTCTTCCTCCGGCATTATTCTCCATCGCCGCTGTTCGATCCGTGGAATGGCGGAAGCGGATTTTTCAAAAAGAAAGATGACAGGAATGGGGCCAGGACCGTTCCAACGTCTGCGAGCAGGACATTGGAGACGGTAATGTCGGCCGGCGCGGAACGGCTTGCCGTTGCCGGGAGGGTCCTCCGTATGATAAGGGATATTCTGAACGTAGCCGGTATTGAAGAATCTCTTTCCGGCGACGGGAAGAAGAGATTGATTACGATACTCAGAAACTCCCTTCCCGACAGCGCCCTCCGCTGGCTCGACGCGGTGGTGATGATGGCGGGTGACTCCACGGGTTATCCCGCGCTTCTAGGCTCCGGCGGTAACGATGGTAACCTGGATTTTGCCAACAATTTTTATCAGAGGATATTGGAGCTGTTCGATCCCGGCACCGGCGACCCCTCCCCTTCATCGGAGATATGGCTCGAAGGCGCGCTTTTCGGCAAGACGGTGTCCGGCCTGGTTCGCAAGGCGGCCATAGGTCAGTTCAATCCCGGTATGACCGGCGGCCTGAACGCCACTTCGGGTTTCAAGGACGATTCCGTTGTGAATCCGTGGGAGTACGTCCTGATGATGGAGGGAACCCTGGCCTTCTCCGCTGCCGCCTCAAGAAGGTTTGAACACGGAGAATCGGAGAAATATTCCTATCCCTTCACGGTCAAGCCGGTGCGTGCGGGCTACGGCAGCGCATCCGGAGCGGAGGATGTAAGGGCGGAGATGTGGCTTCCCCTCTGGAACGCTCCCGCTTCGTACGGCGAAATTTCCAGGCTTTTCGAAGAAGGAAGGGCGACGGTGGGGGGCAGGAGTGCCCGTGACGGCATCGATTTCGCGATGGCCGCCGCCTCGATGGGTATCGACAGGGGCATAGGGAGTTTCCAGCGATTCGGTTTCATCCTCAGAAACGGTCGTTCTTACTTTGCTACTCCCTTGGGTCGGTTCGAGGTGCACTTTGACAAAAAGGTTGATCTTCTGGACGAGATCGCCCCGTGGCTCGATGTTCTGAGGAGGAAGGCGATATCGAAGTCCGCATCCGTCCGGAGGGCGTCGAGAAGGCTGGAAGATCGTGTTATGGACCTTTGCGCCACCGCATCGATCTCTTCCCTCTCGAGGTTGTTCATATCTCTTGGAGCGGCGGAACGTTCCCTGGTAAAATCCGGTGTCTGGAAAAGTATCAGGCTTGCCCCTTTGGTTCTGCGTTCCGAAAAATGGCTCGAATACACCTACGACGGTACTCCGGAGTACCGGTTGGCGACGTCCGTGGCCTCGACATGGTCCCGCGAGACGGATTCGGTGCGTTGCCTGGTGGAGCCCTTGAAGAGCACCGGCGCATGGTTGGCGTTCGACGACAAGGCGAAGTGCAGGGTTCCGTGGGAGGGTGATCTCAACAATTTGCTGTGCGGAATACACGTGAGATTTCTGAACGAAACGAGCAAAAAAAGCGTGAGGACCTGCTCCGTGGACGGTTTTGTTCCGGCCTTGCCCGTTGACGTCGCTTGGTTTCTGGCGGGGAAGATAAACACCAGGCGGATGAAGGAGCTTCTGCAATCGTTGCTGCTGCTGGATTGGCGGAAAATCGGTGGAAGGGTGCCGTGGGACCGCGGATCCGTAAACGGCGATACCGCGCCTCCGGGATCCTGGATACTTATGAAACTGGTGTTCATGAAAAAGTCGCCCCTGGGAGAGAACGTTCCGTGCAACACCGGGATATTGAAGCTCGCCATGGCCGGCAGGTTGGCGGATGCCGTGGCCTTGGCCGCCTCCCGGGTGCGGAGTTGCGGATTCGAACCTCTTCTCGGTGTTGCCTCGGGGGGTTCCGCCGTGTCGAGGAGAATGGCTGCGGCGCTACTCTTTCCTGTTTCGTACCGCGATGCTGTATGGATGATGGATAGGGTTGTGGCGAAAAAAACACTGGAAACGGTTGGAAAGGAATGAGAACATGTCCGTGAAGATGCGGGATTTCGAAGGAGTGCCGAGAATACTGATGGAAGTGGAACTGGAGCCTTTGCAGGGTACCAGGTTTCAGGCCACCGGCTTTCCTGATTTGGGGGCCGCCACGTACACCCTTCCCGATGGCCGGGAGATGCTCTTGGTGGAGTCGTCACAGTCAATGGCCAACAGGCTCGAGGAGGTATGCTGGGACGGCGGCGCCGCCGATTTGGCGGAACCCCTTCGCGGTATGCCTTACATTTCGGTGGAGGACATGGAAACCGGCAGGGAAATAACCAACTCGATACTGGAATCACATAGAATAAACAGTCCCTACATCCTGGAGAGTTCGGACAAAACATTTTTCCGGAATCTCCGGGAAGAGTTGGGTGTTCTGGAAAAAGGTAGGGTCGACCTCAAACTCCTCGCAAGGATACTGCTGAAGTACGATCCCAATTCCCTGGTTCACGGTGTGTTCCTTGCGAAGAAAGATCTTGCGGGCGGAAGGTTGCGCCTGCCCAGGACCCTCTCCTCGTTTATAGAAGCGGAAGATGTGGTGGTAGCGGCCAGCGGCGGTGTGAAGTTCGACATCGTCGATCCGGGAGGTGAGACCAGGAAGGGCTTCGGTCACGTGCCTTTTTCAAGGGATGAGTACGCGGCAAGAAGGATAGCGGTTTATTTCAGCATCGACCTGGAACAGCTGAGGGGCTTCGGTCTTCCGCCGGAAGCCGAAGAGTTCCTGTTGAACCTCATGTTCTTCAAGATTCTCGGGTTTCTTAATCGCGGCCTCAGGCTCAGGACCGCTTGTGACCTCAAGGTGAAAACCATGCCCGGCGCCTTGGAGCCCTCCGGTGTGCCGGTTCCCTCTCTCGAATCCATAGAGATGGGTCTGCCCGAGATGGTCGAATCCTGTTCCGGGTATTTCGCCGATCCTCCCGTCAGCACCGTGAAGTACGACTTGGGACACTGACGATGGTTACCGTGGGAATCGTATTTTCATCGGGGAAGTTCCATGCGACTCCCTGGGGAAGCCACGTGAACGAGGGTGTCGTGGAATGGCCTCCTTCCCACTGGAGGCTGTTGCGGGCGCTGGTGGCCACGTGGCTCTCGAAGTACGGGGAGAGGTTTTCTGAAAAGAGGGTGGAATCGCTGGTGAACGCCCTCTCGACGAAACCCGTGTACCTTCTTCCTCCCGCCATGACCGCTCATTCCAGGCATTACATGCCGGTACGTAAACACAGGGAGGGATTGAAATCCGATAGGAAGCTGATCCTGGATTCCTTCGTGGTGATTCCCCGGGATTCCAAGGTTTACGTGCACTGGCCGCACGCGGAACTTTCCGACGAGGATGCCGAATGCCTTCGCGTCCTCCTGGACGGTTTGTCCTACCTGGGCAGAAGCGAGTCGTGGGTATCCGCTTCTCTCGAAGACGGGTTGCCCGCCCCTCCCAACTGCGTTCCGCCGGAAGAAGGAGAAGAAAAGTTCCCGGGCCGGGAAGTGGTGGACGTGGCGTGCACCATGTCCTCCGCGGAGTATGGCGAATGGCGTGAAAAGGCCCTGGAGGCCATGCTGGAAATGCGCCTGAACGAAAAGAGGCAAAAAGTTTTCGAGAAGGGCGGGGACGTTTCCGCCGTCCGCCTTACCGCCTCCGACAGGAAGAAGGTGAACGCCCTGGTGCCGCCCACTTTGCTCAGAGCCCTCGAGGTGTCCACTTCCGACCTTCGTAAGGCCGGATGGAGTACTCCGCCCGGAATGTCCGTCACCGGCAGGTACCGGGTTGAGGGAAACAGGTTTTCCCTGCGTCCTTCCGATGTCAGGCAATCTCCGGAACGGAAAGTTACTGTGGTCAGGTACGCGGTGTCCGGCCCCGTTATTCCCCGCCTGACCCTGGCGCTCTGGATAGGCGAGCGGACCAGGACGATACTGATGGGAATAGCCGGAAGGATGAACGATGGCAGGGTTCCATGGGTCCTTTCCGGGAAGAACGAGCATGGAAATCCGGCGAGAAACGACCACGGCCATGCCTACTTCCTTTGCGAGTCATGCGAAGGAAGGGGGAAGATATCCCACCTGACGGTTTTCTGCCGGTCGGGTTTCGACGAAGTGTCGCTGAACGCCCTGATGGCCCTTAAAAAGGTTTGGGACAGCGGCGGTCACGATATCAGGTTGGTGCCCCTCCTGGCCGGTGATCCGGAAGATTTCGGAGGTTTGCGCACCGGGAAGGGACAGAGCCCCATCCTGGCGGAGTCGACGGTATGGGAGTCGGTAACGCCTTTCATCCCTCCCAGGCATCCCAAGTTGAAAGCATCCGAGAAACGGTCCCCGGAACTCAGGATGAAGGCCATGGAGAGGGAATTGGTGAAAATACTGCTCATGGAGCTCGAGAACGCCGGTTTTCCCCGGCCCCTGAAGGTGGAGGTGCTCTGGAGAGGCGGAACGGAGCTGGGCGGCCATTTCACCTCCTGGCTCGAGTTCAAGACCGTCAGGCTCAAGGGGGGAGGTTCCAGGGCCGGTTTCACGGGCAACGGCTTCAGGCTGATTTTCAGTGAACCGGTGAGGGGACCGGTAGCTCTCGGATACGCCTGCCATTTCGGTCTCGGGCAGTTCGTCCCGGCGGGGGAACGAAGTGGATCGTGACCCGGAACTTCTTCCGGTCAGGATGCTGGCGCAATACGCGTACTGTCCCAGGTTGTTCTACCTGGAATGGGTGGACGGCGAGTTCAGGCACAACCGGGCCACCCTGGAGGGGAAACGGGTTCACGATTCCATGGACGCGGAAACACGGAGGTACGACGGTAAGAAGGAAACGATGAAGACCACGTCACTCTCGCTTTCCGACGAAAAGGTACGCCTGTCCGGCCGGATGGACCTGCTCGAAGAAGGTACGGACGGCCCGGTGCCTGTGGAGACCAAGCGGGGCGAAGCGCCTGAAGGGGGGCCGTGGCCGGATCACAGGATACAGCTGTGTGCGTATTCGCTTTTACTGGAAGCCAACGGTTACGGCAGGGTCGACAGGGGAGTAATCTACTACGCCGCTTCCAGGCGGAGGGTATGGGTGGACATCGACGGGGAACTCAGATCGTTGACCTGCGGGAAAATCGACGAGGCTCTCGAGGCGGCCGGCCTGCCGGAGCCGCCCCCTCCCCTCCAGGACAGCGGAAAATGCCTGGGATGTTCGCTTTCGCCGGTGTGTCTCCCCGATGAATACTGGGCTTTGAAAAAGCTGGAAGCGGGCGGCGATTCCGCCGCGAGAAGGATAATACCCGCGAGGGATGACAGTTCCCCTCTTTACGTGCAGGAACATAGGGCCCGCATATGCAGGCGGGGAGAGTGCCTGAAAATCGAGGTACCCGGGGGAGAGGAAGAGGTGAAGTTGTACAAGACCTCCCAGGTGAATCTTTTCGGCAACGCTCAGATGACCACGCAGGCGGTGCATGCCTGCATGAAAGCCGGTATACCCATATTCTATTTCACTTCGTCGGGTTATTTTCTGGGCTATTCGCATACCCTTTCAACCCGGTCGTCACGGATAAGGGTTGCACAGTACGAATCCGCTCTCGATTCCACGAAGACGCTTCATGTTTCCTCGAACACCGTGGCCGCCAAGATAAGAAACTGCAGAACGATGCTCAGGAGGAATTCCGACTCGGTAGACAAGTCGACCCTGAAATGCCTGGCCGCCCTGGCGGAGAAGACGTCCGGGGCCCGGGGAATCGGGGAATTGATGGGCATGGAAGGAGCGGCCGCCCGCGATTACTTCGGCGCGTTTGGCGGAATGCTGAAAGGCGGGGTGGATTTCGATATGTCGGGTCGTAATCGCAGGCCGCCCAGGGATCCGGTCAATGCGATGCTTTCGTATGCTTACGGCATGCTTGTGAAGGATTGTACGATAGCCCTCGTTTCCGTGGGGTTGGATCCGTGCCTGGGTTTCCTGCACGCCCACAGGCATGGGAGACCGTCTCTCGCGCTGGACCTGATGGAGCCTTTCAGGCCGATAATAGCCGATTCCGCCGTGCTGTACGCCATAAACAAGGGAATCGTAAAACCCGGTGACTTCAGGCGCCGGGATACGCATGTTTCCATGAATGCTTCGGCCAGGAAGGGAATAATCGCGTCCTACGAGAGGAGGATGGATCAGCTCGTAACCCACCCGGTATTCGATTACAGGGTGAGTTACAGGAGGGTCCTGGAGATACAGGCGAGGCTTCTTGCGAGGTACGTTACTGGAGAAGCGGGTGAGTTCACCTGTTTCACCACGAGGTAGGGTATGAGGTTCAGGTACGTGATAACCTATGATATCTCTGATGGTAAGAGGTTGCGGAAAGTTTTCGGAACGATGCGTAACTGGGGTGATCACGTGCAGCTGTCGGTATTTTTCAGCGAATTGAATGACAAGGAAAAAGTGGAGATGATGCTCGATTTGCGGAAGGTGATAAACGAGAAGGAAGACCAGGTTCTTATAATAAGGTTGGGCCCGGTGGACGGCAGGGAAAAACACGCGGTTGAAACTTTGGGCAAAAAGTTTAATATTCCCGGTGGGTCCGCAAGGATTATTTGAGTTCGAGCAATCCGGTGACGACGAAACCCCGGGGATTGCTCGAAGGGGGTTAAAATGTTGAAGCACGGCAACTTGCAAAATGGCGAACGAGCACCGGCCATGAATTTCGGGGCGATTTTCGGGATTGCTCGAAACGGGGGTCGTAAGTTGTTGTGCCGCAATGCCCCCTGAAGGGAGCGTTTCCGCGGTCTTAGGATCGCGGCTCCATTGAAGCACTCATACTATCTCCTTGTCCCACAGGTTCTTCTCTCGTTTCCGCGGTCTTAGGATCGCGGCTCCATTGAAGCGCCTCCGTAGGTGATGGGGGTTGACGCGCTCATTTTTCGTTTCCGCGGTCTTAGGATCGCGGCTCCATTGAAGCATCAGTCGTTGCTGATCTTCCACAAGGATGGCGGGTTTCCGCGGTCTTAGGATCGCGGCTCCATTGAAGCCCGTACTGGGCAGCGAACTCCTCCCAGCACCAGTCGGTTTCCGCGGTCTTAGGATCGCGGCTCCATTGAAGCCCACCCGAGTTAGAGCAAGCTTACCACCCTTTCCCGGATGTTTCCGCGGTCTTAGGATCGCGGCTCCATTGAAGCCAGGGCGCGCTCCAGGGGCAGGCCGCAGTAGCAGACCAGTTTCCGCGGTCTTAGGATCGCGGCTCCATTGAAGCGGCTGGACGGGGAGAGCGACCGGCATTCTGACCGCCCCGTTTCCGCGGTCTTAGGATCGCGGCTCCATTGAAGCGGCACGAAGATCGTGTTCCGGCACTTCGAGCCGGGCGGTTTCCGCGGTCTTAGGATCGCGGCTCCATTGAAGCCGCGCGGTCGCATGCAGTCTCGTCGGATACTGGGTAACGTTTCCGCGGTCTTAGGATCGCGGCTCCATTGAAGCTGAGCCACGCGAGCGAAGTGCCCACCCGCGTTTCCCTTGTTTCCGCGGTCTTAGGATCGCGGCTCCATTGAAGCCGCGCGTTCTGCGAATCGGTGGCGGAGCAGCTCTTCCGGGTTTCCGCGGTCTTAGGATCGCGGCTCCATGCATTTCCAGATTTTTCCTGTATTTATTTACGGCCCGATGACGGTGGACGGTTTTCCTTCAGGCGGGCGATATGGAGGGGATTCGTTG
>JAMOUX010000034.1 GCA_027067855.1 Candidatus Fermentibacteraceae bacterium
GACGTATCATCCTCCAGGGAAAATGCAGCTGCCGCCGTCACCCGCGAAGCACCGATAGCGGCATTGTGCGTCGCCGCAGCCTCCCAGTACCTTCCGCCCCGGTGGAAATGCGCGAAAGCCATCCTGGCCATGAAAGAACCCGGAGTCCAGGCGTTCCATATGGCATAGCCGTTTTCGTCCCCCCTGCAACCGGCTCCTCCCGCCTCCAGTTCTCCATGCTTCAGCACGAGCCTCTGCCTCCCCGCGGTGTCCTCCCTGGTCATACTCATATCCAGGGCAAACAACCCGGCCACCGGTCTGCGCAGGCAAGCGGCGTATCTTCCGGCTCCCCCCGTGTTCTCCACCAACCCCACGGCACTTTCGAAGGAGCTGTCCGGAACCCGAAAGGATGAAAAGTCCAGTTCCCACCTTCCGGAAGCCCAAACCCCGGCATCCAGTGGTGTCATGACACGAATGGAATCGAAGGAACCCCAGCCCGGCAGGGGATGATCTCCACCCACGGTCACCGGTACACCTTCCCATGTGACCAGGCAAGATGCCGTGTAAGGAAAAGGAAAAGCCCATCCTACCGTTTTCCCCGTTTCAAGTACGTCCCACGGACCGGGCGAAATCATGTTCCAGGTCGCCAGGAGCGAGAGCAGCAGGAACTGCACGTCAGTATCCCGGCCTACCCAGAGCTTTGTAAACCAATATCTTGCCCCTTTCAACACCCGGTTGGTCCAGGGGATTCACCCCAAGGGCGAGCCCGCAAAGCACCGTGGCTATCTCCAGCGCCATCATGAGTTCACCCAGGGTTCCCGGGGTCAAGGCTTCCATTTTTATGCGTGTTACCGGAACTCCTCTTTCGGCGAGCGCCTGAGCGGTGGCTTCCGCCTCCACCAGTCTCAGTCCGTCCAGGCTCAAGCCCTGGAGGTACTCCATGGAGGGATAACCCTCGAACCCACCCGGCAACCCGTCGGTATCGTCATCGGGATCCACTGTCACCATGGTCACCGTCTTGTCCGGAGGCCCCTCCATGAAAAGCTGAATCAGCGAATGCTGGTCCGCCGGTCCCCTACACGGCAACGGTGTCTGCCCCAGGTTGACCGTGGCGCCGTCCAGGGAAAATTTCTTACCCAGGCTTTCCGCCCATAACTGGGAGAACCAGAAAGCCGTTCCGAAAAGCCTGTCGTCGTAGACGAAAAAGGAATGCAACGGATATTCCCGGAAATTTCTCAGGAAAGCTGCGGCCATGCGCCCCGCCAGGCTATTTTCGCCTTCGGTTCTGAAATCCATGAGCAGCCGGTTCGCTCCATCGAGAAATCCACGCACGTCGATACCCGCAAAGGCGGCTGGAAGCATCCCGACCGGGCTCATTACGCTGAACCTTCCCCCAACGGAAGGCGGCACCGGCAGGGACTTCCAATTCCGATCTTCGGCAAGCCTGCGCAGATCTCCCTTCCCGGGATCCGTCACAGCCACTATCCTGTCATCACGGTCGGACACCGCCGACATCCAGCGATGGAGCCACATAAAAACCGCAAGGGTTTCGGTCGTCCCGCCGGACTTCGTTACAACCACCAGGGAAGTGTCTTCAGGAGAGAGTTTCTTCGTCATTCCGGACAGCATCCCTGAATCGGGAGAATCCGCCAGGAGGACTCTCTCATCGGTGGCGAAGGCATCAAGCAAGGCCCCGGTACCCAACACGGAACCGCCTATACCCGTGACTACCATCCTCGAAGCCAGCCGCTCGAGGTCTGCGACCGTATCCAATGATAAGGCGAGCAACCCGCGGTCCCCCGGCAGGTTCATGAACCCGAGGAGCCCCTTCTCCTCCCACCGCCTGAACAAACTCAGTACATCATCGTCCAACGGTTCGAAGGGGAAACCCGGAACCAGTTCGATGGAACCCATTATCTTACCCTGTTCTTTTTCAATCTCTTACTCCACACTCGTCCAGGTCACCAGTTCCCGTCCGGGATCCCTGTCCGGAAGCACCACCACCATTCCCTCCCGGGTCTTCCCCATCCTTTCGACGGTGATGGTATCCCTCCCGGAAGTGATAAGGAAACAATCCAGATCCCTTTCGAAAACGGCGGTCCTCCCTACCGCGATCATCCCCTCCAGCAATTTTCCTATCTCTTCGCTATCTCCCGAATATACCGCCGCCCCGGGCTTTTCTTCAACCGGAAACGTATCGTCGCAACCGGGCCATCGGAATATCTCCACTCCATCGGGGGGAGTTACCAGGAAGCTCCCGGCGGCATCGACCTTCACTGCGAACATGCCCTTGCCGGGAAGAACACTGTCTCCCGCTTCAATCCCCATTCCCACAATTTCACCGGTCACTTCGGTCCGTACCGGACGGAAAGCGTTGGTTGTCAGAGAATCCAGCAATCCCCCCAGGCTGTCCACCTGCCAAGCCGCGGCCGAATCACTCTGTGAACCGGCGTTCATCACCATCACGGCCATTTCGATCTCCATCTTCAGTCTCTCCGCGAGCATTGTACTCATATCGGGTATTACCAGTGCCAGCGTATCCCCAGCCCGCACCGTATCACCTTCCGAAACACGGAGCGATTCGACGGTGCCGGGACCCTCGCCGGTCCATGCAATCCAAACCGTATCGCCGGGAATCGGAACAATCACGAAACCTTCCACGGAAACCGCTTCACTCAAAACCGGTCCCCGACGGTCTTCCGGGATTTCATCCCTGGGCCGGCCGTCTCCGCAACCCGGAACCGCGAGTATAAAAAGACACACCGTCACGAAAACTGGACACGAACCTTTAGCAGCGGTTATCTTCGAACCCCGGAAAAGCATCTAGTCTCCCGAACGAAAGTGAACCGGATGAATTCCACCAGATTTCTGGTATCCATCGCAGCAGTGATCCTTATCGTATCCGCATGCGGCGAAACGAGGACTTCGGGTTTCTACGCCGGAGCCGCGACCACCACCCGAACCGACGTTTCCCCGATGCCTATATATACAGACACCCTCTCCGGGGAAACATTGCCCTCCGTTACCGATACGCTTCTCAATATCACTTTCGAGAACGTATCCGTCGAACCTTTCGGACCGGGATGCGTCTATCCGATATACAACGGCTACATGCACATCGATAACTCCATGTCCGAGGAACCGGTGGTGCTGCTTTCTTCTGCCGGTCTTCTCGGAGACGGCATCGTGCAAGCACGGTTCGAGATCGTGGATGCTCCTTCCCACTGCGTGGTGGGGATCGTTCTCCGTGCTTCCTCGGATGAGAATTTCCTCTTGCTGGGAGTCAATTCCAGGGGACAGTATACCGTGCAGAGATTCCTCGGCGGGTTGTGGACACCGGTAATGGGACTCGAGCCTTTTGAATCCAGTCGTCTACTCCTTTTCGGCCGACCCGGCGTGGAAATAACGGCCATAATACACGGAAGTTACGTGGACTTCCTGGTCAACGGACAACTGGTGCAGGTGGTGAGAACCGATCTCCCGGCCACGGGACAGGTGGGCGTATTCGTGGACGGTTACGCGAACGTCAACCTGGACAGGCTTACCGTGGTGCCCTCGGAATGATCATTCTCATTTCCGTCATCCTGTTGGCCTGGACGCCTTCGGTTTTCAATGTGAATAAGCTCCCCGATGCGGAAAATACCATCCCAACGCGGGATGGCCCGGAAGGCATCCCGGTATTGCTCTATCACCACGTCAGCGACCCGGTGAACGGGTACTACGGTATTTCCACCAGCCGTTTCAGAAACGACCTCGAATTGCTGTACAGGGCCGGTTTCTGTCTCGTGAACCCAGCCGATATCGAAAACGGCTTGACCGGAATCCCTCCGGACAGAAGACCGGTAATGCTGACCTTCGA
Source organism: Candidatus Fermentibacteraceae bacterium (assembly GCA_027067855.1). Taxonomy (GTDB): domain Bacteria; phylum Fermentibacterota; class Fermentibacteria; order Fermentibacterales; family JCC-6; genus Aegiribacteria. The sequence goes on from JAMOUX010000034.1 coordinate 3,839, forward strand.
TGACGGATGGCGTGACAACTTCAGCGTCACGATACGGGATAACGGCTCGGTAAATCCGGATCCCGAATGCGTGGTCGCCATACTGGAGGAATATTGCGATTCTCACCCGGAATTCGGCCACGGCGCCGTATTCTTCATATCATGGGACAAGGTTCCATTCGGTCAGGAAGAATTCGTAACGGAAAAGCTCAACATGCTCCTGGACCTGGGATACACCATAGGCAATCATACCAGCACTCACAGGAACTTCTCCGCCCTCCCTCCCCACGAATGGGAAAAGGAGGTGATCAACGCCCTGGAAAAGTTCGGAAGATACCTGGGCCTGAGAACCTGCATGGTGACCACCCTGGCTTATCCGGGCGGCAGGTTGCCCCGGATCTCCGGGGTCTTCGACATTCTCGACGGAATGGAGTACCGGGGCAGGCGAGCCGTGACCATGGGCTTCCTGGTGGACGGCAGCGTCACCACGCTCTCGTCGATGCTTTCGCCCGGTGAGGAACGGTTCAGAATAGGAAGGTTGGACATGAGCCGGTACTCCGTGGGAGAACTCCTGCAGTGGCGAAACCTTATGGGAACCGGTGGCCGAAACGACCTTCACGCACGCCTGAACGCCATGATGGTTCCGGTATCGGCTCTGAGGTGAACGGTCTTTCACTTGCTCCGCGACATCAAATACCTTGATACCGCTTCATGACTACCCGGTCATTTCCCCATTCGAACGAGAGATACCGAGGTCGCCCCGAACATGTTCCGCCGTCTTGAAGCTGCATCGACCCTTGCTGTGCGGGCGTATCCCGAAAGTCACCGCCTCACTTCGAAAATTACCCGGTAATCCCTGGGCGGAACCTTCCAACGCGGCCTTGCCGCCGGGTAACCCGCACACAGCACCGCAGCAGGTCCGAACCCCCTGGTCGCGCGGGAATGCCAGGATGGAAAAAAGGGATAGAGCTTCTCGGCCACACCGTTCCAGAATGTACCCAGGCCCATGGCCTCCGCCTTGTACATAACGGTTGCGGCTGCTATTATCCCGTCACTTCTCCATGTAACGTTATTCCGGGAAACCATGAAAAACATCACCACCGGCGCATTCCTGAAAACCAGGTCTTCCCCCCGCATCATCCTTGAAACGTAAGGAGCGGTATTCGTAAGCTTTCCCAGGATTGCCGGCAGTCCGGTGGGCCGCAATAACCTCAACGTTTTGCGGATTGGAGAGAAGAGCCTCCGGGAGGCCTCCGCGCCTACCAGCACCCTGACGGTTATTCCCTGGGAATTCCTGCCCGTGGGAGATTCTTCCAGCACCGACAGGAGTTCGTGCAATTCCTCCTTTCCCGGCACCCTCCCCGCAAACGACCTGGCGGTTCTCCTGGCAGCCAGGAGGGCCGTATAGGCTTCGTCGGCATTCGAGGGTATCCCGGGCAACGGCTCCAGGTTGAAAGAATTTACCGGGCAGAAAGCCCCGCAGTGTCCGCAACCGATGCAAGGATCGATCCTGAACACCGGTTTGCCTCCCACCAACTCCACCGCCCCGGTGGGACAGACTTCCACGCACGTGCCGCATCCATTGCACCTATCCCCGGCAAAGCGTTCCCACGGCAGGTATTTCAATTATCCATCCTCTCATCTCAGGGAAGGATTTCTATATCCACTCCGTCGGCGGACAACCCCGGTCGTACAAGAACCACGCCGGGAAACGTGCCGTAAGGTTCACCCACCGACCACGTTCCTCCACCATCCCTGTCCACGAAAGCAGCCACGGTATACCTGCCGGCGGGTATTTCTTCCAGGCGATACGGTCCACGCTCCACCCTGAAATACGTCACCCTGGATTCCGAGGCGCCCCCTGTCATTCGTACCATCAGGTAAACCGGCGAACCGACACCGCCGTTTACCACGCCGGAAATCGACCCCGGTTCATCACCCCATAATGTAGAAAAACTCCAGGAAACCGGCTCGGACAAGGTGTCTCCCCACTGGGTGGCCAGGCCGGGTTCCAGCAGGAACCGGTACTGTTGCTCTCCTATCAACTGGTGCTCGGGGTAGAATTCGAAGGATCTGCCGTCCACCACCACAAGGGTTCCATGTACCAGGGTACTGTCCGCCACGCAGGTAAGCGTCCATTTCTTTTCGAGGGAATCCGGGTCGACCCAATAGTTGAAGGAAATGAGAAATGGCCCTGCCGGATCGGCGTTCGAAGTCCCTCCGGCGGGATAATGAGACCTGACCCTGAACGTATCGGCCGGTATCGAATCCATTCCGAAGAACTCCATCGAATCCGGTCTTGAAGGGTTGTCCATCAGGTCCCGGACACCCGACAACAGGAAAAGGAATTTTTTATCCGACATCTTCCCGGTTTCCAGGATGACGTTCCGGGATGCGACACCCTCCGACAGCCAGGCTCCGCGAACCGGAACACGGTTACCGAGACTGTCCCTCACCACGGCTTCGCCCCGGATGAACGATTCGTATGAAACATCCTCGTTGAATTCCAGTTCCAGGTGGTACCCGTCAAGAGCCGAAACATCGACAAGACGCGGTCCCACGGTATCCACGACGGTAAGAGTGACCGAAAGGAAGAGAGTATCGCCGTCCGGCAGGGAGACCGTGGTATCGAAACCGGCCTCCGATTCGGCTTCCCATGTCATGGAACCGTCCGTGTCCTCGTAACAGAGTACCCGGTAAACACCGGGAAGCAACCACCTTGACGAAAGCGACATCGCCGAATCGGGCTCAGTGCGCCTTACCAGGGTGGAGTCATCGTCGAAAACTTCCAACAGGGTCGATTCCGAAAGCGAACCCCCACCCTGCCTGCCCGGCGAGATTCTGATCATTCCTGCGGGAAGCGAATCCATGGAAGTGTACGCCAACTCCAGCGGGATGCCCGTCTCGTTACCTCTCCTGTCCCGTAGGGTTCCGGGAATGTGTATGACCAGCGGCCACTCTCCGGGCGGCTCCGCAAGATGTATCTTAATTTCAGATCCTGATATTTTCGTATCGAAATCGACCACCGGATAGATGAAGGCGACCGCGGAGGCTTCATCCAGTCTTTCGCTCCATGTCAGGATAACGGTTTCCAGGTCACCGTACCCTCCACCGGGTTCCGGTTTGACGGATACCAACTCCGGGGGTGTCCTGTCCTCGGGACCGCCGCCGGGAGCGGCCATCCTGGCGCAGGAGAGTGCGGCGGCCACCAGCGCTACGACCCAGCTACGGGTTTTCAATCTCCGCTATCCTCGTTCAACGTATTCTTCCTGGCCTGGGCCGCCTTCCTGTAAAACGAAGACGCTTCCCCCGTTCTTTTCTGTTTCTCGAGTACCATGGCCAGTTCCACCAGGCAGTCGGGATTCCCGGGGTCTATTTCCAGGGATGTTCTCAAAGCGGTTTCCGAAGCTTCCAGGTCACCGGAGAGGTTACCGCACTTTCCAAGATAGAACCAGGCTGGAGCATAGTCCGGGTTATCTTCCAGTATGGAACGGAACGTCAGCTCGGCATCCTTGTACATACCGTTCCTCAGCTGGTCCACTCCCTTCAGAAAGGTCGCCTCGAGCTGTCCCAGTCCGGCTTCCCGGACCTTGTCCAACCAATCACCGTTCCTGGACCTCATAGCCAGCAGAACTTCCAGGGTTCCACCGGCGAGGATGGTCGAAGGATCCGGTGCAACATCATTCCCGTCTTCGTCGATTTCTTCGCCGTCCCCGATCTTATCCATGAGTTCCTTTATTCCGGGCTCCTCACCGTCTCCACTCCTTTCGGAATCACCGCTTCCGGCGAAAAGGGCGATCTGCCTGCCGGTCAACCTGTCGCTCAGCAGATGATCGAACATCTTTCGCTGCTTTGCGGGATCGGTGACCCTTACAATGGGTCTCAGCTGAAACTCGCTTATCTCGTCCGTCAGCAGGAGCTTTCGTCTCATGTCGTCGGGAAGCCGCAGTATATTGAGTATTTGAGTTATCCTGGCCCTGGAGTAACCCAGTTGCTCGGAAAGCCTGCTTCGATTCTCGACCAGATTGTTGCGCAGGAGTGCATCGAACAGAAGCGCCTCTTCAACGCAGTTTCTCACGGATTCGTGGGCAGGCGCAATGTGAACCTCGCTCCTGACCACCATGGCCCTGATGGTCAAGTGACCTTTTACGGCCATCCTCCAGAAACTCCTGTGATGCGCCAGAAGGGTATACTCTCTGACTATCCCATCCTTACCGGTCGCCGGTGTCTTCTCCTCTATGAGAACCGGGGGTACGAACGGTTCCTTCCGTTGTTCATCATTCTCTTCCCACTCATCGGGAGGAGCGAGGTAACCTATCTTCTCCAGCTTCACCTCTTCCAGTATCATGTGTTCGAAAATATCCCCGGTCTCCCGCTTCTTCTCGGCCATCATGCTTCCCCCTTGTCGAAGAAAAGGGATTCGAATTTCCAGTCTTCGTCGAAACCGTACCAGACCACGTCACGGATCCTTCTGAACATGTTCCTCTGTCTCCTGGCAAGGCGCCATGTGTTTACCTCGATAGCCGTTTGCAACTCGCTTATACTTTTAAGGCGGCCTTCGATGAAATCCATGGTCTCCCTGTAACCGATAGTCCTCCCCAGGGCGCTCTCCCTTCCCCAACCGCGCTCCATCAGTCCCCCGACTTCCTCGACCAGGCCGTCGGCTATCATTTTCTCCGTCCTGGAGGCTATCCTGCATCTCAACTCCCTGGGCGGAACCCGGATACCGGCGATGACGAATTTCTTCCTCAGGGAGGCGTCACCACCCTTCCGCAAGCGGGATGGAGGAATACCGGACAGCGCAAATATCTCCAGTGCCCTTACCTGCCTCGTGACATCCCTTCTGCCCAGACGGACACAGGTTTCGGGATCCACGCGTTCCAGAAGTCTTCCCAATATTCCCGGCTTCTCCTTCTCCAACTTTTCCAGCCCTCTCCTGAGAACCCCGTCTCTGCCGGGCATCGGGTCGAATCCACCGGTAAGGGCCATCACGTACAGGGCCGTTCCACCTGAAACCATCGGAACGGATCCCGACCCGCGGATCAAGCTGATCAGCAACGTCGCAGCTTCCGCAAAATCGCCCGCCGAGAAGACCTCTCCGGGATCAAGGAAGTCGATCAGGTGGTGTTTGAGGAAAGATCTCTCCTCCATCGTAGGTTTCGCGGTACCCCTGTCCATTCCCCGGTATACCTGCCTGGAATCCGCGCTCACCACCTGGAAGTCGTGTCTCTCCCTGAGTCTCAGCAGCAAGGCGGTCTTTCCGGAGGCGGTACATCCCACCAGCACCGGGGTTACCACTTCACCTCCCGAACTTCCTGTCCAGTTCTTCATAGGTCAATTCGAGCAGAGTAGGTCTGCCGTGGGGACAATGAAACGGATCATCGGTGGAAAACAGCATGTCCACCAGGTGCCTGGCCTCTGCGGGAGCCAGGGAATCGCCGAATTTCACAGCGCCGGCACAGGCGGCCGCCGCGGCAACATGCTTGTGGGCGGGCATCGCCTCGCTTCCGGGATTCCTCAACGAACGAATTATCTCCCTCAAGGCTTCAATACCGTGCAGCATTCCCTGGGGAACCGCGGTCAACACGAGCCTGTTCCCCTCCAGGTGAAACTCGAAACCGGTGCCTTCAAGAACACGGGCATATTCTTCCACGAACCTGATCTCCTCGGAATCCAGTTCCACGTTCTCGGGAAGAAGCAGCACCTGGCTTCCCCTGCTGCCTTCCATCGATTCGAGTATGATCTCGTACAGTATGCGTTCATGGGCGGCATGCTGGTCGATCAGGACTATCCCCCTGTCGGTGGACGTAACCAGGTAGGCCTTTCCCACCTGAACGACGGGCAAATCCTCCGCACTTCTGCGTGAATGCCCGTAATCCGGGAAAGAAGACCGGATCTCCATGGCCGTTTCGAACAGTCTTCCGTCGTATTCTCCGCCATTTAACCGGGTACTCTCCGGTCGTCCGCTTACCTGTTTTATCTCGGCACCGTACGCCGTGCGTCCCTGATCCAGTACTCCCGCGAGAGCGGATTTCAAGACATCGAGAACCATCGAAGGTTTTCTGAATTTCACCTCCCGCTTGGAGGGGTGGACGTTTACATCGACGAGTTCTCCCGGCACGGTCACGCCGCAATAAAGAAGAGGGTAACCGGCAGGACCCGCCAAGGCTGAATCCAGCGTGCCGTAAAGCAATCCCGTCTGCACAAGCCTGCCGTTCACAAGCACGTACTGATGTGTTCTCCTGTTCCACATGCTTCCCGGAAACCAGACCACCGTTACCGACGTTCCCCCGGTTTCGCCGGACGCGGACATGAAGCGGCTGTCCGGGGACAGGCCGTACCTGGAAATCAACCGCCCGGGAACCGTTTCGTTTTTACCGAGCGTGAAAAGGATTTTCCCGTCGTGCAGGAGGGTGAATTCCACATCGGTCCTGGCCAGGGCGCATCCGGTCACGAATCTTTCCACCCATCCCAGTTCGGTGGCCCTGGACCTCAGGAATTTTTTCCTGGCCGGCTGATTGTAAAAAAGATTCCTCACAGTGACAGTGGTGCCTCGGGTCCTGGCCGCAGGCCGCACCTCGGAAATGACTCCGCCATCCACGTCCATCTTCCAGGCTTCGTCTCCGTCACAGGTAACGATTGTGAAATGACTCACAGCCGCGATACTGGGAAGAGCCTCACCCCTGAACCCCAGCGTCGATATACTTTCCAGGTCCTTCTCCGAGGCTATTTTGCTGGTGGCGTGCCGCTGGATGGCCAGAAGGAGGTCATGCCTGTTCATTCCGCAACCGTCGTCCCTGACGATCACCGACTTCCGGCCGCCTTGCTCCAGTTCCACCCTTATACTCGAAGCTCCCGCATCCAGAGCATTCTCTACAAGTTCTTTCACAACGGAAGCGGGCCGGTCCACCACCTCGCCCGCCGATATCAAGTTTACCACGCTGTCGGGAAGAACCCTTACCGGACTCAAGGTTCACACCTTTCAGGAACATGGTGCCGGGAGAGGGATTCGAACCCTCACGCTCCCACGGGAGCAACGGATTTTAAGTCCGTTGTGTCTGCCAGTTCCACCACCCCGGCAAATTGTTAACGCAAGAATATACCCCGGGGTGACGCATCAAACAAGAAACTCCCGGAGATGCCCGGCACCGGAAGAATCAGCCGGTGCCGAATCCGGAAACCCGGAGTTTTTCGGCAAGTTTCCTGAGGGACCGCGCCCTGTGACTGATCCGATCCTTTTCCTGCGCGGTGCACCTCGCAAAGGTCTTATCCATTCCGTCGGGAAGGAAAACCGGATCATATCCGAAACCGCCGGTACCGTCGGGGCGCTCCAGGATCACGCCGCCGACTTCGCCCGGCACGGAAAACTCCATTGTTTCCGAAACGAAAGCCGCCGCCGTCCTGAAGCAGGCACGCCTGTTCTTCTCTCCCGACATTGTCCGCAGGAGCTTGCGCACGTTGTCCTCGTAACTGCAGTCCGCCCCGGCGAACCTTGCGGCATATATGCCCGGGGCGCCCCCGAGGACGTCCACGAAAAGCCCGGTATCATCCGCAACGGCAGGAATCCCCGTTTTTTCGAAAGCATCCCTGGCCTTGATAAAAGCATTTTCCTCCAGGGTGATTCCCGTCTCTTCGACGGACCAGTCCGGAACCGGGTCCGTAACCGGAATCACCTCCACGTTCAGGGGCGCGAGTATGCGCCGGAGTTCCCTCGTCTTGTCGGGATTTCCGGACGCGAGCACCAAGAGACTCATTCTCCGCTCGCCTCTCTCTGCAATGGAAATATGACTTCCCTTATCGCCTCCGTGCTCACCCGCCCCATCTCCAGCAGGGTTTCCATGGGTACCGTACCTTCCTCCGCGGTGGCCTGGAATTCCACGATTTCCCCATTCTCGAATGCTACGATATTCATGTCCACCGAAGCCATGGAATCTTCCTCGTAGCAGAGATCCAGCATGATTTCACCTTTTACCATTCCCACGCCGAGCCCCCCCACATAACCCCGGAAAGGATCTTCTTTCATCTTCCCCTCGACAAGCTGCCTTTTTATCGCCAGCCTCAGCGCCACCGCACCGCCCACCACCGAGGCCATCCTGGTGCCGCCATCGGCTACCAGCACGTCGCAATCCACCACGAAAGTCCTTTCCCCCATCCTATGAAGATCGACGGTCTGCCTGAGGCTGCGACCGATGAGCCTCTGTATCTCCATGGTACGCCCCTTCAAACCGTTTCTCTCGCGCCTGACTCTCCTGTTGCCGCTCCCGGGGAGCATGGAATACTCGGCGGTTATCCACCCGGTTCCCTGACCGGACATGAAAGAAGGCACCTTGTAGTCCACGGATACGGAGCAAAGCACCCTGGTTTCGCCCCACCTGACCAGTACGCTGCCCTCGGGATTGGGCTGATAGCCGGTCTCCAATTCGATATCCCTGAGTTCACCGTTACTTCGACCGTCGAATCTCATCGGTCCCCCGCTTTCTTCGAGTCAGCTCTGTTCGCCAACCTCCACCTGGGTCACCAACGGTACCGCCCTGCCCAGGAATCTCTGGGCTATCTCCTGGAACTTGAGAGGAATGTCACTGACGTAGAAACTGTTTTCCCCGCCACCTTCACGACTGCTCAACATACCCTCCCTCTCCAGGATGCGAGCCACTTCCCCGGCAGTGGATTCAGCCGAGTCCACCAGAGCGATCCCTTCACCCAGCACCGCCGAGAGCGTATCCTTCAGCAAGGGATAATGAGTGCACCCCAGCACGAGGGTATCTATTCCTTCACTCACCAGTGGCGAGGTGTACTCCTCCAGTACCAGTTCCGTTATCCTGTGCTCCAGCCATCCTTCTTCAACCAGGGGCACCAGGAGAGGCGAAGGCTGCGCAACAACCCTGGTCACTCCCGGATAGGCTTTGAGCGCCTTCTGGTAAGCGCCGCTTGCTATGGTACCAAGAGTTCCTATTACTCCGACCACACCGTTAGCGGTGAGCACGGACGCCGTTTTCGCCCCGGGTTCGATAACTCCCACTACGGGAACATCGGCGAAATCCTCCAGGGCCGGCAGGCTTACCGACGATGCGGTGTTGCAGGCGACCACCAGGAGTTTTATACCTTTTTCCAGGAGAAATTCGGCATCCTCGAGAGCGAACCTTATCACCGTTTCGGGAGACTTCGATCCGTAGGGCACCCTGGCGGTATCACCGAAATAAATGACCGATTCCCGGGGAAGGAGCCTGTTAACCGCTCTCACCACGGTCAGCCCGCCCACACCGGAATCGAATATCCCTATCCTTTCCCGGTTCATCTTCTGAACACCCCTTCCACTCCCCTGAGCGGAAGGCCGTCACGGTATCCGTGCATGAGGTTGCCGGATACCAGGGGGAACATCCTCGTGAAGCAGATGAACCTGCTCTCCAGTGTTCGTTTCAGGGTCTCCACATCCCATTCCACGGGCATGTCCACGTAAAGGGTATCCATCCTGTTGAATACATATACTTTCTCCAGGTCTTCTCCCGATATTCCGGTCGATTCCGCCCAAAGTTCGACCAGCAACAGGGTTTCCAGGGGTTTCAGCCGGATCTCGGGTGCGACGGGCAGGGAATCCGGCAGCGGAGTATCGGAGCCGGGAACCCACAAGGAACACGGCGTTACCTCCCACGAGGCTTCCGGGCCCTCCGGCAATTCAACGCTGTCGGGAAGAGCCGGTGCAACCGGCATGTAAACCGTCTCCGCGGTATCCGGCGGCGCCTCACTCCCCGCATCCTTTTCTTCGCCCCTTTCCAGGCCCAGCGATTCGTTGAACATTTTTAGTCCCACGTAAACCACGAGATAACACATAAACACCAGGCCCAGTACCACTGCAAACCTGGGCAGCAACCATTTCGAGTCTTCCCTGTCCAGCAAGCTCATCGGCAGTCCCCTGTCACTGTTCCCCCATAAAATCGAAGATCGCATCAACAATAGCCTCGGCGGCGGCCAGGCGGAAGTCCAGGCTTTTCAGCATCCTTTCCTCCTCCGGATTGGAGATGAAGGCCAGCTCCACGAGTATCGAAGGCATCAACGCTCCTCTCAGAACGTAGAATCCAGCCTGTTTCACTCCCCTGCTACCGTTGCCCGGAAAACGTCTCTCCAGGCTTTTTTGTACCTTGACCGCCAGGGCGCTGCTCTGTTCGAGGTATATGTTCTGGGCCATGTCCGCCAGGAGGAAAGCCAGCGGGTTATCCTCCATATTCAGGTGATAAGCCCGGTTCACCTCGTCATCGAATTCTATAACGCTGTTTTCCAGCATTTCCACGGCCCTGCTTTCATCGGTCCTGGCCCTGGACAGGAAAAAGGTTTCGAACCCCTTCGCCGCGGAATTACGGGCCGCATTGCAGTGTATGCTGACGAACAGGTCGGCTTTAACGGCGTTGGCCAGTCTCGTACGCTCCGCGAGTGAAACGTACCTGTCGTCGTTCCTCGTCAGAACCACCCGCAGTTCCGGCATTCGTATTTTCAGGATATCCCGAACCAGAAGCGCCACTTCCAGAGTACGGTCCTTTTCGAAAGATCCTTCCGGTCCAGTCGCTCCCGGATCCCTGCCCCCATGTCCGGGGTCTATCACGATGCAGTCGAAATCTTCGAGCCACGGTGACTGTCCCCCTCCTTGCAACACGGCAGCCATGGCGAAATCACTCGTGGCGGATTCGCCTTCATAGTACTCCGGCTCCTCGGGAGGCCCATTCCACGAAAGTTCGGGAAAAAGCACGGGTTCCTCTGCGGAAAGAAAGAGCAGTAGAGTTAAACTGTCTGCTGAAATAGCATAATAAACAGAGTCGATTCCGTCCGTGACTTCGATCGTCATTCCGCATGAATCGGCATCCGTCTCCCAACCGTAAACCCAGAAAGGAGTGCAGGCATCGGGAACGTTCACGCGCATTCCGGGTCTCACGTTCACGAACATACCGGAGATTCCGACACTGTCATCCAGTGGCGCGGTCGAGGTAAATTCGAACAGAACTCCGTCAAACCTCGGGATCACCCTGGTTTCCGCCACCGGAACCGATAACAGGCACAGCAACAGGGCCGCTGCCGTCATACCCGTCCCCTGGCGGACCTCTTAATTTCAGCTCTCATCTTTCGTTCCGCGTCGCGCCGTGCCATGTCGTGCCTCTTGTCATACTTCTTCTTTCCGCGGCAGAGCCCCAAACGTAATTTCGCCCTTCCCCCGGAGAGATGGACATCCAGCGGGATCAAGGTTACGCCCTTCTCCATGACCGCCCGCCTGAGCCTCTTGAGCTGGCGTCGGTGCGCCAGTAGTTTCCTGCGCCGGTACGGATCGTGATTATCCCTGGCCTGGGGATACTCGGCCACATGCATCATGTGAACCCAGAGTTCCCCTGCCTCATCGAAAGCGGCGTAGGAACCGCTGAGGCTCACCTTGCCTTCCCTGATGGATTTTATCTCGGAACCCACCAACACCATACCCACTTCCAGGGAATCGAGTACTTCGTACTCGTGTGTGGCTTTCCTGTTCCTTGTCAGCACTTTTTCGTTCATATCCACCCGAGACCTTTCGGAAGTCGAGGAAATATACCGGGTACGCTCTACACAACGTACCGGAGGATTGACTTAGGCCACCATTCTTCCTAGAATTCCACGCGCGAGCCGAAGTGGCGGAATAGGCAGACGCGCTAGGTTCAGGACCTAGTGAGGATTTTCCTCGTGGGGGTTCAAGTCCCCCCTTCGGTACCAAGCCCAGGCATTACCGCGTGCCTGGGCTTTTCTTCATCAGTCTCTCCACCATCTCCCGGTCCAACGGCCCATTGTTCATGTCCCGCGGGGACAGCAGCGGCGCATCCAGACCCCAGTCTATGTCCAGTTCCGGGTCGTCCCATGCTATGCCGTGTTCGTCACTCCCATCGTAATACCTGTTCACCAGGTAAACCATCAACAGGTCCTCCATGACGGCGTATCCGTGCGCCACTCCGGGTGGAATGACCAGCCCGGACGGATCGTCTCCTTGCATATCCAGGACCAGGGTCGCACCAAACGTCCCGGAATCCTTCCTGAGATCGGCGAGCCCGACTCTCATTCTTCCCTTCAAAGGCAACCACAGATCCCACTGTTCCAGGTGAAAATGCATACCCCGCAGGGTACCGGCTCCGGAAACGGAGCAGTTTACCTGCAACTGGTCGGTGAACACTCCCTCAAGCCATTCCTTCCTGAAAACCTCGGCGAAGTAACCCCTGGAGTCCCTGTGCAGGTCGAACTCCAGCATGAATACACCGTCGATCTCCAGTCCCTTCTTCTTCATTCCCGTTCCTTCCATTGTTCCTCGTTCCCGGAAGATACTAAATTGAACCCGCCGGCAGGAAACGGAGGTACCATGAACAGGTCGACAAGAGTGAAAATCATCCTGGAGAGACTACCGAAGATGTATCCCGGCGCGAAGTGCCTGCTGGAGTACCATGGAGATCCGGGCAAGCTCCTGGTATCGACCATACTCTCGGCCAGGACCACGGATGAAGCCGTGAACAGGGTCACGCCGGAACTCTGGAGGCGTTTCGGAGACCCGGCAGGATTGGCGGCCGCGGAGATATCCGCGATAGAGGAAGTGATTCATCCCCTGGGATTTTTCAGGAACAAGGCACGGTCGATCAGGGAAGCCGCCCGCCGGATCGTAGAAAAAGGCGGCGTGCCGGACAATATGGAAGAACTTATCCTGATCCGGGGCGTGGGCAGGAAAACGGCTAACGTGATATTAGGAGAGATATTCGGCAAAGGAGTCATCATCGTGGATACTCACGTGGGAAGGTTGGCCCGCCGCCTGGATCTATCAGGCTCTTCCCGGCCCGAAGCGATCGAGAGAGACCTGGAAAACCTGATACCCCCGGATAAGCGCACCGCTTTCAGCCATGAATCGGGGTTTCATGGCAGACGGGTATGCCATTCCAGGAGACCCGATTGCGCGAACTGCGGTCTTTCGGACGTCTGTCCCCGTATCGGCGTTACGTGAGAAATGAAAAAAGAGGCCCTTCGAAAACGGGCCTCTTTTCTCATGTTAGTACGGCTCAGTCCATGTCATCCAGGGTAACGTGTATTTTAAGACCTCCCTTGCCTACCCATTCTTCCCAGAACGTGTAGGTGTCGCCGTCTTCGTCCTCACACATTATGTCGTAGTAATCCTCGCCCCGAACGTAGAACGTGAATTCATCACCGGAATCGAGGAATTCGCTTCCGAGCCTGTCCTCGCCCCAGTTGTCGTAAGAACTTGGATTGGCATAGATGTAATAGATGTCGTAACCGTCGGTATCATTGACGATCGTCACGGGAGTATTGCCGGTAACCGTCTCGCCGCCGATACTTCCGCCATCACTCATGTCGGATTCACCGAGATCGTCCAGGGTTACGTTCCATACGTAGTCACCCTCGACGTTCACGTCCCACCTTATGTACTCGTCGTCATCCTCGTCCACCAGCTTTATATCATACATACCGTCCTGAACGCTGAATGCCCTGGAATCCCCCGGCTCCAGTATCTCATTCTCGCCCATCCGGTCTTTGCCCCACGAGTCACTGGAAGCGGGACTGATGTAGACGTAGTATATGGCATACCCGTCAGTATCGTTCACGATTCTGACGGTACCTCCCCACGCGGCGGCCATCATGCCAAGAACCACAGGCATCAGTAATCCTTTTCTCATTTCGACCTCCTCAGTCCCGTGTATTGAAACCCGATAAAATTGAAAGTACTCCACCGGGTGCATGCGTGTCAATGGTACCACAACAAAATGACGACCGGGCTGACTTATATTATTCTTTAAATCAGGAATTCGTTCAAGAAGCCGGAGGATAATGATGTATTCCTTTGCGACTTTTCTCATTGCAATCCTGATCACGCCCGGAATCGAACAGCTGCAAGTGGATCTGACCTCCGAAATTCCGGTGTATTGCAAAATCATGGAACCGAATGGCGTGCAATTGCCGACGGTACCGGGCGGTCTTGCGGAAACCACCGGCGGATATCCCCTTCTTCCATGGCTGCCTGTCTTCGTACAACTGCCCGGTGGAGCCACGGCTTTGTCAGTACGATCCACCTCAACCTGGAGAACGATAGAGAAAGATATTTACGTCCCCCCCCTTCCGGAACCTCGCCCCCTTATTCTCCGGGACACCGAAGTCCGTACCCTGGAACAATCCGGGGTCTATGGAAACGGGGAATTCTGGCCCGGCGAACCGGTCGTTCTGGCGGGAACGGGCGGCGACAACGGAAACACCCGGGCCGAGTTGGTGGTCAGGCCTCTCAGATGGAACCCCGGCACCGGTGAACTCCAGATGATAACACACCTCGAGGTATCCATCGATTTCTCCGTATCTCCCCTTACTTCGAACGGTCCCGGCGACGACGGGTTTCCCGGGATGCTCGTCGTAACCCACGAAGACGTTCTTCCTCCATTTCTTGAACTTGCCGAATGGAGAACAGACCAGGGCATCCTTACACGGGTGGTCACCATCGATTCCATACTCGTTGCCCAACCCGGCAGGGACGATGCGGAAAAACTCAGAAATTTCATCAGGGCATACCAATCGGATCACGACATCGAATACCTCCTTCTGGGTGGGGACACCAACCTTATCCCTTACAGGACCGCATACGCCATGACCTGCGAAGCTGGTTTCCATCCCAGGGAGGACAGCCTGCCCTGCGACCTCTACTTCGCCGACCTCGACGGGAACTGGGACGCCAACGGGAACGGGCTTTTCGGAGAGGTGGAGGATGAAATAGATCTCTACTCCGATCTCTGGGTCGGACGTGCCCCGGTGGAAAACCTCGCGGAAGCCGAAGCCTTCGTATCGAAAATCATCGCCTACGAAACGTGCGGAACCGACAGTCATCTGGATGACGTACTCTTCCTGGCCGAGGTGCTGTGGACCGATCCGTACACCAACTCGGCGGAAAGCAAGGATCTTATCGATGAGAAATTCCTGCCGGATTTCCTGAAGGTGACCAAGCTCTACCAGGCCCTTGGGAACGAAAACCTCGAAAACACGATAACCGCGCTCAACCGGGGCTGCAACTTCATAAACCACGACGGCCACGCCTTCTACGGCGTCCTGGGACTAGGAGATGATTACATGTCCAACTCCAACGTGGATTCCATAGATTCCCAGGGACGGTACGCCTCGGAGATGTATTCCATCGGCTGCTGGAGCGCGGCTTTCGACTTCGACGCCATTGCCGAACATTTCCTGACCAACCCTCAGGGCGGCGCCCTGAGCTATGTAGGCAATTCCAGTTACGGCTGGGGTTCGCCGGGTAATCCGTGCTACGGTTACTCCGACGCGCTGGATCAACGTTTCCACTATCTTCTCTACTTCGACCGGTCCTATACGACGGGCAGGCTCCTGGCGGAGACCAAGGAGTATTTCATACCCTACAGCCGCTGGGAAAACGTATACAGGTGGCACCAGTATGATGTGAATCTCCTCGGCGACCCGTCGCTCAGGCCCTACCGACGGATACCGCAAGTTCCCGACATACTCTGCCCGGACTCCGTTCCTCCCGGCTGTCGGTACTTTCCCGTCCGGGTGACCGGCATCCCCACCGATGGTCTGACCGTATGTCTCACCGACCGGAAAGCGAACTGGCTGGTCGACGACCTGGATGCGTCCGGATACCATCTCTTCCGGCTCCAGGCGCCGCCCTCCGATTCGTTGAGGGTTACGGTCACCGGTCCCGGGGCCGTGAGAACCACAATTACGGTACCTGTGGCGGATGGTCCTCATCCGGTGATTTCCGCAATGGAACTGGAGGATACCGATGGAGACGGAACCCCTTCCCCCGGTGATACGGTCCGGATCACCCTGACCCTGCTGAACCAGGGAAACAAGGATCTTACCGACACGGAACTCCATGGAACACTTCAGGGTCCCGGAATATTGCTTCAGTCGGACATATCCTATGGGAACCTCCCGGCGGGCTCCTCCTCCCCGGGCTCCCGACCCTTGGTACTGGCGGTACGCAAATCGGCGCACAACGGCGACGTACTTTCACTGGACCTGCAAATCGAAACATCGGAGGGATCATGGAACCTCCCTATCTCTCTCCCGGTGTGCACCCCCGGCCTCTATTTCTCCACCTACGACACGGACGACTCGTCGGGAGGAGACGGCGACGGGGTTCCCGAACCGGGTGAAGCCGTCTACCTCTTTGTCTCCATAGCCAACTCCGGCCTGCTCGATGCGGAATCCGTAACGGTGACCATGGAGGAAACCATCCCCGGAATAACCTGGCTCTCCGATTCGGCCCGGGCGGATTCGATTCCGGTGGACCGGACCGCCGATTTCCGGTTCTCATGTTTCCTGGATCCCTCCATGCCTTCTCCATCCTTCCCGTGGCTGCATATGAAAATAACCTCCGCGACCGCGGAATATTTCTCCCGGGACTCCGTACAACTCACCGTAGGAGAAACCGGAATCTCCAACGACGTGGAATCGGGAACCGCCGGCTGGACTCACAACGGAACCGGGGATCTCTGGAACATCACCCATTCCCAAAGCCATTCTTCCTCCCATTCATGGCACTGCGGAAACGCCGACGGCTATCAGCCATCGATGAACTGCACGCTGTATTCTCCGGAACTCGTGATGGCCCCTGGAGCGAAACTCAATTTCTGGACTTCATTCGAAACGGCCATATACGGAACGGACGGCCTGTACGTGATATTGAGAAACATGAGTTCCTACGACTGCGACACCCTGGGTTTCATAGGATCCGGTGGAGCCCTGGGTAAAGGAGGGCTCGGAATAGGAACGGGATGGGTGCGGTGGTCCTACCTACTGGAGGGCGAAGCGGGCGATATCGTCCGTCTGGAGTTCAGCTTCGTTTCAGACGATGACAAGGAGACCGGTAACGGTTTCTTCATCGATGACATCGTAATTGAAGGAGCATACACCGAAGGAACCGGCTCCCACCCGCCCCACGATCCCAATCCTCCCATGGGCCATCCGTATCCCAATCCCGCCATGTCGTCCCTTTTCGTACCTGTGCACCTGCCGCGCTCGGGTGAATGGGTGCTTTCCGTACACGACATATCGGGCAGAAAGCTGATCAGCATTCCCGGTACCGCGCCCATCGCCTCCACCCTGGAGCTGAATGTCTCATCCCTGCCTTCGGGCATGTACTTCGTGCGCCTCACCGGAATGACCGTTTCCGTGGAGAAGTTCGTGGTGGTCAGATAGACCACGATGTTACCGATGCCCCGTGTATGTATATTTCTCCGGTGATTTGGAGGATCATTTGAAAGTCTACTACGCATCGACCGGGGACGGGGTCAGAAAAGCGGTTCGGGCACTGCTGGAGGCCATGGACTGGCAAAACCTGCTTCCACGGAATGAAGACCTTCTGTTGAAAGTGAACCTCACCTGGGACTATCTCAGGCCGGGAGTGGATACTTCCCCGTGGGTGGTGGATGCGTTCGTGGAAACCGTGAAAGGACACGTGGGAAAGATCATCCTGGGGGAATCGAGCCAGGTGCTTGTGGATGCATCCAGGGCGTTCGTTGTGACCAGGATGAAAGACGTCGCGGACAGGCACGGCCTGGAGTGGCATGATTTTTCGAAAAACGAATGGGTTCCCGTATCCGGCGGTGACATCTCCTTCTCGATTCCCAGGATATGTACCCGGCTTCCGGTGGTATCCGTTCCAGTGGTCAAAACCCATTACAGATCGGTGATATCCGTGGCGGTCAAGCACCTGTACGGCTGTCTGGACGACAACCGGCACAATTACCATTATCGCCTGGCCGATTACGCCGTGGCGGTCAATTCCGTCATACCGGTACTGCTGACCCTGGCCGATGGTACTTTTTCCCTGGAGGGCGGCGGTCCGAAACCCGGCATACCGAAGCGAACGGATTTCGTGGCCGCTTCCGTCGACAGGATCGCCCTAGACTACTCGGTCTCGAAGGTCATGGGAATCGATCCCTTGTCCGTAGAGACCACCGTCAGGGGAAACGGAATGATAGGCACTTTCGAAAATCTTGAAGAGGTGTGCCTGCCTCCTCTTGAGGACCCGCCTTCCTTCGAGTTCCTCCCCGCGGTTCCCAATTTCGTGGCACGTGTTGAAAAAATCCTCAGGCACAGGAGGAAAAACGAGAACCCCGGGAAGGACGGTCCATTCCTGGGCATACTGAAATTCGGCGCAAAGAAATGGTATAACATGGCATATCATCTGTTGGGACAGGCCGGGGAAACACGAAGGATAATCGAGGAAAGCTATTACGGCCCCCAGTGGCTGGGACTGAGAGAACCGGAATGAAACTGACGGGCCAGCTGGCGATGGGCCTGGATACGGTCCTCGGTCTCCTGGGCCGCAGAAGACCGGTGAACGTAATGGTCTCCATAACGGATTCCTGCTGCAGCCGCTGTAATTACTGCAGGATTCCCGAGCAGGGCAGGCCGGACCTTTCCACGGAACAATGGAAAGAATTATTCAGGCAGATGGCCGGGGCCGGCACCCGGAGAATAGGTATCTGGGGCGGTGAACCCCTCATGAGGAAAGACATCATAACCCTGTGCTCCTACGCGAGGTCTCTGGGTATATACGTCAGCCTGGACTCGAACGGCTATCTCATCCCCGCAAGAAAGAATATCCTCGACGTAATCGACCACCTGGTTCTCGCCTACGACGGTCCGGAAGAGGCACACGACGCAAACCGTGAACCCGGAAGTTACGAAAAGGTCATGAAGGCACTGGAAACCACCTCCGGCAGGATAAGACTATGGACCATCACCGTCTTGACGAAGCACAACATCCATCACATCGACCACATCCTGGAAACCGCTGCGGAGTACGGATTCATGACCACTTTCCAAACCCTTCATCACAATGAGAAACTCGGCGGAGACACCGCGGCGATGATGCCGGGCAAGGAGGAATATGCCCGGACATTCGCTCATCTTCTGAAAATGAAAGCCGCCGGGGCCCCGATCGCCAATTCCAGCAGGTACCTGGAAAGCCTCATGAACTGGCCGGATCACTCTGTGACCAGGATGGTCCGGCGATTCCACGGCGTACCCTGCAGGGCCGGAAGAATGTACTGTAACATAGACGCGGATGGGAAAGTATATCCCTGCTCATTACTTATCGGTCGTTACCCTGAAGCCGCCAATGCTCTGGAAATCGGTTTTTCGAAGGCTTTCCACAAGGTTTCGGAACTACCCTGCCAGGCCTGCACCGCCAGTTGTTATACCGAATACAACTATCTCTACAACCTGGTACCGTCGGTGGTGCTGGAATGGCACAGGGCGGTCAGGAAAACAGACGATATGATGAACGGAAAGGCCTGCCGGCAGGACCACCCGAAACGCTGACGGAAATACACGTGTAAACTTTTCCGTTCGACATCCGTCAAGACGACACCTCCCGCGATCCCGGCCGGAAAGTTCGTCATAACCGATCGATTCGGATCATGATATATCCTCAGCGGGCAGTCTCCGGCCGAATCTCCGCACATCAACGGGCCGATGGCATAGTTAACCGTAATTACCCGAACGGGCTTTCGGGAAGATGAGATTAATCAAAGGTCAGTTCGTTCACTTATATAATTCGAAAAACCGCGTTTCCGCAAACTTCTTAAAGTGTGAACGGACATATACAACGATTGCATAATGATTTGTCTCAGGTAAAGGGTCAAATCCCAGAGCCAGTGTCGAGGCTCTTACCTTTTGTGTAATTATGATCAGGTCGCCTCTTCGGGATTCCAAATCCGCCACGATACGATCCAGTAAGAGAGGGTTATTCAATTCGGTTCCCTGCACCCAGTCGATGGAAATAGGATTCGGTTGCCGAGATTTCACCCAATAACCGGCATTATCCGGAATGATAGTGTAAGCGGATCCATTATTCACGGCTAAGTCCACCGCTTTCCGAAGGTCGGCAAGGAATTCATATGTGTTTACATTCGTCTTAATGTAATTTCCGCCCCGAAGTACCGTACCTAACGGATATGTCAGGTTTTTCGCCGGTTGTTCCCTGTATATTATGGAGTGCCTGGCTGTTACAAAAGCAGACGTGTTTAATGCGACTGCAAGAAGAATCAAGGAGAATCGTATCGGTTTCCGTGTAACGTGAGACAGTGCATAAGTGATCAGCAAGGTAACCAACAGGCCGGAGGCCAACACCGGCGAATTATAACCGAGAGACAGCGATGTACTCCAGGCGGTTAAAAGCGCCAGTAGCGTAATCCGTATTTTTTTCTTTCGGGCGCGGTCTTCAAAATCTTCCAGGGCGAAATAAAGGAAAACTCCAATAACCATTCCAAATAACCCGAACGATACCTGGTAAAGATTATAAAACCAATATGGAAACATGCTTAAAGCGGCTGCCGATGTCGGCGTTAAAAATAACAATGCCAGGGCCGACTTTTTTTGGAGGCTTTTGTCTAACGGGGTGTTTACGGGAGGATTTCCAACTGCCAAACGTACCAGGAAATACCCGATTAATACCCCCAGAAGAGTCATCCAGTTTGTCAGGTAACTTTTTACACCTACGGACAAAATACCGTGCTGTGATCCTAACTGCAGAATCGCATCGGATAAAGCACCAGTAAAAAGCATGAAGAGAACATACAATATGCCTGGAACAGCGATAGCTATCCAATATTTTATTTTACGCCGATTCCCCAGGATACATATAACTAAAGGTGCTGCTGGTATAAAGCTTTGTTTACATAAATAAGCCATGGCGATTAAAACGTATCCTGCCGATATTCCTATCCGATTCTTTGACAGACATAAAGCCAAGCCGATTGAAAACAGGAAAAGACCGTCGATAGTATGCCATGCTATTATCGGGAAAACGTTGGCCGATAATACAAAGGTGATCAGGGAGACCAGGTTTCGTTCAATCGTATTGAAAGGCTTACCCAGAAACCCGTTTAT
>JAMOUX010000035.1 GCA_027067855.1 Candidatus Fermentibacteraceae bacterium
TGCCGGGGCCTTCCTGGAAAGGATGGGCCTGGAGATCGAACTCTCCCGCCTCGAACCGATGGCGGAAGATGATTTCGTTTCGCTTCTCCTGGGCTCGGTTGCATTGCCCCGCCACGGCGAGGTGGTCTCGGAATCGGTGTCCATGAGAGGGGAGAATGCGCTGGTCACATTTTCCCTGGCCTCAGGCGGATCGATCGTCTTCGACTTCCACTGGGAAGATACCGGTTGGAGGCTCACTGGATCCTCGCTGCTTTCCCGATTGTTCCAACCCCGCGGTGGTTGACTTACGTTATGTCCCGGGGCATTGTTGCCTGTTGGGTACAACGTCAGGAGTTACCCAGGTGACAGTTCCTGATATCATCCGAATTGGAGGTAATATGATGCTGAGGGGATTACTCGTCGCCGGTATCGCCGTGTTGGCATTCATCGGCTGCGGCGGTAACGGTGGTGGAGGGCCTGAAGATGCCGTGCAGGGGATGTTCGATGCCGTTAAGGCCGGTGATCTGGACGCCATGGCCGAATACATGCCCGCGGAAGCACGTGCGGAATTCGACAGCATGAGCGCGGACGACAGGGAGATGGCCCGGAACATGCTTGGCATGCTTCGGGAGATCGAGTTTGAAATACTCGGTTCCGAAGTAGACGGTAATCAGGCCGTCGTCCACGTAAGCGTCACTTTCATGGGAGATTCCCAGGAAGACGACATAGAGCTCATCAAGGAAGACAATAAGTGGGTGATCACAGAGGGAGGCATGTTCTAGGCTTTCCATGTACGGATCTGAACGAGCCTCCTTCGGGAGGCTCGTTCTTTAGGTGGCCGGTATCCGGGTGATTACGGCGGAATGCATGAAAACGGGAATGGCGGAGGACCGGGGACTCGAACCCCGAAGGGCGTAAGCCCGGCGGATTTCAAATCCGCTGCCTTACCGATTAGACTAGTCCTCCGTGCCGGTGGAATGTAAGTTATGACGGTCGCGGGGTCAATCAAAACGGTGGATCAGGGGCGGAAATGCTGGAGATGGAACTCAAGTTCAGGGTAGATGATTTTTCGCTCGTGGAAAGCAGGCTCCGGGAACTGGGATTGGAACCGGGTCCGGAGGTGCATGAGAATAACGTGGTCCTTGACGCCACGGATGGATCCCTGGGCCGGAGTAACGTGCTTTTCAGACTCAGGGATACTGGTGATGGTACCACGCTCTTAACCGTCAAAAAGCCGCTTCCGTCCACGTTTTTCAAGGTGAGAATGGAGCGGGAAGCGGTTCTGGAGTACCCGGTTGAAGACGCCGTGGAACTGTTCCGGCTTCTGGGTTACGATGTCGTATACAAGTACGGCAAGTCCAGGCGGGAATGTTCACTGGGAACCGCCAAGGTTTGTCTCGACGTGATTTGGTTCGGTAATTTTGTCGAGCTGGAGGCGAAGTCCGAAGATGCCCTGCTGAAGGCGGTTCGGCTTCTGGGTTTCGATCCGGATGAAGGAATCGGGCTCAGCTACGCGGATCTGGAGAGGGAAGCCGAAAGGAATACGCGGTCGACCTTGACAGACGATCTTTCAGAGGCAATTTATCGAAACCGCGAAACCATACTCTAAAGAAGGAGAACTTCCATGGACCAGCATACTGCGGTTGAGCGCAGGCTCAAGACCGACATACATTTCAAAAACACGATCAGAAAAGACTTGGTGGAAAGCGTGCGGCAGCTTCATCAGTGGCAGGAACGCCTCGGTACCGTGAAGAACGTCCGCAAGGAGAAAAAGCTGAGAAGGAGTGTCGAAAGGTACAGGGAATTCATAGAAGACGTCAGGAGTTTCCTGGAGCCTCTCCTCGATGAACTCGAGAAGAACATAAGGGAGGAGATGGATTTCAGCGAAGAAGAAATCCGTCGGTTCGCCGAAGAGGTGAAAGAGGAATCGAAACTGGCAGCCGAGGCCAGGGAGGCCTACGAGAAGGCCAAGGCCGCTGCCGAGAAAGCCGCCGACGGCAAGCTCTCCCCCGATGAATTGGCGGCCCTGAAAAAGAGTTACAGTAAGGCGTGGAGAGCGTTCCGCCTGGAAAAACATCGTCTCGAAGATGCCAGAAAGGAACTCAAAAGCGAAGAAATGGACAAGAAAATCTTCGAAATGGAACTCAAGAGGATACAGGTGGAACGCAGTTTTATCAGGAGTGTTTGACCTTTTGGAGGTCTACCCCCGCAAGAAGTTGAGAATCAGGCTGGGAATCGTGTTCCTGGCCTGTTTTCTTTTCACATTTCCCTTCATCGTGAAGGGAGGAGCGTTGGTCGTGGCTCCCGTGGTGTTCTCCGCAGGGTTGCTGTATTACTTCTTCTACAGCAGGAAGTACAGGAGAAGAAGGAAGATAGCCGGGAATCCCCTGTCGGATGACGACAGGAAGATACTGGCCGGGCGCGTAAGTTTTTACCGGCTCCTGGAACCGGAGGACAGGAAGAGATACGAGACCGATCTGGCCATATTCCTGGCGGAACACAGGATTTCCGGTGTCGACGATGTCGAGATCACCAGGGAGGTGGAACTCCTGGTGGCGGCCACGGCGATACGGTTGATTTTCCGGAGACCCCGGTGGGAGTACAGGGATTTCGGTGAAATATTGGTATACCCCGGGGGGTTCGAAACGGACGGTTCCTATTCCACTGATATAGGCGGTAACGTCGCCGCGGCCGGCATGGTCCACTCGTCAGGCACCGTAATCATATCGCTTCCACATCTGTTGAGAGGATTCCAGCACGAAAACGACGGTTTGAACGTGGGATACCACGAATTCGCCCATATACTCGACGGATACCGACCCGATGGTGTTCCGGACCAGCTCCCGCTCGGGGCTTACGAGGCCTGGGTCCGGGTCATGCATCGCGAGTTCGAGAAGGTGCACAGAGGCAGGTCTGTCCTGCGTTCCTACGCGGGAACCAACCCCGCCGAATTTTTCGCCTGTGCCGTCGAAGCGTTTTTCGAAAAACCCGGGAAAGTCCGGGAAAAAGCTCCGGAACTCTATGATCAGCTTTCCCGGTTTTTCAACCAGGTGCCATGAGAAGGCTCATAATTTCTTACCGGACGATCCCGGAACGGAGATGGGAATACCCTGTCTGCAGAGGGGGCAGTCGTCCGCTTTCCAACTTTCGGCTTTTACCGTGAGCAGGGCGCGGTAGGGAACGCCCAATTCCAGTTCTCCCCCGGTCCTGTCCACCAGGATCCCCACCTGGACCACCCGGGCGTCGTGGGCATGCAGAGTTTCGATGGATTCTTTTATGCTGCCGCCGGTGGTGCTCACGTCTTCCACCAGGAGTATCCTGTTTCCGGGCAGCATCTCCCTAAAACCTGATCTCACGGTCATTCCGCCATCGGCGTTACGTTGCAGAAAGGCAAAATTCTTTCCCATGTGAAGCGCCGTGGCGAACCCGAACACCAGGGCTCCGAAGGCAGGGGAGCATACCAGGTCTATGCCGTCCCGTACGTCGTCCATGGTGACGGCCATCATCCTTCCCAGTTCGTCCACCAGGTGAGGCCTGCTGACTATCCTGATCTTTTCGAAATACCGGCTTCCGTGTTTCCCGGATGTGTACCTGAAGTGACCCTCCTGGAGGGCATCACACGATTCCAGTATCTCCAGCACCCTTTTTTCGCTCATTTGTTCCTCCGTGTTCGGGAGCCGCCGGGAGAAGACCCCGCATGCGACGGTTCATCTCGGGAAGTTGAACGTGTACGCCACGGAAAGGGGACCGTGTTCCCGTTCCTGACGTTGTCGGGGATTTTCTTCAGGCGCGGATTTTTTCATGAGCCATAATACGGATTCGGGACGAGGAGTCGATAGAATGCTTCCCTCGTCACGTTCCGCCCCGGTCCGTACCGAAACAGACGGCACGGGGGTTGTGACGGATCCCCGTTTTCTCGTTCGGTATCGGTCCACCCCGGTTGATGAGGACCTCCAGGGCATCCATGGAGTCGTACATTGCCTTTCCCGGGGCGGAATCCCGAGGCCTTGCAGCCGGTGTCGATCGTGTTTGCAGGAATCAGCGCGGGAAAAAACGAGAACAATGCGTAACCTCCATTCAACTTGAATGAATGAAGCAACAGCGAGTCTTTGTCAACGGATGCGGTGATTCTTGACTTGGCGGGGCCGATGGAACAATTTTCCATGTGTAAGGGTAAACTTTAAAAAAAGGTGATGCAAGTGATGAAAAATATAATGGCGTTTTCCGTATCGATGGCCGTATTGGCCGTTTCCATCCTTCTTGCCGGTTGTTGGAATCCTTTCTCCCCCGATACGAGTACCGGCGAAGGGTTCCAGTACTGGACTCCGGTGGACAGTGCTTACAAGGTGTTGGAGAACCTGGAGTATGCGTATGTCAGCAGGGACATCGATCATTACATGGCGTGCTTCAGGGACGATTTCGAATTTCACCTGCTCGAGGTGGACTGGGACGATTACGATGGTGACGGTATCGTTGACGAGTACTGGGGCATTGATCTGGAGGAAGCGTGCCATGAACAAATGTTCAACAGCGTCAGTTCCATAGAACTGACGCTTTCCGGCAATTCCCAGAGTCCGTGGACCGGTGATTCCACGGGCCGGTCCCTTCAGCTCACACGAACCTTCGATCTGAAAGTATATACCAGCGAGAACCCCCCCCAGGGTTACAGGGCATCGGGGGATGCCTTGTTCATCTGCCGTCAGGATTCCACCGGTGAGTGGTACATCTGGCAGTGGTGGGACCAGTCGGAAATCTGAAGCCTCGTTGCGGCGGTTGAAACCGATTTGACGATACTTGCCGGTCATCGTGGTGCAAGTCGCTATGAACGGTTCCCGGAGATGTCGGGTCCGTTTCCCCTATCGGGAGCCGGATGCGGTCTGATGGCACCCCGATGGAATAGGGGATATATATCTTGCCACTCGGAATGGAAGAAACGATCCGCCTTGCCGAGTGTTCCATGGTGCATTAATCCTTCGACCGGAAGAGGCTGAGAGTGATACCTAGGATCTTTCTTGCGATAATCGTAGTCCTGGTGCTGTCTCACTTGGGACTGATAGACATGGGAGGGCTTCCATGGGACTCGGTCGAGTTCAGGGTGAGCGCTGCCACGGTAATGGTATACCTGTTGTGGAGCTTCCTGGAATCGAAACGGGGTAAGGATGCCATAGACGCCGCTTACATAGCTTTTCTGATCGTTCTGCTCGTAAGCGCCGCGGACGGTTTCCTCCTGGAGGTAACGGTATTCGGGGGATATTTTTGGATAAGATGGCTGGGGCTTTTTCTTTTCGCATTCGGCGGGATGATTCGCTTGCTGGGTTTTCGCAGACGATCCGCCGCGTTACTCAGGAGGGGCAGGTACCTGCAATTGCCGGGTCTGCCGGTGGCCCTGGGTAGCCTCGCCGGTCTCGCGACGGCCTTGATAGTGGCAGCTTCCGGCATGGTGAGGAAGGAAATGATCCCGTGGGAGGGAGAGCGGGATTGAAAACACTGGTTCAGAGAGTTTCCGAAGCATCGGTGTCATCAGCCGGGAAGATCCTCGGTGCGATAGACAGAGGTTTGCTGGTCCTGGCCGGTTTCGGTCGTAACGATGGTCTGGAAGACCTCGAGTGGATGACCAGGAAGGTGTTGGGTTTGAGAATTTTTCCGGATTCCCGGGATAACATGAATCTTTCCGTAACGGACATCGGGGGAGAGATTCTCGTGGTAAGTCAGTTCACTCTCCATGCCGATGTGAGGAAAGGCCGCCGGCCGAGTTTCATAAAGGCGGCGGATCCGGCGGATGCCGTGGGGCTCTACGAGACATTCGTGGAGATGCTGGCCGGCTCCGGGCTCGACGTCGAGTCGGGAATTTTCGGTGCGGCGATGCAGGTTTCGTTGGTGAATGACGGTCCGGTCACCATAATGATGGATTCTCCCGCCGAAAGGAGCTGAACGTGTGGTGGTATCCCGTGGATGTTCCATTGGTGCTCGCCAGCGGCTCTCCCAGGAGAAGGAGCATACTGGAGATGGTGGGCATTCCTTTCGAACAGGTGGTATCCGGGGTTACTGAAACACCCATGGATGCTCCACCGAGCGAAGTGGTGCGCCATTGGGCCGTGGAGAAGGCTAAAAGGGTGTTGCCCCGCAGTAAGGGCAGACCGGTGCTGGGGGCGGACACTATGGTTGTCTTGGACGGTGACCTGTTGGGTAAACCCGGCGACGGGAGGGAAGCGGCCGAGATGCTCGGAAGGCTTTCGGGCAGGACGCATTCGGTTTTCGGCGGCGTTGCGGTTTTCTGGCCGGAGAGAGGCATGTCCATAATATTCCACGAGGAGACCAGGGTTACCTTCAGGATACTGGACGAAACTGAGATAGCCGAATACGTAGAAACCGGCGAGCCGATGGACAAGGCCGGCGCGTACGCCATACAGGGGCTCGGAGCCCTCCTGGTGGATGGCATGGAAGGCTGTTTCTTCAACGTGATGGGGCTGCCGGTATCGAGACTGGCGCTGGAGTTCAGGGAATACCTCTACCGGGGCCGAACGTGATGCCGGCAGCCGTGTTTCCAAGTTGACACATTTTGCAATATTGTCTATCAATAGGCCTGCGAGAAAACCCGGTTTCCGTGAGGGACGCGAGTTCTGGAGATATGGATGTGACCCGGGATTCCAATATCCGTAACCGGTTCAGCCCATAATCGTTCTGATGCGGAGAGATGTCCGAGTTGGTCGAAGGAGCACGGTTGGAAACCGTGTAGAGCGTTTTATACGTTCTCGAGGGTTCGAATCCCTCTCTCTCCGCCACGCTTCCGAGATTTCGGCGGAACACGGGTCGGGTTCTCCGGCGGCGCATCCCGGCGGGAACACGTATTGCGGCTGATGTATACGGGAGGAATCATGTTTGATACGTTCACCGGCGAAACGTACGACACCCTTTGCAGGGATGCTGAGGAATTTCTCGCCAAGGGTTCCCCAGACCAGGCCAAGGAATTGCTGCATAAGGCGATTTCGCTTATAAGCACCCGTAGCAGGGCGAGAAGTATTCTGGCCGACACCTGCATGGTGATGGAGGCTTGGACGGAGGCCAGGGAGCAGTTGGAAGTTCTCATAACTCTCGACGAAAACAATCCTGAAAATCACATGAGGCTTGCCCAGGTTCTGGAAGAAATGGGTGAATACCAGTTGGCGATGGATAACTACGGGGTGGTGCTTGAACTGGACCCGGACAACCATGATGCCCAGGTGGCCGTGAAGAGAATATCCTCCCGGGCCGGTGAATCGGGTATCGACCTTACCAAGGTTTTCGGAATCGAGAGCGGTTCCCGTGGGCAGGACGCGGCCCAGGCCGGACAGGGTAAAAAAGGTGTCCAGGTATATCCCGACGTTCCCTCTGAAGATGTTTTCGCGGCATCCGACGGAGAGGAAGACGATGATGACGGTGTTGATGCCCTCCTGAGAAACATAGGGCTCACCGGGGAATCGGTGGGCAAGGAAGAAGACTCGGAAGTATCCAAACTCCTGGAAGATATAGGTGTGTCCACCTCGGCCTCTCTTGCCGCCGCTTTCGGCGAACCCGGCGATGAAGGAAAAACCGGAGAAGAGGATGCTGAAGGGAAACCTAAGAGGAAGATAAGCCTTGACGAGATATTCGGTACTTCGCCGGTAATGTCGGAAAACGTCTTTGCGGCGACCGAGACGGGGGAGGACGTACTGGTCGTTCCCCAGGAGACCGGATCCGATCTGTCCGGGGACGAAGGGGAGCCGGGTGAAGAACGGGAAGTTTCCGGTGAGACACTGGTCCCCGCCGATAAGGAAGACTCTGTTCCGGTGGCGGCACCGGGCGATGAGAAAGCCGTTTCGGAAAAGGACAACCCCCCGGAAG
Organism: Candidatus Fermentibacteraceae bacterium; assembly: GCA_027067855.1. Classification (GTDB taxonomy): domain Bacteria; phylum Fermentibacterota; class Fermentibacteria; order Fermentibacterales; family JCC-6; genus Aegiribacteria. The sequence goes on from JAMOUX010000035.1 coordinate 7,840, forward strand.
AGATTTTCAAGGCGAGTGAGGAAGAGCCGACGGAGGGGTCGGAGACCGTGGAAGAGGAAACTCCGGTCAATGAGGAAGTTCTGTCCGACGAAGGAGCTTCCGCCGCCGTGGAAACCGACGTAGTGGAAGCGGCTTTCGCCGAAGAAGCGGAACAAGTCGGTGATGCGGTCCGGGCTGACGGGAAGACGGAAGATCACGGGATCCGGGAAGATGATACCGCGGGAGTGACCGAAAAGGAAGTCGAATCTCGGGAAACGATCCCGGAAGAAGAGGAAACCGGAGAAGCTGTTTCAGTAGAAGGGGCGGCTTCCGAAGAGGACCCGGAAGAACCCGGTGAAACTCCCGGGGAAGAATCACCCGGAGATCCGGTACCGGAAGAAACTGACCTGCTGGTCCTGGAGTGTGGAGCGGAATTTTCCATTGATCATTGGTCGCCGGAATCGGGGCTCCTTGCCGTGGACATTGTTTCGGGCTCCCTTCGACTTCCCGCCTCCCTGCTGTCGGTAATAGAAGATACACTGAAAGTACTCCCCGCCGAAGACGGAAGTGTGGAGATCTCCGGTAACGGCACCTTTCTGATGAACTGCGGAACGGACGCCCCCCTGACGATTGTGCCTCACGAAGGAACGATACTTCGAAGAAGCATGATCGTAATGCATACCGGACTACTGAAACTGGAGCCGGTAGATTCGGTCGCGGATCGGGACCTGGTCGTGATAAGGGAGACTGAAGGAGGAAAGGTCCTGCTTACGGGGAGCGGTCGGTCAAGGGTGATACTTCTGGGATACAGGAACAGGATCTTCCTGGTCAGGACCGCTTCCATTGCCGCTGCGGAACCCGGGATAAGTATATCCGACGCTGCGGACGGTTATACCAGGATTTCAGGAACAGGCAAGGTATTCCTCATAGAGTGACACCGGTATGATTCTTCCACGAACCCACCGGATTGGATGTCAGGGATGTTTCGTGGGGATGTAGCTCAGTTGGTAGAGCGCTGCCTTCGCAAGGCAGAGGTCGGCGGTTCGATCCCGCTCATCTCCACCATACATCCTTTCAATGAAGGTTTCATCCTTCCCTCGTATCCGTGACTCGTAGTCCGGACATTGTTCGAATGGAAAGCGCCTGGCTGAGCAGCACGGGCAGGTCGCCGGCATCTTCATGTTATTTTGCCGGAGGTTACAGGGGAGACGGGGTAACCGCCGGAGTCATCGCTGTCACCGAAGCTCCCCCGGGGCACGGTATTGATGCCGAAAGAGCGATATCGGCGCTGCGGGAAGCTTTCGCCGAGGGAGTGGCTTACGGAGCGGAAGGACTCCTGGGGGACTTTTCCCGGAAGCCTGTCGTTCCGGACGGAACTTCCATGGCCGCGGCGGCCTTCTCGCGGAATGAGGTTTGGATAAATTCGAACGGCTCCTGCCGGGTTTTCCTTTACGGAACAAGGTTTTCGTCCCCGAAGGGTCGGATGATGTCCATGCCGGCGGGTTACTCCGGTCACCTGTACATGGAACCGGGGGATATCGTCGTGCTTGCCGGGGGAGAGACGATGGGTTGCCTGGAATCGGGCGTGGGACGGTTACCGGGCCGGCGTGGATCCCGCTCTCTTGCGGAAATGCTGTCCGGAATCATTAAGGATTCGGGCGCAGGACACGGGAAATCCGGTGGAAGCATCGCGGCGGTTAGGTTTCCGGGAAGAAGAAAAACACTATTAAGGCGGGTTCCCGCGAAAATCACGGTAGCGGTGTCGGTGGTTGTAATGATTTCTCTCCTGGCTGTGCTGCTTCTTTGCGGAAGTGACGGTGTTGATGGTGCCGCACTCCGGTCGTATGATGCGGACACCACCGGTAACGTGATGCCGTTGAAATAGGCCTGCTCCATGATCGTTGCTCTTCTCCCTGAAAGCCGACAGGTTTATATTCCATGGCCGGCCGCGCTAGGCGGGGAGCTAGCGGTGCCCTGTACCCGCAATCCGCTACAGCGGGGCTGAAGGATCTGTGCGGCAGAGTGAAGCCCGTGCGTTGCCGTGTAAGCGGCGTGGAGGGTCGGGACCCGTGCGGCGGCAGTCCGCGAACTCCGTCAGGACCGGAAGGTAGCAGCGGTAAGCGGAACCTGTCGGGCGACACGGACCAACCTGGCCCGAGCCGGCTGCAGGGCGCGTCTCGCGTAGCCTGTCAAGCAGATATGCGCGGTCGGCCTGCTTATTCGGATGATGGAGGTATGGTGAGCTACCTGGTATTCGCAAGAAAGTGGAGACCTCGCACATTCGAGGAAGTCGTCGCTCAGGAGCACATCACGGTGACCCTGAGTAATGCCATAGACTCGGGCAGGGTAGGGCACGCTTACCTGATGGCGGGTCCCAGGGGAGTGGGCAAGACCACTACCGCCAGGATTTTCGCCAAGGCTCTGAACTGCGAGAGGGGTCCCACTTCACATCCCTGCCTGGAATGTGAATCCTGCCGCAGCATAGCTTCCGGAAACCATCTGGACGTGCGCGAGATAGACGGGGCCAGCAACAGGGGCATAGACCAGATACGCGAGCTTAGGGAACAGGCCAGGTATTCCGCCGCCTCCGGTCGTTACAAGATCTACATAGTCGACGAGGTCCACATGCTTACCAACGAAGCCTTCAACGCCCTTCTCAAAACACTGGAGGAACCCCCGGAATCCGTGGTTTTCATTTTCGCCACCACCCAGCCCCGCAAGGTGCCCGATACGATCCTGAGCAGGTGCCAGAGATTCGATTTCAAGAGGATACCTTTTTCCATCATGTCCGACTACCTGGGAAACGCAGCTGCGGGCGAGGGTATAACCTTCGACGACGCCGCTCTCAAAATGGTATGCAACGCCAGCGGGGGGAGCATGCGGGACGCCTTGTCCATTATGGATCAGCTGGTAAGTTTCGCGGGGGATGACATCCGCGGCGAGGACGTGGCCGACCTCCTGGGAATGGTGGAAACGGAACTTCTTGCCGCGATCATCGGATCCGTTCTGTCGGGTGATACCGCTGCCGCTCTGGACGGGATCGCCCGGGGCTTATCCGAGGGTTACGCGGTGGACGAGCTTATGGATGCCGTGTCGACTTTTCTCAGGAACCTTCTCCTGGTGGTTTCCGGGGCGTCGGAAAGCATGATGGAAATACCCGAGTCCGAGAGGAACATCCTGGTTGAACTGGCTCGCGGGGTTCCCGACGTGATGGTGCTCAACGTGTTGAGGATAATGTCCGGAGCCTCGTCTGAGATCAGGAACGGCAACCTGCCGCGAATCGCCATGGAAACGGCGATCATGACCGCTTCCAAACTATCCGGAGCTTTCCCGGTTGCCGATCTGCCTCCCGCGGCGAACCGGGTGGCGGTCGTCCGGGATTTAGCGAATGATGAGCGCCGGAACGAAACACCACGGGTGCCGGTGGAAAAGAACGAAGTCGAACCGGAAGAAGCCGTGGCATCCAGCTATGAAGAAACGACTCAGGGTTCTTGCCGGGTATGGGAGGTGCGGGAGACCGACGGGGACGATAAGGAGAAGGAAGAGAAGAAGACGGCCCGAACTGTACTCGGGCTTTTCGATGCGTTGTGACGGGAAGTACGGATGAACCAGAAACAACTCAAGAAGATGCTGGCCCGCGCCCAGGAAATGCAGGCCAAAATGTTGAAGATGCAGGAAGACCTCGCCGGGGAAAAGATCGAGGGTTCCGCGGGGAACGGAATGGTCAGGGCGATGGTTTCGGGCAATGGCGAACTCCTCGAAATTTCCATTTCCCCGGAGGTCGTGGATCCGGAGGACATAGAAATGCTGGAAGACCTGATTCTTGTGGCGGTGAAGAACGCCGTCGAGGAGAGCAGGAGGCTTTCGGAGAAACGCATGGAAGAGTTCGGTATGCCCGGACTGGGCGGTCTGCCGTGAGTTCGGGAATATTCGATCTTTTGGTGGAACAGTTGCAGAGGCTTCCCGGAATAGGCAGGAAGACGGCCACCAGGTTGGCTTTCAGCATAGTGGACGACCCCGGGATGGCCAAGGATTTCACCCGGGTGCTGGACATGGTATGGAAAAAGGTCGGCGAATGTTCCATTTGCAGGAACATAACCGAGAAAGATGTTTGTGATGTGTGTGCCGGCAAGTCGAGGAGCAATTCCATTTGCGTGGTGCACAACCCGGCGGACATGAGGGCCATTGAGGATGCCGGGCTCTTCCGGGGCAGGTATTTCATCCTGCACGGAGTGTTGGCTCCCCTGGAGGGAAAGGGGCCCGAGGAACTGGGTATCGGAAAGTTGAAGCGCATGGTGGAGCGGTTCGGGACCGAGGAGGTGATTCTCGCCCTGGATACCACCGCAGACGGCGAAGCCACTTCCTCGTATCTCTCCAGGGTTATGTCGGGCTTGGACGTCAAAGTTACGAGGTTGGCCCGCGGTCTTCCTCCGGGAGCTTCCGTGGAATTCGCGGATCCCCTGACGCTGACCCAGGCTTTCCAGGGAAGACAGAGAGTCTGAGCATTGGGGCTCAACTGGCCTAATAGATTATCCATCCTTAGAATACTTCTGAGTCCCGTTTTCATGGTGTTGTTGCTGGATGACCGTAAAGGTTTCAGGCTCGCCGCATTCGCGGTTTTCTGCATGGCTTCCCTGACCGATCTCTACGATGGGTACCTGGCGAGGAAATACGGCTGGGTGACGAATCTCGGCAAGTTCCTGGATCCCCTGGCCGATAAGCTTTTGGTTGTGTTAGCCCTTATCGGTCTCAACCAGATTGATCTGGTGCCGGCATGGGCCCTTTATCTCATCGTGGGACGGGAACTTATGGTTACCGGCCTACGTTCCATCGCGGCGTACGCCGGGGTTCTCATAATGCCTTCCAGGATGGGCAAGTATAAGACGTCAGTACAAATGACCTCAATATTCCTGTACCTGTTGTACTCGGTTATGCGGGAGGAACATGGCAGACCCGGATTCCTGGAAATCTCCGGAGGCTCCGGGAACGATGGCGTTCTTTTCGCCGCTGATGCCGCCCTGATTAGCGCGGTGTTGTTGGCGGTGGTTTCCGGGATGGACTACTTCTGGAGGAACCGCACCATTCTCAAGAGGCTGCTGCTGTGAAGAGACCCGACCGGGTTGCGGGGCGATGGGTGGCCATGGTACTGGGCGCGGGATTGGTGCCCTTGGCTCCCGGTACCGCAGGAAGCGTGATTTCCGCCGGAATATTCCTGTTGGTTCGTACCGGGAACGGACTTCCCCGGCTGCTTCTCGCACCGATACTGTTACTGGGGTACTGGGGATGTTTCGAAGGAAGGAAAGCCTGGGGAGATGATCCCTCGCGTGTAGTGATCGACGAGTTCGCCGGTTGTTGGGTGGCATGCCTCGGTGCTCCGGTGGAATGGGGAGTATGGGGAGTCCTGGCGGCGCTAGCGCTTTTCAGGGTTTTCGACATATTCAAACCGTGGCCGGTTTCAAGGTTCGACAGTATGGATTCATCCCTGGGCATACTGCTGGACGATGTGGCTGCGGGTTTTTTATCGGTGCTGGTGATGGTACTGGTGGATAATGCAGTCGCAATCGCATGAACGAAGGTTCGTCCTGGAGATAGCCCGTCTCTTGATGAAGGATGGGAGATTTCTTGCCGTTGCCGAGTCGTGTACCGGCGGCCTGGTGAACGCGATGCTGTCTTCGGTTCCCGGAGCTTCCCGTTGGTTCCTGGGAGGGGTGGTGGCTTATTCCGACAGGCTGAAGGAAAAGCTCGTCGGTGTTCCCCTCGATACCATCGCGGAATACGGAGCAGTGAGTCGCGAAACGGTCGAGGCGATGGCCAGGGGCGTTCGGGAAACCACGGGTGCCGAAGTATCCATGGCCGTTACCGGGATAGCGGGGCCGGGAGGCGGGTCGCGGGAAAAACCGGTGGGGACGGTATGGATGGCCGTGTGTGGTTCGAACGGAGTTTTTACATGGTCCGAAAAGTTCACGGGAACCAGGGAAGAGGTGAGGCGCCGGGCATCGCGATGCGTCCTGGAAATGATGGCGCGTAGGCTGGAGGACGGCGGAGCGTGAGGATTTTCGCAGCCCTGGCTTTGCCCCCTCGTGTGATCGCCCGGATCGTCGGATGGCAGGAGGAACAGAAAAAGCTTCACCCGTCGCTCAGGTGGGTGAAAGAGGATAATCTCCATATCACTTTGAGGTTTTTTGGGAACCTGGAGTCGGGAGCGCTGAACAGGATAAGAAGCGTGCTGGAGAACTGGAAACCAGGGCATCTCGGCTTTTCGCTGGAGCGCGTGGGTACGTTTGGCGGCAGGGGTTCGCCTTCTGTATACTGGCTCGGCGGTGATTTCCCGCCCCAAGTTACGGAAATCGCCGGCAGGCTTGGCCGCATTCCCGACGAAAGGGGGAGGTACGGCGGCGGAACATTCATACCGCATCTCACCGTGGCCCGCAGAAAGGGAGGTCCAGTCCCGATGCCGGCATTCCCGGGTGAGGTTCGCGGAGTTTTGAGTACGATGTGGCTGGTGAACAGCACGCTCACGCCGGAAGGACCCGAGTACGAATTCCTGGAGACTTATGATCTGAATGGTAATTGAGAGGTGATGAAATGGCGGTGAACAAGGGTAAACCGGTGGAAAAGGAGAAGGCGCTCAAGGCCGCCTTTCACCAGATAAGGAAACAGTTCGGCCAGGGAGCCCTGATGAGATTGGGGGAGAACACCCACATGAAGGTGGATGTTATTCCCACAGGATCCCTGGCACTGGATGCGGCCTTGGGAATAGGGGGAATTCCAAGGGGCAGGGTGACGGAGATATTCGGTGCCGAGGCCTCGGGGAAGACGACCCTGGCATTGCATATAATAGCCAACGCACAGAGGCTTGGAGGTGAAGTCGCCTTCATAGACGCCGAACATGCCCTCGATCCGGTCTACTCGGAGGCCCTGGGAGTGAATATAGATGATCTTCTCGTTTCCCAGCCTTCCAACGGAGAACAGGCCCTGGAAATCACCGAGATGCTGGTACGGAGCAACGCGGTGGACGTTATAGTCATAGATTCCGTGGCCGCACTGGTTCCCCGTGCGGAGATAGAGGGTGAAATGGGAGACAGCCATGTGGGGCTCCATGCCCGGTTGATGTCGCAGGCCCTGAGAAAACTTACCGGCGTAGTTTCCCAGTCTAAATGCGCGGTGGTGTTCATCAATCAGATAAGGATGAAAATAGGGGTGATGTTCGGAAACCCGGAGACCACCACCGGGGGAAGGGCGCTGAAGTTTTACAGCAGCGTGCGGCTGGACGTGAGGAGGATAGCCTCGATCAAGGACGGCGACGAGGTGATCGGAAGCAGAACGAGGATAAAGGTCGTCAAGAACAAGCTGGCTCCTCCTTTCAGAAACGCGGAATGCGATATCCTCCACGGGTTCGGAATTTCCAGGGAGAGCGAACTGATAGACCTGGGAATGAAGTACGACATCATAACCAGGAGAGGCACCTGGTATTCCATGGGAGACATTCAACTGGGTCAGGGCAAAGAGAAGAGCAGACTGTACCTGGTGGAACACGGTGAACTCGCGGATCGTCTGGAAACCCAACTCAGGGAGATCATGGAGATTCCCCAGTCGTCCGGTTCTTCCGGCGGCGAAGGCGGTGCCGGAGGCGAAGAGCAGCACAAAGGGGAATGAATAAGATTATTAGGGTTGTTCTGGATGAAGTGGAAAAATCCGGGAGAGGCTGGGTAAAAGCGAAGGCTCCGGGACATTCCTGGCTCGTTACCGTTGAAACCGCCGGAAGGCTCGGGCTGGAATCCGGGCTGGAAGTGGACGTCGGATCGATGAACCGCGTGGCTGAGGAGGAACAGCTTCCCCGTGCCAGGGACGTGACCGTTTCGTACCTTGCGAGGGCCGGGCACAGCCGCATGCAACTGGAAGCATACCTTTCCGGCAAGGGATACCTGCCGCAAGTTATCGCCGAGGTTCTCGACTGGGCGGAAAACCTGGGACTCGTGGACGACAGACGGTATGCCGGAGCGTTCGTCGAAAGTCACACCAACAGGTCTCCGATGGGGCGGTACAGATTGAGGATGGAACTGATCAGGAGGGGCATTGCTCCCGACATCGTGAGTGAAATTCTCGAAGGCAGGGAAGACCGGGACCTTTTCGACCGCCTGGTGAAAGAAGTAAGGAAGAAGTACGGAGGCATGGAACGGCGGAAGGCATTGCGCAGGGCTTCTTCCTACATGAGGCGACGGGGGTTCGGATTCGACCTGGCGTCGAGAGTACTTGAGGAGATTTTCGGAGACGGGGGAGACATCCGCTGAGGAACAAGTGGTACCGTTTCTTCTGGACCGAGATGGGAAACCGGGTTCTCGGAAACCCGTCTTCCATACCGCGACACATGCCGGAACACATGAAGGCGGTTCTGGAAGAATCGCGATGGAGCGCCGATGTTACCGGCAGGATTCTCACGGGGGAACGGCTCTCTCCCCGGGAAAGCAGGTGGATCTACAGGTTAACCTGGAACGAACTGCGGAACAAGGGTTTCAGCAGGCCACTCAGGATTACGCCCTGGCCGGGAGTGACCATGCTGCTTCCTTTTTACCGGGGATATCTGGCGGTGACTCCACAGTCCTTTTCGGAAAGGATACCGAGCCGGTCGAGGGCCCTGGCCATGGTGGGACGTACCCGGGCGGCACTGGAATCCGGTTATCGCCTTGTTGTGGTCATGGCAGGTTGGACCGACGAAGTACTGGATATCATGGAGAGGGGCGCGGTGACCGCCTGTTCTCCGGACAGGCTCAATGAACTCCTGTTCTCCGGAGCGAATTCAAGTCCTTGACTTCCTTCAGATATTGTAACAGTTTAGCCACTCCCTTCGGGTCCCCAATGAAGAGGCGCATCACGGTGAGTCCCGCGCCGGTCGGGGGCTGTCGAAGCATGTCCGCCGCAGGTGGATGAGTATGGAAAGGCGCATCCCCGGGATGCCGGGAGGAAAGTTTCTGTATTTTTCGGAGGTCGAAGTGAAAACTTACTCTGCTAAGCCGGGGGAGATCGAGAGGAAGTGGTGGCACGTGGATGCCACGGGTCATTCCCCGGGTCGTCTGGCGGCGAGTATAGCCGTCATTCTTCAGGGCAAAAACAAGCCCGTTTATACCCCCCACGTCGATACCGGTGATTTCGTGGTGGTGACGAACGTCGAAAAGATGAGTTTCACCGGAAGGAAGCTGGAGCAAAAGGAATACGGAAGGCATACCGGGTATCCCGGCGGGCGGAAAGTAACCAGTATGAAGGATATGCTGACGAAGCATCCCGACAGGATACTGAGAAGCGCCGTTCGCGGAATGATGCCCAAGAACAGGCTTGCCAGGCAGCAGTTGAAGAAGTTGAAAATTTTCGCCGGCAGTGAACATCCGCATCAGGCCCAGAATCCCAAGGACCTGGAACTGTAGGTCAGAGGTGGTACAATGAAACAGCATGTTGGAGTAGGAAGAAGAAAAAGTGCCACCGCGAGGTGTTACCTCAGACCCGGAAGTGGAAAGATAAGGATAAACCGAAGGGATCCGGTGGAGTACTTTTGCAACCTTTGGCAACTTGAGCACGCCCTGGAACCTCTGGATCTTCTGGGGGTCCGCAAGGAACTGGACGTTGTCGTAAACGTCAAGGGAGGCGGCATCACCGGCCAGGCTGGAGCGGTCAGGCTCGGTATAGCCAGGGCGCTGGTGGAGCTTAATCCTGATTTCAGGGCCAGGCTCAAATCCGAGGGTATGCTCAGGCGTGACCCCCGCAAGGTCGAGCGGAAGAAGTACGGTCAGCCTAAGGCCAGGAAGAGATTCCAGTTCTCCAAGAGGTAAACCGTACGGAATCCAAGCCGGTTTCAAACCGGCCATCACACACGATCGGTTGGTGACCGGCCCGGTGTCTGCCAGCGGGCGGATCGGCCAGGTTGATCCGATCGGAGGAAAACCGAAAGGACGAACATGCAGATACCATCCATGCAGGAGATGCTGGAGGCCGGGATACACTTCGGCCATCAGAAGAGCAGGTGGAATCCGAAAATGCGGAACTACATTTTCATGTCCCGCAACGGAATTCACATAATAGACCTCCAGAAATCCAGGGCGCTCCTGGAAGATGCCGCCAACCTGGTGGCCAAGACCGTCGCCTCGGGCAAAAGCGTTCTCTTCGTCGCTACTAAGAAGCAGGGCAGGGAATGTGTTAGGGAGCATGCGGAGAGATGCGGACAGTTCTACGTGACCGAGCGCTGGATGGGCGGCATGCTCACGAATTTCAGTACCATATCCAAGGGAATCAAAGTCCTCAACGAACTGGAGAAACTGGAAAAAGAGGGTTACCCTCCCGGTCTCACCAAAAAGGAGATCCTCAGGAAGAAAAGGCATTACGAGAAACTCCGCAAGGACCTTTCCGGTATCAGGAACATGAAGGAACTTCCCGGAGTGGTGGTGGTGGTCGACATAAAGAAGGAACAGAACGCCGTGCGGGAGGCAAGGAAGTTGGGTATACCTTGCGTGGGCATAGTCGACACCAACTGTGATCCGACGGAAGTGGATTATCCCATCCCGGGCAACGACGACGCCATCAAGTCCATATCGCTTATCGTGGGAACCCTGGCCGATTACGCCCTTCTGGGTTCGGAGGGTTCCAGGAAGAGCGAGAAGGAGGAAGATACGGAGGCTCCTTCCGATGGAGGGAAATCAGCGCGGGCGAAAACCGGAGAGTCCTCCGGGAGTGATGCGCCAAAAAAGAAGACCGCCGGAAAAGAAGGAAAGGACCCTGGTGAATGATGGGTATCAACCTTGATGACCTCAAACAGCTGAGAAAAACCACCGGAGCCGGGATAGTGGATTGCAAGAAGGCCCTGGAGGAAAGCGACGGAGACATGCAAAAGGCCATCACGATACTCAGGAAGAGGGGTATCAAGGTGGCTTCCAAGAAGGCCCAGAGGGAAGCGACCGAGGGGCTCGTAGTATCCTACATCCACCCGCCCGGAAAGCTCGGAGTGTTGGTGGAGATAAACTGTGAGACTGATTTCGTGGCGAGAACCGAGGAATTCAAACAGTTCGCCAAGAAAATCGCGATGCACATCGCCGCCTATCCTCCCATGGTGGTTTCCAGGGAGGACCTTTCCAAGGAAGCCGTTGAGAACGAGAAAAACATCATCACGGCCCAGCTGGAGAATTCCGGTAAGCCGCCTCATATCATCGAGAAGATAGTACAGGGCAGGATGGAGAAGTTTTACGGCGAAACCTGCCTCCTCGACCAGGAATGGTCCGACGACCCCGACGTGGGAACGGTAAAGGATGCCCTTACCGATCTCATAGGAAGACTCAGGGAGAACATAATCATCAACAGATTCGCCAGGTTCTCCATAGGTTCTTGATGAACGGCGGTTCCGTCCCCGGCAGGTTGCTCCTCAAACTCAGCGGGGAAGTACTGGCCGGAAGCGGCGGAAGGAATCTGGATATTTCCGTTTTACGGAACCTTTCGTCGGCGATACTGGAACTGGTTTCCATGAAATGCCAGGTTGGTATCGTTGTGGGCGGAGGAAATTTCGTCCGGGGCAGGGAACTGGAAACCAGGCGGGTGGCTGCGGACCAGATGGGCATGCTGGCCACCATGATAAACGGTATTGTACTAAGGGAGGCCATCGTAGAAGCAGGTGGCAGGGCCGGTGTTCTTTCCGCGATACCGGTGGAAGGGATGCTGGACACTTTCACTCCCGACCTTGCCGAGGATTTCCTTGACCGTGGATACGTGGTGGTTTACGTGGGAGGTACGGGAAATCCGCTTCTTACCACGGATACGGCGGCGGCGCTTCGGGCCGTTCAGACCAGGTGCGAAAGGCTGCTGAAGGGTACGAAAGTGGATGGTGTTTATGAATCCGATCCGTCAATGAATCCCGACGCGAGAAGATTGAAAACAATTTCCTACCGGGACGTGCTGAAGTACGATCTCAAAGTCATGGATGCGGCGGCGGTGGCGGTTTGCAGGGATGCGGGACTTCCCATAAACGTCTTCGACATAAGGGAACCGGAAAACCTGGTGAGGGTTTATCGTGATCCTTTCGTGGGAAGCCTTATAGAGGGGTAGGGAAATTATGGACGAATTATTGAAAAACGTGAGAAAAAGGATGAAGGCCACGGTGGAGAATACGGCCAGGGAAATGGCTGTGGTAAGAACCGGTAAGGCCAGTCCCGCCCTGCTGGAAAACATCAAAGTGGAGTGTTGGGGAGGGCTTCATCCCATGAATCAGGTGGCGGGGATTTCCGCCCCGGAACCCAGGTTACTGGTAATCCAGCCCTTCGATCCTTCCACCGCGGATGCTATAGTCAGGGCGATTCAGAAATCGGACCTGGGTCTTCAGGCATCTTCCGACGGATCCGTCGTGAGAGTTCCGATTCCCAAGCTTTCGGCGGAGAGAAGGCGTGAACTGGAACGCCACGTGAAAAAGCTGGCGGAGCAGGGCAGGACGGCTGTTCGCAATGTCAGACGCAGTGGCAACGAGGAACTTCACAAGTTCAAGAAGAACGGCGATATAACCGAAGACGAGGAATACCGGGGTCAGAAAGAAATACAGGAAGCCGCCGACGAGGCCATTGCCGAGATAGATAAGTACCTGGAGAATAAAACCAAAGAGATTCTCGAGGTATGACGAACTGATGGATCGATCCGGGATTTGTCCTATGCCCGTGCACGTTGGAATAATCATGGACGGAAACGGTCGCTGGGCCAGATCCAGGCGTCTCAAGCGCATCGAGGGGCATAAGGCTGCCGAGACATCCATACGGGAAACCGTCAGGTATTGCGGGGAAGCTGGTATAGGATACCTGACGTTGTATGCCTTTTCCACCGAGAACTGGAAGCGCCCCAAATCAGAGGTGGCTTTCATAATGGCTCTTCTTAAAAGGTTCATACGGCGTAATATAGATGAGTTGGACGGGAATGGGGTCAGGTTGAGAGCCATCGGACGCCTGCACGACTTGCCCAAAGGACCTCTCGAGGTTCTCAGGGGAGCCATGGAGAGAACCGTTTCCAACGACGGCCTGAATTTGATCCTCGCTCTCAGCTATGGGGGCAGGGCCGAACTCGTGGATGCCGCCAGGAAGATAGCCGGGAAAGCGGCCAGGGGCGAAATCCTGCCGGAGGACATCGACGAATCCACGATAAGCGGGCACCTATACCTGCCTGATGTCCCGGATCCCGACATGATAATCAGGACCAGCGGCGAACGGCGGCTTTCGAACTTTCTTCTTTGGCAATCCGCCTATTCCGAACTCTATTTCACGGAAGTTCTCTGGCCGGATTTCAGGAAGGAACACCTCCACCGTGCCATCGAGGATTACGGGCGCAGGAAGAGGCGTTTCGGCGGCATAGGCTGATGAAACGATTCGGGAGACTCGCCGGCAGAATTGCCGTGGCGATACCCGGCATAGGGCTTTTTGTGCTTGTCGCTCATTCTCCTTCCATTGTCAATGTCGTGTTTTTCTCGCTGTTATCGTCGCTGGCGGCGGTGGAGGCCGTAAGGCTTACGGGGCCCGGCGGTGCCGGATTGCAGGTGATGGCGGCGCTGCTGACCGGTGGAGCCGCGGCGGTAGTGGCGATGGCGGACCCACGGGTGGCCGTGGCCCTGGTGATGATACCGGGTCCATTGGTTTCCCTGATGCGCATCTTGAAGAACGGTGCGGAGGGGGCCGGGAGAAGTGCGGCGGGACTGACCGGTATCATGATGCTGTTGTCTGTGAGTTTCGGCCTGGTCGCCAGGCTGTCCGTTGATTACGAGTCGCCCTGGATCGTTTTCATCCCTCTTTCCATTTGCTGGCTTAATGACACTTTTGCTTATTTCATAGGGATCGCTTTCGGTAAGCATAAGATGGCTCCGTCGATAAGTCCGGCGAAGAGCTGGGAAGGCTTCTTCGCGGGATTGGCCGGGGCAACGGCTGGAGCGGTCCTGGTCGGCGGTCTCCTGGTGGGTTTTCCTCTTCCGCCCATGGTGGCGCTGGGATTTGTAGGGGGATTGGCCGCCGTGGCCGGGGATCTGCTGGAGTCCGCCCTCAAGAGAGACGCATCGGTAAAGGATTCGGGACGGATACTGGCGGGTCACGGTGGTGTGCTGGACAGGTTCGACAGTCTCCTGGCGGTGGCCCCGGTGGTATGGCTTTTCATGGAACTTGGGAAGGAATGGATCGGCTGTGGGTAAGCGCAGGGTGGCCGTTCTGGGAAGCACCGGTTCCATAGGGGTGCAGGCCCTGGAGGTGATATCCGGCAGCGGAAACCTGGAACTTCATTCCATAGTGTGTGGGAAAAATCTGGAACTGCTGGAAAAGCAGATCCGGGAGTACTCTCCGTCCGTGGCCGGTGCGGTGACGGCAAAGGGTGACTTGCCGCCGGGGGTGTTGTCGGGATCCGAAGTACTCGAACATGCCATAGACGGCGCCGACGTGGTCCTGAACGCCATAGTGGGAAGCGCAGGCCTCAAGGCGAGTATCCTCTGCATGGAAAAAAAGGTTCTCCTGGCGCTTGCAAACAAGGAGAGCCTCGTTATCGGAGGAGAACTTTTGAAGGATTTCGTGGCCTCCGGCGGGGTGATACCCGTGGATAGCGAACACAGCACCATATACAGATGTCTGGAAGGCGAGAAGGGGGTGCTGGGAATAACCCTGACCGCCAGCGGCGGACCTGTCCGTGATGTTCCCCTGGAAAAGATTCCGGGTTTGCCGGTTGAGAGGATACTGAACCATCCCACATGGGACATGGGAGCCAGGATAACGGTGGATTCCGCAACCATGGTCAACAAAGCCTTCGAGGTCATCGAGGCGAAGTGGTTGTTCGAAGGTTTGCCCATCGAGGTGGTTGTCCATCCGCAAAGCGTGGTGCATTCCCTGGTGAGATTGGCGGATGGTTCGTGGAAGGCTCTGGCGGGCCGCCCGGATATGAGAATTCCCATTCAGTACGGTTTGAACCGGGGAGCGGCGCTGGAAATCCTGGCGTATGATCGTCCGGTGGAATGGGACGTTCTCTCCTTCGAGCCTTTGGAGGTAAAAAGGTACCCGGCCTTCGAAACGGTGGTCGATGCCGGTGAACGGGGAGGAACTTGCCCGGCGGTCGCGAATGCCGCGGACGAGGTGGCGGTGGAAGCCTTTCTTTCCGGAAGGATAGAATTCGGAGATATTGCAATGGTGATACGAAAAGTGCTGGACCGTCACCGCCGGCTCGACGTTGGTTCCGTAGAGGAGATACTCGAGGCCGACGGAAACGCGAGAATCGAGGCCCGGAAGGTGGTGGAAGAACTATGTTGACCGTTGCGGCCATCGTTTTCGGACTCGGCGTGATAGTTTTCTTCCACGAGATCGGGCATCTCGTAGCCGCGAAATTGGTGGGATTGCCCGTTTCCAGGTTCTCCGTAGGTTTCCCGCCTCACATTTTCAGGAAACGCATAGGGGAGACCGAGTATTGCGTGGGAATCGTTCCACTGGGAGGATACTGCAAGGTCGACCTGGGAACCACGGGGGAGCCGGTGAAGGGCGTGCCGTGGTTTTCCAGAATTTTGGTAGCTGTTGCCGGACCGTTCTTCAACCTGGTGCTGACCGCTTTGATACTCGTGGTGGTATACGGCGTGGTGGGATGGGACGTGGACATGACTCCGCCCGTGGTGGGCGATCCGTACAATTCCCTGGGGCTTTCCGTGGGCGATACGGTCGTAGCGGTGAACGGCGTTCCGGTAAAGGATTATTACCACATGCTTAAACTCATGAATTCCTGTTCCGGGGGGACGATTACCGTAAGAGGTTCCAGGGGCGAACGTGAAGTGGAGTATACCGCCTCCGCATTGGATTCCCTGCCCTTCAAACCCCTGGTTCCGGTGGTGATAGATGAGGCTATAGTCGGCCTTCCGGCGTATGAATCCGGCATGAGGCCCGGTGACAGCGTGGTAGCGGTGAACGGGAAACCGGTGCTCATCTGGAGCGATTTTCAGGAAGCCGTGGCCGGAAGCGGGGGCAGGGAACTGCTGGTGGAATTCTACAGGAACGGAAGGCTGGATACGGTCAGGGTCACTCCCGTGGAATACGACGGGAGACTTCTTGCCGGGGTCACCGTGAAACTTCCGGTGGAGAGGCTGAAACTGCCGTTTTTCAGATCCGTCGTCGAGGGACTGAAGTCGACGGTGAACGGTACGGTGTACGTGGTTTCAACCCTCCTGAAGCTCTTTACCAAGCCGGAAGAGTTGGCCAGGAGTTCGGGAGGGCCCATATACGTAGCGGAAGCCCTTGGACAGCAGGCGAAGTCCGGGCTGCCGAACTACCTTTATACTCTCGCCAGTATATCCCTGGCCATCATGGTCTTCAACCTACTGCCGATACCGGTGCTGGACGGAGGACACGTAGTCATACTCCTGGTGGAGGGAGTAAGAGGCGAACCCATGTCGAAAAAGGCCGTGCAGCGTGCTTATCAGGTGGGAATGACGATAATACTGGCCCTGTTCCTGTTGATGTTTTTCAAGGATCTGATCAGGGTCATGACCAGGGTTCGCTAGGCCCGGCAAGGTGGAATAAGGAGAGGGCCGCGTAGAAGTACGAGTACGAATACGTGTTATTCCGGACGGAGGTGGGAAACCACCGGGATTCCGAACATGGTATTCTTAACGCCGGTTGACCGGCTGGACCGCTCCGGAGTTGGGTGGGGAAGCAAGTTCGATCCCCGCCAGGGATTCACAGATTTCAGACTGGTTGCCGGCCGCGGTGTTCTGATCGAAGAACTCCGTGCAACGAGGTTACGGAGGC
>JAMOUX010000036.1 GCA_027067855.1 Candidatus Fermentibacteraceae bacterium
AGCGATGGGGGGATCGTAGGTGACTACGGTTGCCGCATCGCTCACGACTCCTTCGACGACGTCATCTTTCTTCTTCTCACCGGGAGCGGAGTTGTCCTCGTTGCTTGTCCAGAGTTCCAGGGTTGCGTCTTCGGTATCCCAGGGAAGTTGGGAATGATGGTAGAACCACCACTCGACGGACTCGACCTCGAAACCGCCGGCGGAGGAAGAGAAGTCCTGGACATCGAACCAGGTCCCGTAGGCCTTGGCATTGTAAATGATCCAGTAGGGGGTTCCGTCGTCATACTGCAGCATATCATCGGTTCCGGGAACGGTAGTAAGCCCTTCGATCCTTACGGAATCAAAGGCAAACGATGCGGCAGCTGCAAGAGCGAGTACTATAAGTACCTTTTTCATCTGCTCTCCTTTCTGTTAGAGATACAAACAGCACCAAAGTATGCTAGGGGCCGGGATTGGTGTCAAGACCATTTTCAGAGGCCCCGGACGATTCAACCTTTCGCATTGCATCCCTGTATTTTGCGGCGGTTTCAAAATCCAACCCGTCCGCGGCCTCCATCATTTTCCTTTCCAGGAATGCAACGGCCTCGACCGGATTTTCGGGCACACCCTCCATGAGATCCGCCGATTCCGCGCCGCGCATGAAGACGTCCGCTATGCTGGTGGCCCTTATTATCTCTTCGCGGGACTTCTTTATTCCGCGGGGCTCCAAGCCGTGTTTCTCGTTGTATTCCATCTGTATCCGCCTTCTGCGCCTCGTTTCCTCCATGGCCGATCTCATCGATTCGGTCACTTCGTCCGCATATAGTATCACTTTCCCGGCCATGTTCCTGGCGGCCCTTCCCGCGGTCTGTATCAGGCTGGTCCTGGACCTGAGGAAGCCCTCCTTGTCCGCGTCCAGTATGGCCACCAGGGATACCTCCGGAAGGTCCAGCCCCTCCCTGAGCAGGTTCACCCCCACCAGCACGTCGAAGTCGGCGAGCCTCAGCTCCCGGAGTATGGAAACCCTTTCCAGCGCATCCACCTCGCTGTGTATGTACCTGGCGCTTATGGAGAGATTCTGCAGGTACCCGGTCAGTTCTTCCGCCATCTTCTTGGTCAGGGTGGTGACCAGCACCCTGCCGGACGATTCCACGGCCCCGCGTATCTCCTCCACCAGGTCGTCCACCTGCCCGGTCGCGGGCCTGACCTCCATCTCGGGATCCACCAGCCCGGTTGGCCTCACCACCTGGCTCACCACCACGGAGGACCGTTCCAGTTCGAACTCGCCCGGGGTGGCGGACATGCATATTTTCGGCCCGGTCGCCTCTATGAATTCTTCCAGGAACAGTGGGCGGTTGTCCAGCGCCGACGGAAGCCTGAAGCCGTTGTCCACCAGGGTTTGCTTCCTGGACCTGTCCCCCCGGTACATGGCGGCCAACTGGGGAATCGTCCTGTGGGACTCGTCTATGAACACCAGCATGTCCCCCCCGAAATAATCCAGGAGGCATGCGGGCCTTTCGCCCGCGGCCCTCCCGGAGAGATGGCGGCTGTAGTTCTCTATGCCGCTGCAGTACCCGGTCTCGGCCAGGAGTTCCAGGTCATGGCGGGTCCTGATTTCGAGCCTCCGGGCCTCCAGGAGCTTCCCGGCTTCTCTCAGCTCCGCCAACCTCTCTTCCAATTCCCTCTCTATCCTGCCGATGGCCAGGTTCAGCTCCCTCTCCGAAGTAACGAAATGCCTGGCCGGGTAGATGAATACCTCCCGTAGTTCCTCCATCAGGTGGCCGGTCAGGTGGTCCATCCTGCATATCCTCTCCACCGTATCGCCGAAGAATTCTATCCTGATCGCCAGGTTACCGTACGCCGGGACCACGTCCACCACGTCCCCCCTCACCCTGAACCTTCCCCTGGCCGGCACGGCGTCGTTCCTTTCGTACCTCATGTTCACCAGGTCCGTCAGAAACCGCTCCATGTCGACGGTGGAGTCCCTGGAAACGCGGATCCTGCCGGACGCGAAGGCGGAAGGGTTGCCCAGGCCGTATATGCAGCTCACCGAGGCTACCACTATCACGTCCTTCCTGGAGAGCAGCGACGCCGTGGCCCTCAACCTGAGCCGGTCGAGTTCCTCGTTCAGGTCGGCGTCCTTCTCTATGAAAGTATCGGTGGAAGGTATGTAGGCCTCCGGCTGGTAGTAGTCGTAGTAACTGACGAAGTATTCCACCGCCGCCCCGGGAAAAAAATCCCTCAACTCGCTGTAGAGCTGCGCCGCCAGTGTCTTGTTGTGGCTTACCACGAGAACGGGCATGTCCATCCCGGCTATGACATTCGCCATCGTGAAAGTCTTCCCGGATCCCGTGACACCAACGAGGGTCTGCCATTCCGCGCCGCGGCGGAGATTCCGCACCAGCTTCCTTATCGCGCCGGGCTGGTCTCCGGTTGGTTCGAAATCGCTGACCAGTTCGAAAAGGGGCATCAACCTCCCAGTGAATCCAGGCGGATCTCGAAAGCGGCGACCGGCCTGGTTATCCCCCAGGCCTCCAGCACCGCCGGGTGAACTTCGCCCACGACCCCGGAATCCCGTCCGTCCATGACGATGCCGGCGCACCTCCCCGGAACGAACCTGGGGTCATCCCCCGGTTTCAACTCCAGGGTCACGTCCCTGGCCAGGCACAGGTGACCCAACACGGAATGGACGTCCCCGAAATTCGCTTCGTTACCGCAGACAACCCCGGCGAGGAATATCTCGGTGGCGCATACACCTTCGTCATCGGCCCGGAGCACCTCGCCCACTTCGAATATCCTGTGGGGATACCAGGCGTAGGCGCTGGTGCTCTCCACTTCCAGCAACCCGGGAACCAGGGAGTTCCGCACCACGCCGTACTCCGCGGTCATGGGATTGGCCAACGCCACCGGCGGCTCCGGGGCCCTCGTGCGCACGGCGGCCTTCTCCATGCCGGTGAGCACCGGCCTGAGTATCTCCTCGAACCCGGCCCCGACCATCAGCAGGCGCACGGCATCGGCCAGGTCGGCCAGGGGGGAAGACCGACCCCTGGTAAACCCGCCGGGCAGAAGCGGTTCGAAGCTGCCGTAACCGAGTGAGACGGCGATGTCCTCCACCATGTCCGCCATGTGTATCCCGTCGTGCCTGTAGGGGGGCATCACGCCGGTCACCGAGTTTCCATCGATCCGGACTTCCGGGTAGTCCATGGCCCTGAGAGCATCCGCGACTTCCCCGGGCTCCAATTTCACCCCCAGGATGGATTCGATATCGTCCATAGTCGCCGTCATCCCGTCGGCGAAACGAACCGGACACAACCCGGTCCTCCCGGGATGTCCATCGGGGTAGACGACCCTTATCGGCGTTATCACGGCGCCCCTGTCCTCCAGGTTGCACGCCAGGATGGTCGCCATGAGCTGAACCGTGTTCCAGTCCGTCCCGGTCACCTCGCAGAAAAGGTTGGAATCCCCGGGACGCACCCTGCCGGTGCCCCGGCTGTTCAGTATGGGCGGAAAGGACAGTATGCCGCCCGACGAGTCCTCGATGACCGGGTATACCGACGCCCCTTCCAGTATGTGGGCGTACTCCCTGCCCGTATCGGTCTTCCCGAGAACTTCCCGCAGGGACATTTCCCCATCCTCGCCCAAGGGAACGTACCTGGTGTCCGGCGACGCCCCGCGGTACTTCACCGGAAAAACGATCTCGTCCAGCCTGTAAAAACCGGCGGCGGCCGTTTTCCTGTTCCTTCCGAAGGATGACGCGAGCTTTTCCTGGACCTGTATCAGGGATTCCAGGCCCTTTTCGTCAGGCGCCCAACCGCAAGCCGTGAAGGCGGCCACGAAGGGTCTGACTTCCTCCAGCGATCCGTCCACGCGAATCTCCAGGTCCGTCCGGTTTGCTGACGAGAGGTGCTTTTCGGGACCCCGGGCATGGCATCTCAACGCCCTGGCGATTCCCTCGGTGCACCAAAGGTCCGGCCTGTTCGTGTCGTTGAGTTCAATCTTGAGCCGGTCGCCGTCCGAGTTATCTATTTCTCCCTTGACCAGCGACAGGAGGTCGGCCAGGGCGGCGTCGCCGGGATCGTCGATCCCGGCCAGGGTAAACAGGTCCTTCCTGCTCAGGTCCACCTTGGGCATCTCATTCCTCCCTTCCCGTGAGGAGCCGGTCGGGCTTGACCTTCATGGAGCGGAGCCTGGAGAGGTCCGGGGTTACCAGGTCCCTTATATCATCCAGGCCCATCGCCAGCATGGCCATTCTGTCCAGACCGAGCCCCCACGCGATAACCGGGACGTCTATCCCCAGGGGGAGACGCACTTCCGGCCTGAAGAGCCCCGCGCCGCCGCCTTCGATCCAGCCCAGCCTCGGATGGAGGATGTGCATCTCCACCGACGGTTCCGTGAATGGGAAGTACCCCGGCAGGAACTTGTAATCCCGGGCGCCGGCTATCTCCCGGGCGAAAAGCCCCAGGAGACCCATGAGATGTCTGAGCGTCATGTCCCTTCCCAGGACTATCCCCTCCACCTGGAAGAAGTCCGGCAGGTGGGTGGAATCCACCTGGTCGTACCTGAAACAACGGGCCATGCCGAAATACTTGCCCGGAATCTCCGGCCCGGAAGCCAGGGTCCTGGCGGAAAGAGCGGTGCCCTGGGAACGCATCACCGCCTTCAGCGCCATCTTCCTGTCGAACGGATATCCCCATCCCCTGCCGCCGGTACCTTCACCGTTCTCGTGGGCCGAGGCCACGTTTTCCAGGAGATCCCGCGGCGGAGGCGGCACGGTGTAACCCTCCCGGAGATGGTAAACATCGTGAATGTCCCTGGCCGGATGGAACTGCGGCATGAACAGCGCGTCATTGTTCCAGAACTCGCTCTCGGCGACGGAACCTTCCATCTCGGTGAATCCGAGGGAAACGAATCTCTTCCTCACCGTGTCCAGGAACTGTTTGTACGGATGCAGCCTTCCGGTGTGTATCCTGGCCGGTGGTATGTCCAGGGCGTATTTCCGGAAATCGGCGTCCTTCCAGGAGCCCTTCGACAGGACCTCGGGAGTGATGGCGCCTATCGTCGTCCTGCCCGACGCCTCCTCCAGGGCTTTCCTGCCCTCGCCGGTTATCTCCAGGCTTCGTTCCACCACCGTGACCACCTGGAACTCGGCCTTCCCCCTGCCTCTTTTCGGGCTTCTCTCCCTCACCAGTCCGGCCACGTCCTCCGGCAGCGTGGAGATCTCCAGTTCCTTCTCACCTTCCCGCAGCGGCAGGTACACGTGTTTCCATACCCTGCTGAACACATCTTCATGCATTCCGGGGACGAGTTCCACCCCGTCGCCGTCCTTCCTGACCAGGCCGTCCTTCAGCAGGGCTCCGAATGCGCTTCCCCACCGTCCCCTGTCGAAAGTAACGTCTTCCTGTGCTTCGCGGAGCGTCCTGACGCCGTCGGTCAACTTTCGGAGCAACGCCGTCTCCGGTGTGCTTCCGACGTCCAGGTTGGCCCGGCCCACCGGACCCAGGCGGACGAATTCCCTCTCGGTCCTGTCCACCTCCCTCACCAGTCCCCTGGAGAGGAGCCACTCCACGGCTCTCCTGTAAGAGCCCTCGTCGGGAAGCCCGCTGCGTTCCAGTATCTCTTTCTCGGTGGATTTTCCGTTCTTACCGAGGAAGGAGAGCAGAATCACCTCCAGCGGATGGAGGTTCCGTTCTTCAGCAGTCATCGTATCCCTTCTCCTCGTTGATTCACCTTCCAGAGCAGGATGTCCCCGTCGAGGAACATTCCCTGTTCGGGACCGGGAACCGCACCATTTCCCTCCAGGACGGCGCCGCAGGAAGGACAGATCCCGACGCCTTCCCCGGCTTCCGTTCCGCATTCCGGGCAAAAATCCCGCAGCCTGCGGTCCACGTAATTCATGAGTTCGATCGCGGAAACATAACCGTCGCCGTCGAAATCCGCATCTCCCCCGGAACCCCGGAGCAATATCGGGGTGAGCACTCTTTCGGAAACTTCCAGGTCCTCTCCGGCCGCGGTGAGTATCATCACTCCGTCTCCCGGACCGAAATCGTCGACGAATCCCCCTGAATGGCAGGCGTCGATGAAGAGGAACACCGGGGCCTCCGCCAGGGAATCCACCGCCGCCGCCACCCGGTCGTCGGAGACGTCACCGTCATACAGGCAAATGTATTCGTTGGCCGAGTCCTCTTCTTCCGAGCCGCCGGAACCGGGGTGGGAACGCTTGCCGTGACCGCTGAAAAAGATCACGACCCTGTCCTCGGGCCCCGCGCGTTCCAGGAGCCGGCGCATTACCGAAAGGAACCTCTCCGTGGTGCTCATGCCGTCCACCATGAGTACCACGTGGTCAGCCGGCACACCCTGATCTTCAACCAGGAAATCGTAAAACTCAACGGCGTCCATGCCGGCCCTGTTCAGAACATCGGCGGACGACGGGTATCCGCTGATACCCACGGCCATCGCCCAGATCTCCCCATCCGGAGAAGGCCCGGCCAGCCGGGTTTCCCTTATCCGGTTCACTTCCAATTCGTAATCCGTCGCGCCTTTCCTGTCGTAAAGATAAACGGTTATCCCGTACTCGGCCTCATCCCCGGAATAGACTTCCACCGTCTCATCCCCGGCGGCATCGAAGGAATTCATATATCCCGCCGCCATCAGGTCCACTCCCGGCCCGGACACGAAAAGGTCCAGGTCCACCTTCCCGTTCTTCCCGGAAAGGGAAATGTCCAGTATGGTTCCCGGCTCGGCCGTGATCCTGTGGAAAGCCACCGGGTGTTCCGTATCTATCCGGCCGGAATGAAAATCTCCCGTTGCAACGGCTCCCGGGGGACTCAACTCCAACCCGGCCTCGCCGGAAATTTCCGACGAGGAATAAAACGGGTCTATCCACACCGTGTCACCGGCGGAAACGTACAGCAGGAACGCCTCCTCTCCCCTGGGGTCGGCAAAGGTCACCGCGGCCTCGCCCTGGTTTCTGAAGACCCTCACATCACCGTCCCGCTTCTTTTCGAAGGCCACGCTCACCACGTAGAGTCCGTCCCGCGGGGGAGAAAAACCCACGGGACGGAGAGAACCGTCCCCCACCCGCAGGGTCCTTCCGGCATGCGCCGCCCTCCAGACGTCTCCCGCCTCCCGGAGACGGAGGGTGTAAGCCGCTTCTTCCCCGTCACCTATGTCGTAGGGCAACACCTCGACCACCCTGTTCCCATCACAGGGTTCCAGCATCAACGTTTCCGGGGAGGTGTACGACCTGCCGGAAGCCAGGTAACCTCCCCCGCCGTCCCTGACCACCAGGTCCAGGTCGGCCCGGGTATCCGGTACGACCAGGTCCACGAAGGTCACGACGCCACTTGGCGGTATCATGTACCTGTGAACCCGGGACAGTCCTATAGACCCGGACCCGCCCGTGGGCCCCAACGCGGGAAACGCGCCGGAAGACTCGACCATCAGCCGGTAAACGCCGGAGCCGGTCTTGCCGTACCTGTTCACCACCAGGGTCACCGTCTCGCCTGCCAGCACCGGGACCGTAACCGCTTCCCGTCCCTCCCGAGACATTCCGCTGTTCCACAAGTTCATGTCCGTTCCGTAAACGTCCAGACCCAGGTCGGTGTCATCCTTTCCCTCCAGCACGAAAGTCCACCGGCCGTCCCCGGCGGGAGTGAATGTGTACGTTTCGGCCATGACGTTTCCGGCCAGCTTCCCGCGCACCCCGGCCCCCGGATCCAGTTCCCCGGGAAGAACGGTGTCCAGGAACACGGTGACGGGTTCATTCCCGTAATCAGACAGCGCTTTAAGTTTGATGTAGAACCAGTAACCGGTGAACGCCGAAAGAACCAGGGGCTTACCGGGATCGGCGGTGCAGACGCGGGAACCTTCATCATCGTAAGCCCGCATTTCGACCGCGGGAGAGGATTCCAGCTTCAGGCAGACGTAATCGTCCTCCAGTATCCTGAACCATCCCTCACCGTCTCTCATCACGATCACGGCTTCGTCGCCGGCTTCCAGCGTGGGTATGTCCACGGCATCGGGAAGCGCGGCCATAACGAGGGCGATGCACAACGGGGAGAACATGGGAAAACCACCTTCCACGAATCCGACCACGAATCCCCATGGAAACGTACAATAAATAAAGGAGGACCGCGGCGGGTATGCCGGGGGTCAGTTCTCCTTCCCGGATTCCATGAAATCCGAAACGAAGGAAGCGAAATCCGGATAGAGCAGGCTCACGTTTTCGCGATCCCTGAGTCTTACGGCCATGTCCCAGCAACACAGAAGAATGTAACCCAGGAGCCTCCGACGGAGCAGCATGACGGCCGGAACGGCTTGACCGGGAAATCCCAGCCTCAGGATGAAGGATTCCTCGGGAATCACGGGAGGCGGCCAGGGAGAGACCGAGAACTCCAGGCTCGCGTCGGGAAAACTCCCGGTTCTCATCATGGCCCGGAACAATTCGAAATCACCTCCGACGTGATGGAGGGCGCTTCTTACCTGGTTTTCCGTTCTTATGGAATTCGCGGCGGGCGAAGGAAAAGAGGCGGTGAACACGACGGGTTCGTCCCTGGGACAACCGAGTTCCAACAACGCCCCGGATTCGGCCAGGCAAGCCTCGAAAAGCCTGGTGGCGGTATCGGGTGGAACGGGTACGCCGGCGCGGCCCATGCCGTGAATCGTGTTGACGTACCTGGCCAGCTTCTCCACCCGCCCGCCGGAAGGGGTTCTCGTTATTTCATTGACATGCATCCTGAGGGAGTCCAGGCCTTTTACCATCACTTCCGGCTTCCTCCCTCCCCCCCAGACAGTCGCGTAATACAGCAGCCCGGCCACCTGGGCTCCGTTCCGGAAATTCGACGGGAATCTTTTCATTGCAGGGATCTCGGGTGATACCTGTCCACCACCGACCTCAGCCGGGAACAGTCCACCCCCGTATATATCTCCGTGGTACTGATGTCGGAATGACCCAGGAGTTCCTGGATCACCCTCAGGTCGGCTCCTCCCTGGAGAAGATGAGTGGCGAAGGAATGCCTCAAGGTATGCGGGTGCACCGCGGTTTTTATACCGGCCTTCTCCGCCGATGTCCTGACGATGTTCCAGACAGTCATCCTGGAAAGCGGATTTCCCCTGTAGGTCAGGAACAGCACGGGCGTGACGGAACCCCGGGCCAGCAGCGGCCTGGCTTCGTCCACGTACAGTGACAGCCACCTGACGGCTTCGCCGCCGACTGGAACTACCCGCTCCTTGGCCCCTTTTCCCAGGGGACGCACCATATGCTGGTCCAGGTGAACTCTTGCCACGGTCATCCCGGTTATCTCGCTCTCCCTCAGGCCCGCCCCGTAAGCCAGTTCCAGGAGCGCCCTGTTCCTGACGGAAAGAGGATCACCCTCCCGCCAGACTTCCAGCATGGCCTTCACCGCCTTCACGCTCAACGCGTGGGGGAGCCGTACCCCCTTTCCGGGAGACGGGAGCAGCATCGCCGGGTTGTCTTCCCGCAGGCCGGTTACCTGCAGGAACCTGTAGTAGCCCCTCAAGGCAGAAAGCTTCCTCCTGACGCTGGAAGGCGATAATCCCGAAGATGAGAGGTGGAATACGTAATCCGCCAGAACATCCCTGGAAGCACCCTTCACATCGATCCCCGCCGGGGACGCCCAGGACAGGAAATCCTCAAGATCGCCACGGTACGCCTCCAGGGTGGTCAAAGCCAGTTTTCGCTCCAGGGCACAGTATTCCAGGAACGCCTCCGACGTCTCATCCATTTCTGGCGAGCCACGCTTTCAGATCCTCGCCCCCGCCACGCCGCAACCCCCTGGGAGGAAGCCTGCGGTCCAGGGAGACGGTGACACCCCTGGATTCAAGCTGGTGAGCCGCAAGGACGGCGTCCGTATGATCATCGTACTCCCGGAGCATGACCGGGGCCTTCTTTACTGTCTCCATCGCTTCCAGGCGGGACATGCCCAGCACTTCCTTCAGGGCCCGGGCCACGTTATTCTCGCTATCCCTGCCGGGCTTGCAGAGAAACAGGCCCAGGAAACCATCCGGAATCCCGCCGTCTTTCCCGGAACCGCTTTCCGAGTCATCTAGGACCGGGGGCGTCAAGCTTTCGTCTCCCGGCATCGGGGACGGCGACCGGGAAGACTCCCGTACTCCCGGAACCTCCTCCGGGGCGAGCACCGGGGGTTTCCCGGCCATGCCTTCCGGTAACCGAATTTCCGGAACTCCCGGAGTAAAACGCAGAGGCGGTTGGAAAAACAGGACGCCGTCTTCCGTTTCCATTCTGTCCCGGGGAGGCGGGCCGGTCATGTAACCATCGGGAAACTCCACGACCGGCGGCTCATCGACCGTGGGACCGGCGGCGGTCTTCTCCGGCTTCCCGCCGGTGGAGGAAACCGCGCTTACCCGGGTCACGCGACGTTTACGGGACGAATCCGCAGCGAATACCGCACCGGATTTCCGCCTGGGGGTAACGGCTCCCGGAATAGCGGCTTCCATCTCGATCCTGACTATTCCACCGGCCCCGGCCACCAGGCTTTCCACCTTCCTGGCCGTTTCCAGATTCACTCTCCTGCTCAACGCGAACGGCATCCTGGACAACCACCCCACCACATGATCCTGGGGCAGCCTGGTGAGTTCCTGAAGCTTGCGCCTGAGCCTGGTCCTGTAGCCGGGTTTGTAATTGACCAGTATGACCCTGTACAGCTGTGGGGGGCCGAGCCCGGGACTATCGTCGGGCAGCACCCTGCAGGTGAGCCCCCTGTCCCTTTTGATTCCGTCGGCCAGTTCCTGAGCCTCGGCCTCGGTCAGGCCGCCGCACACGAACCCACGTCCACCGGCGAATTTCCCGAGGATCTCCACCGGATCGAGACCCGTCCGAAGCGACAGCAACCGGACAGTTTCCCTGGAAGGCTCGGTCCCCAGGATTTTGACCTTCCACTTCATCTCATCGCAGTTCCGGACAGCCTTTCAGATCTGTTCCCTGACCAGTTCCACCTTGTCGCCCACGGCTACCAGGTCAGGTGTGGAAACGGAGAATATCAACACCGCCGATGTCTTGTCACGGGTGTCGAGAACTATCATATCGGCCACTTTGACGTCAGCGGCGGAACTCTCGTCGGACCGGTCCTCCGCCCGGGTTTCCTCGTACATCGAGAAAATGTCACCAACCTCGAGCCCGTCTTCGGAACCCCTGTCTATGTAGACCACGTCGTAGGAATAGGCCCTCTTCATGCAGGGATCCTTGAAGGCCACCACGCAGGCGTCGAGTCCGTTCACCGTTTCCGAAGTCACCACGGGCACCGGGTCGGCGGCGCTGTAGGGCAGAACCATGTCACCGACGTTGACGGGAAGGTAGGAATGTTCCAGGAGAACCACGCATGAACCCTCGTCCACCGACATGACCCTGCAGATACCCGCCACCCGGTATACCCTTCCCATTTTCTCGCCGGTCTCGGGATGACGTACCTCTTCACCCGCTTCCATCAGCCTGTAGAGCCGTCCTTCCCGCACTCCGTCATTCTCGCCGATGTCCAGGGCCAGGAGGTCCCCTGTGTACGAATTGACATCATGGAAAGGATCATCGTCTTCGACATCGATCTCAACGACGTAACCCAGGGGGGAAGGAGGAACCTGTGATATGAAACCGGCGGTCTCCAGCACCATCCTGCTTATCTGGGGAGTACTGTCGAGATCCGAAAACAATATCAAATCCTGCTCGGGGTCCGCCGGCCGGGAAACTCCGGCCTCGGCTTCCAGGTCGGGAATGACTATGACGTCTCCGGGAGTCAGGCATTCCACTCCCCGAAGCGACGGATTGGCAGCAAGTATCTCCTCCCAGTGGAAAGGAGTTCCGTAGTACCGGATGGAAAGGTCCCAGAGCGTATCTCCATACGCTATCTCGTGAGTCCTGTCGCAACCGAAGAGCACGGTGGCCGGCCCGGCGGCGAGCAGGGCCAGCATCGGCAGCACGAAAGTCAAATGCTTCATTTTCATCGACCTCCCGGATGGTCCCATTGATGAATGATTGAACTTCATAACTTCATAATATTCTAACTTCGAGAATTGAGCAAGTCAAACACCCCTTTTAGCATGCCGGATTCTACCAGTTTGGAGAAAGGTAGAGAGTGGGATAACCCACAACTCCCGGGGTTTCCACGACCTCGACGACATAGAATCCTCCGACCCCCGCCACGGATTCGCGGTTGGGCCTGTTGACGGCAAGCATCAGTTCCCCGTCTTCGGTCACCTCCCCGGTCCAACCGGATCCCACGGCAACCGGTGCGTCGTCATTCACCCTCATCACCAGCTGTCCGTTGGTGGCTCCGGGAACCAGGGCCATGGCCGTGGAAAAGTAGTCTATCCCATCGGGGCCGCAGGTCCCGGTCTCCATGGATACCGATCCCTTCGCCCGTATCACCAGCATTTCACCCGCGGTAACCCTCAATCCCGTGTCCACCCATCCGGCCGACGCGGGCACTTTCACCTCGATTCTCCGTTCCGTCGATGCCGGACTCCAAACCACCGACGCGACATCTCCGGCATCGAAGACCGATTCGCCTTCCCCGGTGAGCACCACGAATTCTCCATCGTGGAACTCCACGCGTCCCCTGCAGCCCGCCGAATTCTCCCTGGGGAAAAGCCTGGCCTCCTCCGTCGGAAGCATCCGCTCTCCGGTATCCATCACCACCCTGGCGCCGTCCACGAGTTCCAGGCGGCCCGACAGGATGTCGCCGTCGGGCATCACGAGCCTGTCGGGCTTTCTTTTACAACCGGCGGCAAACAGCACGGCCAGCCCCAGGATGAACATCCATCTCCGGTGTTCATGGAAGTTCATTCGGTCACCTCCAGGCCGGGTATGAATTCACGGACCACCTCTTCAACCGTATCCACGAGCCTGAACTCCATCGACTTTCTCGTCGTCTCGGGAACCTCGTCCAGGCTCCTGGAATTCTCACGGGGGAGAAATACGGTTTTCACACCCGCCGCCAATGCGCCCAGGATTTTTTCTTTTATGCCTCCCACCGGCATCACCCTGCCCTGAAGGCTCACCTCGCCGGTTACGGCCATGTCCGGCGTCACAGGCTTACCGGTAAGAGCGGACAGCAGTGAAACCAGGATGGCCACGCCCGCCGACGGGCCGTCCTTGGGAGTCGCTCCCGCCGGAACATGTATGTGAATATCGATGTCATTGAAATCTCTGTCGATCCCGTAATCGGAACAGTGAGACCTTATCCAGGACAGCGCGGTCTTCGCCGACTCCTGCATGACGTCTCCAAGCTGACCGGTAAGCATGAGCCGCCCCTTGCCCTTCATGATGGTCGTCTCCACCAGGAGCACCTCGCCGCCGGCCGGAGTCCATGCCAGGCCGGTACACACCCCTACCGCAGGCTTATCCATACCCTTTTCCCGGGTAAAGATCCGCGCTCCGAGGAATTCCGGCAGCCTGCCCGGAGTCACCACCACGGTTTTCTCCTCCCCCTCGGCGACTTTCACCGCTACCTTCCTGCATACCTTTCCTATGGTACGTTCCAGCTCCCTGACCCCGGCTTCCCTGGTATAACCTTCTATTATGGCGCTCAACCCTTTTCTGCGGAACCTCAGGTGCACACCGGTCAACCCGGCATTCTTCATTTGCCTGGGCACCAGGTACCTGGAAGCTATTTCCAGCTTCTCGTCGTGGGTATATCCGGGAATGCGTATTATCTCCATCCTGTCCCTGAGGGGGGAAGGAATGGTATCCAGGCTGTTGGCGGTGGTAATGAACTGGACCTTGCTCAGGTCGAAGGGTAAGTTGAGATAGTTGTCCCTGAAGGAAAAGTTCTGTTCGGGGTCCAGCACTTCCAGGAGAGCGGAGGTGGGATCCCCCCTGAAATCCCTTCCTATCTTGTCCACTTCGTCCAGCATGAAGACCGGATTATTGCTCCCGGCCTCCTTAAGTCCGTGGATTATCTTCCCTGGCATGGCCCCTATATACGTCCTCCTGTGTCCCCTTATCTCCGCCTCGTCGTGGATACCGCCCAGGGACACCCTTACGAACTTTCTTCCTATGGCCCCGGCTATACTCCTGCCGAGCGAAGTCTTGCCAACGCCCGGAGGCCCCACGAAACAGAGTATCGGAGCCTTGCCCCCGGGATTGAGCTTCCGCACGGCCAGGAACTCCCGTATTCTCTCCTTGACGTCCTTCAGATCGTAATGGTCCCTTTCCAGAATCCTCCCGGCCCTCTCCATGTCCAGCTTGTCCTTCGTGCTCTCCAGCCAGGGAAGGTTGAGCACCCATTCGAGATAGGTCCTTATCACCGCCACTTCGGGTATGCCGGGATTCATTCTCTCCAGCCTCTTCAGTTCCTCCATGGCCGCCTGGTAGACCTGCTCGGGGAGTTTCTTCTTTTCGAGCTTCTCCCTGAGTTCCACTGCCTCGGGATTCTCGACGTCGTGGCCCAGTTCCTTCTGGATCGCCTTCATCTGCTCCTTGAGGATGTACTCTTTCTGGTCCTTTTCTATCTCGCTCCTTACCTGCCCCTGTATCTTGTTCCGCAGGCGAAGGATCTTGATCTCCTTCTCCAGGATTCCCGAGAGATACTTCAGCCGCCGTAACACGTTGTCCGTCTCCAGTATCTTCTGTTTCTCCCCGATTCCCGTTTCCAGGCTGCCGGCCGCCAGGAAACTCAGCTTGTCGGGATCGTCGGAGAGTTCCATGAACTGGGTATCGTCGGGTATCGACCTGCTGAGTTCGAATACCTGCCTGAGCTGGACAGCCACGGTGTTGCGCCACGCTTCGAGTTCTATATCATCCCCGGGAACCACCGATTCCAGCTTTTCCACCCTGGCCAGCATGTACGGTTTGGAGGATTCCACGAACTCCAGTATCCTGAATCTCACCAAACCTCTCAGGTGCAGTCTTATGATGTTTCCCGGAAATCTGTACAACCTGTCGATACCGGTGACCGTTCCCACCCGGTACAGATCGGACTGGGTCACGTAGTTGTCGACCTCGCCCTTCAACGCCACCATGCCTATCAGCTTGTCGCCCCGCACGGCGTCGTCTATCATCTCCGCCACTTCGCCCCCGGCTATGGTCCGCGGGACCACAGTGTAGGGAAAGACCACCCCCTCCGGACTGGGAAGCACCGGCAACACCTCAGGCAGCTTGAAATCATCCATAACGTTCATCATGTCCCCTCCGCATTTCCGTCTCCGCCGCCTTTTATTTCTATCCGCCTGCGGGCCGGATGCTTGCGGGGGAGGACTATCGCGAGCAAACCGTTCTTCATCGCAGCCTTCACATCTTCCACCCTCACCTTGCCCGGAAGAACCACCTTGCGCCTGAACCAGCCGGTGTATATCTCTATGCTCTGAGCCAGTTCCCTGGCAGGCGGTTTTTTCATCCCTTTCAACACTATGCTGTCGGTGAAGACCGTAAGATCGACGTCGTCCCTGGTCATACCGGGAAGTTCCACGAAAACCAGCCAGTTGTCGGCGGTCTCGTATATGTCCACCGCCGGCGTCCATTCCATTCCGGTATACCTGGACTGCATGGAAATGCTACTCTATGTCGAATCGTACTGAAACCGTGGTGGTGGCTTCCACCGGCCTGTCGCCCTGCATGGCCGGCTGGAAGACCCAATTCATGACGGCGTCTCTGGCCGCCCGGCCGCATCCGAGGCCCAGCGGATCGTCCACGATGGTCACGTCCTTCACCTTGCCGTCGGCGCCCACCACCACCGAAAGGGTCACGAACCCGTGTATGTCTCCCCTGGCCCTGGCCTGGGAAGGAATCGTCGGTGTGGTCTGGGAAACGGGGAACGGCTGCGACACGGGAAGCTCCTCCCGGGCCTCCTCCCGCTCCGGAACCACGGCGTTGAATTGTATCCTGGTGGTTTCGCCCGCGGCTATCTCCACCTGGTGCACGTCGTCCAGGAAATCGGGATTCTTGAGTGTAACGGTATAGGTTCCGGGTTCCAGGTCCACACCGCCGAAGGGCGTGGTACCCACGTGCCTGCCGTCGATGTAAACATCAGACCACGGTTCCGGACCCACCACCAACCGCCCGGTTTCCACGGTCTTCCGGAGGGAGACGGTCCTGTCATACCCTTCTTCTCCCAGGTTCACCGTGAAAACGTAATCGTCATAACCGGGTGCCGAAATCCGGATACTGTGCCCGCCCAGGGGAAATGCCTCGCTCATGCGCCTGCCCGTAGCCACCCTATCGCCGTCTACGTAGAACATCGCGTTTCCGGGAGTGTCATCGGAAAGCCGAATGGTTATCTGTGATTGCTCCGCCGGCATCA
Organism: Candidatus Fermentibacteraceae bacterium; assembly: GCA_027067855.1. Taxonomy (GTDB): domain Bacteria; phylum Fermentibacterota; class Fermentibacteria; order Fermentibacterales; family JCC-6; genus Aegiribacteria. The sequence goes on from JAMOUX010000036.1 coordinate 16,248, forward strand.
CGTTGTGCACATGAGTAAAATTCTCGGGTTCGACTACCAGTATCGACTCCGGCAGGGTCCTGTATCCCTCCGCCACCGCCTCGAAAACGTGATGTCCCGTTTTCAGGCTCATCGTATCGCCCTCAACGGGTTCGCCGTCCACCAGGTAACTCACCGCTTCCGGCCCCGGGGCTTCCATCCCCTGGGGTACCCTGTAGTCAAAGGTCACCTTTACCGTGGAGGTGCCCAGGGTATCCAGCATCACGGTATCCGTGGATATGACGCCCTCCGTGAAAGCTTTTCGCCATATCCTGGTCTCGTACCCAGGGGCCGATATGGTGAAGGATCTCTCCCCGAACAGGGTATCGCTGATTACGAAAACGCCTTTCAGCCCTTCCGCCACCGGCTCGCCGTCGCAAATAACCGAAACGTCGTCTATCCCTGGAACCACCAGGGTCTCCGTATAGGGTTCGGGAGGCTGCGGGGCCGGAATCCCGACATCTTCCCCGCCGCCTCCGAAAATACTGATACCGGCTATGACGGCAACAGCCGCCAGCAACACTGCGCTCGCGACCATGAATACCTTCTTGCCGCCGCCCTTCTTCCTTTCGCGCCTCCGTGTGCTTCGCATGGGTTTCACCGTCGAAACAGGGGCCGACTTAGCCGGGGCGAAGGTTTTCTTCCGTTCCGGTTCTCCGGATGTCTTCTTTTCCGGAACAGCGGCGGGAACCGGTGTTTCGGCGGGGGAATCCTGCCGTTCTTTTACAACCGCCGCCGTCGTTCCGCCATACTCCTCGACCAGATCCAGCAACTCGCCGAGCACGAGCGCGGAGGGCATGATGTCGAAAATCTTTCTGAGGTTTTCGACGGCGGCGACAGGGTCATCGGATTTCAGTGAATTTCGAACGGCGTCTTCCAGCTTCTCCGTCAGGATCAACGACCGCACGTGCTCTATCCTGGCGGTCACCCTCTCGTTGTCCGGGTCGTGACGCTTCGCCCGCTCAAGCTCCTGCATGGCCCTGACGGTGTCTCCTTCTTCGAGGGCTTCCCTGGATCTCTCCAGGCATTCTTCCACGAAACTCGAAGAGGATATGCTGCGACCCGCGCTGTGGACTCTGCTGGTCCTGCTCTTATAGAACTTCTCCATGGCGGCGATTTCCCGTTCGAGCGCGTTGATCCGTTCCCGGATCTGCTTGTCGCCCGGACTCAGTTCCAGGGCCTTGCGATAATTCTCCAGGGCTTCCTGCCGCTTACCGCGCCGGACAAGTTCCTTCGCAGCCTGCAGTAACTCGTTGAGACTCTCGGGTCCTGCGCTCATATCAAACCTGCTCCCTCTGAATGCAATCGCAGGCAATATGCTATCAATCGATGTACGGGTGTCAAGTACCTCCGCACCCGAAACATTTTTTCGCCATCTTTGAAAGATAGATATTGAAGGCCGTTCATGGCAACCTTTTCGGCCAGGAATTCACGCGCCACCTTCGATAAATCCGCTGAAACGACGCATATACTCCCGGGGCAACCCTTTCCATGCCCCCTCCCCGGCCGCGAGCCCGGCCGCCCGGGCCAGAAGATCTCCGTCCCGGGCAAGATCGGCTATCCTGAATTCCGGAAGGCCGTGCTGCCTGGTTCCCGCAACGTCGCCGGGCCCCCTGAGCAGCAGATCCTGCTCGGCTATCTCGAATCCATCGGACGTGGAAGCCATTATTTCCAGTCTTTTCATTCCATCGGGGCCGGTCTTCTCGCTCTTCACCAGGAAACACCAAGAATCCCCGCGGCCTCTTCCAACCCGCCCCCTGAGTTGATGAAGCTGGCTGAGGCCGAAACGATCCGCATGGGCCACCACCATAACCGTGGCTTCGGGAACGTCTATTCCCACTTCTATAACCGTGGTGCTCACGAGTACCGATATTTCTCCCGAAACGAACTTTCCGGTGACATCCAGTTTTTCTCCCGGCTTCATGGCCCCGGTCAGCAACCCCACGCCGTACCTGCCCAGCGGACCGTTCTTCAGCACCCGGCAGGCCGAGGCCGCGTCCCTCACATCGAGATCCTGCGACGTCTCCCTGAGGGGGTATACCACGAAAGCCCGCTCCCCACCGGAAACCCTGTCCGACATGAAGCCGTACACCCCGCTCCTCTCATTCCGCCCCACTATCCTGGTCACGGTCCTGCCGCGACCCGGGGGCATCTCGTCCAGCACCGAAAGATCCAGGTCACCGTAGAGACTCATGACCATAGTCCTCGGAATGGGGGTGGCGGACATGAGAAGAAGGTGCGGAGCAGGGTTCCTGGAAGCCAGCAGCCTGTTTCTCTGCTCCACCCCGAACTTGTGCTGCTCGTCTATTACGCACAGACCCAGGCCGGGAATCTCCACGTCATCCTCGAATACGGCGTGGGTTCCCACGAGCACCATGGGACGACGGGAAACCAGCCTGTTGCGCAATTCCCTTCTCGCCGCCCTGCCGGTACCACCGGTAAGCAGACCGGTTTCGATTCCCATGGGTTCCAGCAATTTCTTGAAGTTCCTGTGATGCTGCACCGCCAGCACCTCCGTGGGAGCGACTATCACGGCCTGGTACCCGGCGGAGGCGCACACCAGGCACGCAGCCGCGGCCACCACCGTTTTTCCGGAACCCACGTCACCCTGGAGGAGCCTTCTCATGGGATTCACGCCGGAAACGTCCGCGATCACCTCGTCGATTACCCGGACCTGGGCACCGGTCAGACGGAACGGAAGTGTCTCCCGGAATTCCTTCACCGCCGGAATTCCGTCCTTCATGGATATTCCCCGCTTCAAGCGGAACTTCTTTCGTATACGCGCCAGCAGGGACTGGTGCACATAGAACTCTTCCAGCGCCAGTACCCGTCTCGCCCTCTCACCGGCTTCCGGCGAGGAGGGAAAATGCATCGTGCGCACCGTTTCCCCGCGACTTTCAAAACCCATTGCACGCAGGACATCCCCGGGAAGCACTTCTTCCATCGCTCCGCAGGCCGTTTCGATGGCGTTTCGCACGAGGTTTCTCAACACGGCCTGGCTGATGCCCGCCGTGAGCCTGTAGACCGGCAGAACCAGTTCCCCGGCCCCCGCTCCGGAAAAAATCAGTTCCGGGTGGACCATGGAGAATCCGCCGTAGTATTTAACCTTCCCGCAAGCCGTCACCCGGGTTCCTGGGGAGAGTTTTCCCGATATGAACCTGTGGTTGAAGAACGTCAGCCTGATTTCGCCGGTACCGTCGGAAAGCAGTGCCTGGAACCTCCTGCTTTTGCCGAAGCCCACGAACCCGGTATCCACTATCCTGCCCGAAACGTTCGCCTCGGAACCGGGAACCAGGTTTCCGACCAAGGTGATGGTGCGCCTGTCCCTGTATTCCCTGGGCGGCGTCAGGAGCAGGTCCCACACCGTTTCGACGCCGAGGCGCTTCAACTGCCCGGCCCTGGCGGGTCCCACTCCTCTCAGGCTAGTTATGCTATCTTTCAGCTCCACCTCCCGGTTCGTGTCGACGCCAATGCAAAATTACTCTTCCGGGCATTCCGATGCAAGAAAAAGCAAAGACTTGACGAAAGGTCGTTCCGTAAGTAAACAAGGCCAAACGTTGAGATCATCCGCGGAGGTAAGAAGTCACATGGAGTCCAGTACCAGAGAACGACTCGAGGAGAAAATCAGGGCCAACCCGGACGACATCGACTCCCGGCTCGGCCTGGCGGACATAATCCGGGAAGACCGGAGTCCCGGTGAAGCCCTGGAAATGTACGACGGCGTTCTGAAGCTCGACCCGGACAACGCCCTGGCGTACCTGGGAAAAGGATTGTGCTATGCCATGTCTCTCCTGGAAAACATACCCACCAGGGAACTCTGGGAAAGAGAGCTGGACGAACAGGATATGATAGACAACGCAGTGGAGAACCTGGAGCAGGCTGCGGAGCTGGACCCGGAGCTGACCGAGGCATATAACGCTATGGGCAGGCTATTCTCCATTACCGGCCAGGAGGAGGAGGCCGTGGAGATGTTCAAGCAGTCGCTGCTGGTGGACCCTTCCCAACTGGACGTACTGGAAGACCTTCAGGAAATAACCGGAAAACCCGTCTGGGAAATACTTGACAAGGAAACCTGGATGGGTGAGGACGACGACTGAGACCTAGCCTCGCGAAACAGCCCTTACCAGGTCGGAAACGAACGACGCAAGGGAACGGCGGCCTCCCGAGAGAGCGTCCGCCGACCCGGTGAGGAAGTCTATCTCGGTGGGGCGGCCGGCCTTGATGTCCTGGAGCATGCTGCACTCGTTAGCCGACGACGCGAGCAGTTCCTTCAACATGGCATCCGCCATGAAACGAGCCTCTTCCCGGAATTTTCCGGGAACCGCCCGGACCAGTTCGCGGAAAAGGGACTCCACGCAATCCTCCAGCCCGGCCGACAGCAACTCGTCGTTCCTGAGCCCGGTCAGCGCTCCCAGGGGATTGATCACGCCGTTCACGATCCACTTGGCCCACCTGGCGGGTTCGATGGAATCCACGGGATGCACGGGAATCCGCGAAATTCCGAAAAGTTTTTCAGCCGCACCCCCGGATTCCGCCAGTAACGCTCCTCCCACCGTGTGAACCACGAATGGACCGTTCTTTCTGAAACCGGCAGTGAGAACGGCCGTTTCCATCATGTCCTCCCTGCCTTTCCAGAACCTTTCCAGGCCCATGCCGTTGCAAACGCACACGCAAGGGCCCCGGGACGAATCCAGGACGGCATCGATCACTTCCCCAAGATGATACGCCTTCACCGCCAGTATGCACGGGCCTCCCCGGAAAACGTCGCCGTCTTCCGCCTTTTCCACGGTGACCTTCCCCGGAAAAGCTCCGGCGGCCTCCAGGACGATCCGGCCCCTGCCGCTCCCGGGCGGCCCTACCAGAAGCAAGCCGCCCGGGTAACGGGAAAAGGCGACGGCAAGCCCGCAACCAACGGCGCCGTCGCCCCAGATGACCAGTTTTCCGTCGGTCTCCACTTTACCCGATTTACTCGTCGTCCTTTACCCGGACCTTCCCGGTTTTCACGGTTTTTCCGCTTCCGCCGGCAGGTTTGCTTTCCCCTTTCGCGGGAATCTTCTCTTTGAGTACCTGGAATTTCTCTTTACCCGCGTCCGCGAACTTCTCCAGTTTCTCCCGGCTTTCCTCCAGCAACCTGACCACTTCATCCAGCTTCCCGCGGCCGGTCTCACCCGCTTCTTTCATCAACCTGTCGCTGTCGGCCAGCAACTTTTCAGCCTTGACCTTGAGATCCTGGTAGAGGTCCTCTCCCTTGTCATAGAACTCGCTGGATTTCCCGTATACCTTTTTCCTGGTCTCCTCGCCCTTGTCCGGCGCGTAGAGAATGGCGAGAATACCGCCGACCAGCCCTCCGGCAAGGAAGGCCCAGAATCCGCTCTTCCCCTCGTCAGCCATTCCATCGACCTCCTTTCATCTTCCGCAACATTTCTTGTACTTCCTGCCGCTGCCGCACGGGCAGGGATCGTTCCTTCCCACTTTGGGCTCGCCCCTGGTCACGGTGGCGCGATCCCGACCCCCGGAACCGCTTCCCGCCGGGGATGAAGAGCCCGTTCCGGCCGGATCCGGACGAAAGGCCCTTCCCTGCACCGCACCGCTCCGGGGCATGTCTCCGGCTACGTTCCTGGGCCAAAGGGAAAGCACCTGCCTCACCACCATCCTGTCTATCCTGTCCAGAAGTTCCTCGAAAAGTTCGAAAGCCTCTTTCTTGAATTCCACCAGCGGATCTCTTTGGGCGTAGGCCCGGAGGCTTATCCCCGACTTGAGGTGATCTATCCCGTAAAGGTGTTCCCTCCACATGGAATCTATCGCTACCAGCACCGCCCTCTTCTCCAGTTGCGCCGAGAGTTCCGGCCCGATCCTCTCCTTCTTCTTCGCGTAGTAATCCAGGACGATCTTCACTCCCCCGGACCGCACCTTCTCCACCGTGGTCCCCGGAACGGCGAGGGAAGCCAGATCGAACCTGGTTCCGGACAGCTCTCCGATAAGAATCGCGGCCCTGTCCAGGTTCCATTCCTCCATCTCCGTGTCGTCGGGAACGGTTTGCCTGAAGATATCCTCAGCCACGGCGGAAACCATGTCCAGGACTTCCTCTTCCAGGCCTTCCCCGGTGAGGGCCTGCTTCCTCCTGGCGTAGATCACTTCTCTCTGCTTGTTCACCACGTCGTCGTATTCCAGCAGGTGTTTCCTGATGCCGAAGTTGTATTCTTCCACCCTCTTCTGGGCTTTCTCGATGGCTTTCGTAAGCAGGGAATGCTCCACGGGTTCACCTTCGCCGCCGCTGCTCTTCTTCATGAAATCGATGAGCTTCTCCGAGGCGAACAACCTGAACAGATCGTCCTCCAGGGAAAGGTAGAACCTGCTGGCCCCGGGGTCACCCTGCCGGCCGCTCCGACCCCGGAGCTGCCTGTCAATACGCCTGGATTCGTGGCGTTCGGTGCCTATAACGAACAGACCTCCCGGCACTTTCTCCCCACGTTCATCCAGTAATTCCTTCACCTCCGGGGCAAGCTTGATGTCCGTTCCCCTTCCCGCCATGTTGGTGGCGATGGTCACGGCTCCGCGCTGCCCGGCCCTGGATATTATTTCCGCTTCCTTCCGATGGTGTTTCGCGTTCAGGACACTGTGAGGTATCTTTCTTGCTTTCAATAACTTAGATAATAATTCCGAAACTTCGACGGAAACGGTGCCCACGAGTATCGGCTGACCCATGGAATGAAGCCGCCGTATCTCGTTTATTATGGCGTTGTACTTTTCCCGGCGGGTCTTGTAAACCTGGTCGTCGTAATCCTTCCTTATCACCGGCACGTTCGTGGGAATCACCACCACGTCCAATCCGTAGATGCTCTCGAACTCGTCGGCCTCCGTCTCGGCGGTTCCGGTCATCCCGGCCAGTTTGTCATACATGCGGAAGTAGTTCTGAATCGTTATGGTGGCCAAAGTCTGGGTTTCGGACCTTATCTCAACGCCTTCCTTGGCTTCCAGGGCCTCGTGAAGCCCGTCGCTGAAACGCCTTCCGGGCATGAGCCTGCCGGTGAACTGGTCCACTATAACCACGCGCCCGTCCTGGACGACGTATTCCACGTCCTTCTCGTAAAGCTGGAACGCCCGGAGCAACTGGTCTATGTTGTGAAGGGCCTCAGCCTTCCGGGAATGCTCGTGATACGCCTTTCTTTTCAGCTCCAGCTTCTCTTCTCCGGGAACGTCCATCACCTCTATCGCCGCTATTTCCTCCCCGATGTCGGTCAGAAGGAAAAAATCCGGATCTCCCGGAGACAGCAGTTTTCGGCCTTCCTCGGAGAGGGATACGGATTTCTCTTTTTCGTCCAGGGCGAAAAGCAATCCCTCTTCCAACTCGTGAAGCTTCTTCTCACGAAGGAACACCCCCTCCATCCTCTGCACCGCCTGCAACCTGTCGGGATCCTGCAGCGCCTTGAGCAGCTTCCTTTGTTTAGGGGCGCCTTTCCTCGCCTTGAGGTAGAGTTCCGCCGCCTCTTCGCGCCGGCCCTCGTTCCACAGCCGGTCCGCCTCGGCGACTATTCCGTTCACGATGAGAGACTGCTTCCTGACCAATCCGGCCACGGCGTCCCTGTATTCCTTGTACCTGTTGGTCGACCTGGGAACCGGTCCGCTGATGATCAGCGGGGTCCTGGCTTCGTCGATGAGTACGCTGTCCACCTCGTCCACTATAACGTAATGGTGCCCCCTCTGGACGATCCCCTCGGGGCTTACGGCCATATTATCCCTGAGATAATCGAAACCAAACTGGTTGTTAGTACCGTAGGTAACGTCGCAACAATACTGCTCGGCCCTCTCCCCGGGGGACATTTCCATCTGGATGCAACCTATGCTGAGACCCAGATACTCGTATACGCCACCCATCCATTGAGCGTCACGCTTCGCCAGGTAATCGTTCACGGTGACCAGATGGGCCCCACGACCCGGCGGCTCGCCGTCTATGGGAGAGAAATCCCATTTCTCGGGATCCTCTCCGAACTTCCCACGGGCCAGTTCAACCCATTTTTCGCTGAGTTCCAGGGCATTCAGGTACATCGGCATTACAGCGACCAGGGTCTTGCCCTCCCCGGTGGCCATTTCGGCTATCTTGCCCTGGTGCAGGACCACGGCTCCCATGATCTGTACATCGAAGGGCACCATGTTCCACTCCTGCAGGTTGTCCGCCACCTTCCAGCTTCTGCCCGACAGGCGCCTGCAGGCTTCCTTCACCACGGCGAAGGCTTCGCACATCATGTCGTCGGCGGTCTCACCCTTGGCAAGCCTCACCCTGAACTTCCTGGTCATGTCCCTGAACTCATCCTCCGGCATGTCCTTCAACGTCTCGAAGTACTTGTTGACTTTTTCGACGTAAGGGCGGAGTTCGCCGACCTTTTTGGCCTGCCTGTCACCCAAGATCGATTTGACCAGCTTTTTCAGCAAGGCGGAATCCTCCCCTGATTTTGTGGTTAAGGAACAGAAGGAACAGGATACTATAAGCAACCGGTGGGGCGGGAGGGATTCGTGCCGGGATATGCCGCCCTGTCGGTGACATCCTTGGTTCCATCGCCGGCTCCCGGCCAGGGCGGCCTTCCCGCGCACCGGGATACCGCCAACAAGGCCAGGAGGATGCTAACGACCGCCAGCAGCCCTGTTTTCGAGTTCACGAATCAGCTTCGACACGGAATCGGCCTTCCGCACGAAAAGTTCCGAGGAATCTCCCAGTTCCGGGATCATGTCCATCCTCTCGGCACAAAGCACCGTATTCCCCTCTCGCAGAGCCTCCAACCCGTACCCGAACAGCGCCCATCCCAGGTTCCTGCGTGACTCCGGGCAATCCCTCAATTCCAGTGCCCTGGAAAAAGCCCAAACCCTTCTGCGGGTATCATTCTCCGCCTTCGCCAATCCGGCCATGGCCCGCCAGTACGAGTAACCGGTATATCCCCGAAGCCTCAGGCGCCGGAGCAACTCTCCCGCTTCCTCGACACAGCCCGAATCGGCCAGCATTCCCGCCAGGAGGCACCGGTAGAACGAATCGTCCGGCCGTAAGGCCACGGCCCTCCGGGCCATCGACACGGCTGCGCCCGGATCACCTTCGTTCCTGTACAGTATGGCCAACCACGCGGAAGCATCGGCCGCCGCGGAATCATCTCCACGCGACGACGTGGAGAGCAGGTAGTTCCACGAATCCCCGTGAACCGGGCCGGTTATCCTCTCGCAGTCGGCCAGGTAATACCTGCAGACCCCTCCTCCCCTGACGTACACTTCTTCGGCAAGAGCTTCCCGGTACAGGCCGAGATCCCTGAGCGCTCTGAGATACTCCGCGAGAAATCTCTCCGAGGATGGCTTCATGGTCCAAGCGGCCCTGGCGGGACCCAGCGCTTCTCCGGGCATTTCCATCCTGTTCGCGGTCCACGCCGTTGCGTAGAGCAGCCATGGATCCGAGGGGGTTTCTTCCACTTCCCGGAGAAGAACCGGGAGCGCCGCCGGAAGATTGCCGGAACGCCTCAGGGAATCCCCGGTCGAAAAAGCGCCTGCCGTCAGTACCAGTATTGCAAGAATGGGATGCAGCTGTCAGAACCTTCCCACGAACGAAGAATCGGGCATCGAACCGTCAAAATGCAACTGCAGGGTGAAATCGTCGGAGGGTTTCCACCTCAGGTCCACTCCGCCCAGGATCCTGCCGGAAGAGAAACCCCGGAAGTCGTAGAGCCTGGAATACCCCAGGTCCAGGGACATCGTCCAGTCCTCGTGCAACGGGAAGGTCATTCTGCCCACGGAAGTTCCCCGAGCCAGGGTCCGCCCGCCGCCGGTTGCCATGCTGAGACCGGCATAACCGGAAAAAACAGGAGTCATCCGGCTGCCCGCCGGCTCCACGAGCGAGAAAGAAGAAGGTTCCAGGCCCGCAGCCCGGACCTGCATGGTAACCAGAAGCAGTACGACCGCCGCAAGTACTTTCATTGCATCATACTCCAGGGTTCTTGGCCTATCCGTTCATTGTTGACATACATATACTATCCCAATCACGGGGTCAATGTTCCGGAAGGTTTCGGAGGCATAAAAAATCTCGTGCCCGGAAAACATGGTCTTCATAAAGGAACCCGGCGGCGGCCATGCCGTTAGACCCGGTAAGATATCCTCACCGGGCGATCGTCACTTCACGACGGACCCGTCCCGGACTTCCCCTTTTCTGACGAACGCGAAGACCACGGCTCCCAGGGCCACCGCGAACCACAGGGTGGCAAATCTCATCAGCAGCGTGACCGCCGTGGCGTCCGGTCCGGACATGTAGCTCCCCAGAATCGCTCCTATCGTCACTTCCGTGAGACCGAGCCCCCCGGGTATCATGGAAACGGCTCCCGCGATGGTTCCGGAAGAATGCGCCAGCAAAGCCGCTCCCACGGGCAACCCGGGTTCCACTCCCAGGGAAACGGACACCAGGCACAGGATCATGGCCTCGGTTCCCCACGCAAGGACTCCCAGGGGCACCGACACCGCGAGACTGGAAATATCCAGGAGTCCCGAACAGTGAACGCGGAAATTCTCCAGGCCGTCCCTGCGGGAACGAAAGAAACGGATCTTCAACAGTATTCTCTCCAGCAGGCGGAACGCCGGCTCCCACGCCAGGAAAACAATGATGATCGCGGTCATCCCGCCACCCGCCACAACCGCCGCAAAAGCACTGCGATGCCCGGTCATGACAAGACCCGCGAGCGCTATGATCATCATGCTGAGCAGGTCCGTCACCCTTTCCATAACCACCACCGGAGAGGTTCTCGATACCGGTATCCCCCTCCTGCGCTTGAGCATGTAGCATTTGAGCAATTCGCCCAGCTTGCCCGGAGACACCGTCATCGAAAACCCAGCGAGGAAAATCCCCAGGCTCTCCCGGACCGGCACTCTTACGCCCACTCTTTCCAGGAAATACCACCACTTAAGGAATCTGAAGAAATAGCTGACCAGGGACAGACCCAGGAAAAGGGGCACCATGGCGGTTTTCATCGAGGAGACGGCCTCCCCCACGGATCCGGCGTCGGAGAATAAGAGCATGGCCGTGTAAATCACCACGGCCAGAGCCGGCACCCAAGCGGTCTTCTTCAAGTTAACGGTCGTTTCCGTGTTCTTTTACGCCCGCGACCATCTTCTCCAGGGTACTGACCAGTTCCTCCGTTCCCGGAAGATTCCTCACGAGCTTCAGCGCCTTGGAGGCCAGCTTGGAGGCTTCCTCCCCGTCGCCCTGCATGGCGCATGCCCTGGATGCCAGAGCGAGGACATTGGCCCTGCTCACGTTCAGCAGGGAGGAGCCGGAGGGAATGAGTTCGTAAGCGGTCATTGCATGAACCCTGGCGTCCACCGGCCGTTTCAGCTTCATGTAGAGCATCGCCAGGTTGGCGTGAATCCCGCTGCGGCCGGCTCCCTCTCTGAGTTCCATGGCTTCAAACAGGAGTTTCTCAGCTTCGTCCAGCCGCTGCCCGGTTTCAATGAGCATGCCGGCTATGTTGACGTTCATGGTGGGTTTCAGGGATTCGTCCAGATCCATGGCTTTCCTGTAGTACACCTCGGACTCGGCGTACTCTTTCCTTCCACCGGCCACATATCCCATTTGGGCCAGGGCCAAGGCGGTCTCGCCCCCTCTTTTCATCGCCCCGAGTATTATCTTTTCCGCATCGTCGAATCTTCCGGCCTTCATGTAAAAATAAACCAGCGCATTGGTAACCGGGTCGCCGAGGTCTCCGGGATTGATGTTGCGCCGGAGGTACCTGAGCATATCGTCGGTCCTGCCGGCGGCGGCCATCGCGGCAGCCTTTCTGAGCTGCAGCTGTTTCCACGTCCTGGAACCCAGGAAGCGCCATGCAAGAAAACCGAATACCAACACCAGGAAAACCGCCGTCGTGAACCAGTGACTCACCGGCCACCCCTTCCATTCGTGAAATTCACATCGAACTCGGTAAAATCGGGAACGGTGGTATCCCTCAGGAACGGCTGCTCTCCCATGTCATGCAGGTTGCAGTATTCCGTGGGAGCGGTGCCCTGCCAGAATTCCTCCATCCTGGCGTTTTCACCGCAGGATTCCAGGGCGAGCTTCCCGGACACGGTACAGATTACCGTCGTATCCACCGAGTTCGGGGAAGGTCCGGGGAAATCCATCAACGAACCCGCCGGATTTTCGGCGAAGACTTTCCTCATGAACACGTTCCAGATTGGAAGAGCGATGCTGCTTCCCGACTGCCCCCTGCCGTTCCGCAGGCGCATTCTCACCACGTGATTATCGTACCCCACCCACACGCTCGCCACCATATCGGGAGTAAACCCAACGAACCAGGCATCGGCGTAATCGCTGGTGGTTCCCGTTTTTCCACCGGCCATCCTTCCTGAGAACGGTCCTCCCCGGTACCAGTGCGCACTCACCCCGGTCCCCTCCTTCAGTACCGATTGGAGCATGGAATTCATGAAGTAAGCCCCCGTTTCGGACAACACTCTCCTACCCGAAGACGGCACACTGTTGTCTTCCAGCACGCTTCCGTACCTGTCCTCGACCCTCATCACGGCAACGGCATCCCTGGCGATTCCGCCGGTAACAAAGGGAATATACGCCTGCGCCATTTCCAGAGGATTCACCATACAGCTTCCCAGGGGCAGCGAGTGCACCACCGGAATCCTGGATTTCATACCCATGGCCTTGGCCCTGGCGGCGGCGGCCTCCACTCCCACGGCCATGCCCAACCGGACCGCGGAAACGTTAAACGACCTGGCCAGCGCCGTCCTCAGGGTAACCATGCCATGGAACTTCCGGTCGTAGTTCCTGGGCCTCCACGTACCGGGATCAAGATCCACCACCACCGGCTGATCCAGTATCATGTTGCCCGGCGACCAGCCCTGCTCCACGGCTTCAGCGTACACGAAAGGTTTGAAGGCGCTGCCGGGCTGCCTCCTGGCCTGTACGGCCCTGTTGAATTCACTGTCCCTGAAATCCCTTCCGCCCACCATGGCCTTGACGTATCCCGTAGCCGGGTCCAGGGCGACCAGAGCGCCCTGGACGTAATCCGGAGCACCGGAAACGGTGTCCCCGACCGCCTGCCAGTACGAGTAGGAACTTTCGTACCGCAATCTCTCCGGATCCGGCACGAACGTCCCCGTAACGGAATCCCAAACGGGTTCTTTCATGGTGAGTATGCTGTCCACCGCATCTTCGGCCATCGCCTGGATTTCCGGGTCCAGGGTGGTATACACCTTGAGCCCCTGTTCGTACACCACGGACCAACCGTACCTGTTCACCAGATATTGGCGCACGTACTCAGAAAAATAGTCCCACTTCTGTTCTATTTCCGGCCTGTGCACGTCCACGGCCAGGGGAGCCGCCATGGCCTCCTCGGCCTGCTCCCTGGTGAGACACCCCATCTCCGCCATGGCGGCCAGAGCCACGTTCCTCTGCACCAGGCATCTTTCCGGATTCCTGAGAGGGTTGAAACCGCTCGGGTTCTTCACCATTCTCACAAGCATGGCGGCCTGGGCCAGCGAAAGCTCCGAAGCCGAGAGGCCGCCGAAATAAGTCCTGGCCGCAGCCTCGATTCCGTAGGCCCCGGAACCGAAATAAACGTGGTTCAGATACATCTCCAGTATTTCGTCCTTCTCGAACTGCCGCTCCATCTCCACGGCGATGAAGGCCTCCTGGATCTTCCTCTGGATCGTCTGGTCGGGTACCAGGAAGAGGCCCCGGGCCAGCTGCTGGGTGATTGTGGAGGCGCCGTGCCGCTCCCCGGTCAGAACGTCGTGTACGGCCGCCCTGAAAATACTTTTCAAGCTGACTCCGCCGTGCCGGTAGAAAGACCTGTCCTCGGTTGCAATGAACCCCTCGATCACCCACGGGGTCACCTGATCCAGGGTGACCGGGTACCTGTTCTCGACGCACGCCGTAGCCAGAAGGTTGCCCCTGCTGTCGTATATCTCCGTGGCAGCGGCGGGCTCGTGCCCTCTCAGCCCGGCCACCAGCAAGTTTACTCTTGCCCGGGAAAACGCCTTGCTGCAATCCCGGTACGTTCTGAAAACGAACCCCGCTCCGAAGGAAAGACCTACCACTCCGGCTATCAACGCCCAGGCCAGCAGAACCCTGATCCGACCTCGCATCAGTTAGAACCGCTCTCCCCCCCGGGTACGCTGGCATCCTTTCGTATCCTTCTGAAGAGTGGAACGTCTTCGTCCGAATATCCCAGGAAGTAATCGTACCCGCCGCCCACTCCGGTGAACGTGATTTCACGGCACCCGGGCCTTCCGGCGGGCTGTGAAACGAAATCGGCGTGGTAATCGCTGTCGTATCCCTCGAAGGTTCTCCATACCAGCCTGTAACCCGTCGGGGTTCCCTGGAAGAGGTAAAGATTGCCCGCCCAGTAGACCACCCTTTCGGGATCGTCGTCACCGTTCATCTCCACGGCCAGTGCCCTCCAGACCGCGAGTCCCAGGTCGTTCTCGCTTCTCTGGTCCACCTGGTGGGGATCCAGGTCTATCTCGATCTGACCCAGGGGTTCGCCGGACCCGGCGGTGAGAAGCACCGGCCATGTACGGGAAAGAGTATCCCTGGCTTCCACCAGGTTGCTCACCCCCAGGAAGAAATTTCTGAACCCGGCCAGACGCGTCGCGTCCTCGGAAATGTCCGGTTCCACCCATTCACCGGTCACGTAGAGCTGCTGCACGGCCTCGTGCCGGGCGCGAAGGACGGATTTGGACAGGTAGGCCATCTCCTTGATTATGTTCATCATGGAAATCAGGTCCGGAGGCAGGCCCTGGACGGATATCTCCGCCCTGTCCTTCATTATCTGGTACTTACCGGCTCTCCTGATGTTGCACTGGGCCAGTACCGCGTAACTTTCATCCCGGAGATCCATCACGAAATCCCGGAAATCGGTTCCGACCGAAATCGCGGCATTCATGGAAGCATAATTCTGCACCGAGTCCATGATGCAGTCGTCATAAAGCATCCTGGCAACGTGAAGTTCCCGCCTGATCCGGGGATAACGGAGCGCCAACTCGGCTATCTGTTCCACGGTCAGGGAATCTTCGGTTTTCCTGGGAAGCTCCACACCGAATCCGTCTATAAGCCACCGGTCTCCCGCCAACAGGAAGTCGATGCGGTTTATCGCCGGCATTTCCATTCTTCTGATGGTACAATAGTAGGATGTGCGTTTGCCGCGGGGGGTTTCGTCTATCGCCGTCAGGCGGCCGCCGGCATCGAAGGCCCTCCACCTTCCGAAAACCTGCTGCGGGGACAGGCTGTCCAGGGGGAGAGTGTCGGTGAAATCCGTGGAAAGCAAGTCGATACAGGAAGGATCGTTCATTCTCAACCGGTTGGAAAAATCCAGGGCCACTTCCATGGGGCTCCTGGGAAGAACCACTATGGAATCCGCCACGGAAACGGAATCGGTATCCGCCGGAGCCTCCCGGACATCCTCACCGCCGCAGCCCAACATCAGCAGGACCGGTAAAACCATCGCGAGAATCTTCGTCTTCATTCCGCCCCCAATGTGACTTTCAGCATCTCCTCGGGAGTCGTTATCCCCTCGACGACCTTGGAGAGGGTATTCTCCCGCAGCGTTACCATCCCATTTCTCACGGCTATCCGCCTGATCTCATCCATAGTGGCGTTCGAGGTCATGGCGTTCCGCAACTCTTCGGTCATTTCCAGCACCTCGAAAACCCCGGCCCTCCCGCGGTACCCGGTTCCCCTGCAATTCCTGCAGCCCCTGCCCCGCTTGAGAGGTACTTTCCTCTTCAATCCTATCGACCTGTAAACCGAATCGGGGGCGATGTAATCTTCCGCACAGCTGCCGCAAACCTTCCTTACAAGCCTCTGGGCCACTACCCCCACCAGCGTGGTGGTAAGCAGGTAGGGTTCCACGCCCATGTCGATCAGCCTTATCGCGGCTGAAACCGAGTCGTTGGTGTGGAGGGTGCTGAGCACCAGGTGACCGGTAAGAGCGCACCGCATCGCGCTCCTGGCGGTTTCGGTATCCCTTATCTCGCCCACCATGATTATGTCCGGATCCTGTCTGAGCACGTACTTCAGCGCATTGGAGAACGTGAGATCCACATGGGGCTGCACCGCTATCTGGTTGAACTCGTCGGTGACGAACTCTATGGGATCCTCTATGGTGGTGATGTTTTTCTCCTTGGTGGCCAGCATGGTCAGGGAGGAGTAGAGAGTGGTGGTCTTGCCGCTTCCGGTGGGGCCGGTCACAAGTACCAGGCCGTTGGTTCTCTGGATCGCGTTCTTGTACCGTGGCAGATCCCTTCCCCTGAACCCCAACATGCCGATATCCTGTAACAGCATCGCCGGATCGAGGATTCTCAGCACCAGCTTCTCTCCGAAAGCAACCGGTACCGTGGAGGTCCTTATCTCCACCGGTTTGCCGTCAAAAAGCGTTCTTATCCTGCCGTCCTGGGGTCTCCTCTTCTCCGCTATGTTCAAACCGGCTATCATCTTTATCCTGGAAACTATTGGAGGATGGAGTTTCCTGGGAATCTTGTAAACATCGTGCAGCACGCCGTCTATCCTCAACCTGACCACCGTGACCATCCTATGAGGTTCCAGGTGTATGTCGCTGGCCCTCTCCTCGAAGGCGTACTGCAGCAAGTGATTGACGGCGTTGACGATGGGCCTGTCCGTGGGTTCTACTTTCTTATCCGTTTCGCTGGATACGAACCTTTCCAGGTTCCCCAGGTCGACGGTGCTTTTGGAATCCATTTCCTTCACGGCGGCCTCTATGGAGCCGTGGAGACCGTAGAACTGGCGTATGACCCTGCTTATTTCGGAAGGTCTTCCCACGTATAACTCGATGTTTCTGCCCAGGAGATGGCTGAGTTCCTCCAGGAAACCCATTTCCACGAGTTCGCTCGTGGCCACTTTCAACCCATCGGGTCCGTCTTCGAAAATGACCAGATGATGTTTCTGGGCGAAAGCCCCGGGGAGGAGTTCGGTCACCACCCTGTAATCCAGTTCCAGAGGATCCAGAACTTTATAGGGCAGTCCCATCAACCTTGCCAGGTACTTGTAGAGGGTCTCCTCGGGAACCAGTCCCCGGCTGACCAGAAGGTTAAGCAGGTCGTCGCCAACGTTATCGAACCTGGAAAGTCTTTCAAGACCCTCGGCGCTCAATATTCCAGCCTCGTTGAGCAGGCGAGGCAGAGCTTCAATGTCTAGACCGGTATACGTATTCATACCACTTCCATTACCAGGGGGGGTACGGGCATGTCCCATAACAACGAGGATGAAAACCTGTCCGCCGCCATCCGGGCATCCTCGTCGGAACCGGCGTGAACAAGTCCCACCACGGTACCATGGGTCACTTCTTCATCACGCCGGGCAAGCCTCTCCCAACCCACCAGGGGATCGATATCATCTTCCATGGTATACCTTCCGCCTCCCATAGCCCTGACGGTTTCTCCGGCAACGTACGCGTCCAGTCCGCAGAACACCCCGGAACGCGGCGCCTTCACCGAAGCCACCACCGGGGCGTGAGGCAGTTTCCCGAAAGCTTCCAAGTCTCCTCCCTGATATTTCACCATGCGCACGAACCTTTCCATGGCCGAACCGTCATCCAGCTTCTCCCGGCAGAACGCGACGGCTCCGTCCGGAACGGGATGACTCTCCGGATCCGCACATACCAGCATGTATGCAGTGAGCAGAACGGCCAGTTCCCTGACATCTCCGGGGCCACCGCCCCGGAGAACCTCCAGGGATTCCCTGACTTCCAGGGCGTTACCCACCGTTTTTCCCAGGGGTCTGTCCATCGATGTGACCAACGCCCTGGATTCGACTCCCGAGTCCCCGGCCACCCGGGTGAGTGAGCGGGCCAGTTCAAGGGCTTCGCCGCGAGTCTTCATGAATGCGCCTCTTCCCGCCTTGACGTCGAAAACGATGGCATCCGTGTTCTCGGCCAGTTTCTTGCCCATGATGCTCGCCGTTATGAGGGGTATGGACTCTACGGTGGCCGTGGCGTCCCTCAGGGCGTAGAGCTTCCTGTCCGCGGGGGCGAGGTCGGAAGTCTGTCCTATCATCGAAACGCCGATTTCATCCACCTGGCCCATGAATTTCTCTACCGAGAGGCGCACATCGAACCCGGGAATGGACTCGAGCTTGTCCAGAGTACCGCCGGTATGTCCCAGGCTCCTTCCGCTTACCATGGGAACCCTCAACCCGCATGCCGCAGCCAGCGGCGCCAGCACCAACGAAATCTTGTCTCCCACACCGCCGGTACTATGCTTGTCCGCCAGTGGAGGACCTTCTCCCCATCTCATTACCGTACCGCTGTCCCTGACGGCATGGGCGAAGGCCATGGTCTCCTCAGCGGAGAGGCCGTTGAGGTAAACCGCCATAAGCCACGCCGCAACCTGGTAATCGGGCACTCCGCCCGATCCTATGGAAGAAGCGAACCGGTACAGGTCGTCCCTGCTCACCTTCCTGCCGTCCCTGGCGGAGGCGATCAACTCGAGAACGTTCAATGTCATCTCTTCCAGATAAGCCTGACGGCGAACACCACGGCCATCACCAGGGACGTGCCTCCCCCTATGAGCATCCACTGTTCACCTTCCTCGAAGAAGAGGAAGATGCCTGCGGCGGCGGCCGCGGCGAAAACGCCGGTCAGAATTCCGGTTACGATCCCGGACCCCCGGGGCAGATATTCCTTCACGAATTCACTCACGAACATCCTGCCGCCGGGAAGATCCGGGTGACGCACCTCGTCGAAACCGTTTATCCTTCTGTTCTTCAGTAGTCTGCGGATCTCGCCCGGATCATCCAGAACGAAATCATTACCGTACGAAGTCGATATCCTGTAAAAGCCGTCTTTCTCCTCTATATTATTGCCTTCCACATATTTCCTATCGGGCGTTTTCACGGCAGCGGCCGGTGCGTCGATACCCGGCGAAGCGGCGGACGGCACCGGCGGCCCGTCTTTCCGGAGTGTTTCCCCGGGGTCGTTCACGGGCCAAATATCACGTGAGAAGTAACCGCTCTCCAGGATGGGCTGCCAGTTATCCCCGTCTATGAGAACCTGAGCCTCCATGGGGATCCTCGACTCCTTTATCCATTTTCTAATGGTCTCCATATCACCCGGAACGTATACTTTGCCGTCGAACCTGACCTTCACGGGTTTCTTCCCCTGCTCATCGTACATCCGGTTCCTGAGGTAGGGTGAGAGTTCCGGCGAAGCCTTGCCCAGGATTCCTCCCGGCGGTGTTTTGGGTCCTTCCACCTGGACGTCGGATGAGAGCCTTCCCTCGTGAGCCCAGACCACTATGGTATCCCAGTCGGGAGCGACGTAGGTCTTGCCTCCCATTTTCACCTTCCACCAGTTCTCGGGGTTCAGCAAGGCACGAAGTTCCTTGTGCGCGGTAACGGGAATCCACTTGCCGGATCCCGCGACACGGTAACTGTCATCACCGGAAATCCTGTGTTCCCTCGCCCACCTGAAAAACACCTTGCGGTTGGGCGCCCTGTAAATCTTGCCATCGTGTCTCAGCTCAACGGCCCTTTCCTCGCCCATCATACCCCCTGGATTCGAGTTTCACCACGCACAGCGTATTATATACAATACTAAAGGCCGGACCTTCGGGAAAAAATCATGCTGTCCACGGACGGATGGAAAGGATCGCCGTTCCGGTTAAGGGACGCATTCATCGAGCACGATGCCCCCGGAGGAAAGGTGAGGGTCATGAAGAACAACGACGTCACGGGAAAGTCCGCGGTTCATCGAGCTGAGGATCGCCGGGTCTTCAGAGCCTCGTCTATTTCATCCAGGATCGACATGACCGCAAGCCGGGGGTTCTCCGCCATGGTGACCGGCCGCCCTACCACCAATGCCGTGGCACCGGCTTCAATGGCCCTTCCGGGGGTGGAAACCCTGCGCTGATCGTCCATTCCACTTCCCAAAGGTCTTATCCCCGGCGTCACCACGCAGAAACCGGGATCGGTAACCCTTCTCACGGCCGCCGCCTCCATGGGAGAGCAGACCACGCCGTCCAGACCCGCATCCATGGCCGCCTTCGCCATGCGCGGCACCATGTCTCCCGGGTTCCCCGCCAGGCCCACTTCCGCCAGATCTTCCGTCCCGAGGCTGGTGAGCACCGTGACCGCCAACACCCTGGTACCGCCATCAACCGCCCCGGCCGCTTCCCTCATCATCTCAACGCCTCCCGACGCATGAACGTTGATAATGCTCGGGGAGTACCTGCAGGCCGCCCTGACCGCTCCGGCCACGGTAAAGGGTATGTCGTGGAACTTCAGGTCGAGAAACAACGGGAAACCCGCTGAAACGATTTTTTTCAGCAATCCGGGGCCGTGTCCCACGAAAATCTCCAGGCCCACCTTTATTCCCACCGGAAGTCCCGCCAGGCCGGACAGGAAGTCTCCCGGGGACGCCATCTCCCTGCTGGTGACGGCAATGTAAAGCCTCGTCTCCATACCGGATCCGTCCTTCCTCAACGATTTTCCGATCCCAGGGAAGTCAACCTGACCCTGGCGGTACCGGTCTCCAGCATTCCCAATCTCTCCGCCGCCCCGTAGGAAAGGTCCACTATCCGCCCCTCCACGTAGGGTCCGCGGTCGTTGACCCTCACCGTGACCGTCCTGCCGTTATCCAGGTTCTCCACACGGAGCAACGTACCCAGGGGCAATGTGCGGTGGGCGCACGTCATCGCGTACATATCGAAGGTTTCACCGCTGGCCGTGGTCTTCCCGTGAAACGCCCGGCCGTAATAGGAAGCCGTGCCCACCTGTACGAAACCGGCTACCCCTGTTCCCGCCGAGACCCCGGAAGACCTGTACGCCGGGGCGGACGTCATACATCCCAGCAACGAAACGAGCACCGGTACCAGCAGGATCCTCATTCCGCCCCGGGGGAAATGAGATCGAGGATGCCTTTCATGAGTTCCGATCCGGCTCCCGGTCTCCTCATAAGCCATGTTCCCACCTGCACCATCGCAGCACCCGCCGCAAGCAGTTCCAGAACGTCTTCCGGTCCGCTGACTCCTCCCGAGGCCAGTACCGGGATATTCACGGCCTCCGACACCAGATGCACCCTGGCCACCGTGAGCGGCAGCAAGGCCGGTGACGAGTAGCCTCCCACTTTGCGGAGCAGCGCCGGCCTGCCCGTTCTCCAGTCCAGCTTCATTCCCAGGAACGTGTTACTCACCGTTACGGCCCCGGCGCCCCCTTCCTCCGCCGCCGAAGCCGATTCCGTGATATCACCCTCGTTCGGCGTGAGTTTTACGCTGAAGGGCCGCGAAGAAACACCGGCCACCAGGCGGGATACACTCTCCACCACCTCCGGTGAGGCTCCGAAGGCCTTACCTCCCTCCGCTACGTTCGGACACGAAACATTCACCTCGTAGGCCATCGGCACCGGGGAGGTCTCCAGCCTCTCCACCACCGCGGCGAATTCTTCCCGGGCCTCGCCGGCCACGTTCACCAGCAGGGGGACGGGCAGCCCGGCGGCCATGGGAAGGATCTCATCCACCACGTATTCCACTCCGGGGTTTGCAAGGCCCACCGAATTAAGTATGCCGAACCCGGTCTCCACTATTCTGGGAGGAGGGTTGCCGTCCCTGGGAGCCAGAGTCGTGGCTTTGGACACCACCGCAGCCACTCCGTCCAGCATTCCCATCTTCATCAACTCGAGGCCGAAACCGGCGGTACCCGAAGCGAGCATGAGGGGAGAATCGAATTTCCTGCCCCACAACGACCACGTAACCTTCTTCAATCCGTCTCCTCCCAACGGGACCAGTCGATATCACCGGCCGGGACCACCGGACCCGCGGTACAACACTTGAAATACCCGCCGGCGGCGGCGGGTATGGAGCAACACTCGCAGGCACCCCATCCGCAACCCATTCTCGCTTCCGTGGAAACCTGGATTCTTTCCCGGATTCCGGGCGGGACCGCTTTAATCACCGCTTTCATCATGGCCACCGGCCCACACAGGGCCACGTTGGAATACTCATGCCAATCCACGTCGGGAAGCAGGTCCGTCACCAGGCCCCGGATTCCGACCGATCCGTCCTCGGTAGCCACCCTGGTATCCGCGACACCGGCATCCGGCAGGTCATCCGAGGACGATGCTCCCAATAACGCCGTCCCACTCTCGATCCTGGCCGCCAGGAAGGGAAACCCGGCCGCTCCGAGTCCGCCTCCCACAAGCAGCCACCTCCCGCCGGCAAGACGGTATCCGCGACCCAGGGGACCCAGTACCCTGAGCGTATCTCCGGAGGATACCTCCGAAATCTTCCGGGTACCCCGCCCCTTCACCCGGAACAGGATGGAAAAAGCGCCGTCTTCCACCCGGTGCAGAGTGAACGGCCGCCTGAGCACGGGAAAGATCCCGCCGGGCGCCTCGACCTGGATAAACCGCCCGGGCGCCGCCTCTTCCAGAAATTCATCACCGGCCTCCATGGTGATCCTTACGATTCCCGGGAGAACTTCCTCGCGCGCCAGGACCACGGCAGGCATATCGATACTCATTCCTCCTCTTCTTCCTCCTCTTCCTCCGTTTCCCCGCCGTAGAGCCTGGACTCCGCAGCCCGGGCATACTCATGGTCCGGGTATCTCTCCACAAGCATATTCAGGTAATCTTCCAGGATACCGTCATCCACCCTCGCTCCTTCACCGGCTACGTACGCCGCCCAGAGAAGTTCCGGACCCGATATCCTTCCACGGGGTGATTTCACTACCCTGTCCAGCATCTCCCAAGCTTTCCGGAATCCGGATTTTCCAATGATCTCCCATGCTCTTTCCAGCACGACGGAGGGCCGCCCTGCGTAGTCAGACCTCCTGGGCAGTCCCAATTTATCCTCTATTTCCGTTGCGATATCGCTGGAATCGCTAAGGGCATATGCTTCCAGGAGCAGCGACTCCACGGAGTCCGGAGGCACCGGCAATACCTGGGAAAGAATTACCAGGGAAGCGGCTTTCTCCAGGGGAGGAGCATCTTCCCGCACATGGAACAGATGCTCCAGCGCCAGGGAATCACCCGGACCGTACAGGTCCATTCGCTTCTCCGCCACCATTATTTCCCTCAGCCACCGTTCCTCTTCTCCCGCGTCCTCCATATCTTTCATGTATTCCAGCAACAAACGGAGATCCCTGCTCCTGTCGGTCGCCAGTCTTATCCACATGTAATCACCGGTCCTGGCGGCCAGTTCATTCAGGTCCGACAGCGCATCCTCCAGCCTGCCCTCCTTTTCCAGGAGCAGCGCCCTTCGGTAAAGCGCCTCGGCCCCCTGGGCACGGTACGGATCCAGGTCCGCCGCCGAACGGTACGACTCCAGGGCGCCTGTGATATCTCCGGAAAGTTCCTTGGCCTTACCATCAAGGAGCGCCACCGCCGCCGTTTCGAAGTTCGAGCGGTATCCCGCCAGGAGTCTGTCGAGAACTTCGACGGCGTCTTCCGGGCGGTTTTCTTCCAGGTAGGCCTCCGCAGCGGTGATCATGGCCCTGTAGTAACCTTCCCCCCTGCCGAATCGCCGGGCGGCCTCCAGGGCCAGAACGGCGCCGGTGTCGGCCCTGCCTTCTTCCATGAATACCATGCCCTTCATGAGTATCATCTCGGCCGCGAGACTGTCGTCTCCGGGGACCGTCATGCTGTCCGCCACGGCCAGGGCGTCCCCGGGACGTCCGGCCTTCAACAGGGCGTCCATGAGGTGGATCCTGGACATAGAATACAAACGTTCATCCCTCCGTGATACATTCCCGAAAAAAGCCGAGGCATCCCCATACCGACCCAGTTCCATCGCGGCCAGCCCCATTCCCATAGCCGCCCTGTCCGTTATCTCCGGATCATCAGACATCACCGCGGCCGAGGCGTAGGCCATCATGGCTTCCGCGAAGTCGGAGGTTCCGCTTCCGGTCAAGGTTCTCTTGCCGGATTGAAGAAACGCATCCCCCAGGAGAAGTTGCGCATCGTCGGCCCATTTGCTGTCGGGGTAGAGCGCCAGAACTTTGGCGGCGCCGTCTATGGCCCGATCCAGCAGGATCTCCTCGGCGGAAACCGGATTATCGGGATTCTCGTCCGCCAGTTCCATCGCCTCCTCGTAGCTTTTCCTGGCATTGTAGAAGGTATTGTAGTACACGCAAGACAGGCCGGCGACCGACAACAGCAACGCGAGCATGAACATGATCCCGGTCATCTTCATGATACGCCTTCCCGGTAGACCGGCCCGCCTATCCATACCATTTCCACCCTGCCCCTGAGGAGCCTCCCGGCGAACGGAGTGTTACGGGACCTTGAATACATGTTCTCGTCCTTCAGGAAATATTCCCGTGCGGGATCGAAGAGAACGCACTCCGCCCGCCCGCCGTGAACGATCGCCGGGGCATCGATACCCAGGATGGAAGCGGGACCGGTGGTGAGCAGGGCCAGGATCTCGAGGGGTTGCATTCCGGCGTTTCCCAGGATCTCCAGGGTTACCGGCAACAGTGTTTCCAGGCCCGTTATCCCGAAAGCCGCCTCCGGCATCGGCAGATCCTTCTTCCCCGGAAAATGGGGAGCGTGGTCGGAGGCCACCGCGTTCACCATTCCCTTCGCCACCATCTCAACCAGTTCCTTCCTGTCCTCCGGTGACCTCAGGGGAGGATTCATCTTGGCCATGGAACCGGATTCCTCCACCGCCCTCTCGTCCAGGGCCATGTGATGAGGGGTCACGTCCACGGTCGCTCCGGCGCTTCGGAACGGATCGGAACGAGCCAGCTCCACGCTTCTCGGAAGAGAAAGATGAGTCAGGTGCAACCGCCCGGGAGCCCCGGAGGCCAGCTCCAGGCACCTCGCCACGTCCACGGTTTCGGATTTGGACGGAATACCGGTCAATCCCATTCGACGCGCCGTCCCGCCGGCGTTCATGCATCCTCCGGATAATCTCTTATCCTCGGGATGCTCTATCACCACTCCGTTCACCGCCGCCACGGCGTCAAGGGCCGCCAGCAGGATGCGGGGATCCTGGATGGGATCTCCATCATCCGAGAAAGCCTTAACGCCCATTTCCATCATGGCCCTGAGATCGGTCGGTTCAATACCCGCCCTGCCCATGGTTACGCAGGGTATCGGCACCACTGTAACAGGCGAGACCTTTGCGGCCCGATCCAGAAGTTCCTCCACCCTGGACGGGGAATCCATCGGAGGATCGGTGTTGGGCATAACACCCACGGTGGTCACTCCCCCGGCCAGGGCCGCCGCCAGGCCGGTTTTCACCGTTTCCGATTCTTCGTCACCGGGTTCCCGCAGATGAACATGCATGTCCACCAGGCCGGGAAACAGCCACTTCCCCCCGCCGTCCACCCTCGTGGCGTCCTCCGGAACCGGAGAAGTACCGTCCACGAACTCCAGTCCGCCTCCGGCCAGCAATACGTCGCGGATCCCGTCCAGCCCCGAAACGGGATCCAGCACCCTGACTCCGGTAACCAGGATACTTTCCAGCAGCTTCACCTCTCAATCACCGGGAGAGCCTGGGAATCAATCGGAATAGTCCTTCCCGTCCGATGAGGACATGCCGCCGTCGGGGGCATTCTCCCGGGTAAAGTCTTTCCTGTCCGCAATTATCCGGCGTTCCGGCGCGGAGTTCCAGTCCCCCCGCGCGAGAATGGATTCCACCACCTTCGTCGCCGTTCCGCCGGAGTTGAAGGCTTCGAAAAATTTCACCGCCCATCTCTCCGTCTCGTCGACTATCCTGTTCCTGTATTTCTCCGGCAGGGCCATTATCTTGTGATGGAACGGAAGGTTGGCCCTCTTGTAATCGCCGGAGTTCCTGGAATATCCACGGGAATCCGCCCACCGGACTATCTCGTTCCAGAGATCCATGGGAACTCCCTTGTCGGGATTTTTAACGTACGACCCGTTCTCGATGATCGCGTTACCGCTCCGCGGGTCCATCTCCAGGCCGAAAACCACGTTCTGCCACAGGGTCCCCACGTTACCCTTGTTTATACCGTACTCCCTGAACATCCCCACCTTGTCCAGGGGCGTACCGCTTATACCGTGCTGGGCTATGACGACTCCGTACGGGGAAATGGCCCGGGCTATTTCACCGGTCCTTCCCAGGTCTATTCCCTCTCCCTCTCCCTTGGACGAATCATAGGTTCCATGCTTCGAACCGTTCGAAATGGCGAGAAAGTCGGGGAAGACGCCCCAGGAGTTCAAGCCTCCCACGAAGTACCGGGCTTCCTGAACGGTGGTGAGTACCCCGGCGCCCCTTATTTCCCCCACCTCGGCCTCAAGGCCGAGGTACGGCGGTATGTGCATGGCCAGATCCCTGGTGAACACCAGGTTCTCGTAGTCGGGGTTATGGGACGCGTCCACCGCCACCGATGTCCAACCCTTCGATATCGCCCAGGGAACCGTGACCACCGCCTCATCCCTGTCCGCCTCCGATTTTATTACGTAGTGATCCATGTGAAGAGCGTATACAACGCCGTCCCCCAGCATGCTGGAGTATTCCATGGCGAACCAGGGCAAATTTTCGAAATTGACGCCGGTGTACCCCGATTCGGTTTTCGAGAGTTCGAGAATGACGAAGGAATCGGTGTTCTTGGCCGCCCGCATAACACCCAGAGCGGTATAGGGATTCCTAACGTTGACGGCCAGGGCTATCGCCTTCTCCCCGACGGCCGCCGCCGCTATGTCTCTCACGCTCACGAGACCGCACCTGCTCCCGGGAAGGGCCTTTCTTACATTCAGAGGTCTCAGTTCCAGGAACCTTTCGTAATCCCGTATATTCACCATGTTTTCATTCCTCGCATCAGGGGTGTTTGACCGTAACTTCCAGGAATGTTAATATGCTTCAAACCACGGGGGAGAGGAATGGCGGAAAAGGCCGGGGGATTCCCGGGCGACAGGAATACAAGGTTGGTACTCGCGATCCTGGTTTTCGCGGTGCTGATCGTACGCTTCGGGTTCCTGCCCGGTTCACGTAACGTCGAAACGATATCAGAATGGTTGATATCGGTGACCTCCGTGCTGTACCTGGCAGGCATCCTCCTGCCTCCGGGCAAACGGTCCATACGCGACAAATACTCGGATGAGAAGTGGCTCTTCCTGTTCTCGTTCCTGTACCTCGCCTCGCTGGTACTGATACTGGCCTGGAGCCGGGCGAACGGGCGAGGCGCGGCCGCCTTCGAGGGTCCGTTCATGGTTGTCACAACCCTCTATACGATTTTCTGCTCCGCGAGGATATTCCTGGCCAGGTTCGGATCCTGGGCCGTGGGAACACTGGCTCCGTGGGCCGTTCTGCCGGTTTCCTTCGCCATAGTAATAGCCTTCGGAACCTTCATGCTCATGCTTCCCGCCTCCACCCCGGAGGGGGGGTTGAACCTGGTGGATTCCGCTTTCACCTCCACGTCCGCCACATGCGTCACCGGATTGATCGTACGTAACACCGCCACGGAGTTCACCCTGTTCGGACAGGTTGTAATCCTCATCCTGATCCAGGTGGGCGGCCTGGGCATCATGACCTTCGCCGCTTTTTTCGCCCTTTTCCTGGGACACAGTGCGGGACTCCGGGAATCAGCTTCCCTTACGAGGCTCATGGACAGCGACTTCATCAACGATCTGAAAAAGATGATGGGTTCCATCATAGGCTGGACCCTCACGATAGAAACAGTGGGAGCTTTCGTCCTCTACCTGATATGGAACGGCCAACCGGTGAATTGGTCCACCAGGATGAAGATATGGCAGAGCGTCTTCCACAGCGTATCAGCTTTCTGCAACGCCGGTTTCAGCCTGAACCCCGCGCCGGTGAACTCATCCGCGGGATTTTTCAGCAGCCCGGAGAACCTGGAAGGCTTCGCGCATACCCCCGGAATCCCCCTGACCATCGGCATCCTCATAGTCCTGGGAGGCATCGGATTCATGGTCCTGACGACACTGGGTACCCACATGCTTCACAGGCTGCGCACCGGGACCAGGATGCGGATGTCCGTCCAGGTCAAACTGGTGCTCCTGATCACGGGAATCCTTATTATCGCCGGAATGGCGGCGTTTCTGGCGGCGGAGTGGAACGGCTCCCTGGCAGGCATGTCCCCGGGACAGAAGCTGGCCAACTCTTTCCTCGGCTCGGTGACTCCCAGGACCGCGGGTTTCAACACCGTGCCCACCCGGATCCTGGCGCCGTCCCTGCTGTGGTTCTACGTAATCCTGATGTTCATAGGCGCATCACCCGGGGGAACCGGCGGGGGAATCAAGACCAGTACTCTCGGCGTGCTCTGGATGACCACGATCTCGTTGCTCAGGCACAAGCCCGCCACCGAGATATGGAAGAGACGGATATCCGTCCACGACATCAAGAGGACCGCCGCGGTCTTCCTATTGGCATCAATCACCTTCTGCCTGTCCGCCGGCATGCTCCTGGTATCCGAGAGCGGCGGATCGGGATTCGGACCCTTCGACTACATCTTCGAGGCCATGAGCGCCTTCGGAACCGTGGGACTGTCAACCGGAGTCACGCCTCATTTGACCTGGACGGGAAAGGTGATAATCATATTGACCATGTTCGCTGGGAGAATAGGACCGGCCGCATTAGCTGCGGCCACGGGGGGAAGATACGTGATGCACTACAAGTACCCCGAGACCAGGATAACCATGGGCTGACGCCCAGGGGGAGGCACTTTGAAAGCGCAGAAATTCGCAGTCATCGGGCTTGGATCCTTCGGTTTCAGCCTGGCTACCAAGTTGGAGGAATTGGGAGCCGAAGTTCTGGCCATCGACCGCAACGAACGCATAATCCAGGAAATAAGCAATTCGGTTTCCGCAGCCGTGGCCTTCGATTGCACCGACGAAAAGATGCTGGAAGCCCATGGTCTGGCTAACATGGACCTGGTCATCGTCGCCATCGGGGAAGATTTCGGCTCCAATGTGCTGGTAACCAAGATTCTCAAGGATATGGACCGGATAGTGCACAGCAGGGCCACCAGCAAGCGGGAGGCCAGGATACTGAAAGCCGTGGGGGCCGACCATATCTACACTCCCGAGCAGACCCAGGGCCTGACCGAGGCCAGGCGGCTGACTCTCCAGGGAGTGGAGTCGTACATACCCCTCTCAGGCGGAATAGTCTTCGCTCATGTGGAGGTCAAACCGGCGATGGTCGGCAAGATGCTGCGGGATCTTGATATCCGGAGAATTTTCGGCCTCAACATAGCATACATCGGACGAATGACGGAAGACGGAAGAAAGTACCGTATACCCAGACCGGATGATGTCTTCAGGGAAGACGATCACATCTTCATCATGGGCACCCAGGAAGACATAAAGAGATTCCTCCAGAGCTGAGCCTCACTCATCATTCATCAAATCCGACAGCCCCACGGAGTTCAGAGCATGTCTCTGGTCCTTGTTCACCTTACGGAAAACTTCCAGGCATTGATCGGGATTCCTGTGCCTCTCCGATATCGAGGTCACCAGGGTCGCGATGACCTCCGGAAGTCTCTGAGGATCGTCGAAGGACCCTTTCTGCTGTAATCCCTCGTCGGGGATCAGGGCCATCCTGTCGAGGAGAGGACATTCCTGCCTCAGGGTACCGAATACGTTGACGGATTCCATGAAACAATCCGACCACGTGTCCATCAAGGTCGTATACCACTTGTTGAAGGCGGACAGGAGGAGGGATATCTCGTCCAGGCCTATACCGGACAGGGATGGGGTCTCGCCCGGGTAGAAGAAACCCACGCCGCTTTTTGCGGCTTCACCGTACAAAACCTCTTCCACTCCGGTTGTATCCAACACCCTTCCGGGCATCCATCCGACTTCGACTCTTCCTTCGATCACGGGAATGAGGACCATTTCGTCTTGTACGTCAATCCTGAGAAGACCCGTTTTCCCCTTGTCCAGGAGCTTCTCGAAGAGTTCCGAAATCTGGCCCTCCGGACCCTGGAGCCGCCGCAGGACCGGCTCCTCGGTCCAACATCTCATCAGATATTTCAGGGTGCCCTCTTCCAGGAAGTAATAGGAGATGAACAACTCCTTGACTTCTTTCTCCAGCCACTTGATGAAATCCCCCAGGCCCTTGACGTCCCTGCCTATGAACCTGTACGGCGTACCGTTCTTTATCGCATGGTACGCCACCGTACCGTCGCTGTCCGTTATCTTCCAGTAACCGTCACGATGAAGTTCACGGCTGTCCAGGGCACCCCTGGCGAGTTCCCTCAGGTTTATGTACCTGACGGAAACATTCTCGAAATACTTCACCGAGTACGGAAGGGTTCCTGGGAACAAAACATCGCTCATCTTATCAGCCTCGCTATCCTGTCAAACTTCGGCAAACCGTGACCGGGAACCCAGGACCAGTAAGTAACCAGCGCCTCTCCCTTGACCAGGTCCACCGGAAGGGCCCCCCAGACCCTGCTGTCGCTGGAGTGATCCCTGTTGTCTCCCATCATGAACACGTGGCCGCCGGGGACGACGTAAGCCGTGTGACCGCCGCGGGTGGAAACACAGCCTTCTTTTATCTGCCAGTAGGCCAGGTCGGCGACCCTTCCGTGCAACCCGTCGATACAGCCGGGCCAATCCTCGTCCAGGGGACTTTGCTCATACGGATCCTGGAAACACAGGGACCATTCCCCCTGGGGCTTACCGTTGACGTAAAGAGTATCGTTGCTCACCCTGACGGTGTCTCCCGGCAGAGCCACGAGCCTCTTGACGAAATCCCTGTCTAAGGTGACCGGGTATCTGAATACCAGAATCTCCCCCACTTCCGGATCCCCCGAAGCCGGCATCAACAGGTTGTACACTCCTCCGCGAAACCCGTGAAAAGGCGGCTCCATCCTGTCGGTCCACGGAATCTGCTGCCCTTCCTCCACTTTCAACACCAGGAGGTGGTCTCCTACCAGCATCGTCCTCTCCATGCTCGGAGTGGGAATCCTGAAAGCCTCTATGACGTACGGCCTCAAAAAACCGAAAAAAATTATAAGCGCCAGAGAGAGTTGCAGGGCCCAGTCCTTTATCTTGGCGATATTCAATTTACCTCCAGAATATTCTTACGGCAGCTGAATGAATTGCACGAAGCCCGCCGCCTTGTCAATAGTGCGGACAGGGAAAGGGCATGGCCTGCGGTTCTACGTCGGCTATATTATACGGACTTTCAGCAGTTTCGACCCGAGGACGGTTTCAGCAACCGGGAAAACCGTAACCCGTCCCGCGGAAACTTCCGGAGGAGCGACATGCCGGATCGGTTCAACGAAGCCTACGGTTACAGTTGGGAGGGCATCCCCGTTGGCGGTGCGGCCCTTTCCCTCCTGATCGTCCTTCTCTCCATAGTCCTCAAAATGTTCCTGGCCTATACGATGAAAAAGATGAGCCGGAGGAGCACCGGATTCCTGGGCGCCCTGGCACTGGACGTTTCCAGGCCCGTCTCGTTCCTCGTCGTAACGTCGGGCATCTATATGGCTTTGAAAGTGCACGACCTTCCCGGTTCCCTGGAAAACACTTTCGTGAAGGTATTTCTTTTCCTTTTCACCACCGAGGTAATATGGCTCCTGCTGAAATCCATAGATACGGTGGCCGGGAGTATGGCCAAGGTTGCTCAGGGTACCGAATCACGAATGGACGACCAACTCATTCCGATACTGAGCAAGCTCACCAAGTTCCTGTTGGTAATGGTGGGCATCGTCTTCTACATGCAATCGAACGGGTATCCCGTAAGCAGCATCCTCGCAGGAATGGGAATAGGCGGCCTGGCCATGGCCCTTGCGGCCCAGGACTCCATAGCCGGAATCTTCGCATCGGTGGTCATATTCCTGGATAAACCCTTTATGATCAATGATTTTGTTGAGATAAACGGTGTAGTCGGGACGGTGGAAGAAATAGGAATAAGATCCACCAGGATCAGGACCCTGGAGCAAACCCTGGTCACCATACCAAACAAGGAGATAATGGATTCCAAGATAAATAATTTCTCCCTGCGATCCATGAGGAGAACCGAGACCAGGATCGGTGTAACGTACGACACCACTCCCGGAAAAATGCGGCTTCTGCTGCAAAGGCTCCGGCAAATGCTCGAGGAAGACGATATGGTGGACGACGAAGCGGTGTACGTGTACTTTGCCGGCTTCGGTGATTCCTCCCTGGACGTGGATATGAAGTATTTCGTCAAGACCGCGGACTACAGGACCTGGCTGGAGCGCAGGGAAGCGATAAACCTCAAGATAATGGACGTGGTCCATGACCTGGGTCTCGATTTCGCCTTCCCCACCACCACGGTCTACCTGGAACAATGACGGTACCCAGGGAAGGCCACAGGAAAAGGTTGCGTGAAAGATATCTGCAGGGCGGCATACGTGGTTTCTCCGACAGGGACGCCCTGGAATTGCTGCTTACATACGCCCTGTCCAGGCAGGATACCAAGGAACTCGCCCACAGGCTCCTCGAGAAATTCGGCTCTCTCCGATCCGTACTCTCCCAGCCACCGTCCATGCTCCAGACAGTTCCCGGAGTGGGTCCGGCCATATCGGTACTCATCAGCCTGTCCACGGCCATAACCGCGAAAGCCCTCAAACCCCCCAGGGGAACCCAGGTAATGGACAGTTCGGAAAAGGTCCGGAAATACCTCCTCGCGAGCATGGGAACCCTGCGAAAGGAAAGACTGACCGCTCTGCTCCTGGATTCGGGGAACAGGCTCCTGGACGAGTGCGTTCTCGAATTCGGCACGGTGGACCGCACGACGGTTCACCCCAGGAACCTGCTGGAAAAGGTAATAGCCACCGGCGCAACGGCGGTGATACTGGTGCACAACCATCCCGGCGGAACCGCCCGGGCCAGCCGGGAAGACGTGGAATTGACTTCCCGGCTCAGCGATATCGGCAGGACAGTGGGATTCAGGGTGCTGGACCATATGATAGTAGCGGGGGAAAAGGTTCTCAGCCTGCGGGAAGAGGGTGTAAACTGGTAGGAGTCAGGACCGGAAGATATTCGGCCAACTCTGCCTGCGGGCTATGTCTCCACCCAGCCACGGTCCCCTGGGATCCCTGCCCAGTTCCATGCACCTGAGGAATATTTCGGGCAGACCGGCTTTCCTGTACTTCTCCGCATAAGCTTCGAAGTCATAGGGCACCCTGTGCCAAGCGACCGAAACCACTCCGTTCTCTTCGTCCGCCTCCAGGACCGAAACGGTCGATTCCCGGGGCAGAGTACCTCCCCCGACACTTCCGGGATTCACTATCATTCCGCTATCCAGGGAACGCAGGAAAAGTCTGTGGGTATGCCCCAGGAGAAGCACGTCGCAACCGTTGCGCCGCAGCATGAATTCGTAGACCTCGTTGGAATATTCCTCCCTCGCTCCACCCCTGACGTTTCCGGGCAGACCGTGCACGCACAGTATCTCCCGCCGGCCCACCAGGTACCTCCTGTCCGCCGGAAGCTTCCTGAGGAACCTCATTTTCTCCTTATCCAGGCGTTCCACGGTCCATTTCATGGATTCTGCGGCCAGTTCCTTCCAGTACACGTTCTCGAACTCGTCACCGGGATCCCCGCCTCCCCTGGAAACCGCCCGGTCGCAGTCCCCCTGGATGCACTGCATATCGTGTTCGATTACAAAATCCATCACTTCCGCGGGGTACGGACCATACTGGACCAGGTCTCCGAGGCACACCGTGATATCGACACC
The DNA here is from genome assembly GCA_027067855.1 of Candidatus Fermentibacteraceae bacterium. Taxonomy (GTDB): domain Bacteria; phylum Fermentibacterota; class Fermentibacteria; order Fermentibacterales; family JCC-6; genus Aegiribacteria. The sequence goes on from JAMOUX010000036.1 coordinate 49,878, forward strand.
GAGAGACGTCAACTCGTCCCGGCACGCTTCAAGTGCCGGAAGGTTGCCGTGGATGTCGGACAAAACGCCTATCCTCATACCCTGAACTTCCTTTCGTAGAGAAGGATGTCACCTGCGGCGGCGGAGTGTTCCACCGGGTCGCCCCGGGACAGCTCCATCAGCGTACCCGCATCACCCGCCGAGACGGCTTTCCTGACGCAACTTCCACCCGCCAGTATGTCTATGGGCATCAACCGGTACTCGTACTCGTAGGGCGGTTCCCTCCACCTGGTTTCCGGAAAGCGGAACGCCTCCAGCAATATTCCGAACGCCGCCCTGAGAGGCCGGAACCTCCCGGCATCGACGACATGAATTTCGCAGCCGTCGCACAATTCACCGCAGTGCTTGTTGAAAGTAGGTATGAATGCATGGGGACGCAGCACCGCTCCCTCCATCCATGGTGAATCGTTCAGTTTTTCGGCCATGACCTCCCCATCGAGCCACGGCGCCCCGAAAATGTGGAACGGCTTTGTGGTTCCCCGGCCTTCCGACAGGTTCGTACCTTCCAGGAGACACATGCCGACATACACCAGCGCCGTTTCAGGGGTGGGCATGTTCGGCGACGGATGCACCCACTGGTAATCGTCCGGAAGGGCCGAGCCGTCCCAGCCTTCCAGCTTCACCACGACGGGCCGCTCCAGGGAATCGACGGAAGCGAACAGCCCGGCCGACTCGCCTATTGTAAGGCCATGGCGCACCGGCAGCCGGTAAAGACCCACGAAGGAACGGTAGTCCGGGTCCAGGGGCCGGCCTTCCACAACCTCCAGTCCCACGGGGTTCGGCCTGTCGAGAATGACCACCGGGACACCCGCGGCATTGCACGACCTGAGACAATACGCCATGGTATAAATATATGTGTAGTATCGTGATCCCACGTCCTGAAGATCGACCACCAAGCAATCCAGTCCCCGAAAAACCGACGGGTCGGGCTCCCTGGTGGAACCGTAAAGGCTGAGTACCGGGATGCCGTAACCGGGATGGATGTAACTTTCCCACTCGATCATGTTGTCCTGGGTTTCACCACGAAAACCGTGTTGCGGCCCCAGGAGCATTTTCAGTTCGACACCGTCCATTTCCCGAAGCACCGTGGCCGCGGACCGGTACTTGCGGTCCACCGCGGCGTAATGGGATAACAGGGCCACCGACGGCCCCGGGAGCATACCGGGCTCCAGGAGATCCAGTCCCGTCTTCATCCTCCGGCAGGACCCGTCCATATCAGAACTCGACACGGTCCCCGCGACGCAATACGGTTACGGCATCCCCGAACCCGGCGGCGACCTCTTCCTTTATTTCGCGCCTGTTCCAGGGTTTCAGGTGGAAGGCGTATACCGGTACTTCCGGCGAGCCCAGCTTCCTCAATTCGCTCCGGAGAAGCACGGGAGTAAGGTGGTCGCTGGCGATGGCGGTATCCGTCATGGAGTTCGGAAAAGAGATCTCCGCAATAACCGCCCTGAGATCATCAAGTTCCGAAGCCTTCTCCCACAGCGAGTAAGTGGGGCCGGTATCACCGGTATAGACGATGGATCCGGTTTCAGACCTGAATATGAAACCCCTGGCTCCCGCCCCGTGGCAAACCGGCTCGGACCAGGCTTCCACCCCCCCGGGAAGCCGGGTCCACTCCCGGTCCCGTAACTCCATGTATACCAGAGAGGGACTTCCGGATATTCTGATCCTGCCGAAATCGGGCCATACCAGGTCGTTCATGTAATGTTTCCCGACCATATCCAGGCACGCCGCGCTGCCCGCCACCACCAGGGGTTCGCCCCTCGCGGCCACCGTGGCGTCCAACATGAAACCCAACTCCAGAACATGGTCCAGGTGCGCATGGGTCAACAGGACCGTTTTCACTTCTTCCTGCCGGCCGCCGGAAAGCATCGACGCCGAACCGGCATCAAGAAGTACGTGCTCACCGAGCATCATGGAACATAAGTGACAGCCGTACTGCTTGGAACCGTCCACTCCTACGGCTTCCAGTATCATTCCTCGCCTCTCCCCGCGACCACCCTGGGCAGGAAAGGACTTATACGGGTTACGATCTCGTAGTTTATCGTACCCACCCACCCGGCCATCGTTTCCGCCGAAATCCTTTCGTCTCCATCTCTTCCCAGGAGTACTACTTCATCCTCCAGACCCACCCCGGGTACATCGGTAAGATCGATCATGGTAAGGTTCATGCAGACCCTTCCCACAACCGGCGCCCTCTTCCCCTTCACGAGGACATGGGCCGTGTTTCCGCATCTTCTGTCGTAACCGTCCGCATATCCTACGGGAAGCACGCCCAGGATGGTGCGCCTGTTGGTCCTGTACGAACAGCCGTATCCGATGTAACTGCCGGCAGGCAGTTCCTTCACCTGTACCACCCTGGTTTTCCATGACAGTACCGGTTTCAGGTCCGGTACCTCCCCTCTGAACTTGGCGGAGAGGTAGGTCTCCCTGGAAGGCCACAACCCGTAGATTCCTATTCCGACCCTGAGCATGTCGAAATGCGTTTCCGGAAAGAGTATGGCGGCAGCGGTGCAAGCGGTATGCACCACCGGCGGCCTTTTTCCCCTGCGGTCCAGTTCTTCCAGCACGTCCGTGAAAACAGCCATCTGGCGCTCGGCGTAATCATGGTTCAACGTGTCCTCTATGTTCGCGAAATGGGTGGAGATACCCTCGACCACCACTCCGGGAACCGCCTCCGCCGCGGCTATGAACCCCGGAACTTCTCCGGGCATGATGCCCTGTCTGCCGGTACCGGTTTCCACCTTTACGTGAATCCTCGATTCCCCGCCGGGTCCCAGGACTTCACCGAGCCCGTCCAGCGTCTCGACGTTGTAGACCGTGAGAGACAGGCGGGCGTCCACCGCTTCCTTCAATCTATCCAGGAGAACGTGCCCGAGTATCAGTACGGGCTTTTCGACACCCATCCCACGCAGTTCCAGCCCTTCTTCCAGCGAATTCACGGCAAACCAGTCGGCTGATGGAAGGAGGGGAACCATCCGGGAGACGCCATGACCGTAAGCATTGGATTTAACCACGGCGCAAACCTTGACGCCTCCACCGCCGGAACGTTCCCGGAGCTGCCCCAGGTTCCAATCCGGGGCCCGGGCGTCCAGCTCGACCCACTTGAGATATTTCATGGCACAATCTATAAGCACCGTGTATTTTCCGGGCAAGGAGACGCATCATCGAAACGAGAGGATTGATATCTATGGAGAACGTTCACTTCCTGCCCGCGGGAAAAATGGGAAAAAGCGGATCCATGGATAAACTGCTCGAACCCTTCACCGGGTGCGGAAACCTGGATCCGACGGACTTGATGGCGGTAAAAATACACCCCGGAGAAGAAGGAAATTCCTCCCACCTGAAACCCGGAGAAGTGACGGAAGTGATATCCGCCCTTCATCCCGGTACCTCCAGGATATTCCTCACGGACACCACGGTTCTTTACCCGGGAAAACGGATGAACGCTCCGGATTACCTGGTACTCGCGGCAAAACACGGTTTTACGCCCCCTGACACACCTCCCTTCGTGGTGGCCGACGGGCTCCGCGGCTACGACGAATTGGAAGTACCGTTGCCCGGACGGGACGGCCGCACGGCTCACGTGGCATCCCTTATCGCCGAAGTGGACGCCCTGGTGGTGATAAGCCATTTCAAGGGCCATCTCCTCGCCGGGTTCGGCGGGGCCGTGAAAAACCTTGGCATGGGATGCGCATCCAAGGCGGGCAAGCTCATTCAGCATTCATCCGTAAAACCGGTCATTTCCGAAAACAGGTGCACCGGCTGCGGAATCTGCGCTGCGCACTGCCGTGCGGACGCCATATCCGTACGGAAGACGGCGCGAATAGATGCGGATTCATGCACCGGTTGCGGCGAATGCCTGGATCGTTGTCCCACAGGAGCGGTAAGGGTGAGTTGGAACCGGAACATGAACGCTTTCATGACGAGATTGGCTGAACACGCCTGGGCGGCCGCCTCGGTTTCCAGGCCGGTGCTTTTCGTCAATTTCGTCACGAGAATCGTACCGAATTGTGATTGCATGGCCGATACCGACCCGCCGCTGGTCGATGACGTAGGTATCCTGGCCTCCATAGATCCCGTGGCGCTGGACAAGGCTTCCCTGGACCTGGTTACCGCGGCGCCGCCTTCCGGGAATTCCCCAGTCCGGGCCGGGGCCGGAGAGGACAAATTCAGGGCCTTCAGACCCGACATCGACGGCGAACTCCAACTCAGACTGGCGGAATCCATGGGACTGGGCTCCCGGAATTACAGGCTTGCGGAAGTATCCCATTGATCGCGTCTTCCCGCCACAGAGCCGTACTGTTCATGAGCGCGGGAGCGCTCTTCCTGTCCCTGGTTCCAGTCTTCGTCAAAATAATACCACCGGATTCCGGGGTTACGACCGGGCAGAAACTTTTCGCCCGCGGATTGTTCAGCGCCCTGCTCACCGGTTCGATACTCGCCGCCGGAAACAGGAGAATGTTACCGGGAAACCGCCTCGTGGTCTGTATCCGTTCGGTCTTCGGGATAGCCGGAATGTTCGCGTACTTCAAAGCGGTGGAGGGACTTCCCGTACCAGAGGCCGTCACGATCAACAAACTCAGCCCCTTCTTCGTGCTGCTGTTCTCGAGGATCTTCCTGGGTGAGAGATTCGGCAGACTACATGTCCTGGCCACCGCGACAGCCTTCGCCGGAGTGGTGGTGATACTAAGACCCGGAGTGACACCAGTGGGTCTGCCGGCGATCCTGGCCCTCCTCTCGGCCGTTTTCGCCGGAGCCGCATACACCACCCTGAGAGAACTGAGAAAGTCGGACGGTCCCCTGGTGATAGTATTCTGGTTCTCTGCGGCCATGGCCCTGTTCTTCCTGCCGGCGGCCCTGTCCGGGCCGGTACCCGGCCCGGACAGCCTTCTTCCGTTGCTGGGCATCGGAATATCCGGAGCCACCGGCCAGTTGCTCATGACTCTCGCCTACAGATTCGCCCCCGGCGGTGAAGTGGCGGTATACGGCTACCTCACCGTGGTTTTCGCCATGGTATGGCAGGTGCTGTTGTTCCACTCGAGCCCGGAACCGCCGCTCCTGATCGGTTCCGTCATGGTCATGACAGGAGGATGGTTGATCTTTTACTCCGCCGCCTCCGAACGGGATACACGCATAAAACGGCCTTAGCCGCCGCAAATCCTACCAGGCGCCGTTCCCGGGCAACGGGAACTCCCTGATCGACCGGATCACATTACCCGTCTCATGCTCTTATGCCGGTTCAACGGGAGGTGGCGAATCATACCGGATGTTCTTATATTTTCATGGGTTAGCGAACGTGAAAGGATGTGAGAAATGCCCGGGTTCAGACGGCTCTCTCCCCTTGAGGAGAAAGTGCTGGTGCACGGCGCCACGGAAGAGCCGTTCACCGGCAGGTACGTCAACGAATTCTCGCCGGGAACCTACTTCTGCAGGAGATGCGGACAACCCCTCTATTCATCGGACGAAAAACTCCATTCCGGTTGCGGGTGGCCCTCTTTCAATTCCGAGTCGGAAGGCGCGGTAAGGGCAAGACCGGAGCCGGATGGAAGAACGGAAATATCCTGTTCGAAATGCGGCGGACACCTGGGACACGTTTTTCCGGACGATGAGTTTCCTTCCGGCATCCGCCACTGCGTAAACTCCGCATCCCTCCTGTTCGTTCCTTCCGAGAGGCTGGAACGAGCGGTCTTCGCGGGAGGTTGCTTCTGGGGAATGCAATACATGTTCCGGGAAATCGAAGGAGTAATTCACACCACGGCCGGATATGCCGGTCCGGACAACGACGCTCCGCCCACGTACGAAGACGTATCCCTCGGTAACGGAGACTACGTGGAGGCGGTGGAAGTACTGTTCGACGGCTCCGTCGTTTCATACGAGGAACTCGCCAGGTTCTTCTTTGAAATCCACGATCCCACCACCGTGGACAGGCAGGGGCCCGACGTGGGGAAGCAGTATCGCTCCGCGGTCTTCTATGTTAAGGATTCACAGCGCGAGACAGCCATGGCCCTGGTCGACATCCTGAGGAAAAGGGGTTACGACGTGGTGACCGAGATAAAACCCCTGGAAAGTTTCCACCCGGCCGAGGATCATCACCAGGACTACTATCTCAGGAACGGCGCCGGGACTATCTGTCACACCAGGGTAAACCGTTTCTCAGACTGATTTCCGCGCAATCGTCCGGTGAATTCCACGGGAAATCGAATCACCGGAACAAGTCACGACAGTAGCGATGCCACGCGTTTCCCGAATTCCGACGGGTTTTCGGGGCGGCCTCCGGCCATGACCGTTCCCAGGTCGAAGAGTATCATCACGCGGTTCTCCAGTTCACCGCCGGACCGGTCTTCAAGATACAGCTCCTGCAGCCTGTCCAACACGGGATGGGCAGGGTTCAGCTCCAGTATCCTTTTTGCCTTGGGGACCTCGTGATCCAAGGTCTTCAGCACGTTCCTGAACATCTCTCCCGGGTCGTCCCTGTCATTCACCAGTATGCAGGGCACGTCCCTGAGCCTTGGCGAGAACCTCACCGCTTCCACTCTTTCCCCAAGGACGTCTTTCATGAATTCCAGGAGTCCGGCGTACGTTTCCCCGGCATGTTTCCTTTCGGCCTTCTCGGCCTCCGTAAGATCCTCGTCCCCAAGTTCCTTCATGAGGGAAACCAGCTTCCTGCCTCCGTACTCCCCGAGAACCCGTAGCATGAATTCGTCCATGGGACTGTCGAACAGGATAACCTCCCGGCCGGATCCCGCCGATTCGATATAGGGTGATGACGCCAGTTCCTTCCTGTCGTTACCGGTAACGTAGTACAATCGACCGGATTCCCCGGGTATTCCGTCCACGACTTCTTTCAGGGTCTTCCGGCCGTCTCCGCTCCGGGAGGTCCAGACCAGCAGAAGGTCCGCCAGGCGATCCCTGTTCTTCTCGTCGGAATAGATTCCCTCCTTGATGAGTTCGCCGAACGCATCGAAAAACTTTTCATATTTCGCCCTGTCATTCGACAACATTTCCTCCAGCCGGGATATCACTTTCCCGGTCAGGGCGTTCCTTATCACCCGAATTATCCTGTTCTCCTGGAGGGTCTCCCTGGATATGTTGAGGGGCAGGTCGGAGGATTCCACCACTCCCCTGATGAAGCGCAGGTACCTCGGAAGCAGTTCATCCGCCTCTTCCTCTATCATGACCTTCCTGACGAACAACCTGATCCCGGTCTTGTAATCCGGCAGCAGCATCTCAACGGTCCTGGAAGCCGGGATGTAAAGAAGGGCGTGGAACTCCGTGGTTCCCTCTCCGTGGAAAACGAGCCTGGACAGGGGCTTTTGAAGATCGAAACTCAGGCGCATGTAGAACTCGTCGTACTCCCGGTCCGTCACCTCTTCCTCCGGCTTCGTCCAGATGGGTTTCATGCTGTTGACCGGTTCGTTCTTCCACTTGTCGTCCTCGCCCGACTTCACGTATACCGGGTAGGAAATGAAATCGGAATACCTGCGGACGATGCCGGCGAGCCTGACCGGGTCCAGGTACTCCTTCATGTTCCCCTTCAGGTAAAGAACGACGTCGGTGCCTTCCGGGAGATCTTTTTCCTCCTTCAACGTGAAGGTATCCTGTCCGGTCGACTCCCATACGTAGCCGGTATCACCGCCTACGGGCCTCGAGAGCACCCGTATCCTGTCGGCCACCATGAAACCCGAGTAGAAACCCACACCGAACTGCCCTATGAGTTCCGGCACGCCTTCCTCCCCGGCTTTCTGCAATTTCTTCAGGAAATTCCTGGTCCCGGATCCCGCTATCGTACCCAGTTCCCGGGTCATTTCGTCGCCGTCCATCCCTATGCCGTTGTCCCGCACCGTCAGAGTGCCGTTCACGACGTCGGGAATCACTTCTATCCTGAACTCCCTGTCCCCGTCGAGTTCGGGAGAGGTGAGCATCTTGAAACGCAGCCTGTCCAGCGCATCCGAGGCGTTGGATATGAGTTCCCGGAGAAAGACGTCCGGGTGGGAATACAGGCTGTTTATCACTATGTCCAGGACTTTCCTGGTTTCCGCCTTGAACTTCAGTTTGCGTGTATCGTGAGACATGTTCCTCCTTCCACCCGAAATCACCACGAATCCGTCAGCGAATTCTTCCCTCCAGGAACGGAACCTGGAAAACCTTCTCGTGAAACACCGGACCGTGACCGAAATAACCACCCTCACCGAAAAGTTCACCGTGATCCGAGGTAACGGTTATGTAAGTACCCCGGGGAACCATGTCGAAGAGCTTTTCGAACACTCCGTCGAGGTACCTGACGGCTTCCACCTGGCGGACCTTCAATCTTTCCAGTTGATCCCGGTCGAAGAACTTCGGCGACTCGCCGTCTTCCACCAGATTACCCCCCACCACGTGATCGTCCAAGTGTTTGAAAACCCCATGGACTCCGCTTATCCTGGGCCACCGGTTCTTCGGTTCCGATGGCAGGGCGTAGGGATAATGGGTCTCACCCACGTTGAGCAGGTAGAAGGCGGGCCTCCCGTCACTGAAGGTCATCTCGTCAAGCATGGCGGCCATGTCGTTGTGTTCCGGCATGAGCTTCCACGAATCGAAACCCCTGTTCACAGGAGTATGACTGTTGAGAACCGGAAGGGAGACCATGGCCCTGGTGCGGTAACCCAGGCTGCTCCTGAGAAAATCCGGAAGATAGAGCCTGGGAACCAGGCTCTTGAACTCTATTCCCTTCGCACCAAGCCTTTCATTGAACTTTACGAAATCATTCTTGTAATACTCCGAGGCGAACACGTGCCTCGGACTTGTGTGGGGCATGAGCCCCATGAGGAGGTTGTAATGGGACGGCGCCGTCCAGGAGGCGTACGAGTACCTGCACTCCACTTCTCCGAGCTTCATTATCGTTTTCGGTGCGGCTTCCATGAAAGTATCGTACCTGCAACTGTCCAGGATGACCACGATGTAGTTCAGCAGACCGTCGGCAACCGGCGTTCCGTCACCCTTCGATTCATATCCTTCCTTGCCGCCCGAAGTGGTCATACGGCCTCCAAGCCTGGTGTAAACTCCTTGTTTAAGCCCGAGATCACCTGATGGGCGCGACGCTCGACGCCATATCGTTCATGACCTCTTCACACCATATGCCCACCAGGATGTCCATGGCCGATGCCAGTTCCGCGTAACCGGGGGAATCCAGCGTCCAGGTGAACCTGTAGTTCTCCTGGAACAGGAGAGCGTTCCCTTCACCTTCGAGCAGGGTGACGTCCACGTCCAGAACCGCTTCCCATCCATCTTCCGTGGCCCTGCCTCCCAGTTCCCTCACGTAACCCTCCACGACCAGATCGTCGTCCAACACCGTCGACCGTCGAAGCACGGCTCCCCACGCCCCGGTTTCCACCATGGCCTTCACAAGAATGTCCGGCAGGAATTCCGCGGGCCTGGCGAACCAGATGTTATCGCCGGAACGATTCAGGGTTCCATCCTCCAGTATTACCGTGATCCCCATGCCTTCCACCGAAGCGGAAGAGGAAAAATCCTTGACCTTGACCACCAAACCGTTACAGGCGGCGGAAGGTCCGGGAGGATCCGGCTCCACCGTCCACACCGTCGCCCGGGCATCCGGACCGGCTCCTATGGGCACGTTCACCGTTATGCAAGATGAAAGTAACGACAATATGGAAACGAAGAATATGAAATGAGCCCTTTCGATCACCGCCAAGCCCCCTCTCCCGAGGTTCCCACCAGGAGTTCCGAAAAATGGTTTCTCAACATTATCAGCAGCCCCGACAACTCTTCCGCCATCCTGGAGCCTTCCACCACGAATTCATCCAGCCTGCCCGACAACCTGCCGATGGGTTTCGAGAGAGCATTGAGTTCGATAACCAGGGAATCCAGATTCCCCGCCAACCCGGGCGCCGTCTCTTCCAGCCTCCGGATCATCATGTCGATGTCCCTGCCCAGTTCGGTATACGTGGCGAGCAACGAGTCCAGGCGCTCCGTGTTCCGCAGGATGGAAGACACCACGCTGTCCACCACTCCATCTTCGAACAGGAGATTCAAGTTGTCCAGGAGCCTGTTCATCCTGGTTCCCATTGATGCCAGGTCCATGTTGTCAAAGGTCTTGGTAAACCTGTAGAGTATGCCGCTCAGGGTCTGGATGGGCCCGGCGGAAACGGGAATTACCGGGTATTCCACCTGGAAACCATAATCGCGGTCATAACGCTCCACGGTGGAATCGACGCTGAGATTTATGACCTGAAGGCCGGTTATCCCCACCAGCTGCAGCGTGGCGGTTATCGAGGAATCGACGGGAAAATCCGACCTGATTTCCATAAGAACTTCCACCATCCTTCCGTCGGGGGCTATTCTTATCCGGGAAACGCGGCCTACGGGTACACCGTTGTACAACACGCCGCTACCCTCGTTCAAACCCTGGACGGACCATTGGAAATAACTCACGTACGTGGTGTTGTCGTCTTCCCTGAAGCCGCCTCCCAGCCAAACCAGGAGGATCACCAGGGCCATCACGCCCCCCAGGAAGAAAAGCCCCAACTTGAACCTGTTTCCCGTCATGGTCATTTCAGTCCGATTCCTCCCCGACGTTTCTCCTGAAGAATGCGCGAACCCTCGGATCGGTGCTCCCGTCCCTCAGTTCCCGGGCCGTCCCGGTGGCGATTATACCACGGGTTTCCGCATCAAGCATTATCACCCTGTCGGAGATGGCAAATATACTGGCCAGTTCATGGGTAACAATGATGACCGTAGTTCCCAGCGACCTGTTTATACTTTTTATCAGGTTGTCCAGCTTCGCCGACGTGACCGGATCGAGACCCGCGGACGGTTCATCGAAGAACAGCACTTCCGGATCCAGGGCCATGGCCCTGGCAAGGCCCGCCCGCTTCTGCATGCCTCCCGAAACCTCCATGGGGTTGGCGGTGGCGAATTCCGCGAGTCCCACCGTCTCCAGCTTGCTGAAAGCCACCGTGATCATCTCCCTTTCCGTCAGGTCGGTGTACTCTCTCAAGGGAAGCATCACGTTCTCCAGAATGGAAAGGTTCCCGAGGAGCGCCCCGGACTGGAATGTAACCCCCCATCTCCTTCTGGCATTCAACATGGCATCGGGATTGGACCACACGTCAATTCCGCGGAACAATATACGCCCTGCCCACGGCTTGATGAGACCCAGCATGTGACGCATGAGCGTGCTTTTACCGCAACCGCTGCGCCCCACTATCATCAGGATCTCCCCCTCCATGACCCGGAAATCCACTCCATCCAGCACCGGCAAGCGGTCCCAGCCTCCGCGAAGCCCTTCGACCTTGATAACCGCATCCATCTAGAAACTCAACCCGGGTCTTATGTGTACGAAAAGCAACGACAGCATGGCGTCGGCGAAAATCACCATAAAGATGCTCATCACCACCGCGGCCGTCGTCGCCCTTCCCACGGCTGAAGCCCCCCCCCTGACCCTCATTCCCATGTAGCTCCCTACCGTGGAGATGATCACGGCGTACACAACGCTCTTGAGCATGCCCCAAAGGATGTCCAGGGGTATGACGGCTCCCCCCAGCTTCGAAACGAAGGTTCCGGCGGGAAGATCCAGGAACATCATTCCCGAAACCATGCCCCCCAATACGCCTGAAATGTTGGCCAGGAGCACCAGGAAAGGCATGACGAACAGCAGCGCCATCATTTTGGGCACCACCAGGTAATTGAATATGTCGAAGCCCATGACACGCAATGCGTCCACTTCCTCCCGCACTTTCATGGTTCCTATTTCCGCGGCGTAGGCCGAACCCGACCTGCCCGCCACCAGCACCGCCGCCAGCATCGGACCTATCTCCCAGGTTATACTGTAGGCCAGGAGCGTAGGCATGAAATTCTCCGCTCCGAAAATCCTCATCTGGTATCCCGCCTGGTATCCCAGCACCACGCCCAGCAGCCAGTTAAGGGTGGCTACTATGGGAACCGCCTTGTAACCGGATTCCTCCATGTAGTAGAGGATCATATGCCATCTTATCTTCATGGGGGTCAGCAGGACCTGAAGGAAAGCTCCCAGGGTTTCCAGGAGAAACCTTCCAAGCCCCGCCACCGTGGAGGCCATCTCGTACCAGCTTCTGCCTATGAACTCCAGGGTCTCGCCCAACGAGACGCGGTTTTTAAAGTCGGATGCGGCCGATTCGAATTTCGAAAGCGATTCGAAGATTTCCATGACCGAGCGTGGAGTATTCTCGAAGGAAACACGCACTCCGGCTCTTCTCAACTCATTGCAGAAACCCTGCAGGACTACGGCGGTCACGGAATCTATACCGGGACTGTCCCGGAAATCCACCACCAGTCTCCCGGAATCCAGAATACGGGACCGGTAACGCCTGAAAAAATTCCTCACGTAATCGACGTCGGTGTCCGCCAGGACTCCCCGGATCACCACCCTGGGCTCGTCGTACTCCAGCTTTCCGGACAAGGACACCCTTCCTTTCAAGAACGGGATACCGGATCGAAGGTTAATTTAATCCAGACGGGCTCCGGACGCTATGGTGAAAACAGGCGGGAATCCGCCGCCATGGTACCGTACCTCCGGAAATCAACGCGGCTTCACCGGAACCGGTTCAGGTTCACCTGAAACCAGCTCTTCGAAGGTGCGCCTGAGGGAAACCAGGTACCCGGTGAATTCCTCGGACAACCTGGAGCGCGGTTCCGGTAGATCGATGTTCTCGAACCTTACTATCCTGCCGGGCCTGTGTCCGAGTACTATCACCTTCCGGGCCAGGAAAACCGCTTCTTCGATGTTGTGAGTGACGAAAACCACCGTGGTGGAAGATTCCTTCCACAAGGTTCTCAGGCTCCCCTGAAGCTCCTGGCTGGTCCTGGTGTCAAGGGAACTGAAGGGTTCATCGAGGAGGAGAATGTCGGGGTTCACCACCAGGGAACGAGCCAGGGCCGTTCTCTGCCGCATCCCACCGGAGAGCTGATGGGGATAGGAATCCTCGAAACCGGACAGACCCATCATATCCAGTATCTTCTCCGCTTCTTTCCGACGGCGGCTTTTGTCCATTCCCGCCGCCCTCAACGGAAACTCGACGTTGGAGCGGACAGACATCCATGGAAACAAGGCTCCCTGCTGGAATACGTAACCGATAACGGGACTAGCGCCTCCCGCTCCGGCGGGTAGTGATATGCCGCCCGAATCCGGCTTCTCCAATCCAGCCAGAAGTCTCAGCAACGTCGTCTTGCCGCATCCGGTAGGTCCCAGTATGCAAAGGAACGATCCCCGTTCCACCCGGAAGTCCACGGGACCCAAAGCATGTACCACTCCTCCCGATTCGCGGTACGTGCGGGTGAGGCCGGTAACCTTCAACACGGCGCGTTCACCTCTCCTTGCTTCTCAGAACGAGCGACTTCTCGCCCAAGTATTCCAGGCCCCGTGAGAACAGGGCGCCTATCAGGGCTACCACGATTATGCCCGCAATCATTATGTCGTACCTGGAAAGCTGGTACGAATAACGAATGAGATAACCTATGCCGGAATTCGTGCCGGGAAGCATCTCGGCGGCTATTATCACCATCCAGCACCTGCCTATACCCATTCTCAAACCATGGAAGATGTCCGGCAGCGCGGAAGGTATGATCACGTGTCTGAACGTGAAAAACCTCCCGGCTCCCAGGATATCGGCGACTTCCAGGTAGATCTTCCTGACGCTCCTGACTCCCTGCATGGTCCCGAGGATTATGGGGAACACACCTCCCCAGAAGAGGATGAAGATCATTCCAAGCTGCAACTCGTTAAGAATGGACCTCCTGTACACCAGGTAGTCCAGGCCAAGCAACCGGGTAAAGGTCTTCGCTTTGAATATCACGATGGACAGGGGAAGCAGGGCAATGGCGGAGAGCGGCCGCGCCATCTCCACCATGAGGGTGAGAAAGTTCCTGGCATGTTTCGAATAACCCATGAACAAGCCCGTGGGTATACCTACCGCGACGGCCGCCATGAATCCCACTACGACCCTTACCAGGCTGACCTCCACGTTCCAGGCCAGGGATCCTACCGAAAGGAGTTCCTCGCCGGGATGGAGCAGGATGTTCAATACCTTTCCCGGGGAAGGAAGCATACCCGTCCCGTTCCTGGTGACGATGCTCCACCAGACTACCAGCAATATCGGAAGTATGGCTCCCTGGAACGATGGAGGAATTTTCCTCAAGGTTCCGGAGAGCCATCTTTTCCGGATTCCGGTATCTATTTCGCTACCTCAGCTCCTCCGGAAGAAGCGAGAAATCATACAGGAACACGGCGTCGGCCTCATCGTCCTTTTCGGCCAGCGGTCCGCTGAATGCTTTCAGTTTCCGCATGTTGTCGAGTATCGCGACCATGTTGGAGAGCCAGTCCCCGGTTACTTTCATGTCGTAGCCGCTGGTAGCCATGGAAGCAAGTTCGACTTCCACGGGGTTCCCGATCCACTCCGCAACAGCCTCGGCCGCATCCTCCGGATACTTGTTGATGTAATCCGTCGCTGCGGCGAAAAGCCTGAGGGCTGTGGCTATTTCTTCCGGTTTCCCGGCTATCACGGAATCGGTGGCGGCTATGGCGCAGCAGGGATGGTTCGCGAAGTCTCCCGGAGGAAGATCGGAAAGTTCCGCGATGCATTTCCCTATACCGTTGTATTCGGCAAGGGCGCAAGCCGGGTTGTTGGATACGTACCCCCGGATCGTACCGTTCCGGAGGGCGGGATTGAGATTGGATTGACCCTGGGCGTTGAAGAGAAGGATATCCGAACCCGGTTCGGGATTGCCCTGCATACTCCAGGTTATACCGGCTTCGTTCAGGGCCGATTCGAAAATGAGAAGAGCCACCGCCTTCGGACTCTTGAAACCTATGGTAACGGGTTCTTCGCAGGATTTTACCCATTCCACGAATGAGTCCCAATCGTCCACTCCTTCGATATCATCGGCGAGAACCAACATATCACCCCTGCTGTGAAGAGGGCTTATTATCTTCACGCCGCTTCCCTGGTCGGCGCTGGCGGCGAAAGGAATGACTCCCCCGAACCCTATGTCGAACAATCCGGCCACCATGTTGTTGGGTACGTTTATGGCCCCCTGTGACTGGACGAATTCCACTTCCAGCACCTTCTTACCGTCCTCTATAACCGCGTAGTATTTCTCTCCGAGAGGAACGGCGTATATTTCGTACAGATCTTTCATCTCGTCACCCCTGAGGGCGGAAACGAACACGGCCGAATGATGATCGTGGTTACAGTGACCTACCTTCAGCAGGGGAACTTCGGCATCTAGATCCGGTTCGGCAACGGCAACGGTACCTTCTCCGGCCATGCCTCCACGGTCGGCTTCCCCGTCCCGGGCTTCTTCCGACCGACCACCGCATGCAAAAGCGAGAGTGAGCGATATCGTGAAGACGACAAGACAAAAAGTGGTGAGTTTCCTGGAAAGAAACATGTTTTCTCCTCTGTTGAACCAACGATTACAACTTGCGACATAAAAAATAAAAATCATATGATTTGTCTTTTGCGTGGTTAAAGAACAATCAATGATTTCAAGAACCGAAGCGAGCGTCAACCCCCGGTCGCAGAGACAAATCCACGAAGCGAGAAAAACGCCGGAATCTTGAGTTAACCATCGCGAACGTTAACTCGAAATTGTCCGGTGGGAAACGGGTGGTACCCCCGGCGGCTGGGGATTATATTGAGTTTTCATAATGAAAGGATCGGCTTGGAAAAAACCTACCTCCTGGTTCTTGATGCGGACGATACGCTGTGGGAAAGCGCCGTATTCTTCAGGCGTGCCGAAGAAGACTTCCTGGCCCTGGCGGAAGCGCTGGGACTTCCCGCGGAACTCGTGAGAGAGACCGTACGCAGAAGGGACATGGAGAGATTGCCGGTTACCGGGTACGGAGCCGTACCATACACGGATACACTGGAGGCGGTTCTCCGGGAGTTCGTGAACGATATTCCCGAATGGGTCCGACGGTCGCTGGCGGATATACGCATGTGCCTGTTAAACCATCCGATACTTCTTCTCCCCGGTGTTAACGAGTTTCTGAAAAGCGTTTCCGGGATGCCTTTCTTTACCGTCGTGTATACCATGGGAGAGGAAATACATCAACTGGACAAGTTCCGGAGATCGGGCCTGAAAGGCTTGGTAGACGCTTTCGAGATCGTTTCCGACAAAACTTCCGAAAAGCTTCGCAGGCTCATGAATTCCCTGGGATACACAATGGACCGGACCATTGTCGTCGGAAACAGTCCCCGGTCGGACGTGAACCCGGCCACCGGGCTCGGCTGCAGAGCTTTCCTGCTCAGGCGGCCCTACATGTGGGAAGCGGAACTGGAAGAATTTGAAAATCCGGAACTTATAACGGAAATAGGCGATTTAGCCGAATTGCTACCGTTACTTACCGATCTGCAGAACGAACACGTTTCATCGAATGAAAACCTTGCGTGAGGGCTGAAGGGAGGCCTTGACGATGAACCTTTTCGATTTTTTCAAGAAGGACATGATCGAATACCGTGACGATTTGAAAAACAGGGAAGACGTTTTCAGGAGAATAGCATCCATGGTTGCCGGGAACACCGGGGACATCACGGAAGAAGCCTTGTTCAAAGCACTTGCGGCCAGGGAAAAACTTGGAAGCACCGGTCTCGGGTTCGGAGTGGCGATTCCTCATTGCAGGATGAACAATCTCAGTGACTTCATTGTCGGAATGTTGATCTCTTCCCGGGATATCAACTTCGATTCCGGCGACGGTGAACCGGTGAGAATAATTCCATTCGTGGTCGGTCCCGAATCGAAACCCAAGGAATTCCTTAAAATCCTTTCCTGCCTGGTGCAGATGCTTCGTGATCCCGAGGTCCGCAAGAAGATCGCGACCTCGAAATCTCCCGACGAGGTCTACGAATTTCTGAAGCACCATGCCGAACCGACCGGTTCGGAACCCCGCAGGAGCCCCGGGCGTAAACTTGTTCACGTCTTCATTCAGAACGAAGAATTCTTCGACGATATTCTCCAGATATTCACCGGACTGGAATCGATTTCCACGGTGATAGTGGAATCCAGAGATCCAATGGACTTCCTTATGAAAAGTCCTTTTTTCGCCGGTCTCTGGACTGGAGAGGGCCAACGCTTCAGCAGGATCATCATCTCGGTAGTCAAGAACGAACTCGTTAACTCAATAGTGCGGAACATCGAGTATGTCTGCGGCAGTCTTTCGGAGAGAGACGACGTGCTGGTAACGGTCACCGATATACACTATACCCTGGGCTCCCTATCCTAGGCATCGAGCAGGAGAGCGATCATGGAACATTTACCCATAATGTTAACTCTGGGGTTGGGGACCATACTTGCGTTCTACGCAGGAAGACTCGTGCGCGGAATCGGCCTGCCGTCCCTCCTGGGGTACATGCTTCTGGGAGCCGTGATGGGCTCATCGGTACTGTCCTTGCTGGGAGAACACGAACTCGAAGGACTGCGTTTCATAACGGACATCGCCCTGGGATTCGTGGCCTTCACCATCGGAGCCGAGCTGAACCTGAAGGCTTTGCGCAGGCTGGGCAGCAGCATCATCCTTATAATTTTCGCGGAATCTCTCGCTGCATTCACCATAGTCTTCGCGACAGTTTACGCAGTCTTCCGCGACATGCCCATGGCGATACTCTTCGGAGCGCTGGCACCGGCCAGCGCTCCCGCGGGCACCGTCGCCGTCATCCAGGAATACAAGGCCAAGGGCAAGCTCACCAAAGCGTTATATGCGGTTGTGGGTTTCGACGACGGCTTGGCCGTGGTGATATTCGGCTTCGCCTCCGCCCTGGCTGTCAGGATGCTCAACTCGGAAGTATCTCAGGTGGGTGGAAATCTCCTCTCCAGCGTAACAGGCCCAATACTGGAAATAGGTTTGAGCCTGGGAGTCGGCGCGGGCGTGGGACTGCTGTTCTCTTTCCTCTCATCGAAGCTCAAAAACCCTTCCGAGTCTCCTTCCCTGGTATTCGGCTTCGTGATAATGACCGCGGGACTTTCGCACCTTCTCGATACCTCCCTGATTCTTACCTGCATGACGGTTGGAATGATCTTCACAAACACGGTTCCTTCTTCTCTGACCAGAAACGTGATGGGAAACCTGGGTAATTTCATGCATCTGCTTTTCATTCTCTTCTTCTTCCTGGCGGGAGCCCATCTGGAGATAAGCGCCCTGCCGTCTTTGGGACTCCTGGGCCTGGTCTATGTTCTCGCAAGGAGCGCCGGCCTCATGGGAGGCGCATGGTTGGGAGCCGCCGTAGGCGGAGCCGACGAAAAGATAAGAAAGTACCTGGGCTTGGGCATCCTTTCGCAGGCCGGTGTGGCCATCGGTCTGTCATTGCTGGTGCAGCAGTTTTGCAGTGAAATCGGCACGGAACACGCTTTGAAAATAGGAGCCACAATCATCACGACCGTCACGGCCACCAGCATAATCTTCGAAATAATAGGCCCCGTGTGCACCAAGTACGCGCTTACGAAAGCCGGGGAAATAAAAGCGGGAAAGGATGTCGTCGGGTGATGCATATTCACCACTCCACCATCCTGCTGGTGGGAATCGCCGTCTCGCTGGGCCTCTACGCGGGGAAGACAGCCAGGAAAGCGGGC
This sequence comes from Candidatus Fermentibacteraceae bacterium, assembly GCA_027067855.1. Taxonomy (GTDB): domain Bacteria; phylum Fermentibacterota; class Fermentibacteria; order Fermentibacterales; family JCC-6; genus Aegiribacteria. The sequence goes on from JAMOUX010000036.1 coordinate 68,523, forward strand.
ATGCCATCTCTGCTGGGTTACATGCTCCTGGGCATAATCATGGGCTCATTCCTGAATATTTTCACCGACGACGTTCTCATGAGCCTGAGCTTCATCACGGATATAGCCCTTGGATTCGTAGCTTTCACCATCGGCTCGGAACTCAACATCAAGGCGCTGGGAAAACTGGGAAAGGGAATCGTCTACATACTGGTTTTCGAGACCATGATCACTTTCATCGTGGTAACCGCGGCAGTACTCCTGCTTACCGGAGGTGATTGGCCCTTCGCTCTCATATTCGGCGCCATGGCCCCGGCCACGGCACCGGCTGGCACCGTCGCCGTCATCCAGGAATACAAGGCGCGGGGGACTCTCACACAAACACTTTACGCTGTCGTGGGTTTCGATGACGGAATAGCGGTGCTGATTTTCGGTTTCGCGGCCGCTGCCAGCGAATCGCTCCTCGCTACCGAGATCGGTGCCTCGGCGGGCATTCTCCAGACAGCGCTGGAACCTTTGCTGGAAATCATCGCGAGTATAATCTCCGGACTGGCATTGGGGTTTATATACATCAAACTGCTCTCATCCATGCGCCGGAACGACGACATCCCGGCTCTTACCTTCGGCTTCGTCTGCATCGCCGTGGGCCTTGCGCTCTCTCTCGGCTTTTCGCCGATACTGACACCCATGGCCATAGGTTTCGCATTGACCAATTTTTCCGGCAGGATGACCTCCACGGTGGCGGGTAGCCTGAAAACGATGATGCCGCTGGTCTTCATTCTCTTTTTCTTCCTGGCGGGAACCCACCTGGAATTGTCCTCGCTACATTCCCTGGGATTGCTGGGAATCGTCTACATACTTTCCCGTACCGTGGGGAAGATAGTGGGAGCCGGGCTGGGAGCCAGGGTGGGAAATTCGCCACCGGTGCTCCGAAAGTACCTGGGAATAGGCCTCCTTTCACAGGCCGGCGTCGCCATAGGCCTCGCCATCGCCACCGCCTCGCATTTCGCACACCTGGGCCGGCACGGAGCATCCATCGCCACCAAGGTAATAACAACCATAGCCGCCACCAGCGTTATTTTCGAGATCGTGGGACCGGTGGCGGCCAAGATGGCCCTGAGGAAGGCCGGGGAAATACAGTCCGACTAGCAGCCGGCTACGGTTTAACAAACCCGTGGCGGGAATTCCATCGCCCCATCCGCGACGACACGACGGCGAAATATACGTCCGGCGGGACCGGATCATCGCCGTTTTTCGCGTTTCACGTAAAAATCTCCGGTCGTATCTTTCGATCCGGCGCCGCCTGACCGTTCATGCCGGATATCCCGCAAAGCAAAACGTTACGGGGACACCGGCCGGAAATCATCTTCTACCGGACAAAGATCATATCATCCCGATACCGCATCATGACCGGGCGGTTCCGCCACTGATTGACAACGGGTCCGGGCATGAATATTCCGTTACGATCGATATGCGAAGGGAGAACATGGAAACGGGAAACAGGAAAACCGGCTTCATATTGGTAACCGACGTGGGCAGCACCAACACCAAGGCGCTGTTGCTGAAGCGTGATACCGGCGGCAGGTTGGAAATCGCGGCCGGAACCGAAGTTCCCAGCACCACCGGAGCCCCCTGGAACGACGCCTGCATAGGAGTGGGGAAATCCATCATCACCCTGGAATCGATTGTCGGCGAAATACTGTCCAGGGGAATGAACATGCCTTCGGTACCGTATTTCTCCGCCGGCTCCGCCGGGAAACCCGGAGACCACGATGACATCGGGCCGGGAACAGCCGGGGAAATCCACGTTCCCGCCGTACGGATATACCACAACGGTAACGAAACCGCGGCAAGGGAGCTGGATGATTTCGTGGAAAAGCTGGGCGGAAATTTCAACGGGTTTTCCGAACTGCAGGCATTCGCCCTTTCCGAGATACTCCCCACACCTTCCGCCCTTTCCAATATTCTCCGGCTGTACTGCACCCGCTCCGGAGAACGTGCGGCGATGATAGACATGGGGGGAACCTATACCGGAATATTCTCGGGAACCGGGAATGATTTCCACGCGACCCTCTTGCGGGGCATCGGAACCGGACGCTCCATGGGAGGCATACTGGCCCGCTGTGGAATCCGGAACATAATGGCCCACCTTCCTGAACATTACACCGAGGAAGACGTGAAGGAATATGCGGAAAAGAAAGTGCGTTTCCCGGAAAGCATTCCCTTCGGCAGGGGAGAAACGCTGGTCGAGAGAACGATGGCCATGCTGGGAGCCTCCCTGGCTCTCCGGGAACATGCTTCCCTGCATCATGCCGAAAAAATCCCTTCAACGGATATAGACACCCTCATAGGCTCTGGAGGAGTGTTCGCCCATGCGGGAAGGAAGGCCGCATTCCGGATGCTGGCGGAGAGTTCCGGGCTCGGTGGAGTGATCCGACTCGCGGTGGACACGAAATCCCTGGCCCCACACCTCGGAACCCTCTCCGAAATAGACGGCGACGAAGCATACAGGCTTTTCTCCGAAAAATGCCTGGAAAATCTCGGATGGGTGGTGGCTCCCTCCGGCGGCTTCGAGAGGGGGATTCCGGCCATCCTGGTCAGGAACCGTGATACCGGGCTCGACGTGGAGGTTCCGGGAGGTGAAGTATCGTTCTTCGACTCGGGCGGTGACCTGGAGTTCATCCCTTACGGAGACGCGTCCCTGGGAGAGCACCCGGGGCACTTGACCACCGATCTTCCGGTGCTGGTGGATTGCCGGGGCGCTCCGGACACCCGGCAGGCGACACCTCTCCGCGATTTCGGAATCCCCTGGTTCCGTCACGAAAATCTTACCGGGAAAGGCAGATCCCGGTAACCGCCGGCCCCTATTTTCTTCTGAACCGCTTGTATTGTCCGAAGACCACGTAGATACAGGGTTCCACCACCAGGGTGAGCACCGTCGCGACCAGCATTCCCCCTATAACCGTCACCGCCATGGGAACCCAGTTCTCCGACCCCTCGCCAAGCCCCAGGGCCAGGGGGACCATCGCAAGTATCGTAGTGGTGGCAGTCATCATTATGGGACGCATGCGCACGGTGGACGCCTCCACTATCGATTCAACAAGACCCAACCCCCGCTTCCTGAGCTGATTGGCATAGTCCACCATGACTATACCGTTGTTCACCACTATACCGGCCAACATAAGCATACCCACTATCACCATGACCGACAGGGGAGTTGAGGTTACGAACAGGGCCAGCACCACTCCTATGAACGCCAGGGGAAGGGTGAAGATTATTATGAAAGGTTCCAGGAAGGATTCGAACTGGCCTGCCATGACCATGTACACCAGCGCCGCCGCCACCGCTATGGCGATTCCAAGATACATGAATGTCTCTCGCTGATCCTTCATCTGCCCCCCGATCTCATACCTGAAGCCGGTGGTATCCATCTTCTTCAGCCCGGCCATAACGTCGGACGACACGGCGGAGAGGGATCTCCCCGAAACGTCGCATGATATGGTCACCATCCTGGTTTGGTTCTTCCTGGAAATTACGCTCGAGATCATTCTCTGTTCCAGGGTTCCGTACGAAACCAGGGGTCTTCCCAATACCGGAGCGTATTCCAGGTCTTCCCTGGAATCCCTGTACTCCTCCGGCAATCTGACGTTCACGCCGTATTCCTCATCGTGTTCCCTGAATATGCCGGCGTCGATACCCTGAAACGAATACTTGACCTCCATGGCCAAACGGGACTGGTTCAGTCCGAATACCGACATTTCGGTCGGATCGGGAACGAAGGAATACTCCGGGATCAAGTCTTCCATGGAGGTCGTGGGATCCACGACACCCTCCACGGCCGCCATGGTCTCCTTGATCTCTTCCGCCTTGTCGTACAGTCTGTCCAGATCGTCACCGTAGAGGGTTATCTCCATGGCCGAACTGTTGAGCACGTCCATTCCGGCCCGGGTCGTGTACTCCACTCCGGGCATGCCGTCGAGCACTTCCCTTATCCTGTCAAGGTACTCCGACATGGGAGTGCTCCTCTCGCCGGACGGTGTGAGCCTGATTCTCACCATCGCAGCGTGGGAACCGTTGGCCCCGAACAGGGCCAGGATGCCCTCGGCTTCCCCGATCGTGGAAAACACCGCCTGCAGATCCTCGGGAGGTATTATCGCTCTCACCGAGTCTTCCAGCACTCTTACGACGCTGTCGGTGGTACCCAGGCTGGTTCCGACGGGCATGCCGATATCCAGCATGATGAACCCGTCGTCCGACTCCGGGAAGAATTCGGCGGGAAGAGCAGTCATGAGCAACACCGACAGCACGAGAGCGCCGGCGGTGAAAAGCAACACCTTCTTCTTCCTGCGGACGGCCCCGGAAATCAGCCGGTTGTAATTCCTTTCCAGGCGCTCCATAGCTCCCTGCAGCTTCGCGGCGATTCCGCCCGGCCGGTGGACCGGCGCCAGCTTTCCGACCCAGGAAGTCACCAGGGGCACCAAGCTCAGCGCCACGAACAGCGAGACGGCCAAACTGAAGGTGATGGTCAGCACCATCTCCCTGAACAGCTGGCCCGCGAGACCGGGTACGAAAAGAATGGGAAGAAACACCGCAAGCGTGGTGAACGTCGAAGCGGTGATGGCGTTCGATACTTCGACCGCCCCGGTAACGGCGGCTTCTTCAGGACTCCTGCCGGCTTCCCTGTGCCTGAATATGCTTTCCAGGACTACTATGGAATTGTCCACCAGCAATCCTATAGCCAGGGCCAACCCCGCCAGTGATATCATGTTCAACTGAACATCGGCGAAATGCATGACGGCGAAAGTCACGACTATGGATATGGGAATGGACATACCGGTTATCGCGGAACCCCTCCAGGATCTGAGAAAGAACAACAGCACCAGGAAGGCCAACACGCTGGCCTGGATCGCGGTGTTGCCGAGGTTGTTTATCGCCTGTTCTATGAACAGGGATTGATCGAAGAGTATCACCGGGCTGATCAGTTCTCCGTAATCCTCGCGGATCTCGTCCAGTTGCCTTCTTATCCTGGAACACACATTCACGGTGTTGGCATCCGACCTCTTGTTCATATACATGGACACGGACGGTCGACCGTTAAACCTGACGTACTGGAGAAGTTCCGATTCGCCGTCCTCGACGTCGGCAACCTGGCGGAGCAGCACCGGCGTTCCATCTTTCATTCCCACCACGAGCTGCTTTATCTCCCCGACATCGTGGAAAGCCGATTCCACCCTTATGCCTATGTTCATGCCTCCGGCGTCCACCCGCCCGGCGGGAAGGTTGTTGCGCACGGACGAGAGGGCCGCCACCACCTGGGAAATCGTCACACCGGCATTCACCATGGCTTCGGGCCTTATCCTCACGTTCACCTGTCGTTCCCGTCCCCCCATGGTCACCGCCGACCCGACGCCGTCTATCCTGCTGAACAGCGGTTCGATCTCCTCTTCCACCAGCTTACGCAGATCGAAATCATTCAGTACATCGCTGCTGAAACCCACGTACATAACCGGTTGCATGCTGGGATCGATGGGAAACACCAGCGGCTTGCCGGCGTCATCGGGAAGAGCAGCCTCGAACATGTCCAACTGACGCCTTACATCGGTCTCAGCCTGCTCCAGGCTGTGACCCCAGTTGAACTCCGCGGTTACCACGGAGATGCCCTGGCCGGACGTGGACGTCACCTTCTTCACGTTGGAAACCCTGGATACCGCCTGCTCCAGCGGCTCCGTCACCAGGTTCTCCATCTCCTCCGGACCCGCGCCCTCCATGGTGCTCATTATCATTATTATCGGAAGTTCCATCTCGGGATACATGTCCACCCCCAGCTGGGTGAAACCGAAGAATCCGACCCCGATGATGCCTATGAAAAGCATCAGGAAAGCCACCCTACGCTTTACGGACAGTTCGGGAAGCTTCATCTTTCCACCACTTCCACCGGTGTACCGTCCTGGAGGAGCGAGTGACCGGACGTAACCAGGGAATCACCGAAAGAAAGTCCTTCCACCACCTGCACCATTCCTTCGTTGTATATGCCCAGCTTCACGTCCCTGACCACGGCCGTGCCGTCTTCAACCACCACCACCTGGTTTCCGCTCCTGGTGCGCCTCAGGGCCGACTCCGGGACGACCGCGGTATTACCGGCGGTTTCCATGAGCACGACGACCCTGCCGGTCATTCCCGGCCGCAACCTGCCCCGGGTCCCGGTGAATCTCACTTCCACGGGCACTAGCCCGCTAACCGGATCCACCGTCGACGAGGCGGAAATCACCACCCCCGGGAAGGACTCGCCCCCCAGGGAACCCACGGTCATATACGCCGGCAATCCGGTCTCCAGGTGCAGGATGTCCCTTTCGGGCAGCAGTATCCTTGCAACCATCACGGAATCATCGGATATGGAGAGCAGGGGAGAATTGGCGACATGGTTTCCTTCCCTCGCCCATATCCTTCCCACGCGCCCGCTGAAAGGAGCCGTCACCCAGGAATTATCCCTGGCCGTCACGGCCTGCGAATACCCGGCCCTGGCTCCGGCCAACCGGGCCCGGGCCGCTTCGAGAAGCGCCTCGGCGGCTTCCACCTGCTGCAGGCTCACACCACCGGATTCGTAAAGAGACAGGAGACGCAGGTGGTTTTTCTCCGCATTCTCCAGGTCGGCGACCGCAGCGTTCACGGCGGCTGAAGCGCCGGATACGCCGGTACCGGCCTGTTGATCAGTGTTGAGTCTCACCAGCCTCTGACCGGCTGTCACGCTGTCCCCCTGGGAAACCAGTATTTCCTCGATCTTACCCGGACCCATCGCGAAGACCAGTGTTTCATCCCGTCCCTCGACCCGGGCGCCCGCATAGGAAACCCTGGAAATTTCAGAAGGCCGAACCACCTCGACGGTCACGTAGGCCACCCGCTCCGTCCCGGTGTAATCACCACCCCGACATCCCGCAACGACAAGCAGCATTGCCGCAGAAATCAACGACGCCGTAGTCATCGCCAACCGCCTATCAGTCGTCATAGAAATATCCTTCCATGGTTCCCATCGCTCTGGAGAGTTCCGCCTCGGCGATCCTCAGGTCGAAGAGCGCCGCTGCATGGTTCGCCCTGGCGGACGACAGGGCCAGGAAGGCCTGATCCATCTCCAGCCTGGTTATCATTCCCTCTTCGTACGAAACCTTGGCTATCTCGGCCCCTTCCGCCGCCTGTTCCACCGTGGAAGCGGTGGCGTCCACCCGTTCCCGGGCCGCCCGGAGCTTGTTCCAGGCAGCCGCAAGGTTCATGTCCGCTACCTGTTCCATGGAAAAAGCGGATGCAGCAGCCGCGGCCCTGTCGGCCGACGCCGACTTGTAGCCCGATACATCGGAGAAACCGTCGAAAAGCGGCACCTGAAGTATGACTGAGACTGTAAAGTTCCTTTCGTAATCATCTATCCCGAATTCCATGTCATCCCTGGAAGCCTGGTAATTCAACCCGGCGTTGAAAAGGAGTTGTGGGAAGAAGGCGGCCCTCGCCATGTCCACGCCGGCATCAGCAACCGACCTGGTGTACTCCGCCACCCACAGTTCCGGGCTGCGTTCCATCATTACGGCCCTGGCCTCCTCCAAGCTGCCGGGCAGCGTAATTCCCGGGGCGGAAGCGATGTCTCCCTCCAACTCGACCGCCGCAGGGCCGTCGACACCGATCGCCACGGAAAAAGCCTTCATGCCGTCCTCCAGGGCGTTACGCGCATTGACCAGGGCGGGGCCGCGGTTTTCCCACGCCACCCTGCTCTGTATGAGTTCAAACCTGGAAATCAATCCGGCGTCGTACTTCCGCTCTGCTATTCCGTATCCCTCCTCGGCCGTCTCCAGAGCTTCCCGCGAAACATCGACCATTTCCCGGGCCAGGAGCACTCCGTAGAAAGCTTTCACAACCCGGACCACCGCATCCAGTCTGACCGCATCCGCCATCCGCATGGAAAGTTTCTCCGACCTCGACGCAAGCCGGGAAGCCGCGGGACCCACTGCCGTAAACAGGGGCACATCCACGGTGATACCCGCCAGTGAAGCGTACCTCGACCCCATGGGAACGGAACCCACCCCGGGAATCGTGAATTGCTGCACGTCGAAATTCCTGGTGAACACCAATCGTCCATTCATTCTCGGGAGGAACCACAGGTCCGCGTTCCTGCGGTTCCACGTCGTCTTTTCCGCGGAAAGAACGGCCGCCCTCACGTCACCCCTGTGATCCAGGGCGAAATCCACGGCTTCCTCCAGGGTCATCGACCGGGCCGTCCCCGCGGTGAGCAGTATCACCGTCAGCAACAGTATCCTCATCTCACCGCCCCATCCTTTCCGCCGTTCGCTATACCATGGAAGATCATGTCCACCACTTCCACCGGATCCATTTTGTACGCATGCACTCCACCCAGTTTCTTGAGGGTATACGAGACCATCAGAGAATTGAGCATCATCATCACCATCATGCTGTTCACTCCCGGTCTTATCTCCCCTCTCTCCTCCGCCTTATCAAACAGGGGTTTCACAAATTCCACCCTTACGGTGTCGAACTCCTGTTGTATCTCGTCTATGAGCATTCCTATGTTCGGATCCCGCATCATCGATATGAAGGCCCTGGACAGCCTCGGGTGTTCTTCCACGAATTTCATCCTGAAACGTACGTAACGCAAAAGATTTTCACGCAGGCTCAATTCCGGATCGTAAACCTTCATCACCATCGACCGAACCGTGCTCAAAAGGTGTTTCGCGAGGGCCCTGAAGTACCCCTCCTTATTCCCGAAATAGTAGTAGATCATGGGTTTAGTGATGCCTGACCTCTCGGCCAATCCATCCATTGAGATTTCGGAGAAGGTTTTCTCGGAGAGGAGTTCCGTGCCGGATTCCAATAAAACGAGTTTTCTGTCTTTTCTCATAGTCGCCCCAATCGGTTACCTGAAATTTACTTACCGGTAAGTAATTGTCAAGCCCGACCCGGCTTACCGGGAAATTTTTCCCGGAGATGCATTCATCCGGCAGCCATACCCGGGAGGACGACGGGAACAGGTTCCCCGGGATAACTAAGGCGCACGTATCCCGCAATACATCTGCAAGGTTCTCCGCCGGGCGACCGAAGGACCGCCTCCTCTCCGCGAAGAACGGGAAATGGAACGAGGTGCCTTCGTGAAACCGGGGAAAACCCGTTACGGATCCGGCGATTTCGAAGGTGCCTGGAAAGGGTTTTCACCGGGAATGAAGGTATCGGGAAAACCGAAGGTGAACATGATCGATCCCCGGGGTATGAAGCTGGAGGAGGGAGACGCAATCCGTCCTTTCGTCACCGCCGCCCGGAGCAACCGACTTAAAAGCTGTCACGGGGGTACCGGGGGTTCCGGTACGTCATTCCGGCTACACGACCGATCCCATGTTCGTAAAAACCGCTTCCATTCAGCGTCCGGTAACCAGGACGTTGGCTCCCCTGACCCCTCCCCCGCGAAGCGTTGACAGCGCCAGGTTAGCGTCCTCCAGGGGATACACCGAAATCTCCGGTTCCAGGTCGATCTCCCCGGCCAGACGGAGAAAATTCCTTATATCGTTCCTCGTGACGTTGGCGACACTTTTAATCTCTTTCTCCATCCAGATGTGCCTGGCGTAGTCCAGCTTCTCCAGGTAACCCTTGTCCCCGTCCTCCTTTCTTATCGCGTTTATCACCAGTCTGCCGCCTGGGGCCAGGCATCTCATCGCTTCCACCACCGGCTTCCAGGCGGGAGTGGTATCTATGATCGCCCTGAGCATTTCCGGGGGATCGTCCGTGGTGTCCCCGGCCCATGCAGCCCCCAGTTCCAGGGCGAACTCCCTCCCGGCCGGGTTCCTTGAAAACACGTAAACCCCGGTACGGGGATAACGGGCCTTCACCATCTTCAGCACCAGGTGCGCCGATCCGCCGAACCCGGTAAGCCCCAGGGCGTCTCCATCTCTAATACCCGTAAGCCTCAGCGATCTGTAACCTATAGCCCCGGCACAGAGCAGGGGGGCGGCCCGCTCGTCATCCAGCCCCTCGGGCACCCTGAAGGCCGACGACGCCGGTACGGTCATGTATTCGGCGTAACCCCCGTTCACGTCCCTCCCCGTGGCCCTGAAACCGGCGCACAGGTTCTCCAGCCCGTTGAGGCAGTAATCACAGGCGTCGCACGATGAATGGAACCATCCCACGCCGACCCTGGCACCAAGCAGGGAAGGATCCACCCCGTCCCCGCTCCCGACCACCCTGCCCACCACCTCGTGGCCCGGTATCACGGGATAACTCGGCGGCGGCGTACGTCCCTCTATCTCGTCCAGTTCGGTGTGACACACCCCGCACGCCAGTACCTTCAGCAACACCTCACCGGTTCCCGGTACGGGCACCGGTACTTCCTCGAGAACCAGTGGTTCGTCTTCCCTATCCAGATCGTAAACTCCGTGAAGCATCATAGCCTTCACAGCGACCTCCCTTTTCGTGCTCCGATACGCCGATACCGTGGCGGACTCCGCCCGTAAACAATGGAGATTCGCCGCCGCCGATGCAAGGACCGGGTTACGGGGAACTCCGGCGGGCGCGTGTTGAATTCCGGGAATGACGGGAAGAGAATGGTGCCCCCGACACGACTCGAACGTGTGGCCTACGGTTTAGGAAACCGCCGCTCTATCCTACTGAGCTACGGGGGCACCGGGAGGTCAATTATGCAAAGCGGTGATTCACCGGTCAAATCCGGAAAACGACAGGAGGGCCGCCGCATCCCCGTCCGCGAACAGCATGCCCAGGGCCGTGGGCATTATCCGGGAACCCGAAACCGTGACCCTGCCCGCATCCGCCATGAACTCCAGGTAGGCCTCGTCAATCCGGCATCCGGTACCCGACGGAAGTTCCTTCATGTCGAATCCTCCATCGTTTCTCAAACCCAACATCACGATTTCCAGCGCAGCCTGGAAAGCCGTAAGGCTCTCCCCTCCCGCTTCGGGTGACCGCCCGCTTTTCAAAAGGCCGACGTACTCGTTCACCGAGGCCGTGTTCCACGTCCTGCGAAAAACGCCGTCGAAACTATGTGCCGAAGGCCCCAGACCCACGTACGGCAATCGTCTCCAGTAACGGCGGTTGTGCACCGACTTCCGTTCCCCGCAGGCGGCATAGTTGGAAACTTCGTAATGCACGTAACCCGCATCCGTCAGAAGCTCGTGCGCAATGAAGTACATCCCGTCGAACCCATCCCCGCAACCGTCCCGCCATTCGGGAAAACGCCTCCACATCTTAGTTCCCTCCTCCAGGGTCAGTTCGTAACAGGAAACGTGTTCCGGACCCAGTTCGATCACCGCCGACAGGTCATCTTCCCACGATTCCGGGGTCTGCCCGGGAACACCGTAGATGAGGTCCACCGAGATGTTGTCGAAACCTGCCTCCCGCGCCTGACGGAAACAGTCCGCCGCCCGCCCGGAATCGTGAATCCTTCCCAGTGTCAGGAGTACATCGTCGTGCAAGGATTGCATTCCCAGGCTCAACCTGTCGAACCCGGCCCTCTTCAACGTTTTCATGTATCCGGGTCCCGCGGTACCCGGGTTCACTTCCATCGTGACCTCGGATGGATCCCCCGGATCGGCCAGGGAAGCGATCCGGCCCAGGAAGGCCTCCCAAAAAGTCGCCGGAAGAAGCGACGGGGTCCCCCCGCCTACGTAAACCGTCGTAATTCCGAACCCTTCAAGACGGAGATCCGCCTCCGCCGTCAAAGCGTCCATGTACCCTTCCGGATCACCGCCGAAAACCGGCACCGAGTAAAAACCGCAGTAGGGACACTTCGAAACGCAAAACGGAACATGTACGTAGAGACCCTTGGAAACGGCGCTTTCAGTTCTACAAATCGTAATTTCCGAACCTCGTCATTTCCGGGACGCAAGCGTCGTGATCATCGGAAAAGTCGCATACCCCATACCCGGGCTTGGCCGCACGCCCGGGTATCGTGCGATCCGAACCCGCGGCGCCGGTCGTCAATGTTCCGCATCACGAAGTTTATCGTCGGTTTCCCGGTTCTCATCCACTCCGTCGCAGCCGATACCCAGTCTTACCAGGAGTTCCAGGAGCGGACGGTAGTGACTGCCTTTCCAGTAAACCTTGCCGCACTCTTCACACTCGCTGAACTCATCGTAATACTTTTTAGTCAACGGTTCAAGCTTTTTCGCAACGTGAGCCTTGTCTACCCGACGAAGCCGGGACCCACATCCCGGACACCTCGTAAACGGTTTCACCGAATTCCGGAGATTCAACCGGTCCAGAATCTCCCCGGCCTGTTCTTCCGGATTCAGGCTGTGCACGAAGCAACCGTGGACCACGACGCTTCTCTTGAGGAGCATGGTATCCCTCGTGAGCAGGATACGATGCTCCTCGGCGGATATGCGTGCCAGTTCGTTATCGGGAACATCGCCGGGAAAACGGGCGTCGAATCCCAGTAATCTCAGGATCAGGGCCAGCTTGCCCAGATGTACGTCCAGGACGAACCGGGTTTTCCAGGACGGTTCCGGACGCAACCTGACCGGAGATCTGACGTCAAGATTCCCGAAGACCGGGTATACGGCTATCCTGTCACCATCTTCCACCGTGGCGTCCAACCCTGCGAAAACCCCGTTTTTCAGGATCAGCCCGATCTCCGTATGGGGTATCCCTGCAGATTCTATCAGGTGTTTCATGGAATATCCACCGTTCAGCGGATAATGGAAGTCCCTCTGCCTTGACCTCCCGGGAAGGAAATCGTTCAGTTCCGCATACGCTCTCATCGTAACGGTTCCGGGACCGGATCCCGGGGTACCGCGCTCCCCGGAGCCGCCGGATCCGGTTTCAGTCATCACGCTTCAGAACCGCTAGAAAAGCTTTCTGCGGAATGGCAACGCTGCCGACCATCTTCATCCGTTTTTTCCCGGCTTTCTGCTTCTCAAGCAGTTTCCGTTTCCTGGTGATGTCACCGCCGTAGCATTTGGCCGTCACATCCTTGCGCAGGGCGGTTATGGTCTCTCTCGAAATTACCTGCCCGCCGATGGCGCCCTGGATAGGTATTTTGAACTGTTGACGCGGAATCTCCGCCTTCAGGTTCTTGCATGCGTTGAGGGCCCATTGCCTGGCCCTGTCCCTGTGAACCAACATCGACAGCGCCTCCACCTTCTCGTGGTTGACCAAGATATCCACTTTGACCAGGTCGGACGACCGGTAACCCACCATTTCGTAATCGAAGGAACCGTAGCCCTGAGTCACGGACTTGAGCTTGTCGTAGAAGTCGTACACCACCTCGCTAAGAGGCATATCGGCGGTAACCTCCACCCTCTTCCGGCCCACGTACATGCTCTTGTAGTTCTCTCCCCTCCTGTCCAGTATGAGCTTGGCCACCTGACCGATGTACCTGTCGGGCATGATTATAGATGCTTTTATGTAGGGTTCCTCAGTGAGACTGATGGTGGAGGGGTCCGGGTAATCCACCGGGTTGTCCACCATAAGAACGGTTCCATCGGTAAGCGTTATCCTGTACCTCACCGTAGGAGCGGTGAGTACCAGGGAAAGGTCGAACTCCCTCTCCAGCCTCTCCTGTACCACTTCCAGGTGCAACAGGCCCAGGAATCCGCACCGGAAACCGAACCCGATACCGGGAGATGAAACCTTTTCGAAAACCAGGGAGGCATCGTTCAGCCTGAGTTTCTCCAGGGCGGCCGAAAGGTCCTCGTAATCTTCGGAGGACACGGGATATATGGAGGAAAACACCACGGGTTTCACCTCTTCGTAGCCTTCCAGGGGTTCCCCGGCCGGCTCGTCCGCCATGGTGACGGTATCACCGGACCGAACATCGGCCACCGTCTTTATCCCGGCCACCAGGTAACCCACCTGTCCCGCGGCAAGGCTCCGGCACGGTTCCCTCTTCAGGCCGAACCGCCCCACTTCCTCGATGGAGTATCGGCTTCCCGACGCCATCAGCATGATGTCGTCGCCCCGGGATACACTGCCTTCCACTACCCTCACGTAAACGACCACCCCCCTGTACGGATCATACATGCTGTCGAAAACCCTGGCTCTCAGGGGAAGGTGCGCATCACCCGGGGGAGGCGGAATCTTTTCGACTATCGCTTCCAGGAGATCGGGTATGCCCTCGCCGGTCTTGGCGGAGATACACACGGTATCGTCCACGTCCAGCCCCAGTTCTCCCTCGATTTCGCCCATTACCTCCAGTATGTTCGCCGAAGGCAGGTCTATCTTGTTTATGACCGGGATCACCACCAGATTCTGTTCCATGGCCTTGTAGAGGTTGGCCACCGTCTGGGCCTCCACTCCCTGCGCGGCGTCTATCACCAGCAGGGCTCCCTCGCATGACGCCAGCGCCCTGGAAACTTCGTAGGAAAAATCGACGTGACCCGGAGTGTCTATGAGATTCAACTCGTATACCCGGCCGTTCCCGGCGGGATACCGCATGGACACCGCCGTGCTCTTTATGGTTATGCCCCGTTCCCGCTCTATATCCATCGTATCCAGCATCAAGTCGTGAAATTCCCTGTCGGTCACCGTTCCGGTGACCTGAAGGAGCCGGTCCGCCAGGGTGGACTTTCCGTGATCGATGTGCGCGATGATGCAGAAGTTCCTTATGTTTTCCTGCAATTCTCCTCCTCCGCGGAAAGGAATAATATATGTCTCCCCACCGGGTACCGGTCGGAATGGCGGCTCCGGTCAAGGGTCCGGAAAAGAAACGGGCCGGCGGTTCCTCCGGGAACCACGGCGACCGGTAACCCCGGACAGTACCGTAACACGGAAAACGAGACCCGGCACGATTTCCCCGCGCGGGGGCCGGTCTAATCCAGAACGGTGACCATCCTTCCCAGGATTCGTCCGTCCTTCTCCGCGGTAATCAGGTATACCCCGGATGTCACGGGAAGGCTTCCTTCGACGGTATCCCACGTGACGATTCCCGGCGCATTCACGTGGGTTTCCCACAGAAGTCTTCCGGACAGGTCGTGAACCGACACATGGGCCCCGTGACCCTCGAATCCCAGCATGAAGGACACGGGGGCTCCTTCCCGGGCCGGGTTGGGAAAAGGAGCCGACATGGAGAAGGGAACCGGTGGAATCGGAACCGCCATCACGGTGCGCATTACTTTGAGAGCCGGATCCATGAATGCCGAGAAGGACAACAGGCTCTGGAATGTTCGGTCGTAATCTCCGGCTATGTAAGGTACTCTCAAGTCCCTGGCCGTCGAGAAGGCCTGGCCGAGCGAGTGTGCCTGGTACCTGAAGACCTGCCGGGCCAGGTCTATGCACATCCACTCGCTCGGACCCAGCGAAGGCCAGTGGCCTTCCCAGCCGTAACTCACATTGAACATGACGGCGACCCCTCCTCCGTCGGGATTATGGAGGAGCCCCTCGGCGCAGCTCGCATGATTCGGGTAGTTACCGGGATGACAGGCTATACTGGTATGAATGCCCACCTTGTTTCCGTTGTCCAGAGTATCCCCGGCTATCCGGGTGGTCATCATGGCCAGGGGCGGCTTGCTCCACCACACCCCGGTATTGGTGCCGTGACCGGCGTAGTGGTTCCAGGCGCTTCCCCGCCTTATGGCCGAAATGTGCTCGGTGAATCCGCCTCCCGGGAGTTTCTCGTAAAACTTATGCACCTTCCAGTACAATGGGAACGCGGCGGCTATGGAATCGCAACCCTTGTCGGAGGTGTAACCTATCTCTTCAAAGAGAACCGCCCCGCAAAGAACGGCCTTGTTTCTCCAGTCACCCGGCGTCGGCGATTGCTGGTAAGCCAGGTTCTTGGCCACGAACACTTCCGCTTCCTCTTCGGTCGAGAAAAGCGCTCTTCCCAGCAGGACGTCCGCGTACAGGTCCAGATTGTCTCCAGGTTGGCCGTACTTTCCGTCGCCGTCGCCATCCCACGTGCCGTCCAGATCCGCGAAGTACAGATCCACCGGCGCCGTGTCGGCATATCCTTCGCAGTAGAGGTCCACCATGCGCACCGGCACCAGGGTTTCGTCCCCGGCCAGCAGTACGAAGATCGTTCCGTGGTTCAGGTACCTGTCCTTTATGAAGTTCCTCAATTTTTCCGCATCGTCGCCCCCCGGGAAGGAGGAAAGTATGTCCCGGACGGTGGCGATTTCGACGGAGAGTCCTTTCTCCTCGTGTAACGCGGCCAGTGGATCCAGTTCATCGACGTAAGCGCTGTCGCATATCAGCAGGTACTCCGAGTCGCCTCCCCGGGGCAGGTCTTTCGAAGCCGGGTAATCAACGCCGGCCAGCCTGGAAGCCCTGACCATAGCGATCTCGGCCTGCGCCGGCGTCAATTCCGTTCCGGATGTCGGGCTCCACGACACCTGCAACTCCATTTCGGTCACCATCGCCAGGAAACCCGTGGCCGGCACGTATTCCCAGGGTTGGACCAGGCAGGAAACCACCGAAACGCCCGCCAGGTTGCCGTGATGGAAAGAAATCACCGGGTCACCGGGCCACGGCGAAGACATGGAATATATCTCCGGGTCTTCGACCGGAATCACGGAATCGGCGCAACCCACCGGCCTAGCTACGGAAGCGGGGAGCAGGCGTAACCCGCGGGGCACCAGCTCCACTTTTTCAAGGATCCTGGATTCAACGGCGACATCTTCGACACCGCCCGGCAACAGGAACACCACGGGCACGGCGGGAAGCAGCGGGGCGCCCGGCGGAGCCTTGAGTTCGAACCCCTCCGGTTCGAACACGGCCCATCCGTTCACCAGCGAAAAATCCGGCGTAACCGGATCGAACCCGATTCTCCGCACCAAGGTATCCCCGTAAGAGACCGCCGCCGAAATCACGGCAAGTATCGCTGCAGCCGCGCAGGTTCTCATACGACTTGCTCCTTGTATTCTTTCCTCGTGAATATATTACAAGTTCGTTCAACCCGTTTCACCGTTACCCGTAATGATCCGAAAGGTGACTAATTGAAAACCAGGAATTTCAGGGTCGTGCCCAAGATACCGGAAAAGCTGGAAGCGTTGAAGAAGATAGCCTACAATATCTGGTGGACCTGGAACAACCAGGCCGTCGATCTCTTCCGATGGATAGACTCCGAACTTTGGGAAACCTGCTGCCACAATCCGGTTAAACTCCTGGGGCACGTCAGCCAGGAACGCCTGGAGGAACTCGCCGGCGACGCCGCCTATCTTTCACTCCTTGAAAGAACCATGGAGAGCCTGGAGGACTACCTGGAACGAAGCACCTGGTTCGACTCCCGGAGGAAACGGTACGGCCTGGAGAAGGAGGACTTTCTACTGGCCACCTTCTCGGCGGAGTTCGGATTGCACGAGAGCATCCCCGTCTATTCCGGCGGACTGGGCATCCTGGCCGGAGACACCCTGAAGAGCTGCAGTGAACTCGGCCTTCCCGCCGTGGGCGTTTCCCTGCTGTACAGGTACGGTTACTTCAGCCAGTACCTGAGCAGCGACGGATGGCAGCAGGAGAGGTATTTTGTAAACGACTATTCCAACATGCCGGTGAACCCCGTTTACAACGGAAACGGCGAATACGTGACCGTGGAAATCCCCCTGGCCGACAGGATCGTCAAGGCCTCCGTCTGGGAGGTGAAAGTAGGCAGGGTCTCCCTCTTCCTCCTGGATACCAATCTTCCCGGGAACGCAACCGAAGACAGGGAAATAACGGGGCAGTTGTACGGCGGTGATCGGGAGATGCGTATAAAACAGGAAATAATACTGGGAATAGGCGGATTGAAAATACTGGACGCGATGGGTATGCGACCCACGGTGAGACATATCAACGAAGGACATTCCGCATTCCTGATAATCGAGAGGATCAGGCAACTGATGGAGGAGGGCCTGTCCTTTCCGGAGGCCAGGGAGATGACCGTGGCCGGAAACGTCTTCACCACCCACACCCCGGTACCCGCGGGCAACGAGGAATTTCTTCCCGACCTGGTTGCGAAATACCTGGCCCCCTTGATCCGGGCCATAGGCCTGTCCCGCGAGGAGTTCCTGGCTTTCGGCAAATACAACGACAACCCGAACTTTTCCATGACGGTATTCGGTCTGCGTCTTTCCAGGTACAGAAACGGCGTCAGCAAGCTTCACGGAGAGATCTCAAGGGAAATATGGAAGGATGTCTGGCCCGGTCTTCCGGCGGTCGATACGCCCATAGATCACGTTACGAACGGAATACACCCGGAAACATGGATATCCGACGAGATGGACAAGCTCCTGGGCAGGTACGTGGGACCCAGGTGGTCCGGCAACGGCACCGACTCCTCCGACTGGGAAAAGGTGGAAAAGATTCCGGATTCGGAACTCTGGCCGGCGCACACCAGAATGCGGGAAAGGCTCGTTTCGTGGGCCAGGGAGAAATGGCGGAAGCAGGTGACCCGCATGGGACTCTTCAAACCCTGTCTGGAAGAGGCGCCCATACTGGATCCGGATATCCTGACCATAGGCGCGGCCAGGAGATTTGCCACCTACAAGAGGGCCACCCTGCTGCTCCGGGACAGGGAGAGGCTCTCCAAGCTGGTGAACCACCCCACCCGTCCGGTACAGTTCATAATGGCCGGAAAGGCCCATCCGCACGACTCGGCGGGCAAGGAAATGATAAGGGAAATAGTCCACCTGTGCCTGGAAGACGAGTTCTACGGGAAAGTGATATTCCTGGAGGACTATGACATGAACATGGCCAAGCACCTGATCCGGGGTGTGGACGTCTGGCTGAACACCCCCAGGCTTCCCATGGAGGCTTGCGGAACCAGCGGAATGAAGGCCTGTTTCAACGGGGTGCTCCATTGCAGCGTACCCGACGGATGGTGGGCGGAAGCCTACCGTCCGGGCATGGGTTGGTCGATAGGTTCGGGAGAAAAATACGACGATCCCCTTCTGCAGGATCGCCTGGAGGCCAAGGCCCTTTACGATATCATCGAGAACCGGATCGTCCCTTTGTTCTACGAAAGGAACGGGAACGATATCCCTTTCAACTGGCTGAAAATGGCTAGGGC
The DNA here is from genome assembly GCA_027067855.1 of Candidatus Fermentibacteraceae bacterium. Lineage (GTDB taxonomy): Bacteria > Fermentibacterota > Fermentibacteria > Fermentibacterales > JCC-6 > Aegiribacteria. The sequence goes on from JAMOUX010000036.1 coordinate 87,481, forward strand.
ATCCATGCGAACCGTCTGTCCCGTTTTCAGCAGTAACAGAATGCTCGCCGAGTACGTCGAGAAGTTTTACGTACCGGCATGCAGGTACTCCGCCAGGCTGGCCGCCGACGGTTACGGCGGAGCCAGGGAACTGGCGGCCTGGATGGAAAAGATGAGGAACAGCTGGAACTCGGTGCGAATCAGGATGGTCGATTCCAGGATAAGCGACGATACATGCTCGGTGGGAGATCTCATACCCGTAACCGTAGGTGTCGAGGCCCCGGGGCTGGAACCGGACGACCTGCTGGTGGAAGTTCTGTACGGCAGGATGGAACCCGACGACCGGATCACCCACCGCAAGTCGACGCGGCTGGAGTACCGGGGCGAGGAAAACGGCCTGATGCTTTTCAGCGGCTCCTTCCATTGCGACCACTCGGGAATGCAGGGATTCACGGTGAGGATCCTGCCTCACCACAGGATATTCGGACGCATAATAGAGCCCGGCATGGTCTGCTGGTGGGAATGACAAGACTTCGCCCCTTCAAGCCCATGAAGAAAATCTCCGTTGAATGTCACATCGTTGCGGTCCGTATGAACCTCGAACGGGAGGATCACCGGACCGGCCGTCGACATCCCACCTGTCAAGCCGGAGGATATGTATTATCGTCATCAGGTAGGAGCGCCGGCCATGGGGAGCCGCACTCACGTAACCGATTCGCCGGAATGACCGGGATGACGTATATGTTAATATAAATATGGTCTTATTGGTAATTAGTAAATTTATGGAGGAGAATAATGACTGGAAGAAATAAGCAACAAACATCC
>JAMOUX010000037.1 GCA_027067855.1 Candidatus Fermentibacteraceae bacterium
CACGAAACCCGGAACGGTGAGTGAATCCGCCGATCCCGAGGCCCCGTAAGGGCAACCGTCATCCCCGGTCGGCTGCCCGAACCCCGGAAGCGGTCCGGGCAGGGCGCCGGTACAGGTAATCGGCGGAGCCCGGGGAGAGGAAATCGGCAACCGGAAAATGAACCGCCTGGTTCAAACCATGGGGATCACGGAAATCTCGAAAAGTACCGTATCCGAGATCTAGATGACAAAGAGCCCCGATGATAAGACGATGATGAAGGAATCGACCGGAATGGAGCCCGAGCGTCTTGCCCTTCATACATCACGTTGACGGACAAAACCGTAAATCCGTATGAAGTGTGTATGCTGCACGACGAAAGAACTAGGTTATTGTGGCACTGATACCGGACGTGGTATCGGAGCCCCGAAGTCGTGGTAGTGTATCCACCTCAACCCATCCGGCATTTCTACATAATCTTCCGGGAAGTCGATATCCAATTCAATCTCAACTGACTGTGTGTCCCAGCTGGGTTCTGCCAACAGTGCGCAGTCGTTTCCGACTGGATATAACCTTTCTATGTAATAATCATCGCCTGAATTATATATCTCCTCATAACCCAAAAGTTCATTATTCCCGTCATACCAGCTAACCGTCACGTAGTGCGAGCCGCTGTCGTCAAAAAAAACTTTGCCGGAAGCGCAGCAGTAAGGCTTCCTGGTAGGAGCAGGAGTCATTACAAGCATCGCAAGCAGGAGGATAGACATAAATATCTCCTTTACGTGTCGACAGATACAAAAACCGTGCAGCATACACGTATATCAATATAGTAACAGCATTAGATCGTGCAAGATGAACGACGCCGGGTATTCCGGCGGGTCGGTTACGTAAGTGCGGCCGGCCCCTGCTTTGGTGATGTTGTTAACCCGGAAGTATAATAAGGAATTATGTGGATTATCCTAAGCATGCTTCTGCTACAGACCGGGCCGGAAGACCGGGAAACGGCGGTGAATTTTGATCATCTCGCCTTTCCCGACCTCGCGGACGCGGAGATCGCGGTGTATTCCGATTCCGGCTCCGCCGAAGCGTGGTCGTCCCTGGGACTTGCTCTTCTCAGGGCGGGATGGCCGGAAAGATCGGAGCAGGCGCTGAACTTTGCATACGAATTGAACCCTTCCTCTCCGCGGTCAGGCCGCGCCCGGGCCGCATTGAGTTACACACGGGGAGACACCGACAAGGCAATCGAGTTTCTTGAAAGCAATCCCGACGACCCTCTGTCAAAGCTCATGCTGATATCAATACTTCAGAACGAAGGAAATATCGAAGCATCGGAAGAGCTTATTTCCGGTTCCGATTTCTCCGAAGCGTTTCCCGCAACGGTTTATCAACTGCTTGAATCACGAAAGTCAAGGCTCTCGGGACAAACCCTTCCCGCTTCCGGCGGATTGAATGAGATTTCTTCCTCCTCCATCCTTGTCAACTCCCTGATTGCTGCGGAACACCTGGTTTTGAATTCGGATGTTTCAGCTCTCTCCGATTCTCAGATAAACAGTATCATTGACGCGGATCTGATGATAACAGGTGGAGTATATTTGCGACCGATCCTTAAAATTCTTGAAACTTCAGGCGATTCCAACTCCTCAATATGCGCGGACATTCTCTGTATTCTGGGAAGACACGACGAAGCGGTGACAAGGCTTCTTACCACCAATCCGGTTTCTCCGGACAATCGACTCCGGGCCGCCTTTTTGCTTATTCAAATGAATAAACTCAATGAGGCTGACGATGAACTGACCGAAATTTTAAGAATCGATTCTCTCAATTATTATGGACATGTTCTTAAAGGGTATGTTTTAATTCAAGGCGCGAATTATCAGGAAGCCTACACAGAGCTTCGCAAGGCGAATACTTTGCGGAGTTCGGCGATGGGGATCGCCCTACAGGGTCTGGCGGCGGAAATGGCAGGTCATCCGGACAGGGCAGTGGAGATTTATTCCCCTCTTCTAGCTCAGAGCAGCGACAGCGTCGTGGTAATCAACCGATACCGGTATGCACTGGCACATCCTTATCTCGTTCCGCAGATACCTGTAAACGCGACACGGGATGATTTCTTCAGACCGGAAAATCATTCCGGCTTTTCCGGTAATTTCAGCATTAGTTATTACGGTAATTCCGGTAAATACGAAAACAAAAACCTGTCCATGTATACCAACCTTCGCTACCGCTGGGGTCTTTACAACAGTCATCTATCGTTCAGCGGCAGGTATTCGTTGACCAGGTGGCCGGATTCTTCCGGAGACATGAAAGTGCTATCCGCCTCCGTATCAGCCTACAATTTCTATTCAGCCCGCTTCTTCCAAAAACTTTCCGTTTCAGCCGAAGAATCAAGATATACCACCATTGAGAGGAATCTTGAGACAATACTCAGTGGTGGATGCGAATTGAAGCCGGTTACGGTAATTTCCATCAACAGCTATCTCGGATTCGGCAAATTTTACGAAATAGACAATAATGACGAAACAAATATCAACACCTGGATAATCAAACCTGAAATCACTGTTCGTTTTGACGGCACTCATATCAGCAGATACTTACCTACGTTGGATATAAAAGCTACTTATACGTATTATCTCGACAAATCCGGTAGCATGTCGGATGTATCAGTTGGTTTCAACTACTTCGCAAGCAATCACTTTTCCGTAGGATTCGGATATGATATCGATATCGAAAAGCAAGTCGAACCGGACAGCACACAGATCAACAGGGCTTCATACTTCTCAATATCCGCATATTTTTAGCATATAATTTGCATCCTTCGTGGACCATTACTGATTGGACTTTCGGTGAACCCGGCTCATTCGCAGGGTTCCATCCGTCAACAGGCGTATGAAAGGCAACGCACTCAGTCAGGCACCATCCCGGCTGAGTTCTTCATGGCCCGGGATTTTCGTCCGGAAACCCGGGTAAGCGCGGCTCAAGTTCACGTACCTTTTTCCACCCGTATAACTCGAAATCCCGGTTACATCAAAGGAAAATATTTCAGCGGATATGATTTCAGGATACCTCGATGATTCCAAGTAAATGTACGTATTTCTACATCGGAAATAACCTGGTCCGGGAACTTCCCCCCAGAGAACCGACGGTGAAAGGAGACCGCTTCGAGTTCGTAGCACACAGGAGCGGAAGACCGGGAGCGTCAAACCGATTCCGCCGGGACGGGAGGCCCACAGGCTTGACAAGAACTCCGGGTGTGACAATTTTCCCTGTCGAACGCGGGAGCGCATGGGGACTGGTGTCCCTCCCGGACTTCAAATCCGGTGCTGGGTGCTAGAACCACCCTGGGTGGGTTCGATTCCCACACGTTCCCGCCATTTTCTTACCGGTTCTTCTTTTCTCCCGCAAGGTATTCGAGCACCATTCCGGCGAGGGTGTACCCGAATATCCCCGGCATGGTAACCAGGCTGGGAATCCTGTTGCGGATCCTTCCCCTCCTGAGAACCTCGTCTTCCCTGTCCGGCGGAAGATCGCCGCCCGGAGAATCTTCTATGGAATAGACGCACGGTACCCCGCCGTCCACACCCCTTTTACGAAGATATTTTCTCAGTTGCCTGGCCAGGGGACAGTTCCTCGTTTCGAAGACGTCACCGGTACGAAGTTTAGAGGGATCCTTCCTGCCGGAAGCGCCCATGCTGCTGAAAACCGGTATCCCCTCCGTCCTGCACCTGCGTATCAGTTCGGCCTTGGGATTCAGACTGTCTATGGCGTCCACCGCGATATCCGGCGGCGGCGCCAGGAGTACGCTGGCGGTGTCCCGGTGGAAGAATGCCCTGTCCACCCTCACGTCGGTGTCGGGGCAGTTCTCGGCCATGTGCTCCGCGAGCACGTCGACCTTGTACCTTCCGCAATCGTCCGGCCCCGCCACGGGTATCCTGTTGAGCGATGTTTCCGTGACCAGGTCGAAATCCACGAGCCGCAGCCCGCCGATGCCGCTCCTCGCCAGGGCCATCGCGGCATGGCAGCCGACGCCTCCCAGGCCGAATACCGTGACCGAGGCCGAACGTACTCTCTCGAACCCCTCCGGGCCCAGGAAATCCACTACCCTGGAAAACCTTCTAGCGGCATCCATGAAACCTGAAAAGCCTCTCGGCGTTGGCGGTGGTGATGTCCGCCACCTCGCCGGGGGAGAGCTTCCTCAATTCCGCCACGGCGACGGCCACAGCCGTCACGTGGACGGGCTCGACTTCACCTGGAGCCAAACCCTCCATCCCTATGGAAGGCGCATCCGTCTCCAGGAGGAGCATTTCCGGAGGAACCGACGCGGCGGAAGCCCTGGCCCTCCCGGCCACGGGACGGGTCACCGCCCCCCCGAAAGCGATGTGCATACCCAGTTCCACGAACCTTTTCGCCGTTTCAGGCCCCCTGGAAAAAGCATGGACCACTCCCCTCAACCTGCCGGCGTACTCTTCCAGAACAGCAAGCATCTTCCCGAAGGCCCCCCTGCAGTGAAGCGATACCGGCAGGTCCAGTTCCACCGCCAGATCCAGCTGCGCCCGGAACACCCTGACCTGCACATCCATGCCGGGATCGTCGATCTTCGAATCCAGGCCGATCTCGCCCACCGCAACGGCCCCTGATGATTCCAATGCGTCGGCCAGTAGCCCGGAATCGAAATCTTCGGAGGCCTTCCAGGGGTGCAACCCCAGGGCCGGGTAAACCCCGGCCAGACCGGAAAGAGCCTTTACGTGGGACCAGGATTCCATGTCGAACGCCGGCACCACTATACAACCGACTCCCGCCTCCCGGGCCCTTTTCACCACTCCCTCGGGATCATCGGCCAGGGGCTCCATGAACAGGTGACAATGGGTGTCCACCAGCATGTTCCGCGGCTTCCCGTCCTAGTACGTCAGCGTACGCTGCTTGAAACCGTAACCCATGACGTCGTACGCGTCGTGCAAAACCATGAACGCATGGGGATCCACCCGGTTAACCAGTTTCCTGAGGAGCATCACCTGCCGCCTGTGCACGCAGACGTATATGACCTCCTTGTCCTCCATGCTGTAACCTCCCCTGGCCTTCAGGAAGGTTACGCCGCGGTTCAGGTGTTTGAAAATCAGATCCCTGACCTCTTCGGGCCTGTCCGTGATGATCACCACGGCTTTCACGTACGGCAAACCCTCTGCGGCGAAATCAGTCATCCTGGTGGTGAGGAAGAGGTTAAGGTAGGCCCATATCAAAAGTACCGGGTTTCTGAAAGCTATTCCGACGGCGAGGATTATCATCGATTCCACTATCCAGTAACCGGTGCTTATGGAGATACCGGTGTGTTTTTTCAGTATGGCCACCGGAATATCGGTTCCCCCGGTGGAGCCTCTGAATTTGAATATTATCCCCAGGCCGACCCCCAGTAACGCGGAACCCGCCACGGATGCGAGGAGCACGTCGATATCGGACCGGCCGGTCAGGAAAACGGCCAGCCTGGGAAGTTCATCCGCGGAAGCGACGTTGTGAACCATTCCCTCGAATCCCGGAATGAAACCCAGGTGGTCCGGTCGGAATATCCAGCACATCGTGTTGGACATCAGCATGCCCACGAGGCTCCTGATGCCGAACTGCTTGCCCACCACCAAGTACCCCACCACGAACAGCGGAAGGTTGAACCCCAGCATCCAGAGGCTCTCCGGTACCCCCGTCCAGTGGTAGAGAACCTGAGCGAGTCCGCCTACTCCACCCGGGGAGACCCTGAAGGGAAAAAGGAACCACGAGTACGCCACTCCGAAAAAGACCGAACCGGCAAGGATACCCAGGTAATCCTTAGCATCTTCCTTGAGAACCAAAGCCCCATCCTTTCACCCGGTTTCAAACAAAAAAAGCAAAACCTTCCCGGCCTTGCAAATGTAATATACCACCCCGGTAACGGGAAAAACCATCCGGAGGGCGGCGGCGTCATGCCGGGACCGGTGATCCCGCCGGAAAACCCCTGCTTCGTATAGGCTTCTATAGATGCGTGTGATCCGGAAGGAGACGGGTGAAGTTGAGTATCAATACCCGCGACGGAAAGCCCGCGGAAGTTCTACGGCCAGGTCGGACGGAATTCATGCGGCACCGGGAATCATTCCCACTCGATGGTACCCGGCGGCTTGGTGGACACGTCGTAAACCACCCTGTTGACCCCTTTGACGTTGTTGACTATCGCCGAAGAGATCGCGGCCAGGTGTTCGGAATCCATCCTGTACCAGTCGGCGGTCATCCCGTCGGTGGAAGTTACCGCTCTCAGGGCTATCACCCTGTCGTAGGTCCTCTCATCTCCCATAACTCCCACCGTCCTTACCGGGAGCAACACGGCGAAAGCCTGCCATATCTCGTCGTACAGATCGTTCTCCTTCAGGTAGTCCACGAAAATCCTGTCCGCCTTCCGAAGTATCTCCAGGTCCGCCACGGTGACATCTCCGAGAATCCTGACGGCGAGACCGGGACCGGGGAACGGGTGCCTGTAGACCAGCGCCGGCGGAAGCCCCAGCCGGAGACCCAGTTCCCTCACCTCGTCCTTGAACAGTTCTCTCAGCGGCTCAAGAAGTTTCAGCTTCATTCTTTCCGGAAGTCCTCCAACGTTATGATGGCTCTTGATGGTGGCGGACGGCCCCTTGAATGAAACGCTTTCTATAACATCAGGATACAGGGTGCCCTGGGCCAGGTGGGTGATTCCTTCTATGCCCGACGCAGCTTTCTCGAACAACTCTATGAATACCCTTCCGATGATTCGCCTCTTCTTCTCGGGATCACTGACACCCGACAGGGCCCGCAGGAATTCGCCGGACCCGTCGATGACTTCCAGGGGCATGCCGAAATGGTCCCTGAAGGTTTTCACCACGGTTTCCTTCTCACCCATTCTAAGCAATCCGTTATCTATGAATATCGGCACGAACCTGCCGGGCACCGCCCTGTGGAGGAGGGCCGCAACCACAGAGGAATCCACTCCTCCGGAAAGCCCCAGGATGACTTTTCCCCCATCTTCCAGTTCCAGCCTGACTTTTTGGACCGCTTCCTCGGCGAAGGTCTCCATGTTCCAGTTCCGCCCGGTCCCGGAGATGCCCAGGACGAAATTCTCCAGGAGCTTCCTTCCGAACACGGTATGGTTCACCTCGGGGTGGAACTGCACCCCGTACCTCCCCCTCTCCGGATTCGCCATCGCCGCTATGGGCAGCGAATCCGTCCAGGCTACGACATCGTATTCCGGAGGGACCATAACAACCCTGTCTCCGTGGCTCATCCATGCTCTCAGGCCGGATTCTATGGAATCGAAAAGCCTGGAATCTCCGCGATGATGGAGAAGGGCCGGTCCGTATTCCCCCTGGTGGCCGCCTTCCACCCTGCCCTTCCCGTGCAATGCCAGGAGCTGCATGCCGTAACAAATTCCCAGGATGGGGATATTCACGTCCAGCACCCCCGGAGCCGGTCTGGGAGCGTCGTCTCCGTACACGCTGGAAGGGCCGCCGGAAAGAATCAACGCCGACGGTTCCATGGTCAGTATCTCCCCGAGACCCGCATCGCCGGGAAAAAGTTCGCAGTACGTGCCCATTTCCCTGACCCGCCTGACTATGAGCTGGTTATACTGCGAACCGAAATCCAGGACAGCCACGCCGCCTTTCATTACGCTTTCCCTCCCCGGCCACTCTCGGCATCGGCGTCATACGGTATCTCCACCGGGTAATTACCATCGAAACAGGCCGTACAGTAATCTTCCGGGTCATGGGCACCGACGCACGAAAGCATTCCCTCCTTCGAGAGGTAGCCCAAGCTGTCGAGTTCCAGGCGTTCTTTTATCTCCTGCAGGGAACATCTCCTGGCAATGAGCTTCGACGGTTCCGGAAAATCAATGCCGAAGTAGCATCCGAACCTGTGCGGAGGGCAGCTGACACGCATGTGAACCTCCACCGCCCCCGCTTCGCGGAGGGCCCTTATCCGCGCCCTGCTGGTGGTTCCCCTCACGATGCTGTCCTCCACCACACAAAGCTTTTTGCCCTTCACCGCCTCCGGTATGGGTTGCAGCTTCCGCATAACCATTACGGACCTGGTGGCGGACGCGGGATCTATGAACGTTCTTCCTATGTAATGGTTCCTGGTGAAACACATGTCGAAAGGTATGCCCAGTTCCCTGGCGAAACCTATCGCGGCGAACATACCGCTGTCGGGAACCGGCGCCACCGTATCGCAGTCCGCCGGGTGTTCCCGGGCCAGTTGCCTGCCCATGGCAAGCCTGACCTCGTAAACGCTGTCCCCGAATATCCTGCTGCCCGGCCTGGCGAAATAAACATGTTCGAAAATACACTGGGCCAGTCTGCGCTTCTCACCAAAGAGTTTCCTCTCCAGTCCGAACCTCTCCGAATAAGGATTCCCGCCCCCGTGAGGGAAAAAGATTATTTCCCCCGCTTCCACTTCGCGAACGTACTCGGCGCCGCAGACATCAAAAGCCAGGGTCTCGCTGGCCACCGCCCATCCACCGTTTTCGAACCTGCCCAGGTTCAGGGGTCTGAACCCCAGGGAATCCCGTACCGCATACATTCCTCCGGGCGTCATAACAAGAAGGCAGTAAGCCCCCTCCAGTTTCTCCAGGGCTACGCCCAGCGCCTCCCTGACGTTGAAACCCGTGCGCTCCATGTTCCTGGACATCAGGTGAAGAACAACTTCAGTGTCAGTGTTGGTGAGAAATATCGCGCCCTGTCTCTGGAGTTCCTCGCGAAGCACCCCCGCATTGGATATGGTCCCGTTGTGGGCTATACCGACCTGGAAACCGGCCATGCTGACCAGCAGGGGCTGGGCATTGAGAACGTCCTCTCCCCCGTAGGTCCCGTATCTCACGTGCCCCATCACAGCCGATACGTTTCCATCCCTGAAACCGGGAGGCATGTCGGCCATGGCTTCCGCAACGGTTCCGGCGCCCTTGTGGAGCCGCATGGAACCGTCCGCGAAGACCAGCATACCCGCGGTTTCCTGGCCCCGATGCTGCAAGGCCAGAAGTCCTTCCGCAGCCAGGGAAATCTGGTCTCCTTCGCAGCCGCTTATTCCGCAGAGACCACAAGATTCGTGAAGATCACCCAAGTGCTTTCCTCCCCGCGGCTTCCAGGAATGCCCGGAACAATGGATTGGGTTTCAGGGGAGTAGACGTAAATTCGGGATGGAACTGGCAGGCCAGGAACCAGGGATGATCGGGACGTTCCACTATTTCCACCAGGAACCCGTCCGGCGAAATCCCGGTGGGCACGAGCCCCGAATTTTCAAGAACATCCCTGTACTCGTTGTTGAACTCGTACCTGTGCCTGTGCCTCTCGGATATCCTCCCGACACCGTAGATATTCCGGGCCAGCGAACCCTCCTTCAAGTCGCAGGGGTACAGTCCGAGTCTCATGGTTCCGCCCTTTTTACTGATTCCCTTCTGTTCCTCCATGAGATGTATCACCGGATGGGGGGTATCCGGAACGAATTCCGCGCTGTTGGCATCCTCTATCCCCGCGATGTTCCTCGCCGTTTCTATCACGGCACACTGCATCCCCAGGCAGATCCCCAGGAAAGGAATCTTATTTTCCCTGGCGTATTTCACCGCCACCAGCTTTCCCTCGATGCCCCTGTAGCCGAAACCGCCGGGAACCAGTATCCCGTCCAGTCCCCTGAGAAGGGATACGTCACCGCCTTCCAGTTCCTCGGACTCTATTCCGACTATCTCGAGGGCCAGGTCGTTGGCGATCGCACCGTGGGTTATCGCCTCGAAAATACTCTTGTAAGCGTCCCGCAACTGCATGTACTTACCGGTCACACCGATTCTCACCCTGGGCCCCGATGGGTGTATCGCCCTGGCCAGCATTTCTTTCCATTGAGTAAGATCCAGCCGGGACAGTGGAAGCCCCAGCCTATCCAGGATGAGTTCGTCCAATTTCTGGGCGGCGAGCTCCACCGGAACCTCGTAAATGGAATTATCGACGTTCCTCTCCTCCACCACCGCGTTCCGTGGAACGTTGCAGAACATCGAGAGCTTACGATAGTGCTCTTCCATGAGGGGTTTTTCCGTCCTGCAGACGAGAATGTCGGGGATTATGCCGATACTCCTGAGTATGCTTGCCGACTGCTGGGACGGTTTCGTCTTGAGTTCCCTCGACGCCGCAAGGTACGGAACCAGAGTAAGATGTATGTAAAGAACGTTCTCCTTTCCCAGTTCCAATCCCAACTCCCTTATGGCTTCTAGGAACGGGAGTCCCTCGATGTCGCCGGCGGTTCCGCCTATTTCCGTTATCGCTATGTCGATACCCTCCGTGGCCTGGGACAGGATCGCTTTCTTGATCTCGTCGGTCACGTGAGGTATGACCTGGACCGTTTTCCCCAGGTAACCGCCTCCGCGTTCCCGCTCCAGCACGGAAGAGTAGATCTTGCCGGCGGTGTAGTTGCTGTTCCTGTTACAGGATACCCCCGCGAATCTCTCGTAATGTCCCAGGTCGAGGTCGGTTTCCGTACCGTCGTCGGTGACGAAGACTTCTCCGTGCTGGTAGGGGGACATGGTCCCGGGGTCCACGTTCAGGTAAGGATCGAGCTTCTGGAGGGATGTGGTGTAACCCCTCTGCCTCAGGAGGAGGGCTATGGACGCCGCGGTGATTCCCTTACCCAGGGAAGAGACCACCCCACCCGTCACGAAAATGAACTTGCAGCTGTTTTCCGACATGGACAATGCCTTTCAGAAATTCAAGAAAAAAACACCTCCCTGTATGGGCGAATATTGCCCGGACGGAAGGTTCCATCAATCCCGGAAGGTATCATCCCGGGAAAATGGAAAACCGGTCGGAGCCCTTTTTTGTCCGAAAGATCCACTTGTAGCATAATTCCGCATATCATCGTAAAATGAAAGGCAACACCGGAAAATGAAGAAAGGCGGCTTATTTATCGCCATCACGGCTGCGATCCCGCATACCGCCCGCGGAGAAGAACCGAGAGTGACCATCCTGGACAACGGGCTGACCGTCATAACCATGGAGATGCACTATGCCCCGGTGGCGGCTTCCGTGATCACCTACCGCGTGGGTTCCAGGAACGAAACCGGCGACGTGCCGGGTATCAGCCATTTCTGTGAACATCTCATGTTCAAAGGAACACCGGACATGCCGAAATCCAGGTTCTGGCAGATAATCCGGAGGGACGGCGGCATTGCCAACGCCTTCACGGACAACGATGTGACGTGTTACTACCTGCTGCTGCCTTCCGGCAGACTGGAGGATGCCCTCGCCATAGAGAGCGACCGCATGGTGAACTGCACCATGGACCCCGCGGAGGTGGCCTCCGAACGCAATGTGGTTCATGAAGAACGGCGTATGCGCAGCATAGACGATCCCGGCGGCGCTCTCCGGGAAGCCCTTTCCGAACTGGCGTACACCGTGCATCCATACGGCAACCCGGTGATGGGTTACGACGATAACATCCTGGCCTACAACCGGGAGAAGGCGAGAAAACATTACGAAACCTACTACTGTCCTTCCAATGCGTTCCTGGCCCTCGTGGGCGACTTCGACACCGATGAACTCCTGGTAAAGGTTCGGAAATACTTCGGTGACATTCCGCCGGGAAACGTTCCACGGGAAAACATACCCGCGGAACCGGAACAGACCGAACCCAGATACGGGGAAATAAGCATCGCATCGAAGCTTCCCAGGTTCATAACGGCCTTCCACTCCGTTGCCGGGAACGATCCGGACCTTCCCGCGGTGGAAATAATCGCTTCCTACCTTTCCGGGGGAAGGTCGGGCAGACTCGACGAAAAACTGGTCAATACCGGGTCGGCCCACTCGGTGTGGGCGGGAAACGACGGCGGCATCGATCCGGGACTCTTCCGGATCGTCGTCACGATGAATCCTCCGGATGAAGGCGGCCCGTCGATGGAGGAAATCCGGAAAATGATCCTGGAAGAACTGGAAAACCTGGCGGAAAACGGCATTCCCGGAGAACTACTCGAACAACTCAAGAACCGCAACAGGGCCTCGGAGATCCTCTCCCGGGCCGACCCGCTGGGCCTGGCCATGGACTACAGCCTGTCGGCTGCCATGTTCGGAGACCCGATGATATCCCGACGCAGGCTGGAAATCCTGGAAACCCTTACCCCGGAGGACATCTCGCGAGTGGCATCTTCCCTGTTCCGAAAAAACGGTATGAGCATGGTGTCTCTCGTGCCCTCCGAAAAACCCGCCACGGCCGCGGCTGCGGGTGGTGAAAAGCTTATCGCCGACATACGGGAGCCATCGGGCATAAACTACGAAGGGCTGGAAATTCCCGACGATTTTCTCACTCTGCCGGAACGTTCGATGCCTGGCGATGTAAGGAAGTACGACATGGACAACGGCCTGGTACTTCTCGTCAAGGAAGATCACTCCTTTCCGGTGGCCTCCGTGGGCTTCGCCGTACCCATGGGCGGGCTGAGGCACCCGGCCTCGCTCAACGGCCTTGCGGAGGTAACGGCGGAAACCATGATGCACGGGACCGAAAACCTGGAATACACCGAATTCCACAAACGCCTGGAAATGAAAGGCTCGTACCTGAGTTTCGAAGCGGGTGAAGAGTACTCCACCGGATTGGCGACCCTCCTGTCCGAAGACCTGACCGTCGCTTTCGCAACCATTTCCGACTTGCTCCTCCGACCGGCTTTCCGGGAGGCCGATTTTTCCAAGGTAATGACGGAAAAATACGCCGATCTGGCCGCCTCGGCCGAAAGAGCGTTCTCCGTGGCCTACGACAACCTCGCCGCCATTACGGCCGCCACACCCGAGGACCACAGGAGACCGTCCGGTGAAACACTGAACCGGATAACTCCGGATGACGTCGTGCGATTCCACCTCTCGTGCTGCCGGCCCGAGGGTTCGGTGATAGCCGTTAGCGGGGACGTGAATCCGGATGAAGTCGCCGCCACGGTCGAGAAGTACTTCGGAACATGGAGCAACCCGAACACCCCCCTTCCCGGAGTGTACACCCCGGAATTCTCCACCAAGCCCGGGGATACCGTGGTCGCATTCATGCGGGGGAAGGCCCAGGCCACGATCCTCGTAGCAAGGAATGCCCCGGGATACCTAATGCCGGAATACCACGCATTCGAGACCATGAACGCCATACTCGGCGGCGGAATAGGTTCCAGGCTGGGATACAGCATCAGGGACGAGCAGGGACTGGCTTACACCGTGGGCACCTGGACCCATTCATCGGACAGTACGGGAATGTTCATCGCTTACCTCTCGACTCTCGCCGACTACGTGCCCCGGGCCCTCGCCTCGGTGACGGCGGAAATGGAAAGGATGGCATCGGAACCGGTTCCCGAAATAGAGTTGGGACTGGCGAAAGCGAACGCCGTGGGCCGGTACGCCTTTTCAGGTATCAGCTATTCACGCCTGGCGAACCGCATGGTGAATCTCTTCATGAAAAACAGGCCCCCGGACTACGACATCCGTTACCTGGAGAAGGTGCTCAGGCTGAAGCCGGAAGACATCATGACAGCGGCGGCGAAGTATTTCGCGCCCGGCGAGTGGTTCGTATCCATAGCCGGAGGAATCGCCGGGGAGGACCTTCCGTCCCGGCAGACCGGTTCTCGGCAAGGAGGAAGTACCGGGCCGGCGTGACCCGTTCCTCCCGCCGACATGGAGGGCGACCGCTGTCCTTGTTCGTACATGAGCCTGTCATTACGCAATATATGGATGGCCGCACCGGCATATATACAAGATATTGTGGTTGAGCCCTTGACACGGGGTATGCGGGAAATATTATCGTGTTATGGATTCCGCCGCCGGAAGGCGGGGAAACGTTTCGGTGTTTTACCATGTTTTTTGTCTGCGGTGACTTCACCGTTGCAGGGGTGTCTTGATGAATTGGCTCATCCGCAAGCGTGACGGCAGAATAGTTCCCTTCAACAAGCATAAGATAGAGCGGGCGGTGGAGAGAACCCTCAATGCATCCTCCACCGATGCCGATGCCGCGGAAATAACGGACCAGGTCGAAGCGGCCCTTTACATGGACTACTTCAAGAACGGCTCCGTACCGACCGTGGAACACATACTCGACTTCATAGAGGAAACCCTGGTGCTCAGGAAGCTCACCGCCGCGGCCAGGGCTTTCATCCTGTACCGTGAAAAAAAGAATCAGGCCAGGTACGTGGACCATATTCTCAGCGGCATGGAGGAGATAGTACGGGATTACCTGGGAAAAGCCGACTGGAGGGTCAAGGAAAACTCGAACATGAACTACTCCCTCCAGGGATTGAACTTCTACCTCTCATCCTCCATCACGAGAAAATACTGGCTCAGCAGCATATATACCCCGGAAATCAGGAAGATGCAGGAAAGCGGGGATTTCCATATACATGACCTGGGAATACTGGGGCCATACTGCGTCGGTTGGGACCTGATGACACTCCTCGCGGAAGGTTTCAGGGGCGCCAGGGGAAAGACGGAATCCGCGCCTCCCGTCCATCTCAGGACCGCACTGGGCCAGGTGGTCAATTTCTTCTACACCCTCCAGGGCGAGTCGGCTGGCGCCCAGGCATTCTCGAATTTCGATACCCTGCTGGCTCCGTTCGTGAGGTATGACGGGCTGGACTATCCCCAGGTCAAGCAGGCCTTCCAGGAATTCCTCTTCAACGTGAACATCCCCACCAGGGTGGGATTTCAAACCCCCTTCACCAATATAACCATGGACCTGGAACCCTCCGCGACTCTCAGGGACGTGAACGTGGTGATAGGAGGAGTTCCCAGGGAGGAAACATACGGGGATTTTCAGCGCGAAATGAACATGATAAACAGGGCGTTCGCGGAACTCATGATGGAGGGCGACGCCAAGGGCAGGATATTCACGTTCCCGATACCAACATACAATCTCACGAAGGATTTCGACTGGGATGACGACAACCTCAAGCCGATCTGGGAGATGACCGGAAAGTACGGAGTACCGTACTTCAGCAATTTCGTCAACTCGGACATGGACCCCGACGATGCCAGGAGCATGTGTTGCAGGCTCCGCCTGGACAACCGGGAACTCAGAAACCGGGGAGGCGGCCTGTTCGGGGCCAATCCCCTCACGGGCTCCATCGGAGTGGTTACGGTGAACCTTCCCCGGATAGGTTATCTCGCCGGGGACAGGGAGGAATTCTTCGAACGCCTGTCCCGCGTGATGGAAATAGCGAGGGAATCCCTGGAACTGAAACGCAACCTCATCGAAAAGCTGACCATGCAGGGGTTGTACCCGTATACCAGCCACTACCTGAGATCCGTCAGGGAACAGCAGGGATCCTACTGGAGCAACCACTTTTCCACTATAGGCCTCATCGGAATGAACGAATGCTGCATGAACTTCCTGGGAAAAGGCATAGCCTCCGAAGAAGGCAGGAATTGGGCGCTGGAAATACTGGAATTCATGCGTAACAAGCTCTCCGAGTTCCAGCAGGAAACCGGCAATCTCTACAACCTGGAAGCCTCCCCCGCGGAGGGCGCGTCCTACAGCCTCGCCAGGAAGGACCGGGAACAGTTCCCCGATACTTACTGCATGGGTTCCACCAATCCCTACTATACAAATTCCGTCCACCTGCCCGTGACCGAACGGAGGGACATATTCGGCCTTCTGGAACATCAGGACCCGCTGCAGACCATGTTCACGGGCGGTACCGTAGTGCATATATTCGTAGGTGAGGCCATTACCGACTGGAAGATGGTGAGGAAACTGGCCAGGTCCATAGTAACCAGGTTCCACCTCCCGTATTTCAGTTTCACTCCCACCTTCTCCATATGTCCGGTTCACGGCTACATCGCGGGGGAACATTTCCTTTGTCCCTACCCTCATACCGAGGAGGAGTTGGCCGAATTCGGCGATCCGGTGGACGAAGACGAATACAGGAATCTGCCCGAGGAAAGCTACGCGATCATCAACGAGGAAGATTCCGCCGGTGATTCGGGCGGACTCTTCCTGAGAGTAGGAGAGGTAACCACTGATGTCTGAAACACGCAAGAAGGCAAGAGCCATAAGAACGGAAGTATATTCCAGGATAGTCGGCTACTACAGACCGGTTCAAGGCTGGAACAACGGCAAGAGAGAGGAATTCTCCCAAAGGGAATACGTATCCCTGCAGGAACGACGGGGAGAAAAGGCCGGTAATTGATACGATCGGTCACCGGCACCAGCCTCATAGAGTACCCCGGGAAGATATGTTCCATAATCTTCATCTCCGGGTGCAACCTGCATTGCCCGTTCTGTCACAATCCCGAACTCGTGCGCCCGGACCTCCTGGAAGATGAAACCAGCATCTCCCATTCCAGGGTGCTGGAGATACTCGGCAAACGCGCGGGATTCGTAGAAGCCGTATCCGTCACCGGGGGCGAGCCGCTCCTGTACCGGGATCTCGGAGAACTTCTCCGGGCCATCCGGGAAGAAACCCGGCTCTCGGTGAAACTGGACACCAACGGCACACTTCCCGGAAAGCTGGCCGAATTGCTGCCCCTGGTGGATTTCGTGGCCATGGATCTGAAAAGTTCGCCCTCCGGCTATCCGGAGGCCACCGGGGGCGGAGCCGTTTTCGCGGATATCGTCGAATCCGCGGCTATCGTGCGCTCCCTGCCGGCATACGAGTTCAGGACCACCATGGTTCCCGGACTCGTGGATGGCGAGGGTATAACGGAATCCCTCCGAAAGATCGGGAAGGTGCGCAGGTTCGTACTGCAGACGTTCCATTCCCGGAAGACTCTTTCCCGTGAATACATGGGGAAACCGGCATACCCCAAGAACTACCTCGAAGACACGGCCGGAGCCATAAAGGAAGCCGGGTTGGCCGAGGAAGTGGAAATCAGGCCCTAGGTCTTCCGGATCGACGTCCCAGGAGTACGGCCAGGCGGCGCTTCTTTTCGGAGGGTTTCCTGGCGACTTCCAGCGGCTCACCGGTTTCCGGATGCAAACCGGTGTGGTACATGGCGGTGGCCATGGTCATGGGCGTGGGCAGGAAGATCTGCACCGCTTCCGGTCTGAGGCCTTCCTTCTCCAGTTCCCGGGCCGCTTCGACCGCATGGGCCACGGTACAGCCGGGGAAGGCCGCCATCAGGTAGGGTCTGATGAAGATTTTCTTCTCCGTTTTCCCGGCGATTCCGTCGAAAAGTTTCTTGAAACGCCTCCATAACCCGGGATGAGGTTTCCTCATCAACTCAAGCACGGAGGCGGAAAAGTGTTCCGGGGCCACCTTGAGATAACCCGGAACATGATTCCTGACGAGTTTCTCCAGGAACTTCCGGCTCCTGATCGCCACGTCGTACCGTATTCCGCTGGAAATGTAAACGTTCCTGACGCCCCCGACAGCCGAAACCCTATCCAGAAGTTCGACGTACTCCGAATGATCGGTATCGAAGTTAACACAAATGTCGGGATACAGGCACGAATTCCGCCTGCAACTTCTCATGGCGTCCGGGTTCCTGCAACCCAGGCCGTAGAGGTTGGCCGTGGGCCCCCCCAGGTCTGATACGGTCCCCCTGAAATCTTTCCTGCGGGTCAGTCTTCCCACTTCCGCAATAACGGAATTCGGACTCCTGCTGGAGACGAACCTGCCCTGGTGGAGACCCAGGGCGCAGAAGCTGCATCCTCCCGCGCATCCCCTGACCACGGTGATCGAGTTCCTGATCATCTCGTAGGCCGGGATAACCTCCCTGTAAGAGGGATGGGGCACGCCGGAAAAAGGAAGCCCGTAGACGTGGTCCATCTCCCGGGAGGAGAGCGGGAACGCCGGGGGATGGGCTATAACTACTCTCCTGTCGGCCTTCTGGACGAGTACGGACCCGCACCACGGGTTGCTTTCCCGTTCGATGGTACGGGTCATTTCCATGAAGGCGGCCGGATTTCCGGACACATCCTCGTGCGAGGGCAGTTCGACGTATCGCTCCATTCCGAGGCTTCCGAACCTTCCCGCATCGGCGTACGTTACCGTGCCCCTCACGTTCTCCGGGGTCCGACCTCCATCCAGAGCCGCCGCAATCTCCGCAACCGCTTTCTCTCCCATTCCGTAAACCAGCACCGTGGCCTTCGTATCCAGAAGAATCGATTTACGGACCTTGTCGCTCCAGAAATCGTAATGGCTGAAACGCCTCAGGCTGGCCTCTATTCCGCCTATGACCACCGGTATCCCGGGCATGGCCCGCTGAACCAGGTTTACGTAACGTAGAAGAGCACGGTCAGGCCGCTTTCCCGGACGCCCCCCCGGGGAGTAGGCGTCATCGGACCTGGGCTTGTGCAACGAAGTGTAATGGCTCACCATGGAATCCATGACACCGGAGGTGATACCGACGAACAATCTCGGAACACCCAGTCTGAGGACGTCGGAGACATTCACTACGTCCGGTTGAGGAATGATGCCTACACGATATCCCAGGCTTTCCAGGTACCTGCCGATCAGCGCGGCGCCGAAAGACGGATGATCGACATATGCGTCACCTGAAACTATGACCACGTCGCACCTGTTCCATCCCAGGGCATCCATCTCGGCGCGGCTCACGGGCAATACCGGGGCGTGGTCCATCACCTATCCTCCAAGTGTCGCGTTTCCCGGGGAAGATAACATAGGCGTACTTGGCGTACAATTGATTTTACCTTAGACTCGGCAGACGAGGAGGAATCCCATGGATCCTGGGAACGGCTTGCTGCTATTCCTGGCGGGCACGGCCGCCGGTTTCGTCAACGTTGTCGCCGGCGGAGGCTCATTCATTACCATGCCCCTGCTGATGACCCTTGCCGGGCTTCCTGCAACCACGGCCAACGGAACCAACAGGGTGGCCATCCTGATGCAGAATGCATTCGCGACCAAGAATTTCAGGAACCACGGACATCGTGATACCAGGGTGGGCCTGGAGTTGGGACTGCCTGCGGCGGCGGGAGCCGTGCTGGGTTCGAAGATCGCCCTGGAAGTACCGGACCGGGTGTTCGAAGCCATCTTCGCCACGGTGATGCTTCTCGCCCTGGCCGTGATTCTCAGACCGGGGAAGCGGCGCATGTTCCCCGCGGGCGGGAAACCTAAAAACATGCGTATTCTCGTCCCCGCCTTCTTCCTGGTGGGTCTTTACGGGGGATTCATCCAGGCGGGCACCGGATACCTGGTGATATTCACCCTGTCGGTGATAGGAGGGCTTTCCCTGGTCAAAACCAACAGCATCAAGATAATAGTCATCACCGTGTACCTCATTCCGTCCCTGGCGGTGTTTCTCGCCGGCGGAGAGGTCAGGTGGATTCCCGGCCTGGTACTCGGCGCCGGCAACTCCCTGGGAGGGTGGATGGGAACCTATCTCGCGGTAAGCAGGAACGAGGGCCTGATCAGGGTGGTGCTCGCCGTAGTGATGGTCTTCCTGTCACTCAAAATGTTCGGTGTGTTCTGACGCTTCCCTGCCGCGACTCCTCATCACGTCCATAACTATCCTTGCCAGATCGGCGGAACGGTAGGGTTTCCGTATGAAACCCCGGACCTCGTCACCGCCGAACCTGCGTATCACATCTCCACGGCTGAAACCGCTGGATACTATCACGGGAATGTCCTCTCCGCCGGAAACCCTAACCTGGGCGAGGACTTCATCACCACTCATCCCGGGCATGGTGAGATCGAGTATAAGGAGATCGATTTCCCGGGCATTCCGCCGGAACAGTTCCATCGCCTCGCGTCCGTCCGCCGCCGTCAACACACGGAAACCCATCCTCTCCAGCATTCTCCTACCCAAGGCCAGAATCGACTCCTCGTCGTCTGCGAAAAGAACCGTCCCCTCTCCTTTCCACTCCGGGAAATCGGCCGGTTCATCCCCGCCGGGAGCGCCGGCTTCATCTTCGAGAGCCGGAAACAGGATTTTGAACGTGGTGCCTTTTCCCGGTTCGGAGCTGACTTTGAGCGCCCCTCCGTGGCTCCTGATTATTCCCAGGACCGCGGAAAGGCCCAGGCCCCTGCCGGTGCTCTTGGTGGTGAAGAAGGGTTCGAATATCTGGGATCTCACCTTCTCGTCCATCCCGCACCCGGTGTCCGACACTTCCAGGTATACGTACACTCCTTCGTCCAGATCGTCGGCCAACTCGGTGGAGGCCAGGCATTCTCCGTCGCAGTAAACGGCCCCGGTAGTCACCGAGATGTATCCGTCGTCATCACCGATAGCCTCGGATGCGTTGGTTATGAGGTTCATGAGTATCTGCCTCAACTGGACCGAATCCGCGTTCACCGCCGGAATCCCGGGAGTCAGCCGGAGATTGAGGACGACCTTCTTGGAAATGCTTATCTCCAGCATATGGGTCATTTCGTTCACTATCCGGTTCAGATCCACGGGACCCATCTCCAAATCGTCCCTGCCGGAATACGCCAGCATCTGCCCGGCAAGACCCGAAGCGGCCGAGGCCGCTTTCATTATCTCGGACAGAAACTCCCTGACCTCTCCATTTTCGGGCACCGCCATCATGGCAAGATCGGCGTTGCCCATGATGGTCATGAGGATGTTGTTGAAATCGTGAGCGATACCTCCGGCCAGAACACCCAGGCTCTCGAGCTTCTGGGTCTGCTGTATCCTGGCCTCCATCTCCAGTCTTTCGATCTCCGCCTTTCTTCTCACGGTGATATCCCGTACGACGCAAATGACCCTGTCCCTGCCGAGGGATGCCATCCTGGCTTCGAAAAATCCGCGTTCTCCCGGTCCGTCCGACCGGTACTCCACGGTGTGGACATCACCGGTCTCCAGCGTGGCCCCTATCGTATCGAGAATCTCCCGTATCTTCTCTTCCGGAAGGTTCAGGGCGGCCACTCCGCCCCGGGCCATGGCCTCCGCGAAACCCGGCCTTCCCGGCGCCTCGTCGAACCAGCATTCCAGGCTCCGGCCTTCCCTGTCCAGCACGAACATTACGTCCGGCATGGTTTTCAAGAGGGTTTCGAGTTTACGGACACTTTCGCCGAGTTTCTTTTGCGTCGTCTTCAGCTCGGAGATATCAACCATGGAACAAACCAACATGTCGGTACCCGGGATGGACCCGGCCTGAAGGTGCACATCCTTCCTCGATCCTTCTCCGTCCACGAACACGAACTCGCACTCCGCCGTCCCGGAGCCCTTCCTCTTGCCCTCCAGGAAATCTTTCATCATCCGGCGCCGACCGGGATCGACGAAATCGAACCATCCCTTCACGCAGCATATCTCTTCTCCCGGGTATCCCGACAGTTCTTCGAACCTCCTGTTGGAAAGCGTGATCACGTTTTCACCGTCGAGAATCACCGTTGCGGAACCCGTATTCTGAAAAACGGTCCTGTAACTGCGTTCACTCTCCCTCAGGGCCTCCCTCGTGGAGTACCACTCGGTCAGGTCCAGGCCTATGCCTCCTATCAGCACCTCGCCGTCTTCCATGTCCATCCTGAAGCTGTGCACTTCGAACACCAACCCGCTCCCGTTCAGCTTCTTCTCGTAAACGTGGTAACCTTTTTCCAACGTTTTACGATCCTCCTCCAGCATCTCCTCCGCAAATTCCCTGGAAAATAGCTCCAACGGGGTCTTCCCCATCCACTTCCCGGCCGGTCCGAATCTCCGGGTAAAAGCCTCGTTCACCATTACGTATCTCGATTCCTCGTCCCTGACGAAAACCGGACCGGGAAAATGATCGAGGAACGCGTTCAACATCCTTTCGGACACATTCAGGGAATGAATGGAGAGATCCCGCTCCCACTCCACGACGATTCCATGCAACGCGTAGGCTATGTTTCCGGTTATCTCCACGAAAATATTTCTCTGGGTTTCGTCCGCCGCCTGATCACGAAAGAAACCCGCCGCCACGACACCGTACGCCTCCCCGTCGTATTCCAGCCTGGCTATTATGCTTTCCATTTCCTGGTGAGCGGTCTGCTTCAACTTACACGTGCGGCAATACGGGGCATTCACCCTGTTCACGAGGCACCCGCTCTGCCGAAGCGCCTTTTCCATGCAGGGGGGCATGCCGCCCGACTCGAGTATCGTCACGAGATCGTTGAAATCGTCTCCGATATTGGACTCCGCGGCATGCAGGATCTTTTTAGATTCATCGAGAAGTACTATCCAACTGTAAGCGTAGCCCCCGCTGTCGGTAAGCAGTCTGCAGGTTTCTTCCACCAGTTTTCCGGGATCCTTCTCACTGGTGATGAGCCGGTCCACTCCCCTCAGGCATTCCACGAACCTGCTGAGATACCGCGTTCCTGAATCCATTCTTCCTCCGCGGGGAAAACCATGTTTACTATATTCACCTCCGAATCCGCCGCAAGTACGGACGGGAGGTGACCATGACCGTTGGGGACGCCGCAAAAATTCTCGTGCGGAGGCTGTTTCCATCCGTCTTCACGTTAAGAATCCGTAACGGCGAGGCCCGGTTGGAACACGGAACGGTTACACGGGCCTTCCTGGAGGATTGTTCCTCGATGGCTTCACGGGAAAAAGTGAATTCAGGATGGATATGGGGCGTCGGAACCGGAGACGGCGTAAGGCTGGATTTCTCGTCGGGCATTAACGGAAAAACCAGGCAGAAATTCCGTAACATCGCGGGAATACACGGTTTCTAGAAAGTCGGAACACGACCCGGTGGGTACCGTGAGCATGGATGTATTATCTTCCCCTGAATAATCCGGGGAACCTGAACGGGAGGCCCATGAAAATAGAAGAAAACCGGGGACTCGATTTCATCCGCGAGACAGTTGCGAGGGATGTCCGCAACGGGAAACACGGTGGTCGCGTGCATACCAGGTTCCCGCCGGAACCGAACGGCTACCTTCACATAGGTCATGCAAAGGCCATCTGTACGGACTTCGGCATAGCGGAGGAGTTCGGCGGGCTGTGCAACCTCAGGTTCGACGACACCAACCCCGTTACCGAGGATGAGGAATACGTTGAATCCATCAAGCGGGACATACGGTGGCTGGGGTTCGACTGGGAAGACAGGCTCTACTTCGCATCGGACTACTTCGAGCAGATGTACCTCTACGCCGAGCAACTGATAACCAAGGGTCTGGCATACGTTTGCGACCTAACGCCCGAGGAGGTGCGCCGATACCGGGGAACCCTCACCCGCGCCGGCATCGAAAGCCCGTACAGAAACAGGTCGGTGGAGGAAAACCTGGATCTTTTCAGAAGAATGAGAACCGGCGAATTTCCCGACGGTTCGCGAACCTTGAGGGCCAAGATCGATATGAGCTCGCCCAACATGAACATGAGGGATCCGGCCATCTACAGGATACTCCACAGGAGGCACCACAGGACGGGCGACGCATGGTGCATCTACCCCATGTACGACTTCGCCCACTGCCTGGAAGATTCGATAGAGGGAATAACCCATTCCTTTTGCACCCTGGAGTTCGAGGATCATCGTCCATTATACGATTGGTTCCTGGATAAACTGGAAATTTTTCATCCTCAACAAATCGAATTCGCGAGGCTGAACCTTACCTACACGGTCATGAGCAAGAGGAAACTGGCCATGCTCGTGGAAAAACGTATCGTCTCCGGATGGGATGATCCGAGAATGCCGACACTGTCCGGGTTGCGAAGAAGGGGAGTCACACCGGAAGCAATAAGGAATTTCATAGACAGGATAGGCCTCGCCAAAAGAGACAGCACCGTGGACATGGCTCTCCTGGAACATTGCATAAGGGAGGATCTGAACAGGAGATGCACCAGGCTCATGGGCGTCCTGGAACCCCTGAAGGTCACCATCGTCGATTATCCCGGGGACCGGACGGAAGAAATGGAATTCGTGAACAACCCCGAGGACGAATCCGCCGGGATCAGGATGGTTCCGTTTTCCGGGGAACTGTTCATCGAGAGGGAAGATTTCCAGGAAAACCCCCATCGCAAGTTCAAGAGGCTGGCTCCGGACCGGGAGGTCAGGCTGCGTTACGGCTATTTCATAAGGTGCGTGGAAGTAATCAAGGATGACGATGGTAACGTGATCGAACTCCTTTGCACCCACGATCCCGATACCAGGGGAGGCAACGCCCCGGACGGCAGGAAGGTCGGGGGCACCATCCACTGGGTATCCGCCCGCCACGCCGTAAACGCCACGGTACGTCTTTACGACACGTTATTCAGCGTGGCGAATCCATTGGCCCGGGATGATTTCCTGGAAACCGTGAATCCCCATTCTCTCAAGGTGCTGCGGGGATGCAAGCTGGAACCCGCCTCGACCGGCTTCGAAACGGGTGGCACTGTCCAGTTCGAGCGGAAGGGATATTTCTGCAAGGACCCGGACAGTACCCCGGATAACTCCGTGTGGAACAGGACGGTGACCCTCAGGGACACCTGGAAGAGAATCCTGAGGAACGAGAAGTAGGGGGCCGCAGCCCCCTTACACCACTACGTAGAAGGTGTGACCGTTGCGCCAGATCAGGAGAAGTACCTTCCCGTTCGCCGTAGTGAGCTTTTTGACGTCCACGGGCGAGGTCACCCTGACTCCTTCTATCTCAAGGATGACGTCGCCTGCCCTGATGTCCGCCTCATCGGCCCTGCCCCCGGGTTCAATCCCGGTTACCAGGACACCCTCGAGAGTCCTGTCCCCGAGGTAATCAGCCGTTCTCCGGTCCAGTTCCTCTATAGACCAGCCCATGATCTCCCCGGGGTCCTCGAAATCGTCCTTCGCCGGCGGCGAGGAGTAACCGGTCTCGCGTTCACCGAGCACTACGGAAATCCGGGTTTCCCCACCGCCGCGGAAAACGTCCAGGGTCACCCTGCTGCCGGGATCCAATCCGGCTATCATGTTCCTGAAATCGGAAACCTCCGAAACCTCGCGGCCGTTCACGGCGGTTATGATGTCGCCCCTTTCCAGGCCGTATTCATCGGCGGGCGTATCGGGAAAAACATCCGCGATCAATATTCCCTTGCCGTTCCTATTCATGCCGAACCGCTCCGCCAGTTCGGGAGTAACTTTCTGAATGGTGATTCCGAGCCAGCCTCTCCGCACGTAACCGTCTGCAAGAAGATCCTCCATTACGCCCACGGCCACGTTCACGGGAATGGCGAAGCCGATACCCTGGTATCCGCCGCTCCTGGACGCTATCGCCGTGTTGATGCCCACCAGCCTGCCGTCCAGATCCACCAGGGCGCCGCCGCTGTTACCGGGGTTTATCGCCGCATCGGTCTGGATGTAATTCTCATAGGCAGCCAGGCCAACTCCCGATCTTCCGAGATAGCTCACTATGCCCTGGGTAACCGTCTGGCTCAAGGCGAACGGCGAGCCCACCGCCACGACCCACTGGCCTACCCTAAGCTCGTCGCTGTCACCGAGTTCTATCGCCGGAAGGTCTTCGGCGTCTATCCTTATCAGTGCCAGATCGGTCTCCGGATCCGTTCCCACGAGACGTCCGCCGTACTTCTCGCCGTTCTGAAGCACTACCTCGAATTCGTCGGCTTCGCCCACCACATGATGGTTAGTAAGTATCAAGCCGTCGGAAGAAACGATCACGCCGCTTCCCACTCCGGTCATGGTATACTCCTGCTCCCTGGGGGAGCCAAAGAAATCCTTCCATGGATCGAAACCGAACGGACCGCGGAATCCGGGCATGGATGGATACCTGGCCACCACCGTAGTCCTCGAGTTTATGGTCACCACGCTGGGGCCCACTTTCTCGGCTATCTCCACGAACATCTCGCTCATGGCCCGGGGATCCGGAGCCACCGTGGTCTCCCGGTCTCTCATGCCCGTTTCCGTATCCTGGGCCGCCACCACGGCGGCCGTCACCGCCACCGCAAGGAACACGGCGGCCACACTGCTTAATTTCTTGATTTTCATGGTGTTCCTTCCTTCTCGATTATTTTGATCGTCTGTTCTGATATATTCCCCTATTCCCTGTCGGTTCCCCGCGACCAATCGCGGTGCGCCGCCGATGACATCGATGTTTCCGGGAGAACCGGAGAATAGAAATCGGGAGCTGAACGTAATCCGGGATCCCCGGAGAAAACCGGTACGGAAAACCTTTCGCGGGAAGCGGATCATTACATCGATCCCCGTTCCGAAGAAGCGGGAAAACACAGAAACGCCGGCCGATGCCGATGTAACGGAAACACCGCCGGGAAGGGTTGACTTCCGGTTTTGCGGGAATTACTTTTGTGAAAGTTCGAACATTCACTATATGCAACCGTGGAGACCCAGATGGTTCGACCCCGTCACGACAAGGTGTCCGAGAAGACCATACGCAGACTGAGCCACTATGCCATGTGCCTCAGGCTGGCACGAAACGACGGCACCAAGGTCATTACTTCCCGCTTCCTCTCCAAGAGGTGCGGAATTTCCGCCGCCGCAGTCAGGAAAGACCTGGCGATGTACGGCGACTTCGGCAAACAGGGCTCCGGATACGAGGTCGACAAGCTCCTGGGCAATATAGAAAGAATACTGGGCACCTGCACCTCTCCGCCGGTAATAATCGTAGGCGTGGGAAACATAGGAAAGGCATTGCTGGAATCCGGGCTGGAGGGAACGGGGGGCTACCGGTATACCGCTGCCTACGATACCGATCCTTCCCTGGTGGAGACCACGATTTCGGGAATAAGGATAAAGCATCCCGACGACATCGCGCGGGAACCCGGAATATCCGGTGCCATAGCCATCGTGGCGGTCAGTCCCGGGCATGGACAGGAAGCCGTGGACAACCTGGTGAAAGCCGGATGCAGGTCGATACTGAGTTTCAATCTCGAACCCCTGGAAGCACCCGATTTCGTCAACCTCAGGTACGTGGAAGTATCCACCGAACTCGACATCCTGACACATTCGATGAAGTACGGAGAAAAATGAAGAAGGGAAGATCTTTATCCGCCGTGATCTCGACAGCCCTGGTGCTCTGGGGGGTCTGGATGTGCCTGACACTGAGTCTCGATTCTCAGGAACTGCTGCTCGGCGCGGCTGTTTCCGTGATCATAGCCTTCTCTACCGGAGGCGCTTTCACCGGCAACCTGCTGAAACTCTCGAAACCTTCCAGGCTTGCCGCGGCGGCGGGTTATATCCTGTTCTTTCTCAAAAGCATGGTATTGGCCAGCATCGATGTGCTGCTCAGAGTGATCAGCATCAGGGTACCCACCAGGCCGGGCATCGTCAGGGCCCGCCTGTCACTGGAGAATCCCAGGGCGAGAACCATGGTGGCTAACTCCATAACGCTGACTCCGGGTACCCTGACGGTGGATATGACAAACGACTCGATATTCGTTCACTGGATTTCCATGCCGGAGAAGGACGTTCCCGGGAAAACCCAGGAAATGGTAGACGGCTTTGCCGAAAGACTGGAGAAGATCTTTGAATAACACCCTTGCTTTCGTGTCGGTCGGGCTGATGGCCGGGGGAATTTTCCTGGCCTTCCTTAGGCTCTTGGTGGGAAAAACCGGTCCCGACAGGGCAGTCGCTCTGGACACCATCACCCTGATTTCCACCAACCTCCTGGTATTCATAGCCTTGTTCGAGGAAAGATCGATGCTGATGGATGTGGCCATCGTCTACTCGGTGCTTTCGTTCCTCGGGGTCCTGGCGCTGGCCAGATACCTGGACGGAGGCCTGAGATGAGCGCACCTGCGGTGGCCGGTCATGTTTTGATGATCCTGGGTGGCATGATACTTTTCACGAGCGGACTTGGTGTCTTAAGGATGCCGGACGTTTGGAACAGGCTCCACGCCGGGACCAAAGCCACCACTCTCGGTTCGATGCTTTTTCTCGCCGGCGCGGGTTGCCTGCGTCCCGGCTGGATACCGAAACTTCTGTTGATAATCTTCTTCATATTGCTTACCAACCCGGTCTCGGGTCATGCCCTCGCAAGGGCCGTGCACATCCTGCGCGAAGAACGACCCGACAACCTGTTGAGAGATGACCTGGAAAACCGGAACGAAGAAGACGAGGGAGGTGGGAAGTGAATCCTTCCCTGGCTTCCGCACTGGCGGTCTTCCTGGGCGGCATGATGTTGGCGGCATCCGTGGTCGTGCTTTTCGTCAGGGATCTGCTGTCGGCGATAATTATCACCGGAATGATCAGTCTCTCGGCTTCCGTGCTCTTCCTCCTGATGGACGCCACCGATGTCGCCATAACCGAAGCCAGTATCGGCGCCGTGTTGGCGACTCTCATATTCCTTTGGGGCAAGGGCAAGATGGGAGGACGGGAATGATAAGAACCCTCTTCGTGTTGCTGGTCCTGTTGGTCCTGGCCGCCGCGGCCACTTCCGTGATTCCGCACCTGAAGATGAGGACGGAACTGGACGGAGCGGGGTTGGAATATGCAAGACGCGGATTGGAAGATACCGGCTCCATCAACCTGGTGACCGCTGTCATCGTTGCTTACCGCGGCCTGGATACCCTGGGCGAGGTGGTGGTACTATTCAGCGCGGCCACCTCGGTGATGCTGATACTTTCCCTCTTTCCACTGGGACGCGGGCCCACCGATCCCAGCTTCATCGTGGCCCACACCGCCCGGGTGCTTCCCGCTCCCATAATGCTCCTGGCCGTCTATTTCACAACCCACAGCCATTTGAGTCCCGGTGGCGGATTCCCCGGAGGAACGATCATGGCATCCGCCTTCCTGCTGGTAATGCTGGGAAGCTCCTCCACCCCGGCGGGAAGCAAAATCCTTCCGGCCTTGGAGGCTCTTTCCGGTACGACTTTCGGGTTACTGGGCCTATGGGGCACGATGACCCTGGGGCAGTTCCTCAACAACAGGGTCATAGGGATCGGTAACCCGGGATACCTGGTCTCGGCGGGAATAATCCCCCTCGTATCACTGGCCATAGGAGTCAAGGTGGCAAGCGAGTTTTCCGGGATCTTCGCCGCTTTCAGAAAGAGTGGAGGAAACCGTTGAACGTATTCTACTGGACGGTTGCCGGCACGGCCTCCGGTCTCATAATCGTAGGGCTCTGGGGCGTGCTGACCAGGAAAAACATCCTGAGGATAGGACTCGCCTTCACTATAGCGGACACCGGCGTGAACCTGCTGCTGGTGTGGTCGGGTTACCTTCCGGGAAGAACGACCCCGATTCTCAACGGTGACGTACCGGCGGCGGAAGCGGTTTCGGCGGTGGTCGATCCGCTTCCACAGGCACTGGTCCTGACTTCCATAGTCATAGGAGTGGCGGTCGCCGCGCTCTTCGTGGTGGTGGCGGTGCTCGCATCCAGGCGACTCGGTACCGCGGACATACGCAGGATGAAGGAGTTGAAATGGTAACGGCGCTGGCGGTATTCCTCCCGTTGCTGGGTGCCTTCCTGACCGCCTGGCTCACACACAGGAACGAAAGACTTTCCCTGCTGATCACCAGGCTTTTCCTCCTCGCCGGACTCGCCGCGATCCTGGTCATAGCGGCCAGGCTGGGCGCCGTCACCGACGGAGGGCTGGAAAACACCATGATACTCCGAACGGGAGTGATGACACCTCCCCTCAGCATAGACCTGAAGGTGACCGGCTGGTCGGCCCTGGCGGCGGTGGTGGTGTACGTAGGCGCTCTCCTGGGAGTTGGAAGGTTTTCCGGGCGCATACCCGGAACCCAACCCCTTTTGCTGACACTTGTGACCACCTCTCTGGGCCTCATGTTCGCTACGGACTTCTTCAATTCATTCGTCTTCATAGAGATAGGCAGCATAATAACAATAGGTCTCACCGCCGCCGGCAGGTGCCGCAGGCGATGGGAGGTGGCCTTGAAAACCGCCATGATCTCCGGCCTGGTCACCATACTCTATCTCCTGGCGGTGGTAATCGTGTACAGGACCACCGGGGAACTCAGGCTAACCGCCATATCCACAATGACCGGCTTCCCGGCGATACTCGTTTCCGGACTCCTGCTCACGGTGATAATGACCGAGATAAAGGCATTCCCCCTCTCCGGCTGGGGATTGGATTTCTACCAGGGAGTGGACAAGAACTTCGCGGCTGTTTACAGCTCCACCTGGAGCCTCGCCGTACTGCTCTGGTCCGCAAGAATGCTGACCGTGCTGCCGCTGCCCGACCCCGGCGTATTGGCCCGGATAGGAGCCGGAGGACTGGTGCTGGGACAGCTGGCCGGACTGAGGCAGAGGGATCCCGGTCGTATGATGGGATATTCCACATCGGCGTATGCCTCGATTCTGCTGATCCTGGCGGGAACGGTACACGGCGCCGATTACCTGTCCCTCACCCTGCTCTTCTTCACCTTCGCGTCCCTTTCAAAAACAACCGTATTCCTCATGGCCGACCCGGAGGAAGAAGATGATCCCTGGAAAAAGGTATCGGGCTACGTGCTTCTTCTTCCCCTCTTATGCATTACGGGTATTCCGCCGTTTCCCGTGTTCTGGGCCAAAATACGCATGCTCACGGTATTGGCCGACATTTCTCCTCTCCTGATGGGTGCCGTGATCCTGGGGCTCTTCTTCGAATCGGTCTACATCTATCGTCTGTGGTCATCGAGAACCGGACCATGGCAGAAGAAGCGCAAGTACTTCGATGCGGCTTTTATGGGCGCGGCGCTGCTGGCGGCCGGAACCGTCTGGACGGCTGCAGGTGCGGAACAGGGGCTGAGCCTCTCGGGCGAACTCTTCCGTGCAGGATTCGTGAGGGACCTGTTCCTGGCGATCTTCGCGGGAGGAACCCTGCTGTCGCTGCCCGGAGCGTTCAGGGGCGGTCCCGGTGAAAAATCCCCCGCCGTATGGATGCTCGTTTCAGGTGTCGCCCTGACGCTTCTGCCCCTGTCCGGAAACGGTCTCACGTTTTACGTCCTCTGGGAAATCTCCGCTTTTGCAGCAGTCATAGGAGTCAGCAAGGGCGCCAGGCCTTCGGAAGGAACGTTCTGGTTCGCGGTGTTCGCAGGAGCCGCAGGATACCTCCTGCTGGCTTCACTGGTACTTTCGGACGGAGCGGTTTCATCTCCGGGAATACCGATGCTTCTCGTCGCAGCAGCGGCGTTGCTCAAGATGGGCCAGGGAGGAGCCCACCTGTGGAACGTCAGGGCGTATTCCACGGCGCCTTCGACCATGGCGGCTTTCCTGTCCGGCACTTCCTCCAAGGCGGCGGTTTTCCTGCTGGTTTTCTCCGCTTCCGCCGCCGCGATACTTCCACTGGGAACTTCCCTGGCCTGGATCGGGGCGCTTACCGCACTGGGAATGGCGGCTATGGCCTCGCTGGAATCCGATTACAAAAAGGTTCTGGCTTACGCCAGCGTATCCCAGTTGGGATACGTCATCATGGGCATCGGCCTGACCTCGGTCCTCGGATGGACCGCGGCAATATACCATACCTTCAACCACTTCCTGTTCAAGTCCATATTGTTCCTTGGTGCGGCGGGGGTTATCGCAAGGACCGGAACATCCGATTATGACTCTCTTGGAGGACTTGTGAAAAGGATGCCTCTCACTTTCACATTCACTCTCATATCCGTCATAGCCTTCGCCGGTGTTCCCCCCCTATCGGGCTTCGGAAGTAAATGGCTCCTTTACAACGCCCTGGTGGAACAGGGGATGCTGCCCCTGGCCCTGGTGGCGATGTTTGCATCGGTAGTCGCTTTCCTGTATGCCTTCAGACTGCTGTACGCGGTATTCCTGGGACAACTCGCCCCGCGGCACTACGAAGTCAAGGAAGCGCCTCTCGCCGTGCTGGCGCCCCAGGGCGTGTTCACCGCTGTGCTGATGGCGCTGAGTTTCAGACCCACCCTTCTCCTGGACCGGTTGGTTCCCGCGGTGGCCTCCATAGCCGGTCTCGGGGGTGAGATCCCGGTGATCGAAGGCACGGCGCTCTCCACGTCCCTGGGATACTGGGACGCCTGGTCGGTGGGTATGATGGTCATGGGCGTCTTCGGCTTCGCATTCGTCTTCTACTGGATCTCGGGACGGAGGCCGATACACGTGGGGCAGTTGGATATAGGTTTTGCGGGGGAACTTCCCCCTTCTCCGGAGGAAGTGCACTATGCCGGTGATTTCTTCAGGCCTTTCAGAAGAGCATTGGCATTCCTGCCCGAGATACACGCCTCGAAAGTCTTCGGCGGCATCGTAAAGACGGCGGACCTGGCCGGTGACGTCTTCAGGTCGCTGTTCACAGGCGATGCGAGAACCTACCTTCTCCATTCCCTGATCATTTTAACGGTGATGATACTCTGGATGAAGGGAGGCACCCCTTGACGCGATTACTGGTCTCCGTGATCCTGACTTCACTGGGAGCACTGGTATACGGACTGCTCCTGGGTGGTGTCTCCAGAGTCATAACGGCAAGTATTCACGGAAGAATAGGCCCCAGGCTCACTCAGAACTTCATAGATCTCTGGAAGTTGTTCAGAAAGGAATCGTCCATACACCACGGAACCATGTTCTGGATGGCTCCCATGTTCAGGTTGACCGGGGGAATCGGCGTGCTTCTACTGGTACCCATCATAGCCGGAAACTCCGTGCTGACGAACATGTCGTTCTCAGGCGACCTCCTGCTGGTATTGTATTTCATGTTTTTCGGATGCCTGGGCATGGCCCTCGGGGCAGGGGATTCCGGTCATCCTTACGCAGTAGTGGCGGTGAGCAGGGGGCTCCTGCAAATGTCCGCCTACGAACTCTCCTTCTCCGCCGCCGTCCTGGTGTTGGCCCTGGGATTGGGCACCTTCTCGATAGAGAATATCGTAAGCGCCCAACAGGGCGGCATACTGAACTGGAACGTCTTCCGTTTCCCTTTCGCCACTGCAGCCGCCCTGATCACCTTTCTTCCCATGAACATGACATATCCTTTCAACATAGTGCTGGCGCCCCAGGAAATACCGATAGGTCCGCCCACGGAATACAGCAGCAGGTTCCTGTCCTTCATGTTCAGCGGCAGGGCCATATTCGGCGTGGCCAAGTTGATATTATTCGTCAACCTGTTCTTCGGCGGGGCGGGGAGTTGGTCCTCCCTGCTCATTAAGACATTCCTTCTTTACATGTACCCCCTGTTCGTGAGCCCGGTATTCCCCAGATTCCGTACGGAGCAGAGTGTAAGATTTCTTTGGTTCGTACCCACTTCGCTGGTTGCGGTGGACCTTTTAAGAGTCATTCTTTAGGAGGACGATGTACTGTAACAAGATTCCCGACAAGCCGGTGGACAACGAAAAAATCTGGAAAAAGCTGGATGACCTGGCCAGGGCCAACAGCCTTTGGATCACCGCGTACGGAACCGGATGCGGCGCCATAGAACTGAGACCGTTGCATACATCAAGGTTCGACATGGAGCGTTTCGGTATAGCAATGCGTCCGACCCCGAGACAATCCGACGTTCTGATAATCTCGGGTTACCTGTCGGTCAAAACGTTGAAGAGGGTCATAAGAGTGTATGAACAGATCCAGGATCCGAAGTACATCCTCGCCCTCGGATCATGTACCATAGACGGGGGTATGTACTTCGATTCCTATAACACGATAAACATACTGGACAGGTACATTCCCGTGGATGTTTACGTAAACGGCTGCATGCCCAGGCCCGAGGCCGTAATAGACGGTTTCATACTGCTCATGAAGAAGATAAAGGAAGGCAAGGCGGTGGGTTGGAAGCGCTACAAGGAAAATCTCGAGTACTACAGGAAAAACCAGCGGGAGATAATCAGGAACTGGGATCTTCCGGATTACAACTGGTAGGTAAAGATGGCTGATGATCTTATGACCATGCTCCGTGAAACGGTGGAGGACTACCGCGTCATCAGGAAAAGGCACGGATATCTCCATGTGTCCGTACCCAGGGAAAGAGTTATGGAAGTAATCGTCACAGCAAAGAGCAGGTGCGGAAAGAATGTACTGCAACTGATCTCCGCTGTGGACAGGATTGAAAGGGACATATTCCAACTGACGTGGATTCTCGAAAGCACCGAGGACGCCTCGATCTTCATGGTTTCGGCGGATTACCCGAGAGAAGGATGCAAGGTCCCGACCCTCAAGGATATGTGGCCCTCGGCGGTATTCTTCGAGAGGGAACTCAGAGAGATGTTCGGAATAGAATTCCCCGGAAATCCCAGGCAGGACGAAGATTTCCTGCTGGAGGGATGGGAAGGAATACCTCCCATGCGCAGGGATTTCGATACCCTGGAGTACTCGATGAAAACCTACGGTGAGCGGAGAAAACGCGAACATGTGGATCCGAGGCGCCTTATCGCCGAACACACCGGAGAATGGGATACTCCCGTTCCCTCCAGGAAGGAAAAATCTTGATACCCGAGGCAGGACGCACGAAGACCACCCACCTCTTCTTCGGCCCCCAGCATCCCGGAGTCACCGGGAACATGAGCGTGGAGATGTGGTTCGACGGGGACGAGATAACCAAGGCGGTGACCCACGTGGGATATCTCCACAGGGGTTTCGAAAAACTGATGGAGCGCAGGCTCTGGATACAGAACTTCCCGCTGGTCTGCAGGATATGCGTTCCGGAACCGGATATCAACGAAGAATGCTACGCCATGGCGGTGGAAACGCTTGCCGGAATAACCGTTCCCGAAAGGGCCAAGTGGATCAGAACCATGGTTCTGGAACTTGCCAGGCTGGGAACCAACCTCATGGTTTTCGGCGGTCAGGGTGGAACCATCGGTATGGGTACCGCAGCCATGTGGGGCATAACTCTCAGGGATTTCGTACTCGACCTTTTCGAGGAACTCACCGGCGGAAGAGTATATCACATGTACATTATCCCCGGCGGAGTTCGCAGGGATCTCCCGGAAGGATTCGGACGTAGAATGATTTCCACCCTGGATTCCATAGCCGAAAGGCTCCCGGAAATGGACCGGCTGATACTGAACAATGCCGTTTTCAAAGACAGAACCATCGGAGTTGGAATGGTGGATCCCGCCTGGGTCGATGAGCTTGGTTTAGTGGGCCCCGTAGCCAGGGGAAGCGGATCCGGGAGGGACGTGCGGAAGGACGATCCCTACGAAGCATACGCCCATCTGGATTTCCAGGTGATCTACGAAACCGGAAACGACATCTACTCCAGGACAGTGATGAGAAGACGGGAGATTGACCTGAGCATATCGCTTCTGCGCCAGATACTGGAAAACATGCCGGAAGGGCCGGTCTCCACAAGGCTTCCCAATCTCACCCAGTGGAAGGTACCGCCGGGAGAAGTCTACGCGAGACTGGAGTCCTCAAGAGGTGAATATGGTTATTACGTGGTCAGCGACGGAGGCACCAGGCCCAGGAGGGTTCACGTGCGGGGGCCTTCTTACGTTCACGCCACGGCACTCCTGGAGCGAATGCTGGTGGGAGCCAACATCGCCGACGTTTCGAACATCATGGTGAGCCTGACCACGTGCCCGCCGGAAATAGAGAGGTGAAGAATAATGAGATTCACCGACATATTCTCGCCTTTCCTCGCCTGGACCAGGGCTTCGAAAAAGGCGGATACCATTCCATATCCATACAAGGACAATCCAGGGTCCGACAGGTACAGGGGCTTCCATAAAAACGACATCGAGAAATGCATAGGTTGCGGCAGGTGTCACGACATCTGCCAGAACGAAGCGATAGACATGGTAAAGGTGGCGGACGCCGACCCCGAAAAGGGTGATTCCAAGCTCAGACCAATGGTGGATTACGGCAGGTGCTGCTGGTGCGCCCTGTGTATAGATGTCTGTTCCACCGGTTCCCTGTCCATGTCGAATACGTACAGCTGGAGCACTTTCAACGCTGATACCTGCAAGTACGTCCCCGGAGTCGATTCAAGAACCTGGGACGATTCGGAGAAAGGATACCGCCAGGATAACGAAATCCTGGGCTGGGCCGGTTCCCCCAGGGTACCCATGACCGTTCTGACCCCGGAAGAAAGAATCAAGGGATTCGAAGAGGTGGTAAAGGGATACTCCATGGCGGAAGCCGTTGTAGAGGCATCCAGATGCATCCGGTGCGGTCTGTGTGTCACCGCCTGTCCGACCCACATGCATATCCCGGAATATATCGCCGCAATCACTTCGGGCGATATCGAAGAAGCGGTTAAACTCTTTTACGACAACAACCCGCTGCCGGAAATGTGCGGCAAGGTGTGCACCAGGCAATGTGAAACGGTGTGCGCCATGGGTTACCAGGGGGAAGCGATAGCGATAAGATGGCTGAAAAGATTCGCCTGTGAAAATTTCGAATCCCTCTCCGAAGTATTGGGAACGGACCTGGAGCCCGTGGCTTCCGGCAAGGGCACGGTGGCCGTGATCGGAGCCGGACCGGCCGGGTTGTCCGCATCATACTACCTTGCCCGGATGGGTTGCGACGTTCACGTCTTCGAAGCCGACGACGAGGGCGGCGGAGTGGCCCAGCACGCTATTCCCGAGTATAGGCTGCCGGCATCCGGTTACGCCAAACAAATGGAGGTATTCGAGAAAGCCGGTGTGAACTTCCACTATGGTAAACCGGTGACTCCCGGCAAGTTCCGCAAGCTGATGAAGAAATATGACGCGGTCTTCGCAGCACCGGGCCTGCAGCGGAGTTCGGATCTCAGAATGGAAGGCGCGGACCTTCCCGGAGTCCTGCACGCACTCTATTTTCTCAAGGACGATCCTGATAAAAAGAACCACGACCTTGGCGATACCGTCCTGGTCATAGGTGGAGGCAACGTGGCCATGGATACGGCCAGGACCTCGAGACGCCTCGGCTGTCGGGTCATCGTCTCCTATCGCAGGCGGATAGAAGACATGCCGGCCGACGATGAAGAAATAAACGAAGCCATGGAAGAGGGCATCGACTTCAGGCCGCAAACGATTCCGGCAAGGATAGAGAAGACGAGTACCGGCCTCAGGTACGTCTATTTCAAGGCGGTGATGGTGGAAGACCCCGACGGGGGCAGGCCCAAGCCGGTCAAAGAAAGCGACGAGGAATATCACCTGGATGTGAACACCATCTTCCTGGCCATAGGCCAGGCACCGTCACTGGACTTCCTTCCCCTGGAAGTGGCGTCAACGCTCAAGACCCGGTGGGGTCTCATCGAAGTGGACGAGAATCAGTTCACCGGTGTCGAAAACATCTATGCAGGAGGTGATGTCACTCCGGGTGCCGGGGACGTGGTGACGGCCGTAGCGGACGGAGTACGGGCGGCCAAGGCCATTTTCAGGAAGGTGAACCGCAACGGGTAACCCCTTCTCCTCTTCCGGTATCGAAGCGGCTTCGATATCGAGTTTACTCGTTCATTCAGTTCTTCCCGGATCTACTTACGCAATACCGCTTACCGACTGTCCGGTACATATACCGGGAAGATCTTCGTTTCCTCTTCGTGGTGGGGTATTTCCGCAGGCTTCACCGCTGGAATATCCCCGATCATCAATGGATATTATTACTTTCGCGTGAAGTATGAGCTTGAAGCAGGTCTCTGTGTTTTCCGGTACAAAAAATGGAGAAAACCCCCGGGGTGGGTTGGGGGGCCCCCAGGGGTTTCCTCGCAGATATTTTTTAGCCGGCGACGACCTACTCTCCCAGAAGGTCACCCTACTAGTACCATCGGCGCTGGAGGGCTTAACTGCCGTGTTCGGAATGGGTACGGGTGTGGCCCCTCCGCTATGGCCGCCGGCATAATCAGTTCTTTCAAGTCTATGCAGGACAAATGACGAATCCGTTTCCATCATCGAGGTATTATTTAGTATAGAAGCCTCCCGGCCGATTAGTACTGCTCGGCTGAACACGTTACCGTGCTTACACCTGCAGCCTATCAAACTCGTAGTCTCCGAGTGGCCTTACAGATCCTTGACGGATAGTGAAGTCTAATCTTGGGGCAGGTTTCACACTTAGATGCTTTCAGCGTTTATCCTGTTCCGCACATAGCTACCCGGCTATGCCCCTGGCGGGACAACCGGTACA
Source organism: Candidatus Fermentibacteraceae bacterium (assembly GCA_027067855.1). Lineage (GTDB taxonomy): Bacteria > Fermentibacterota > Fermentibacteria > Fermentibacterales > JCC-6 > Aegiribacteria. Next base: position 37,731 of record JAMOUX010000037.1, read on the forward strand.
CTAGAGGTGCGTCCACTCCGGTCCTCTCGTACTAAGAGCAGAGCCCCTCAAACTTCATACGCCCGTGGAGGATAGGGACCGAACTGTCTCGCGACGTTCTAAACCCAGCTCGCGTAGCGCTTTAATGGGCGAACAGCCCAACCCTTGGGACCTGATCCAGCCCCAGGATGCGCTGAGCCGACATCGAGGTGCCAATCCGCCACGTCGATGTGAACTCTCGGTGGCGATAAGCCTGTTATCCCCGGCGTACCTTTTATCCGGTGAGCCACGGCCCTTCCACTCGGGACCGCAGGATCACTAAGACCTACTTTCGTACCTGCTCGACCTGTATGTCTCGCAGTCAAGCTCCCTTTTGCCTTTACACTCAACGCGCGATTGCCGACCGCGCTGAGGGAACCTTTGCGCGCCTCCGTTACTTTTTAGGAGGCGACCACCCCAGTCAAACTACCCACCTGACACTGTCCGGGAACCGGATCACGGTTCTCCGTTAGACTTCCACCGTACAAAGGGCGGTATTTCAAGGGTGACTCCACCACAACTGGCGTCATGGCTTCACAGTCTCCCGCCTATCCTACACATCGCACGCCGAAAGCCAATATCAAGCTGTAGTAAAGGTGCACGGGGTCTTTCCGTCCTTCCACGGGTAAACGGTATCTTCACCGCTACTGCAACTTCGCCGAGTCCATGGTTGAGACAGTGCCCAAGTCGTTACACCATTCGTGCGGGTCGGAACTTACCCGACGAGGAATTTCGCTACCTTAGGACCGTTATAGTTACGGCCGCCGTTTACTGGGGCTTCAGTTCAGAGCTTCGCCAACATAATTGAAGGCTAACCCTTCCCCTTAACGCTCCAGCACCGGGCAGGTGTCAGTCCCTATACATCGTCTTACGACTTAGCAGAGACCTGTGTTTTTAGTAAACAGTCGCCCAGGCCGTTTCTCTGCGGCCCAACCCGGCTCCGGACGCGAAGTCCTTCACCAGATCGGGCATCCCTTCTTCCGAAGTTACGGGATGATTTTGCCTAGTTCCTTAACCATGGTTATCTCGAACACCTCAGGATTCTCTCCTTGCCTACCTGTGTCGGTTTGCGGTACGGACGCCTGACAGATTCGCTTAGAAGTTTTTCTCGGCAGCGTGGAACCGGTCACTTTGCGAGCCTAAGGCTCTCGTCATCACTCCTCAGGATTATGGGAAGACGGATTTTCCTGTCTTCCCTCCCTACGAGCTTGAACCGGGATTTCCATCACCCGGATGACCCTACCTTCTGCGTCACTCCATCGCTCGAACACCTGTCCGGCGGTACAGGAATATTAACCTGTTTCCCATCACCTACGCCTTTCGGCCTCGGCTTAGGATCCGACTAACCCTGGGCGGATCAGCCTTGCCCAGGAACCCTTAGGCTATCGGTGTGAAGGTTTCTCACCCTCATTGTCGCTACTGATGCCGGGATGATCACTTCCATACGCTCCAGCACTCCTCGCGGAATACCTTCGGCGCGAATGGAACGCTCTTCTACCATCGCGGTCATTCGACCGCGATCCACAGCTTCGGCGGTATGCTTAGCCCCGATTATTATCGGCGCGAGAAAGCTTGACTGGTGAGCTATTACGCACTCTTTAAATGAATGGCTGCTTCTAAGCCAACATCCCAGTTGTCTGAGCGCCCTCACTTCCTTTGATGCACTCAGCATACTCTTGGGGGCCTTAGCTGGTGGTCTGGGTTGTTTCCCTCTCGGCCACGGAGCTTATCCCTCGTGGCCTGACTGCTGCGAAACATGTGAGCGGCATTCGGAGTTTGGTTGGAATCGGTAGGTTTGTTGACCCCCTCACCCATCCAGTGCTCTACCTCCGCCACACTCTGACGCAACGCTAGCCCTAAAGCTATTTCGAAGAGAACCAGCTATTTCCAGGTTTGTTTGGCCTTTCACCCCTACCCACAGCTCATCGCCTAATTTTTCATCATTAGTGCGTTCGGCCCTCCACTTGGTTTTACCCAAGCTTCAGCCTGGCCATGGGTAGATCACCTGGCTTCGGGTCTACCGCATGCAACTATACGCCCTGTTCAGACTCGGTTTCCCTTCGGCTCCGGTCCTTAAGACCTTAACCTTGCTACATACGAGTAACTCCCCGGCTCATTATGCGAAAGGCACGCCGTCACCCCTCAAGGGGGCTCCGACTGCTTGTAAGCACACGGTTTCAGGTACTATTTCACTCCGCGCCAGCGGTACTTTTCACCTTTCCCTCACGGTACTAGTTCACTATCGGTCACAGGCGAGTCTTTAGTCTTAGGCGGTGGTCCGCCCGGATTCATACCGGATTTCCCGTGTCCGGCACTACTTGGGAGAGTATTCCAGATCCAGAGTCAGTTTTCGCGTACGGGCCTGTCACCCTCTCTGGGGGATCTTTCCAGATCCTTCTGCTAACTGGCTTTTCGATCCGAGGAGATACGCGCTCCTCCGAATACTTCCCTCAACCCCGACGACGCAACGCACGCGCTGCTTACACGTCGCTCGGTTTGGACTGTTCCCTTTTCGCTCGCCACTACTGGGGGAATCGAATTCTCTTTCTTTTCCTCCGGGTACTTAGATGTTTCAGTTCCCCGGGTTAGCTTCCCTAAACCTATGTGTTCAGTAAAGGGATACTCAGGGATTAACCTGAGTGGGTTGCCCCATTCGGAGATCTCCGGGTCAAAGGTTGTTTGTACCTCACCGAAGCTTATCGCAACTTACTACGTCCTTCATCGCCTGCCTGTGCCAAGGCATCCACCGTGTGCCCTTAGTAGCTTCTACACAATACCAAGGTTACAGAAACGGATTCGATTTTCGTTTGCCCTGCATAGATGTCAAAGAACTGCGTGATAACCTCACTTTGTTTCCTGGTGGAGATGGCCGGGCTCGAACCGGCGACCCCCGGCTTGCAAAGCCGATGCTCTCCCAACTGAGCTACATCCCCCGGAAAACCCTGGAGATGATAGCGTGGTGGGCCTGACTAGAGTTGAACTAGTGACCTCACGCTTATCAGGCGTGCGCTCTGACCAACTGAGCTACAGGCCCATGCGTGCACGACCTTCTCCAGATAAAAATCTTCAAGAAGAGAAGACGGAATCGCCGCATGACCGGCGCTCAACCTAGGCTACGCCGAAGATTTCACTCTTCGGCAGTACCCCTTAGAAAGGAGGTGATCCAGCCACACCTTCCGGTACGGCTACCTTGTTACGACTTAGCCCCAGTTGCCGGTCTCACTTTCGGCGCCTCCCTCACGAGGTTGGGTCGGCGACTTCGAGTGCTACCAACTTCCATGGCTTGACGGGCGGTGTGTACAAGGCCCGGGAACGTATTCACCGTGGCATGCTGATCCACGATTACTAGCGATTCCGACTTCATGCAGTCGAGTTGCAGACTGCAATCCGTACTGAGGCCAGCTTTTTGGGATTTGCTCCACCTCGCGGTATTGCTCCCCTTTGTGCCGACCATTGTAGCACGTGGTTAGCCCAGGGTGTAAAGGGTCATAATGACTTGACGTCATCCCCACCTTCCTACGGTTTATCACCGTCAGTCCTTCTAGAGTCCCCGGCTTTATCCGCTGGTAACTAGAAGCAGGGGTTGCGCTCGTTGCGGGACTTAACCCAACATCTCACGACACGAGCTGACGACAGCCATGCAACACCTGTGTGACTCATCATGCTTTCACATGACTAACCTCCACCCGAAGGCGGAAGCTCACATGTCATACCCTGGTAAGGTTCTTCGCGTTGCATCGAATTAAAGCACATGCTCCACCGCTTGTGCGGGCCCCCGTCAATTCCTTTGAGTTTCAGCCTTGCGACCGTACTCCCCAGGCGGGGTACTTAATGCGTTAGCTGCGGCTCTGAAGGGGTTGAGACCTCCAAAACCTAGTACCCATCGTTTACGGCGTGGACTACCGGGGTATCTAATCCCGTTCGCTCCCCACGCTTTCGCACCTGAGCGTCAGTACTTGGCCAGTATGCCGCCTTCGCCACCGGTGTTCCTCCTGATATCCACGCATTCCACCGCTACACCAGGAATTCCACATACCTCTCCAGTACTCAAGTCTTGTAGTTTCGAACGCAGTTTCACAGTTGAGCCGTGAGATTTCACATCCGACTTACAAGACCGCCTACGTGCCCTTTACGCCCAATGATTCCGGACAACGCTTGCTCCCTCCGTATTACCGCGGCTGCTGGCACGGAGTTAGCCGGAGCTTCCTCTGGAAGTAGGTCAAGCCTCGCTCATATTACTAGCAAGGGTTTTCTTCCTTCCTGACAGTGCTTTACAACCCAAAAGGCCTTCATCACACACGCGGCGTCGCTCCATCATACTTTCGTACATTGTGGAAGATTCTCGACTGCTGCCTCCCGAAGGAGTCTGGGCCGTATCTCAATCCCAGTGTGGCCGGACACCCTCTCAGGCCGGCTACCCATCGTCGCCTTGGTAGGCATTTACCCCACCAACAAGCTAATGGGACGCGGACCAATCTCCCAGCGATAGGTCCCGAAGGATCCCCACCTTCAGTCATGTCATCATGCGATAACATGACATCTGCGGTATTAGCACCGGTTTCCCGATGTTATCCCCCACTGGGAGGAATGTTATCCACGCGTTACTCACCCGTTCGCCACTCTACTAGGAACAACTAACGAATTAGCAGTTCCGTTCGCGTTCGACTTGCATGCCTTATCCACGCCGCCAGCGTTCGTCCTGAGCCAGGATCAAACTCTCCATATGTATTTTACATAGGTTCATTTGCCTGTTTTCGCCATGTCAAATTCCGGTCCGGATCCGTCATGGCATACGGATCCCGCCTGTCTCCAGGCGCAGCCCGGCAAGCCGGGCATGGAACCAACGCGGGCCATGCTTACGATTCACGTCTTCTCAAAACTTTCAAAGATCGAGCGCCACTCGGCGCGAACTTGTAATCTATATCAGAGGCGGGTCTTTGTCAAGCCCCTCGATTTTTTCCCCGGGACCCGTCCCGGCCTCTGAACCTCGTCCCCTGTCCGGGAACGGATATATGTGAACCTCCGGAGCCGGTGTCAATACCCCTTTGCTCCGGCGCGGTCCTTTTACGGGAACATCACTCCAAGTTTCTATCGCGCAATAATTAACATCGAAAAAATATGTTGAGCTTCCGGGATTCCCCCCATCCGCGTCTTTCCTCCCGGCGCAAGAACCGGCCTTGAACGCAGGGCACCCGTCTTTATATTTCGATATATACCTCTTCGAAGGGAGATCCTTTGGAACCCGTGAAAAAAGATATGGACCATCCGGAGGATTTCGGCGGCATTCTGATACGCCTGGCCATCTGTGACGGAACCGTGGAATCAGTCTCTTCGGCGGGTTCATTCGATCCCGGAAGCCTTCCCCGCCTGGAAGGAAAGCCGGTGGAAAATATCGTATCGCCCTGGCCTCCCGGTGACGGGTTCGTGCCGGTCACGGCGGACCTGGGAAGCAAAACCGTGGCCGCGGCTGCGAGGATGGATTCGGATTCTTCGGTATTGATATACTTTCTCGACGATTTCACGGGAGACCTCTCGAACCCTGCGCTTCCCGTGGTACGCCTGGTTCCCGACGCGCCCCTTCCCCTGGTATCCCCCGGGTTCGTGTGCCTCCTGGGATACACCCCGTGGGAACTGTCGCAAAGCGACCTCATTTCTTCCCTCCCCGGCACAGGTGGAATGGTCACCCTGTTGGACAAGTCCGGAAACGCGAAACGACTCGTCTTCTCGGTCACTCGGAATCACATGGGAGGCAACGATTACTTTTTCCTTACCCAACCCGACAGCTTCGGGTTCCGGGTCAAGGAACTGGAGAACCTCGCTCGAATGAAAGCGGAGGAACCCCTTGATTTCCTGTCCTTCCTGGTAGACGCCCTGGGGTTGGACAAGGCCGTTCTTCTGTCGAGAACGGCTTCGGGATACATACCCGTGGCCACAATAAACATGGAAATCGATCAGGAACAGTTCGAAAGCAGCAGCATCTTCCATCCCGACAACCTGACCTATCCGATATGGGTGGATCTCGAGAGGGGCGACTCTCCTTTCGAGTTCAGGGGACAATGTCTCGTCTATCCTTACGGGCGCCTGGCCCTCGTCGCACCATGGAGAGGCGATGCGGACACCCTGCAGAGAAGAGCCGACGCCCTGATGCCCGCCGTCGCCATAAAGTACGATCAGTTTCTTTCCACGCACGGGGAACACAGGTTGGCCAATCTACTCGATGAAATCGGGATGATCCTTGCATCGGGAAATGATTACGAAACTCTCGAAAAGGCGCTGAATATCGCCGCGGCGGGGTTCGGCGCCTCGGTCATAGCCGTATATGGCCCGGAAGAGACTTCGACCCCGATAGCCACCAGTACCATGAACGACGGAACCAAGGAACTCCTCTCCTCCGACAAACCGTTCGAGGAATGTTTCGAAGACACGCACATCGCCGCCGTAACAGACGGGTACACCCTCCTTGCCGCATGGGACTCAACCAGGAGCGTACCGTACTCCGCCGTGGACACCCTTGCCGGAAAACTGGCCAAGTTCGACATGGCGGAACTGAAAAACGACAAAACCGAGTCCCCCGATTTCTCCCACCTCCAGGCCGTACTGATGGTGAACACCAAGGTGATCTGGCAGGGGCGGAACCTGGGAATCTCGAATTGCTACCAGTTCTTCGGCAACTCCAGGATGTGCGCCGACTGCCCGGTTCCGCATCTCTCCGCCGCCGGGAACAGGAGTGCGCGCCTGGAGAATCACCATGGGTACATCGAGGAAATATTCCCTTCCGGATCGGGTTTCCTGGTAACGTGGACCAGGCTGCCCGGCGTGGATTACGGACAATCCCGGGAAACCGCACGTTTCCCGGGAGGAGAGGCCTTCTACACTCCGGACGGCAGGATAGCGACCTGGAACGGTTGGTTCCAGGAAGCCACCGGCATCGGCCTGGACCAGGTGATGGACCAGAACGCGGCCAGGATTCTGAACCGCATAGGAATTCCGGTGCTGCTCCGACAATACAGGGCGGCCCTGGCGGACAGGTTCATTCCCGAGCCGGTGGAATTCAACTGGCGGGGCTTGAAGTGCTTCAGCGTCATGAAAGGAACCGGAGACGGCATCCGACACACCGTACTGGACTCGAACCGCGCCGGAATACCGTCGACCGGAACCATGGGACCCGGCGTATTCACCGTTTCGAAGGAACCGGAGCCCCTGGCCGAATTCCTTTCCACCGCCTGCAGAAGAGAAGGCTGGGAATTCGACATATCGGGTTCCGCCCTGGAGGACGGTTCACTGACGTGGCTATCAAGACGAACCGCCACCGAACTCCTCTCCAGGCTCCTGCGCTCCCTTACGCCCATGTGTCCCGACAGATGGACCGGCCTGGAAACCGGTTGGCTAGATAACACGTCGAAAACCAATCCCTTCGCCTTTCTGCCGGGGCAGTACCACGTACTCCAGTTCAGGCTGCAGGGCCTGGACCTGGCGGAAAGAACCGCGATAATAGAGAAACTCGGCGCCATCTTCCGGAGTTTCGGAGGCTGGCTGGCCGCATCTCCGGGAAACGACGTGCTCCAGGCAGCCCTTCCCGCCGCAAGGAAGCATTTCAGAGAATACGATGCCATCGTATATTCTCCCATCCCGCAATTCACCGATCTCTGCAACGAAGTGATCTCTAAAATGAAATCCAGAAAAATACGTTTCGTGGAATCGGCGGAAGATCTTGCGACCCGCCAGCAAACGGCCGGAGCGGTCATATGCCGCCTGGACCATGGAAATATGCACTATGCCACCACTCTGACGGCGAGAATACCGTCTCAGCCCATATTGGTGGCTTCCGGCCTTTCAACCGGAATACCCCTGTTCGCAGCAAGGACCCGGCATCTTCAGTTACCGGTGGATGAAGAAATCCTTTTCACGGAAATAAGAAGAACCATCAGGAGCGTTTGACATGGTCATTCTTCTATGCGTACTGGCACTGACACCTTCCACTCCGGAGGAATTCCTTCGGGAACTTTGCATCAACAGCCGCGGAACCGCCGGGGCCGAATACTGGTCCGAACACGCCTCCTCCGAGGTTACTGATCTACTGTCCGATCCCGACACGCTGCTCACGCTGCTTGAAAACATGGAAGACTTGTCCGTGGAACCCGGACCCCGCACCGATTTCGGCAAGGAAGGAGACGTGTTCAGGGTGGAGTTCGGGGAATCGCGATGGACGTGGCGAGATTCCCACGGCAACACGGGCCGTGCACGGGGATTAACCGTGGTAACCGTTACGGAAGGAAAATTCAAATGGGTGAAATTACCGGCCCTGGAGCACTCCGCGGCGACCATCGGCATCAGGGAAAAACTGATTTCGGGTGTATTTCTCAGTTTCATGCTGATTCTATCGGCTCTGCTGGCCGTGGCCTGGGCACGGAGGAAATACCTCGTAGAATAGATATGGGGATTACTTGAACCTTTCCCATTCCGAAGAAAAGTCCAGTATCTGAACGGGCAGACCGGAAATAATGAATTCCTGCGAAAAGGCCCTCTCCATGAATTCCTCGATAGTCTTTTGCAACTGCTCCAGCTGGGACAACAACTCCTGGAAGTCTTCGGGATCCTGCCCGCCGTCCTGCATCGCTCCGGCCCGGTACTTCATTTTCTCTTCGAGTTCCCGGACCACCGCCATGAGAGCCATGACCATTTCCGTGGCTTGGCTCAGGTTGATATCGTTCATACTTTTACTCTTTCACCCGGCCTGGGCGGATCCGTCTTCGGCCATGCAGTCCGCCGCCGCTTCTATCAGAATTTCCTTCAACTCTTCCCCACCGGTCCACGACCGGTGCCCCCTACCCGTCAGGATAACGTATTTTCCGCCGGTCAACCGGGCCATCTCCGCCTGGACTCCCGGCGGCGCAAACCTGTCGAGTTCGCCCGTAATATAACAAAATTTAGTTTTTCCGCATCTCGAGGCGTATTCCAGGGGCCTGAACGCCTTCAGGCCGCGGATCGTCGCGGCCGGTACAAGTAATTTCAGGAAACGTACGGCGATTTTCCCCATACCCGACACCACGGATTCGTAGAAGTTCGCGTACGCACCATGCACTATCACGCCCGGTACCTCTCTCTCCAGCAACCCCGCAACCTTGAGCACCACCGTTCCTCCCATGGAAGTTCCGTATAAGACCGTCCTGCGCCTCGTGAAACCGAGCTTATTTTCCGAGAACACCAGGGCGCCGGCAAGATCGAGCACCTCGGCGGGTCCCCCCGTGGTGACGGAAACGGGATGATCATCGTGCCCCCTCAGGGGTACCAGCAATACCGACCAGCCGAGTTCGGCGAAGACCTCGGCGGGAAACTCCATAGAACCCATGAAATCGTTGAGGCCGTGTACCATAACCACCAGCCATTCCCCTCCCCTCCTGAAAAAACCTTCCACGGGGTATCCATCCAGGGAGAACATCGTCAGTCTTTCCCACGGCTTTTTCAAGGGCTGTACCGGTACCGGCTGCTTCCGTCTGAACCGTGAAGTCGAGCCTATGAGACCGGGCCTCGCGGCGAATTTTCCCAGGAAAAACCAGACCAGGACGGCGCAGGCCGCACCCAGTCCCCATCCCGCGATTACATCCAGCGGGTAGTGGACTCCAAGATGAACCCGGCTCAATCCGACGAGGAAAACCAGGAAGGCGGCATAGGGAGTCACGGGAGGATACGCCAGGGAAACGGTGGTCAACAGAGCGGCGGAATTCGCCGCATGAGAAGAGGGGAACGACAGGTTCCCGTGTACGTCCCCCCTGTACAGCACCAGTTCGGAGAACCCGGGATCGAAACACGGGCGCCTCCGACCCGTGATCCTCTTGATCCGGTATGCCGTCTGGTCCGAAATTCCGACCGCCAGCATCATGCACAGGATGACGATTCTCGGATTCCGGGCGGCGAAAGCCCTCTTCCATTTCCCACCCCGGACTTCGCTGAAGAAGGGCTCGCCTCCACGGGCCAGCAGGAACAGCACGCCGGCCCCGATGATGGGAATCCAATTCTCCACCCCGGAGACGAATTTCATGACCCCGGACAGGAAATCCCATTCGATACCGTTAATCAGCAGAAAAACGGAGTGGTCGAACTGCTGCAAAAGATCAGTCAATGTTGCCCCAGGTTGAATCCCTCCAGGATCTGTACTTATCCAGGTCCTTGCGTATCAATCGTATGCATAGCATAACCATGAAATAATCATCCACGTAGCCGACTCCGGGAATAAAATCCGGCACGATATCCATGGGGTTCAAAACGTACAGAAGGGTGACCGCTATGGCACCAAGGAATCTTTTAGGAACCGAATACTTGCCGGCGATGGCATTCTTCAGCATTTCGTACATGTCCAGAATGTCCAGCCAGAGATTCGCCAGGGCCGTGGGAACGCCGTTCTTTCCGAACCTTTCCATCATGGTTCCGATCTCGCGGGAAGCCTGCTCCATCCTTTCCCTGTCCGGCGACCGCATCCCCTTCCTCAGGATTTCTTCCAGCCTGCGTTTCACACCGTCGTCTATGGTTCCCATCATACTCCTCCAATCACTTCGAATATTCTCCACCATTCCGGTAAAGGTCAAATATCTTCGCTCGCCGGCTTTGATTCTTCCCTCTCTTCCGTCGTCATCGGCGCTTCCCCCATACCGGGACGTGACCCGCGCCGGGACAGGCATTAGTTTCCGCCCATGGACTATCTTGTTCTCTCGCCTCCGGTGACGACACCCTCGGAGCCCCCGTCCGGTGCATTCCTGCTTGCATCGGGCTTGGCGGCCCGGGGGATCCACGCCGGTTTTCTCGACCTCTCCATCTCTTTTTTCAGACATGTATTCCATCTTCGTGAACGGTTTTTCCCCGGATCGATATCCAGGGCCTTGGCTTACCTGGAAAACAACTCCACTTACGATGCGCACCGCCACGCCACGGCTTCGGGAGTACTGAATTCCGTACTGAGGGAATACTCACGGAAATTCACCGGATGGAGGATAACCCTCATGGACGCCGTCCCTCCCGTTCCGATCCATGCGCCGGAAAGGCTCTCCGGGCTCCTGGGCGGCGGGATCTCGCCGTTCACCGCATTCTTCGAGGAATACCTGGTCCCCGTTCTCAGGCGGGAAAAACCTTCGAAGGTCCTGGTATCACTCTCATACCTCTCCCAACTGGCGGCGGGTATCGAACTCGTACAGCTCCTGAGGAGGTTCGACACCACGGTAACCGTGGGGGGGTCGCTTCCGAACAGCCTGCGGAGAACGGGCTTCGGTTTCGATGTACTGAAAACCGTACTGCCGGAAATGGTTACCGGGGACGGATCCGACCTGCTTAACAATGAAACAAGGTTCCTGGACGAACTGTCGTGGCCACAGGTGATCGGCGATTCCCGGTACGTTTCCGGAAGACCGGTAATCCCGTGGCCTCTTTCCACCGGGTGTTACTGGAACAGGTGTCTCTTCTGTCCGGACGCCCGGGGAAAACTGGAGACCTACAAACCCGAAATCCTGGCGAAATTCCTTGATTCCATACCCGTGGAAACGATGAAAAAGGTTCCCCTGGTTCACTTCCTGGATTCCGCCGTACCGCCCGGCATACTGAAAAAAGTTCTGCCGCTGCTTCGGGAACGGGGGCTGGATTTTTTCACTTTCGCCAGGCCGGAGCCCTGGCTGGTTGAATCCGCGCCCGAACTGGCGGACAGTGGTTGCCTGATGCTTCAGCTTGGAGTGGAAACCGGTAGCGACAGGCTTCTGAAGCGCTTCGCGAAAGGAACACGATCCTCCGTGGCGCTGGAGGCGATCAGAGCCTGTGCGGCATCCGGAATCCGCACCTACGTATATATGCTCCTGGGCCTCCCGGGAGAAACTCCTTCCGACATGGAACTGACCGTAAAACTGCTGGAGGACGCCGGAGATGCCGTGGATTTCCTTAACTTCTCCATTTTCAACCTACCGGAAAAATGCAGCATAACGAAAAATCCCGACGAATTCGATATCGAATTACTGGACGTGGATACCGCCAGCATAAGGCTATACCGCCCCTTCCTACATGCCGGACGTAACCCGAGGATCTATGCCCGGAAAACCATCGAGAAAAAATTTTCGTCCATCCCGGTGGTGAAGAAAGCCCTGCAGAGAACCCCCAACTGGTTCAGGGCTTCCCATTTTCCCCTTATCGTTCTGCCCGGAAGAAGATGACTTCCGAAAATCGGCATGCCGGTTTTTTCAGCGTGCCACCATCAGAGACGCCAACCAAGCAAGCAGAAGCAACCAGAATACAAGAGCGAGGGCTACCAGCATCCTTGCCCGGGATGCCTCGAGCCTGGACCACGGCCTAACGCCCACGGCCAGGAACGTCACTATTCCCGAAAGGTTTATGGAAATAAGGTTGACCGCCAGGAACCGTGCCGCACCCACCGCCCCCGAGAACTCACCCGCAGCCGCCAGTATACCGGTCACCACCAGAGGCGGCATCAGGGCGGTGGCCATCATCACCCCTATAAGGGTGGAGGACGCCCCGGTACTCAACGCCAGGGCTCCGGCGGCTCCGGCGGCCAGGGCAACCACGATGTCGGTGGATTCCACCGTGGTCCTGGAAACGATCTCCGCCGCGTCTACGTCGAAGGCGAACAGCCTCCCCATTCCGAAGACGAAAAAGAACGCCGTCCCTATCCTGAGAATATTTTCTTTCAGCGCCTTCCCGAAGAACCCGAAATCGCCCAGAGTCACCGACAACGACAAACCCACGTTGGGTCCCAGCAGCGGCGCTATCACCATTGCCCCGATTATCACGGCCACGTCGCTTCCGGAAAGCCCGATGGCGCAAACCACAGCGGAGAGCACGGTCATGACCAGGTTCGGAACCGATGTCCGCATCATCCCGTCCACATCGGTAATGAGTTCCTCCCTGCTGACCCTCGAAGGCTTTCCCCGCTTCCGTCCCGACTCCCGGCTCCCGGTGTCTTCTTCACCGGGAGCCGGTATGGACATCTCCACCGGCAGGGACACTATCTTCAGTTCCGCTCCGGAATCCGCAAGGACCGTCCTGAGCATGTCGGTGACCTCTTCGCTGCGCTCCGCTTCCACCAGGATGTGAAGCTGCGCCTGTTCATCGGCAAGTTTTTCCCACCATATCGAAAGGACATCGAGACTGCTCACCGAGGATCTTGCCAGTTCGACCCTGTTGAGAGGAACGAAAATCTCGATCAACCTGACCGGCATGATCACAAACCCCCTTCCGCGGAATCCGTCCCGAAAAACGAGCGCAATAAACATACCATTGCGTTCATGGTTCTTTTTCTTCATTTTACCGGCTGCCCGTCGTAGGTGAGCCGCTAGCTCAGTTGGTAGAGCATCTGACTTTTAATCAGAGGGTCGGGGGTTCGATTCCCCCGCGGCTCACCAACGGGTATTGACGTACACGGGCGGCTGCACCATTTTTGGGCACTTTCGGCGACCCCATCGTCTAGCGGTTAGGACACCGGCCTTTCACGCCGGCAACACGGGTTCGATTCCCGTTGGGGTCGCCATTATACTCTACTCTTCCCGGGCACTTTTCCCCCGCCTGCTCTCCGGACAGCCCGCGGGAATTGTGTCGTTCACACGGGAAAGGCCGGAAACACCGTGCATGAAGGAAACGAAGAAAGCACTACCGATCCGCCACAGGCGATCTCGGCGCGAATTTACCCCTCAAAGCCGGTTCCTCGCGCTCGATGGTATCAAATGACGACGAAACATAGAATGCAGATTCCCATGCCTCCGGTCAAGATAAAGTGACGCGCGGCTTACGAAGCATTTTCCGGCACGGGTTTCCCGGAATGCCGTGATGAAACGATCCGTCATCGCATCCAACCATGGGCGTTCCCGGCCGGACGCGGCGACCCGGTCGTCAAGATTATCGGTATTTCGCCCTTGATCGGCCGGGATGTTCGACCGAACCCGGTAAGCCGGGCCCGGTTCGTGATTCCCCGGTCAGGGCCGGTGCCGTTTTACGCCGACATTGACGTGTAAGTTGACATATCTTTGTTCGTTTTACATTGTTGAGTAGTAAACTCAATCAGGAAAGGGGCCCGTATGAAAAAATCGTTTCTCACCCTCGCAGTATTGCTTGCTTTGGCGGCGGGTGCATACGCCCTGCCATCCTATTCGGGACTCAGGGGCCTGAATAGAACGGTGGATGCCAAACCCATCGGAGCACACGAGTTCTCCCTGGCGCTTTTTTCATTCCTGGGTTTCAGTGAAGACACCAGGACGGCCAACCTGTCCGGAGAATACGTCGACGTCACCGACACCGAGCATAACGGCACCTGGCACCTGACCACGGCCGTTGGCCTGGGAGACAAGTTTGAACTGGCCGGACGGGTGTCCTACGTATGGAACAGCCTCTCCAGGGGAAGTACCGAGGGGCACGAAGAACGCTCCGGCAGTGAGAGCGACAAAGGTTTCAGCGAGGCTGCGTTCGCCCTGAAATACGGCTTCAATCCCGGGGGCGGGGGAGTCTGGATGGGTATCGCCCCGTTCGTGGGTTTGTCCATGTATGATGAAACCAATGCCTACGTAGTAAACAACGGTCAGTATGACGGGATATGGCGCCAAGGCCGGCCCATGTTCGAGATGCGTCGGCCCATGCTGGGTTCGGACTTTTCGGCGGGCGCCGACTTCCTCTTCTCCGTGGACATGAAATCCATGGCGTGGCACACCAACGTCGGATACCACTATTTCAAGCAGCATTTCCAGTTCACGGACCACAACTACACCACCGGTGACACTGTCGCGGTGGACATGTATGTCGAAGATCCCGTGCTGCACCTCGCTACCGGCATCGAGTTTCCCATGGACAGCTGGACGATCTTCGCCGAAGCCGAGTGGCGCCGTTTCCTCGACCGCGACTTCGAAGCCGGAAACGGGGAACGCTATGACGACATGTTCCTGATTCAACCCGGCATGAGGTTCGCGCTGGGTTCGGGTTACGCCATGGACCTCGTGGGAGGATTCTCGTTCGACAACTTCGATCCCGAGTGGAGCGATTTGGGTCATCGCGCCTTCCAGGGAACCGCGATTCCCTCCAATGAGTACAGGGCGAACTTCGCACCCTTCCCTCATGGTTACTATCCCCAGTGGGGCGTGGGTCTCAACCTCATGTACTCCAGTGACTTTAACAAAGGTCCCGCGTATGCCTTGATGTCGGGAACCGTCACCGACGTAGAAACCGGAAAACCGCTGGAAGCCTCTCTCAACTTCCCGGGAACCGCCGTAATCGCGGTAGTCTCCGACGGAACCACCGGGTTCTACGAGGTCGAATTGCCCGAGGGCGAGGCCGAAATCGTGGTCACATCCCCGGGTTACGTGGAGTATCTGGCTACCGTAACCGTCGCGGGTGACGAGGCCGTAGTCATGAACTTCGAACTCAAACCCGTCAAGAACGTTACCGGAACCGTCACCGACATGGAAACCGGGGAACCTCTTCAGGCGACGGTGTCTTACGGAGGCGGGATCGCGACGGTGGCCGGAACCGACGGTACTTACGCCATCACCGTTCCGGAAGGACGCTGGACCCTGACCGCGACCATGAACGGTTACAGGCCCGCGGAACAGGAAATCATCGTCTCCGGCGACTCGAAGCTCACGGTGGACTTCCAACTGGAGACTTTCAGGGAAGGCCGGGTACTCTCTTTCGACAACATCTACTTCGATTCCGGCAGCGCCACCATAAAGAGGGAATCCTACGCGATTCTCAACGAGGTGGTGGAAATCCTGAAAGCCAACCCCAACGCGAAAATCCTCATCGCCGGCCACACGGACAGCGACGGATCGGAGGCCTACAACCAGACCCTCAGCGAACAGAGGGCCCAGGCGGTCTTCGACTACCTCGTCGAACACGGTATCTCCGCCGACAGGCTCAGCACCGTCGGTTACGGAGAGAGCCGTCCGGTGGCACCCAACACATCTCCTGAAAACAAGGCCAAGAACAGGAGAATAGAATTCGTGGTCATCTCCAACGACTGATTCCACTGCGAATCAAAGAGGGGGCGGGACAACCCGCCTCCTCTTTTTTTAACTCCCGTCCCCACCCCCGGGCGGAATTCTTCCGGGAATTCCTTCCGGTTCCGATATGTTTCCGGGAAATCCGGAATCTGCGTTACCGCGGTCCCGAGCTTTCAGCAAGCAAAAAGGCGGAAAACATCATATCTTCCTAATAAAGGGCTGGAATACCGGCGGGATGCAACCCGATCCTCCATCTGAATGCCCAATGATCCTCTCCGGCGGCGGGATCGGACAGCCACAGCGGAAAAAGGGCTTCCATCATGGCCAGCCGCAGGGATACACCGAACTCTCCCCTGAAATCATCCGCAGAAAACTCCCCGAAATCGTCCGCCAGCCACCCCCCCGAACAGTAAACCTCAAGGGACGGGAAAGGGAGAAGTAACGGAAATCTTTGTTCCGCCGTAACCGCCGCCCTGTTCCTGCTCCGGTCATCCATGTATCCGGGCAGTGCCGGTCCCCTGCGGACATAGTAGTGCTCGGCGGGAGAAAGGGCGCCGTCCGGGGGAAGGAAGGTTCCCATCAAGCCGGCGGCGAAAAGGGCGCCTCCGGGCCTGAGGAGAACGTGAAGCGGAGCATCCCCGGTCACCCTGCCCGCATAAAGCCTGGTTCTCGTCACGTACTTCCCCACCAGCCTCGTATCCAGCCCGACCTCTATTTCTCCCCTGGCGTAAGGTCCGCCGTTCCAGCCCGGCGAGGCGGATAATTTCGCGGAAACGTTCCAGCACAGGCGGTAAGAATCGTCCGATGCCGAAACGCCACCCGATAATTCCAGCCCTTTCCCCTCTTCCACGTTCTCCGCTCCGTATACCGTGGTGTCTTCCACGGCGAACAGCGTCGCCAGGAGGGAAAAACCGTAGCGGGGATCTGCGGGCACCCGTCCGGAAACGGCATATCCAAGACCGATCCGCGCCTTCCCCAGGCCGTATCCTCTCCATAATCCCACCGAACCGTGGAGAGCCCGCTTCCATTTCCTGAAAAGGGCGAAGCGGGCCGACGTTCCCCAGTAGGAATATCCTCCACCATCGAAGGGTATCGACACCTTTCCGTACCAAGTGAAAGGCCCCCCCATCTCCACCTGCAACGGGGCGGACATCAGGACCACGTCACCCCTCCACGATCCCGCCGCCTTCGAAGGGTAGGGCAGGATCCAGGTCGTGTACTTTCTGGGATCCGGATAGGGAATCACGAGAAGCCTTACATCGGCCAGGGAGGGCATGGAGTTGTTCCACGGCGCCCTGTCCGGGATATCACCGAAGGGATCC
This sequence comes from Candidatus Fermentibacteraceae bacterium, assembly GCA_027067855.1. Classification (GTDB taxonomy): domain Bacteria; phylum Fermentibacterota; class Fermentibacteria; order Fermentibacterales; family JCC-6; genus Aegiribacteria. The sequence goes on from JAMOUX010000037.1 coordinate 55,042, forward strand.
AGCACAGCGGTATTCCAACTGCCGGAAATCTTCGCCGTCGAGGGCACCCCCGGGGAAAGGGAGATCCTGGTGAAAGTGGAATCGTCACTTTTCACCAGCAGAAGGTCAACCTCCATCTCGTGGGGAATATCCCCCGCTACCGTAACCACGGTGGAATCGCCCTCGGTACGCACTTCCTCCAGGACCGGGTCCGCACTCCCGGTTCCCCTCAACCAGAAATCGAACTCCCTCTTCCACGATCTGCCGGTGACCTCTTCCATGATCTCGCGAAAATCTTCGGTATGCGGGTGATGAAAACGGAATCGCCGAAAGTACAGGGACATGGCCTCGTTGAAAACATCTTCGCCCACCTGGTCCATAAGCATCCACACGAACAGGGAAGGCTTCGAGTAGTATGTATAATCCGTAGAATAACTTCCGTCCCCGGCGGCGGTCGCATCGCTGAGAACCGGAACTTCTCCTCCCGCCGAGGCTCCGGCCACGAAGTTGACAATTTGCATTGTACGGTCGTCGATTTCCGCCAGCCATCCGGGAAGGGTGGTGACGTTTCCACGGCGTCCGTAACGTCTCTCCATATACCTCACCTCGCTGAAGGTGTTCAATCCCTCGTCCAGCCAGGCTTCCTTCACCTCATCGTTAGCGAGCATACCGTAAAACCATTGGTGCCCCGTCTCGTGGGCCGTTACCAACTCCAACCCCCGGGTAAAGGGTATCTTCTTCGCCGAAAATACGAACTGGGGATACTCCATGCCCCCGGCAAAAATGACCGCGGGTTCCACCACCCACAAATCCCGGTATGGATAAGGAGCATACCACTCACCGTAGTACAGCAGCGTAGAGTCCACCACGGCGGGAATGTCCGCCCAGTGCCCGGGGTCGTCGTCCAGGACCACCAGGTGCACGTCAACGCTGTCGCCTCCCAGTTCCTCGGGGTACACGTAGGTATGCTCCCTGACGGTATAGTCGGGGCTGGCCGACCAAGCGAAATCGTGCACTGGAAAAGCGGTCCACGTGTCCGTACGCCGAATGGAATCCGCCGGGTAGGATGTGGATACCACCCGGCCGGTGGCCGCCGTAATGAAGTTCGATGGTACGGTGATATTCACCGTGTATTCACCGAAATCACTGTAGAACTCACCCATGCGGTGATACCGGCCCTTGTGCCATCCCGAACCGTCGAGAACACACATCTTCGGGTACCACTGAGTGAGCTGGAACGTATCTCCCAGGTGACCCATCCTGCTCCAGAAGGAGGGAACGTGCACCTTGAAATTCCCCTCCAGGACGGCGGTGGCTCCGGGTTCCAGGGAAGAATCCATGACTATGAAACCAAGACAGCAGTCCACGTGAACTTCCACCGGTTCACCGTTCAGGGACCATTCGCAGAGATCGATCCAACCTTTCTCGTCATCATCCGAAGCCCTGAATCCGTACCGTCCCACCGCCTCCAGATCCTGCCCGAAAGGAGTCTCGTGGCTCCTGTACGCATTGGGATAAAGATGCAGCCAGAGTGTATCCACCGGAAAATCCACTCCGCTGGTAAAGACCACCCGAGAAGATCCCACCACCAGGTTGGAATCGGGGATCAGTTCCACATCCATGAAGTAATCGGCCCTGCTCTCGGGCCCGGGAAAGCCGGCCGCCCCCAGCACGGCAAGACAGACCAGAAACAACATGCGACAACCTCCTCCGTTCCCCGGAAGCGTGTGGCCGGGGGGCTACCCCAGGCGGGAGAAAATGGAAGGGATGAAGTATGCGGAAATTTTTCCACTTACCGGACCATGCATTACCCATAATCCCGGCCTCATTCGGATGGCCCGCCGAAGATTCCGGGTCCGGGACAGGTTCGACGTCGGCGAGGTGTATTTCGACCCCTGGTAAGAAAAAATCACCTCATCCCGAAAAAGAGGCGTATCCGGTTAAGCAGACGATCCTTGTGTTCCACCGCCTGCCTTTCCTTTTCCTCCCGGGCTCCATTTTCCGCCGCCCTGCTCGAAAGCTCTTTCAGCCTCTTGTCCAGCATGGCCGATAATGGTTCCAGTATCGATTCCTCTTCCTCCAGCAACCCGCTTATCCCCTCCTTGGGAACTTTTATCACCCTGGTCTCGCATACCGCGGTGACCGTGGCCGAACGCGGTTCCCCGGTGAGAAGGCTCATCTCTCCGAAGTAATCACCCTCCTTCAGGAAAGCCACGTGAATCTTCCCGAGTTTCGCATCCTCCACGGTGACCTCCACCTTACCGGAGACCATTACGTACAGCGAGTCCCCGGGGTCTCCCTGCCTCACCAGCGACTCTCCCGCTGCGTATTCCTCGGCGGAAGCACTCTCCGCGAGATCCTCCAACTGGGAATCGGACAAGGGATCGAAGAGTTCAATCTTTCGCAACAGGCGGAATATCTCCTCCCGTCGCTTCCTGTTTTCCAGTTCGAGGCTTTTGGAAGTTATCCGTCTCATGTTAACGTCCCTTATGGGGAAGGGTATCGTCATACCCCGCCTCCTCAGAACGTACCATATCCTTGTCTTGGCGGTGCTTTCCAATTCCGGTTTCCTGTAGAATTCGTTTATCCAGAACCTGACCTCGTATACGATGGAAAAATCTCCGAACTCCAGCTGGAGCACTTCCGGCGGCGGTTTTTCCAGGACACCTCCCATACCCGCGACTGTGGAAAGCAGCGCCTCCTTGACCTTTTCGGGCCTGCATCCGTACGAAACACCCACATGTACCCGGCACATGTGGTTCCTGTCGGGCCTTGAGTGGTTGGTGACCACCTCCTTCGAAACCGTGGCATTGGGAACTATGACGCTGTCGCCGTTCCTGGTCCTCAACGTCAACGTCCTCCAGTTCATCTGGACCACGATGCCCTCGTATTCCCTCAACGATATCCATTCTCCCAGGTTGTACGGACGTTCCATCTGCAGGGCCAACCCGGCGAAAAGGTTACCCAGTATGTCCTGAAGGGAAAGACCTATCACCGCCGACAAAACCGTGGACGTTACCAACAGTCCCGACAGCCTCACTCCGAAGATACCGTTGAATATTCCCAAGGCCACCAACGCGAGGAGTATCGCATTTATTATGTCTATTATGAGCCTGGGTATGTGGACATCGGCACGCTTCCACAGCAGGTAGTCCCAGAACAGGAGGTTCAACATCTTCAGAACGATGTTGGCCGACAGGAAGATAACGGCGGCGAGAGTTATCTTGTAGAAAGTACTCTCTCCCGGCACGTTGAAAATTTTCAACACCAGGTACACCGCGCCGGCGAAACCCGCAAGGACGACCCAGAGCCTCAACTTGCTCCGGGGCGCGTGCTTCCTGATGAACAACAGGGCCAGCACCACCGAAAGCACCAGGACAAGGGCTTCCGCGCCGTAAAGCACCATCCTTATGTCCATGGAATACACCTCCCGGAGACAGAACTACAATAATCCCCGGAACACCCAAAGGGTATCTTCGGCAACCGTGACTGACGCATGCTTCCGCCGCGGGAGGACAATCCCGGCGTGCCACCGCGGCTTCCGTGCATATTTACACTTCCCGCGAATACCATGACGTGGTAAATAACGGGAGTGTCACCGTCCGTTTCCCGGAACGTCATTCCGGTTTCATGTGATCGTAACCGATCCGGTCCGTTTCCACTTCCACATCCCCGACGAAGACCCTGAGGCCTCCCTCCCCCTTCCGGGCGTTTCCCACGCGCCTGCAGCCTTCAGCCGTAAAATCCTTTTCGGGATCGGCGGCGAAAAGCAATACGAAATCTTCTCCCGCAGCGGCGGCTTCCAGGGGCCTGTCTCCGACGGACGGGAAAAAAATCGAGGTCTCAAGTTTCAGTACGACATCCACACCGCTTTCTCCGGCAATGTGGGCGGCCTCTGAAAGCAGACCGTCCGAAACGTCTATGGCGCACCTGACTCCCGACTTTTTCAGGTGAAGAGCCAGGTCCGTCTGCGCCCTGGGAGCGATGAAAGCACGAACCTGCTCCAGTTCCACGGGAGAAAGCATGTCCCGGACCGGTTCCAGTCCTTCGCCCGTCAATCCGCCGCATCTTTCCAACATGGCCGGGGCATCCAGGGCCCGTCCGACGGGGCCGCCCACCCAAAGCGCGTCACCGGGCTTCAGGGCGGAACGTTTGAAAAGTTCTCCCGAATCGCCGCCTTCCCCCACCGCGGTAAGCGTCATGCCGAAACCACCGCCCCTTATCGTCTCGCCTCCCGCCATCTTCACCTCTTCCAGGGCCGAAAGTCCCCTGTAGAAATCCAGGAGCCATTCCACTTCCATCTCCGGAACGACCGAAACAGCGGAGAAGATCCACATCGGCACGGCACCCATGGCCGCCAGATCGGATATCGTGGCTTCCAACAGCCTTCTTCCCAGCACCTCCGGGGGAGCCCACCATCTGTGGAAATGGGTTTCTTCGAAAAAACTGTCAGTGGTCACCACCGGACATGCCAGGGAGGGCAGCACGGCGCCGTCGTCACCCACCATGTCCATGCCGGGCAGAACATTCCGAAGGGTTGCTATAAACTCCCTCTCGCCCAATTCCGCAAGAGTCATCCCGGGAAGATCATCTTTCGAGAACGACTTTCAGGTTTTCCATCGCGAGGAACGCCCTCTGCTCCGGAGCGGTTATAATGGAGTTCGCCATGCCGTCCATACCGCCGTAACAGTCACACAGGGTCTTCGACGGATCCAGCGTTTCCAGCACGAGTTCCAGTGTCCTCCTCGCCCGTACGGTATTCACCTTCATGTTCTCCATGATGACTTCCACGGTCACGTCACCCTCGGTTTCATGCCATACGTCATAATCCGTTACCATCCCCAGGGTCGCGTAACAGATTCCCGCTTCCCTGGCCAGCTTGGCCTCGGGCAGCGCGGTCATGCCGATTATCGCGTGGCCCTGCGACCGGTACACCATGCTCTCCGCCCTGGTGGAGAACGCCGGACCCTCCATGCAAACCAGGGTTCCACCCCTGTGTACCGTGACTCCGGCCTTTACGGCGGCGGCGTGAAGTTTTTCCGACAACTCCCTGCAGAACGGTTTTCCGAAACCGATGTGACCAACGATTCCGCCGCCGAAGAAGGTGGCTCTCCTGATGCCCTTCGTCCTGTCGTACAACTGGTCCGGTATCACGAAATCCCGCGGTTCGTACTTTTCCTGCAAACTTCCCACGGCGGACACCGATATCAGCTGCCTGACTCCCATCTTCTTCATGGCGTAGATATTGGCAGCGTAAGGAACTTCGGAAGGAGAAAGGTGATGCCCTTCCCCGTGCCTCGGAAGGAAGGCGAGGGGTATTCCGTCGAATTCCGCGAGGGTCAGGGAGGCGGAAGGTTTCCCGAAGGGGGTCTCGACTTCGATCCTGACCATGTCATCGACATTCTCGAACGAGTACACGCCCGAACCACCAATTATTCCTATTCGGTTGTCCATAGCAATCGCCTCCATGTCTGAATCACGGAACCCGTGGTCATCAATTCGGTATTATACTTCCATGAAGTATTCCGGAACACAATCACAAACGGAGGAACCCCTTGATTGACCTCACCGGCCTGACCTTCGACGAATTGCGGCAATGGGTCGTGAACGAGATGGACATGAAGCCGTTCCGGGCGGTCCAGATATTCGGATGGATCCACGGCAGGAGAGAAACCGCTTTCTCGGAAATGACCGACATCTCCATGGTTCACAGGAAAAAACTGGCATCCGCGGCGGTGCTCCGTCGACCGGAAACGGTGGAGGTGCGAAAATCCGCCGACGGAACGACAAAGTACGCTTTCATGCTGGATGACGGTGAAGTGATAGAATCCGTTCTGATCCCGGACAGGCCCAGGCTTACCGCGTGCCTGTCAACCCAGGCGGGGTGCAGGTGCCGATGTTCCTTCTGCCGCACCGGTCTGTCGGGCTTCAGGAGAAATCTCTCGACCGCCGAGATAGTGGCCCAGTTGTACGCTATGCAGGATATTTCCGGGGACAGGATATCCAACGTGGTGTTCATGGGAATGGGCGAGCCCATGGACAATTTCGACAACGTGGCCGGGGCGTTGTCGATAATCAGCGACGAAAGGGGCATATGCATAGGTGCCAGGAAAATCACCGTATCCACCGTGGGCCTGCCCGGAGGAGTCGACAGGCTCCTGGCCACGGGTCGACAGTACGGGCTCGCGGTTTCGCTCCACAGCGCCGTGCCCGAAACCAGGAGAAGGCTCGTACCCGTTTCGGTGTCGTTGCCCCTGTCGAAACTCAAGAAAGACCTGCTGAAGTACAATGAGAAAATCGGCAGGCGGGTCACGCTGGAATACTGTCTTATTTCCGGGGTAAACGACTCGCCGGAAGAAGCGGAAGCCCTGATCCGGTTCGCCGCCGGGCTTCAATACAAAATAAACCTGCTGCCGTACAACCCGGTGGAAGGACTCAACCTGGAAAGACCGTCCCGGGAGACCGTGGAAAGATTCACCGGATACCTCTACCCAAGGTGCCAGGCGGTCACCGTCAGAAGATCCAGGGGAGCTGATATAACAGCCGCTTGCGGGCAGCTGGGACTTCGCGGCGGGGTTCGTTCCCTGCCGCGTTCCGACTAGAATTCGATGCCCCTGCGGGCGGCCAGCCCCTCCGCGGCATAATAATGTTTCACCTCGGTCATTTCCGTGACCAGGTCGGCCGTTTCGACCAAACGAGGGGGGGCATACCTTCCGGTTATGACGAGTTCCACTTCCGGCGGCCGCTTCTCCACGAATTCAACGGCGAGCTTCTCGTCGATAAGCCCCATGTGAACCGTAACGTTCAGTTCGTCAGCGACTACGAGGCCGTACATCCCGGACAGCATGGCGTTCATCGTTTTCTCCAGTCCCGCCGCCGCCAGCCTGATGTCCTCGGCCGAAGGTTCCTCTCCCTTGCACAGCAGCCTGGGAGTTCCGAACTGCTCCATGGTTATCATGCCTGGAAAATGGGACGGAAGGGATAGCTCGGCATAATCGCTTCCCTTCATGAACTGTCCGAAGTAAACCCTGATCCCGGCACAGGCCGCTCTTACGGCAAGACCCAGGGCCGCCGTGGTCTTACCCTTACCGTTTCCGGTGTATACCTGCAATCTGCCTTCCATCATGCTCCTTCCTGCTGTAAGATATTCCGCCGGGTCCGGTGGAAAAAGGGCGGACGTGTTCTCTCCCCCGGGATTTTCGTATGTTTATTTGAGAAACAGTCGGAGAGGAGTACGGATGAAAAAAATCAGCGGGTCGATACTCATTCCCTTAGTCCTCCTGGTCGGATTCCCCGGTGCCCGGGAATGCGACGGGGAAGACTCCGGAATCCGGAACGACGTACCGGAAGGCATGGCTCTCATCCCGGGGGGTACCGCCCTCATAGGCACGGAAGTGGACGAACTGGGGGAACTGGCCGAACTGGGCGCCGATGTCCCCCACATGAACGAGGCCCACGCGGCGTACTGGTTCGGCGACGAAACGCCGCGCCACCGCGTGGACGTGGCGCCTTTCTACATGGACGTGTACGAGGTAACCAACTCCATGTTCGCGGAATTCGTCAAGTCGACCGGGTACGAGGCCCGCGGCGACTGGGAAGCCTATGCCGGTGAGGGCATGGAGGACCACCCGGTGGTGGGAGTGACCTGGAACGATGCGAACGCCTACGCGGAATGGGCGGGAAAAAGGCTTCCCTCCGAAACCGAATGGGAATACGCGGCAAGAGGAGGCACAAGATTCAGGTGGTATCCCTGGGGAGACCTCCCGAACGACAGCCTGGCCAACTGGCGCCACGAGGGGGAAACTTTCATAGACGGAGTGGGAAGAGTGCTGCTGGGCAGGGAAATACGAACCACCCCGGTGGGTTCGTTCCCTCCCAACGGCTTCGGACTCCATGACATGGTGGGCAACGCCGCCGAGTGGTGCGCAGACGTGTACGAACCCTATCCGGGATTCTCCCTGGATGTTCCGTGCTTCGACGAAAACGGTTCGGAAGGCACTGTACTCAGGGTCGTCAGGGGAGGATCATGGGACTCTCCGAACCCGGTGTTCGTAAGGATAACCGGCCGCGAATCGCGACCGGAAGACCACTCTTCCTACAGGGTGGGGTTCAGGTGCGCCATGGACGCTCCGCAAACCGGAAGCCGGTAGTCAGGGCAGGGGAATCCCTTCGGGGCATTCTCTTGCCACCTCGTCCGGGATGTCCTTGTCCCCGTATGCCTTCCGGAAATGTTCCCTGAACTCGGCAGCCAGCTTGCCGGCTCTCTCGACGTATGCCCGCCTGTCACTCCAGGTGTTCACGGGATCCAGGATGGACTGATCCGGCAGACCGGGACAATGCTCGGGAACCATTACCTTGAAAACGGGATCCCGGTGATACTTCACGTTCCTGAGTCTCCCCGACAGCGCCGCATCCACCATGATCCTGGTGAGTGAAAGATCTATCCGGGAGCCCACCCCGTAGGGCCCGCCGCTCCAACCGGTGTTCACCAGGTAGATCTCGGTGCCGTGCCTGTCCATCCTCTCTCCCAGCATGGAAGCATACACGTCGGGATTCCTGGGCATGAAAGGCTCGCCGAAAAAACGGCTGAAAGTACTCACCGGTTCCGTTATCCCCGTTTCGGTGCCGGCCAGTTTACTGGTGTAACCCATGAGGAACCAGAACATGGCCTGCCCCCTGTTCAGCCTGGAGATGGGAGGTATGACACCGTTGGCATCCGCCGTGAGAAACAGGATCGTACCGGGATGCCCGGCCATGGAGGATTCCTTGATATTGGTGAGGTATTTAAGGGGATAGGAACCCCTGGAATTCGGAGTCAGCCTCGAGTCGAACAGGTCGAAATGCCCGTCAGGATACACCATCGCGTTCTCTATTATCGAACCGTGATTCCGCCAGTCATCCACGTGAAAGCAGGCATCGTATATCTCCGGCTCTTTCCCGGGGCTGAGGTTTATCAGCTTCGCGTAGCAGCCGTTTTCGAAATTGGCTATGCCGTCGTCTCCCCAGCCGTGCTCGTCATCACCCAGCAGGGCCCGTGACGGGTCGGCGGAGAGAGTGGTCTTACCGGTACCGGAAAGCCCTAGGAGCAAGGCGCTTCCACCATCCTTCCCTTCGTTGGCGCTGCAATGCAGGGGAAGAACGTCCTTTGCGGGGAGGAGGTAGTTCATCACGGTGAAAACCAGTTTCTTGACGCTTCCGCAGTAGGCCGACCCGTAAACTATCCCCATACGCCGGTCCATATCCATGGCCACCACCATGGTGGAAGTATGCCCCAGCCTGGGATCCACCCTCAGGCGTCCCCGGTACCTGGCCGGATCCAGCTTGTGGTAGGGAAGAACCAGCAGCGTGAAATGTTCTCCGGAAAAGCACGTCCTCTCCGCCGTCTCTCGGTCGTATGGCCTGAACATGTTATCCGTAAACAGGGCGACCAGGGCCCTATCGGAAATCGTATGCACGGGAAGGGCATACTTAGGATCGGCTCCCACGAGCCTGTCGGTAACGAAAATCCCGGGAGCTTCGGCCAATGCTTTCATGGCATCTTCGAACACCATGTCGAAGGTTTCGGGATCGATGGGAATGTTGTTGGGACTGGTCCAGTCTATCGTATCGCTGCTGGAATCCCTCTTCACTATCACAGTATCTTCGGGACTCCGCCCCGTCGATTCCGGGGGCGTCCACGTGGCCAGGGCGCCACAGGCGCTTACGAGGGCTTCCTCTCTCTCGACGACCTTTCTTATCATTTCCTCCCTGGGGAGGTTTCTCAGGACACCGTCCATGGAGGCCAGCATATCCCGGACTCTTTCATGAAGGTTCATTTGCCACCCTTCCCGATTGAACCATGCCGAGCAGCCGATGGAAAACCGTAAAATACTCCATCGCGGATTACGCTACCACCCGGAACGTATACCGTCAAAAAGGGAAAATACTTATGTTCTGCCGTATTCCGTTCGCGGGTGAAAGGGGGTCCGCTTCCCAAGATGCGGTTGCACATATCCAAGGAAACGGCATGGTGCCTGTACGACTGGGGAAACTCCGCCTTCGTCACCACTATAGTGGCCGCGGTGCTGCCCGTTTACTTCGCCGAGACCGTATGCGGTGACAACATCGTGGAATGGTCCGTACTGGGACACGTGTTTTCCAGCAACGCCACCTCCCTGTGGGGATACGCCATGTCCGTCTCGGCCCTGCTGGTTGCGATCACGGCGCCGGTACTGGGGGCCATAGCGGATGCCGGAGGCAGGAGGAAGCGGTTTCTTGCAATCTTCACGGCCCTGGGAGTAACCGCGTCGGCGCTGCTGGCCCTGAGCGGACCGGGCCGAATCCGGTCGGTCCTGGGCCTTCTCGTGGCGGGACAGGTGGGCTTCGCCGGGGCCAACGTATTCTACAACTCGCTGCTGGTATACACGGTTGAGCCCTCCAGGCGCGACCTGATCTCCACCAGGGGCTTCGCATTCGGCTACATGGGAGGAGGCCTGCTTCTGGCCCTCAACCTGCTCATGATAAAAAAACCGCAATTGTTCGGCATACCCGATGCGGCTGCGGCCGTCAGGCTGGTGTTCATCAGTGTCGCGGCCTGGTGGGCGTTGTTCTCCATCCCACTCTTTCTCAAGGTTCCCGAGAAATCACCGGACAGGGCCGCCGGAATCCGGGAATCCGTCCGCAGGGGTTTCTCGACCATGTGGAACACCTTCAGGCTGGTGAGGACCCAGGGGAACATCTTCAGGTTTCTCCTGGCCTTCCTGCTGTACAACGACGGGGTTCAGACGGTAATCATCATGGCCGCGGTTTACGGCAAGGCCGAGCTGGGACTGGATTCGGGCCATCTCATAGGAGCGCTGCTTCTCACGCAGTTCCTCGGGGTTCCGGGAAGCATAATCTACGGGTACCTGGCCAACCGTTTCGGATCGAAGAGGATGATATTCGTGGGAATAGCCGGCTTCATCTGCATAATCGCCTATGCTTTCCGAATGAAGACCACCCTGGATTTCTGGATACTGGCGGGATCGGTGGCGTTGTTCATGGGTGGTATACAGGCGGTGAGCAGGGGATTCTACTCGAAGATGATACCAAAGGACATGAGCGCCGAGTACTTCGGTTTCTTCGCGGTCTCCCAGAGATTCGCGAGCATATTCGGACCACTGCTATTCGCCGCGGTGAACGATCTCACCGGCAGCTCAAGAATGTCCATCCTCTCCATGCTCGTACTCTTCATAGCAGGGGGCGTACTGTTGAAAACGGTCCGCGAGCCGGAGGCGGCGGAATGATTCTCGTACCCGTTCTCCTGCTGACCCTGCTGCTGGAGGAAATCATCTACAGGCTCTCCAGGGTGCGGTCGATTCCTTCGGTGGAACTATCCGGAAACCCGGTAGAGGAACGGAATGAAAGTGAAAGAGGCGACGACGGCAAACTCAAATCCTGGATCAGAATGGTGCAGCTGTTCCTCTTCGGAGCGCTGATAGCGACCACCGCTGCAAAATCCGGAGTCAGGCTGATGTACACTCCGGCGGGACAGGTTTCCAGCCTGCTGCTTCTCACCCAGGTAGCCAGGATCTTTTACAGGAAAGTGGTGAACCAATGGTCGGTCCTTGGCGCCACGGTTATTCTCCAGTGCCTCCTCCTGGCGTTGATGCCGCTTCTCGGTCTCAACGATGGGAACGGGGCGGCAACCTGCGATTTCCAGGGAAAGTGGTTCGTGACCCTGTTGTCCTTTTCCACCCTGTTCATGCTTTCCATTACGATACCGTTCTGCTGCACGTATTACGGAAGACTGCTGGCCAAGGAAGACAGTGACACCTACTACTCCATGCCTCCGCTCGCCTACTCGGAGTACTGGGTAAGGAGACTCACGAGGGCTACCGCGGTGATGGCCCTCACAACATTCCTGGCTCTCGCGTTCTTAACGCTGTTTCACGGACTGCCGCCGTCTCCCGCAACGGCGGTTCACCTGGCCACGACGGTGTTGCTGTTTTCCAGTCTCTTTCTGTTCGGAAAACGGGAAACATTGCACCATCCATGGGCCATAACGATGGTAAGCGCCGCCTGGCTCCTCAACATTGGTGCCGTACTGGCGGCAGGCTTCGCCCCCTGTCATGGCTGGATCGTCTGAGGGAACCGGGGATTCCCTTCTTTTGCAGCTTCCCCTCAACACCCTCGCACCCATGGAAGCCACCGGAAACATCCCCCTGGCCCCTGGAACGCTGGCCGCGGCGGCATCCATTCCACCGGAAAACATCGTCGGCCAGGAAACGGTGGATACCTTGGGAGACTCCGCCCTGCTGGATCACCTGGTCGACAGGAACCCGCGCCTGGTGGCCTTCAGCCTTTACATGTGGAACTCCGAGAGAAGTGCGTGGATGGCCGCCGAACTGAAAAAACGCATCCCGGGTCTTATTACGGTGGGCGGCGGTCCGGAAGTACACGAAGACAACCGCTGGCTGCTGGAATCACGAGCATTCGATCTCCTGGTCTCCGGTGAAGGCGAGGAGATCGCACGCCGGGTGTTGAACCCGGCGGAGGCTTCGCGTATCGCAAGGGAGAGCGGTGGGTTCATAAGATCGCCAACGGGCGATTTCCCGCCCGGGGCATTCCCCAATCCATGGCTGACCGGCCACCTGGACCCGGGGGCGGGTCCGGTACACATCGAAACCATGAGGGGCTGCCCATTCACCTGCGTATACTGTTCTTACAGGCGTACCAGCCCATCTCCCAGGATAATGCGGGCGGAAGAAGCCGCTTCACTGCTCAGGCTGCTCTCCGGGAAGGGCGCCCGGGAAATCATCTTCCTGGATCCGGCTTTCAACATACGGCCGGACCTGGAACTCCTGCTGAAAGCGATGGAGAAACTTCCCACTGAATTCTTCGCGGAAATGAGAGGCGAAACGATAACCCGGGAAATGGCCCGCCTTACAAGGCGGGCCGGTTTCACCAGCGTGGAACTGGGACTGCAATCCACTAATCCCAAATCACTCGCGCTTTCCGGAAGAACTGGGGACCCGGCCATGGTTCTGCGGGGAGCATCGTACCTCGCCGAAGCCGGGTTGAAGACCATCATGGACGTCATGCTGGGTTTACCCGGAGACACCACGGAAGACACGCTCCGCACCGTCTCCTCCCTGGTGGAAAGAAACCTGCACCACGAAGTGCAGGTCTTTTTTACGTCGGTGCTTCCCGGAACTCCCATGAGAAAGAATTTTCCGGGAGATTACATGCGGCTTCCGCCGTACTACGGATTCACCGGGGAAAGCCTGGAAATCCTGGCCGCCTCCCGGGAAAAAATAGCGGACATGCTGGGATACGATCTGGATTTCCCCGCGAGACCGGTATTGTTTGACGGATGGCCCGGTACGTTTACGCTGGATCTGGACGACGAAGCCGCCGAAGCGCCTCGTTCGGAATTCAGGCTGACCTCTCTCCGCGTAACCGCGAAAGATCACTGGGCCGACGTAAATCTACTTGTCGACGTGGTGAAACGTATGAGAGCGGACAACCCTTTCCGCCAGTTGGACCTGGTCCTTCTGCCTTCCCGGCCCTTCCCCGTGAACCTCCTGGAAATCCTTCGCAGGACCAGTCCTCCGGTGGATTACTACGGCAGGGTATCAGGCATCGTGGGCAGGGAGGGAAACCTGCGTATCGCCGTACTCACGGACGATCCGGCGAAAACCGGGTGGGACTGGCTTATGACCATGGCGGGGCATTGCACCGTGGCCGTCGATGTGCCCGATCCCGCCGACCTGCCCGGGAAAGCGTGGGAAACCGGGGTCTGCGCCAGGTTGCCGGGAAATTCGTGGAACATGGAGGACCTGGCCCGGCGGGTGTACTCCATGCACCAGCTGTTCTTCGTGGAAAAATCCATGGAACGGCTGTGGAGTGAATTCATGGGCATCCTCTGAACGCGTGCTGCGAAATGTTTCAGCCCTGATCCTTGAGTACCTTGGGAACGGGTTGTTTCCTGTCGTAGGCCAGGGGAGCCCTTCCCTCCTCCACGTGCAGGATTTCCCTGCCCTCTCTGTGCCCTATCTCGAACGCCCTCAAGTTCATTTCCAGGAAACGCTTGGGGACCGACATACTTATGGCCTTGACCCAGATATCGATACTGAAAAGCCTGGCCAGGGCCGCCAGCATTCCCAGCGCCATGATGTTCGCCGGCATGGGGGTGCCGAATTCTTCCGTGCTGCGCTTCGTCAGGGGGTAAGCGTATACTCGCCCCTCGGGCAACTGGTTAACGAAGGTGCTGTCCACCAGGATTATACCATCCTCGACCACGTCACGTGAAAACTTGTCCGCACTCTCCTGGTTCATGGCCAGCAGGATGTCCAGGTTACGGCAGTTGGGAAACAGTATCTCCTTCTTCGAGATGATGATGTCGGTCCTGCTCGAGCCGCCCCTTGCCTCGGGACCGTAACTCTGGGTCTGGCATACGTTGTAATCGGCCAGGATGGCCGCCTCGGAGAATACTTTCCCGGCGAGCCCCAATCCCTGTCCCCCGGCGCCGGACAACCTCACCTCGTAGTACCTCTTCATTTTCCTTCCTCCGCCATCTTCCCGGCCTTTTCGCAGAGAGCCTCGTATCTCTCATCGTAGGATGGAATATTCCTGTCCACGAATATACCCCTGACCACCTTACCCTCCAGGTCTTTCTGATTCAATTTCTTGACCTGGGTGGTGTTGACGGTGTTTTCCTTGAGGAGCTTCATCATTTCCACCGGCCCCCCCAACCTGTTGGCCCTGCCGAAATTCGTCGGGCAGGGCGAGAGCACTTCCACTACGCTGAAACCCTTCTTCCTGAAAGCTTTAATTATCAGGTTGTCCAGCTCCGTGACGTGGTACACCGTTCCCCTGGCCACGAATACGGCCCCGGCTCCTTCCAGGAGCTTGCACACGTCGAATTCCGGTTCTATCATGCCGTAGGGTGTCGTGGCGGTCTTCGCGCCGATGGGCGTGGTGGGTGAAAACTGCCCCCCGGTCATGCCGTAATTGTTGTTGTTTACTATTATGACCGTGATGTCCACGTTCCTCCTGGCGGCGTGGATTATGTGGTTGCCCCCTATGGCAAGCGCGTCGCCGTCTCCCATGACCGACATAACGTTCAGCCTCGGGTTGGCCATTTTCACACCGGTACCGAAGGCAAGGCTGCGGCCGTGCGTCGTGTGAAGAGTGTTGAAATCCACGTACACCGGCATCCTGGAGGTGCAACCTATGCCGGACACCATCACGATATCGTCGAGATCCCACTGCATTGCGTCCACTGCTCTTATTATAGACCCCATGACGATTCCTATGCCGCACCCCGGGCACCATACATGGGGAAAACTCTTCTTGGCCCTCAGGTACTTGTACTCGTAAGGAATCCTGGCAGGCATCAGATTACCTCCATAACGGCATCCACGATCTGCTCCGGGGTTATCTCGTACCCGTCCACCCTGTGCAGCGGGATCACCCTCACCGTATCCTTGGTCATCCGTTCGACTTCGTGAATCATCTGTCCCTGGTTCAATTCGGGAACGATTATCACGTCCTTGGAATCGAGGTTCTCCTTGACCGTCCTGTCCGGAAACGGCCAAAGCGTAACCGGTCGGAATATTCCTATCTTCTTCTTCCGCTTCTTCAATATCGCCTGGGCGGCCAGGGCCGACCGGTATACGGAGCCGTAAGCGAAAACGACGACGGAGCAGTCTTCCATGTTGTGCATCCTGACGTCCTCAAGCTCTTTCAGTCTACGGGTTATCTTCTGTTTCAACCGCGCCATCTTGGCGTTGACCTCTTCTTTTTTCCTGGTGGGAAAACCCTGCGCATCGTGCATGAGCCCGGTAACGTGGAACCTGTACCCGCTTCCGAACGTAGCCATGGGGGAGACGTTGTTCGCCGAATCGTGGTAGTGTTCGTACCATTCCACCGGAACGTCCGGCACCGGCATCTCGACCACTTCCACTTCTTCTTCCTCGGGAAAGGTCATCCTCTCCCTCATGTGTCCCAATATCTCGTCGGGCAGAAGTATGACCGGCGTCCTGAATATCTCCGAGAGGTTGAAAGCCCTTATGGTAAGCTCGAAACATTCCTTCACGCCGGCGGGAGCGAGGGCTATCACCGGGTGATCCCCGTGGGTACCCCACCGGGCCTGCATGACGTCACCCTGGGAAACCTGGGTGGGCAGCCCGGTGGACGGCCCTCCCCTCATAACGTTCACCAGCACCAGCGGCACCTCGGTCATGCATGCGTACCCGAACCCTTCCTGCATGAGGCTGAACCCGGGGCCGCTGGTTGCGGTCATCGACTTGCATCCCGCGATCCTGGCTCCTATCAGGGCGCTTATACTGGCTATTTCGTCCTCCATCTGGATCCACTTCTTACCCATGATCGGCATGTACCTTGCCAGGACCTCGGCAATCTCGGTGGACGGGGTTATCGGATAACCCGCGAAAAACCCGATACCTGCGGCGAGGGCACCGTACGCGACGGCTTCATTACCCTGCACCAGCCTGGTTTCACCCCAGGGAACGCTCACCTTGAATCACCTTCTCCCTTTGTTTCGGAACTCCGGAATTCTTTTTCATGGGCGCCGTCGACCCGACCGTTCCTATCTTCGATACCAATGGCCAGATCGGGACAACGTCGGGCGCAAAGATAACACCTGACGCACTTTTCGGGGTGCGCCACCACCGCTTTCTGATTTCGCATTTCCAGGACGCCGGTGGGACAGAAAGCCACGCAGATCCCGCAGCCCTTGCACCACTCGGGAAACACGTGAACGAATGAAGTCGGCTCCCCCTTGCCGCCGCCCTTTACGGCGACATTCTCTGCAGGTGAGGACTTCTCAGCCATTTGACCTTACCTCCCTAGCCTACCCGAGACAAGAAAGCAATTACACGAAAAGGCAGGACCTGGGTCCCGCCCTTCCGTTTCAGAAAAACACTCCAACCCCGTTTCTATCGATTAACCGGTGAATTTTTTCAATACCTCCGCCAGGTCGGGCTTACCTATTTCCTGGAGGTCGTATCCCACCCTGACCACCGGCTTGTTTATCTTGATGATCCTCGTCAGGTCGATGGGAGTCGCTATGACCACCACATCGCAATCGGATGCGTTGATGGTCTGCTGCAGATCCTTCATCTGATCCTCGCCGTAGCCCATGGCGGGCAGTACGCGGACTTCCTCGCTGTCGGGATAGTACTTGTCAAAAGTCTCGATGATGCTTCCCACGGCATACGGCCTGGGATCCACGTACTCCGCGGCCCCGTACTTCTCCGCGGCGACGTAGCCGGCTCCGTATTCCATCTCGCCGTGGGTCAGCGTGGGACCGTCTTCGACGATCAGTACGTCGGCGCCGGTTATGATCGAAGGATTGTCCACCGTAAGCGGACTGGCCGCATCGACTACCACAGCATCGGGATTCACTATCCGCGTGTTTTCCCTTACAATGTCGATATCGTCGGGGTAGGCGCTGTCTATCTTGTTTATGACCACCACGTCGGCCATCCTGAGATTGGTCTGCCCGGGGTAATACGAAACTTCGTGCCCCGGTCTGTGGGGATCCACCACGGTTATCAGAAGGTCGGACTTGTAGAATGAGGTATCGTTGTTGCCGCCGTCCCAGAGAATTATGTCGGCTTCCTTCTCGGCCTCGCGGAGTATGGCCTCGTAATCCACTCCGGCGTAGATGACGTTGCCTCTCTTGATGTGCGGCTCGTATTCCTCCATCTCTTCGATGGTGCAATCATACTTCTCCAGGTCCTCTATCTTTTCGAACCTCTGAACCCTTTGAGCCACCAGGTCGCCGTAAGGCATGGGATGCCTGATCGCGACCACTTTTTTCCCGGCTTCCTGGAGAATCTCTATTACCCTCCTGGTGGTCTGGCTCTTGCCGCAGCCGGTCCTTACCGCGCAAACGGCTATGACCGGCTTCGTGCTCTTGATCATGGTCCTCCCGGCGCCCAGCATGGTGAAATCCGCACCCGCCGCATTAACCCGGGAGCAGAGTTCCATGACGGTGGCGTCCGAGAGATCGCTGTAGGAAAGAACGCACAGGTCTATCTTCTCTTTCTCGATTATCTCTTCCAGGTCGTCCTCCGCCAGGATGGGTATTCCCTGGGGATACAGCTCGCCGGCCAGTTCCGCGGGATACTTCCGCCCGTCGATATCGGGAATCTGAGTGGCGGTGAAAGCTACCACCTCGTATCCGCTATCGTTCCTGTACACCACGTTGAAATTGTGAAAATCACGCCCGGCGGCGCCAAGTATCAAGGTCCTTCTCCTGTTCATGTGCCGTCCTTTCCGCAAGAAACCACAGCTTGCGGGAAAGCAACAGCGAACCGCATCCGCGGTTCGGCCTCTCCCATAAAACCATCCGCAACGGAAACAACCGTCACGGTTGGGTAAACCTCACAACCCCCGCCCCCTTTGTCAACAAGGGAGGAGCTTACTTGATATCGTCGGTTCCCTGCCATACTCCACCACCGAGGAGTGACTGGGCGATATTGGTGAGATGGTCGCCGATACGCTCGCAGTAGGCGACGAAATCGAGTATCGCAAGCCTCTGCAGGCCATCATGCCCCTTCTTGGTAAGGCAATGTGTGTACAATACCCTGGCATCCTCGTCGACGCGGTTGAGCCTTTCCTCCAACGTCAGCACCGCCATCGCGGCTTCGCTTTTGCGGCTCTCCAGGGCGATCTTGGTGTTCTCCAGCATTTCGGTCACGATATCCGATGCCCGGAGGGCCAGGTCTCCCATATCGGTATTCTGCACGTCCGGTTTTTCTCCGATCCGCTCCCTGGCCTCCACGATGTTTACCGCGTGGTCGGAGATTCTTTCCAGGTCGTTTATGGTATGTATAAGAACCGGAAGTTTCAGGGACTGCTCTTTATCGAGGCCGCGCTGGAACAGCTTGGACGCATATATGGTGAGATCCCTCTGCATGTAGTCCACCGTATCTTCCATGGACATGACCACCGAAGGGTCCGGCGACCCACGCAGGAAACACGATATGGCTTTCTTGACCGTCTCCTGGGCGTAGGCGGCCATTTTCACCATTTCCCTTTCAAGGTTGTCTATGGCCAAGGCGGGTGAATCCAGAAGATGGTCGTCCAGAAGCAATTCGACTTCTTCCATCGCGGCATCTTCCCTGTCGGGCACTATGAGCTTACACAACCTGGTCAGAAGAGGAACCAGGGGAAGAAAAAGCAGGGCATTGAAGATGTTGAACATGCTGTGGGCGTTGGCCACCTGCCTCAGCGGATCACTGGAAGTGGCCCTTACCAGGTTCAGCACGAAACTGTCCTTGTTCGCTATCAGCAACCCCATGTACACCGCACCTATAACATTGAACAGGGTATGCGCCATGGCGGTCTGCCTGGCGGCCCTGCTGGCGCCTATGGCGGAGAGCTGAGCGGTTATGGTGGTTCCTATATTGTCTCCGAGCACGAGGTAGAAAGCACCTTGCAGGTCTATGAGACCCGCCCCGGCAAGGGTCATGGTCAGGCCCACCGTAGCGCTGGAACTTTGTATTATGGATGTTATGACCATGCCGGCGAAAATCGCCAGGAACGGATTGGTGCTGAAATCCATGAAGAAGCTTCTCACCGCCTGGCTGCTCTTCAGGGGTTCGAGAACCTCTTTCATCAGCGTCATCCCGAGGAATATCAATCCCAGTCCGACCAGGGCCCTTCCCCAGAATTGACGCCTGCGGGTCTTGGAAAAGGAAAAAAGCGCGAATCCCACCGCTATCATCGGGAAAGCGTACTTAGTGATCTTGAAGGCTATCAGCTGGCCGGTGATCGTGGTTCCGATATTGGCACCGAGTACGACCCCCACCGCCTGCTGGAGTGTCATGAGACCGGAATTGACGAAGCTCACCGTGATCACCGTAGTGGCGCTGGAACTCTGTATGGCCGCCGTGAGCATCATGCCCGCCGCAAGCCCCATGAACCTGTTGCTGGTAAGCTTCCTCAGAATGGTCTTCATTTTGCGACCGGCCACCGTCTGCAGGGACTCGGACATCATCTTCATTCCCAGCAGGAAGATGGCCAGGCCGCCTATGACCTGGAACAGAAGGTTTTTCAAATCCACCGCCAGGGCGGAATAATGAATCCTCTCCTCCCCGCCCCACGGAAGGATGACCCTGGCGTCCACACTGTTATTGCCGGTATCGTCGCCGAGCTTGAGGGATATGCCGGCGAACCCGTTCTCGTCGGTAAGCAGCCTGACCGCCCTGAAGTCGCCGGACGCGGTGTCCCCTTCTATTATCATGGGATCGGTGCCGGTGAACGGATAGGCGATGGCCCCGCCGTCGGACTGGGCTTCGAAGAATACTTCCACTCCCTGCACTGGCATTCCCGCCGGATCGAGAACCCTGACCATGAGCTGGTCCCCCAGGACGGTTTCGACCTTGCCCGTCTGCCCGTTTCCGTAACACTCCACGGTATACTCGCCGGAATGCGCCACGGTCGGAACGAAAATGGCCAGGAAAAGCAGGATTGCCTTCATAATACGAGAATTCCTTTCCAGGCATACCAGCAAGAAACTGCTGAAATCACTAATGCGAAAAGGATCCGAGACCCCGGAATATAACCGGCCCGGTAACCTTGAGGTACCGCGCAGCGGGGCGGTCCGGAATCTTTGTATTCAAGGAAAGTTCGATTATTGTAACGTCATGAATGAATTTTCAGCCCTGTTGGAAAGCCTGCGTATCAGGTCGTGGACCAAGAACATGTTCGTATACGCCGGGATACTCTTCGCCGGTTACTGGAAGGATCCCCGGGCATTGGCGGTAACCACCATGGGTGTCCTGGGTTTCTGCCTTCTTTCCAGCTCCGTATACCTGGTGAACGATATCTTCGACATGAAGAGGGACGCCCGCCACCCCGAAAAGCGTAACAGGCCCCTGGCTTCGGGAAGGTTGTCCGTTATTACGGCTGCGATCACCGCCACCGTAATCGCCGGGGCCGTGTTGGCGGTTTCCTGGTCGGCATCCCCGACCTTCGCCCTGGTGATCACCATCTACCTCGTAATGCAGTTGCTGTATTCCGCCGGTCTCAAGAACGCCGTCATACTAGATGTTCTCATGATAGCCACGGGATTCGTGCTGAGGGCCGTGGCGGGGGTGACCCTGGCGATCGACGCGGGATTTTCCGTATCCATCTCTCACTGGCTGATACTCTGCACGTTCTTCCTGGCGACGTTCCTGGCATTCGCCAAGAGGAGGTCCGAGGTCATTATCCTGGGCTCCGAAGCCCGGGAACACAGGAAGAGCCTGAAGGAGTACAGCGTACCCCTGCTGGACGAAATGATGGGCATCACCACCGCAGCCAGCATCATCGGCTATTCCATATACTCCGTCAGCGACAGGACCATGGCGCTGGTATCCACCAAGCTCTGGCTCACGGTACCCTTCGTGACTTACGGAATATTCCGGTATCTATATCTCATCCATGTAAAGGGATACGGTGGAAACCCGGACAGGCTCCTCCTCATCGACAGGCCCCTGCTGCTTAACATAATCCTGTGGGTGATCGCGGTCGCGCTGGTAACGTCTTTCTTCCCCGGAACGGAAACGGTGGGAATTTGAAGGCGGTTCTCAATCCCGGGGCCAAGATAAACCTGGGGCTCCGCGTACTGCGGAAAAGGGAAGACGGGTACCATGACATAATAAGCGTCTTCCAGGAAATAAGTCTCGAAGACATACTGGAGATAGAAGCGGGAAAAGGCGAACGAAGCATACGCCTGGAATGTTCGGGGAACCTGCCCCGGGGTCCGGACAACCTCGCCTGGCAGGCGGCGGAAACGATCATGGACGCAACCGGCGTGAATCTGGACGTGAAGATGCGCCTGCGAAAACGAATTCCCGTGAAAGCGGGGCTCGGGGGAGGGAGCAGCGACGCGGCGGCGGTCCTGAAAGCACTGGCTCCGCTTTGCGGCATCGGAAAAGAGAAACTCCTGCAGGTGGCCGGAGAAACGGGAAGTGACGTGCCCTTCTTCCTTACCGGTGGAACCGCATTGGTGCGGGGCAGGGGCGATATCATCTCGCCCATACGCACCGTCCCTTTCCACGCGGTGCTGGTACATCCCCGGGTGGAAGTCTCCACCCGGGATGCCTACGAACTGTGGGACCTCGAAAACTCCAGGTACTTGACAAACACCGACATGTTTCAGCATTATTCCGTTCCATCGGCAGAATGGCATGAGGGTAAGCCTTTCCCGCACGACCTGCGGAACGACTTCCTACCTCTGCTGGCGGAACGGGTTCCGGAGATCGGAGAAGTGGCGGATTTCCTGGCGGAAAAGATGAACGGCAACTGGGGGCTCTCCGGTTCCGGCTCGACCTTCTTCGCTCTTTTCCGCAGCCCCGTCGAGGCACGTAAGTTCGCCGGCATGTTGAGGTGGAATCATTCCATCTGCGTAACGGTTGGCTCCGCTGGGGCGTCGTCAAATGGTTAAGACACAGGGTTTTGGTCCCTGCATTTGGGGGTTCGAATCCTCCCGCCCCAGCCACCATCAGCCGGATCGACCGGCATGGAACGGCAGAAAGGACTATAGTAATGCCTGAAAGAATCACCATCGACATCTTCCGGCGGACCCTGTTCGGATCCCGCAACTCCAGGAGGTTGAGGAGATCCGGCATGGTACCCGCCGTGGTGTATGGAAGGGGAGCCGGAGACCTGAGCGTGACCATCTCCGAAAAGGTATTCATGGACAAGGTGGGTTACTCCACCTCGACCGGAATAATAAACCTGAAGATGGGAAAACAGTCTCCCATAACCGCCATCGTGAAGGACGTCCAGTGGGATTTCATAACGGACAGGCCCATCCACGTGGATTTCCTGAGGGTTTCTTCGGACCAGATAGTTTCCATTCCGGTTCACGTGGTGCTGGAAAATATTCCGGCCGGCGTCAAAATGGGCGGCATACTGGAACACCTGCTTCATGAAATACAAATAAAAGTAAGGGCCAAAGACATACCGCACCAGATAAGCATCGACGTGAGCGACATGGAGATGGGAGACTCGCTCCACCTTTCGGACATCCGGTTGCCGGAAGGCGCGACCCTGGACATGGACGACAGCCTGGTAGTGGCGGCCGTCGTCGCCCCCACCGTTTCCAAGGCGGCGACTGCGGAGGAAACGGAAGAGGAAGCGGAAGCCGAGTCCTCCGAAACGGCTCAGAAAGAGGAATCGGAACAGGGATCCCGAGAGGACTGACGATTTGCCCGGGCCTCTGGTTACAGCCTGCCTGGGTAACCCCGGGAACCGTTACGTACTGACCCGTCACAACGCCGGCTTCTGGGTGGGTGATATACTCGCCCGTGAAGCCGGTGTCGCTTTCGAGAATGCCGGTCTCTTCATGGTGGCGTCGCTTCCCGGCGACATGGATGTAATAAAACCCACCGTGTACATGAATCGAAGCGGAGAAGCCGTGGAAGCCTTCCTGCGCGTCAAGGACCTGGAGCCGGAGAACCTGCTGGTGGTCTGCGACGATTTCAACCTGGACCTGGGGAGGCTCAGGCTGCGGGCCGGGGGAGGAAGCGGCGGCCATAACGGCCTGAAAAATATCATAGACCGGCTGGGAACGGAAGATTTCCCACGGCTGAGGATGGGCGTGGGTCCACTTCCCCGGGGAGTGGACCCAGCCGAGTTCGTACTGCGAAGAATACCTCACCATTTAGAAGAGGAAGCCTCCCTGATGGCTCACAGGGCCGCCGATTGTGTGATCCATTACCTGAATCACGGGCTCTCGGCGGCCCAGGAGATATTCAACCGCAACCCTTTTTAAAGATTCAAGCATGGAGAGGCGGAACGGACGCGACCATCATCTTCTTCATCATCCCGCCTTCCAACATTCATCGATATCGCCATTCCAGACGAATATACGACGGCGAATCACCCTGTAAATCCGAGGTTTTCATCGAATGCTCCCGGAATTAGAATATGGGCATGATGAACGAGCCGGACCTTTTTTCCAGCACGGCGGACGAACCCGGGAACACGGTCAGGGTACTTTACCTGGACACTGAAACCACGGGAGCGGATCCCGGGTCGGCCGACATCTGCGAGGTGGCGCTCCTCCTCTCGACTTACAACGGATTCGAAAGATGTCCCGGTGAGGACGAAATATTCGAAAGTCTCGTGAAACCTTCCGAGGAGGTCCCCCCGGAAGCATCCGCCATTCATCACATCACCAACGACATGCTCGCGGACAAGCCGTCCATCGGGGAACTGGCCGCCCCCATCGCAGGACTGGCCGGAAAAGCCGACATCGTATGCGCCCACAACCTGGATTATGACATCACCATCCTCGGGAGGCGGCTCCCGGGAATTTTCGATTTTCCCGTCGAACGCAGACTGGACTCGCTCAGGCTTGCGAGGCACCTATGGCCCCTGGTTCCCTCACATTCCCTCCAGTCCCTCAGGTACAGGTTCAGGCTGGATTCCGGTTTGCAGGGAGACGCGCACCGGGCGCTTTTCGATACGATGCTGGTCCGGGCGCTGGTGGAGCACGCGCTTCAAAGCGGGCCGCCCGACGCCGGAGACTGGACGGAGTTGGTGACGTTCGCTAATTCTCCATTGGAAATCAAGGTGTTCTCATTCGGAAAGTACCGGGGAAAACTGGTGGAAGACGTGACGGCCCAGGATCCGGATTACGTAAAATGGCTCCTCAGGCAGGAATGGATGCCCGCCGAACACCCTGATCTGTACCATACCATTCTCTCCAAGATGGGCGATGGAGACAGGCAAAAGTGTCCCTCATAGCCAACGACGTCTACGTAGTAAAAGGCGGCATTCCACTTTCGGGCACCCTTCACCCCAGCGGAAGCAAGAACGCCGCGCTGCCCATCCTGGCGGCCTCGCTGCTCACCGACCGCGATGTGATCATCGATAACCTGCCGGACATACGGGACGTGAGAACAATGCTCGATATCCTGGCCGGCCTTGGCGTTTCCATTTCGGGAAAGCCCCCGGGCACGGTGGTGCTCAATGCATCCGCCCTGAAACCCGGATCGATAGACGTAGCCGCGTGCCGGGAGATAAGAGCTTCCATCCTCCTTGCCGGACCCCTCACCGCCAGGACGGGTGACGTCAAGCTGCCTCCTCCCGGAGGCGACGTCATAGGAAAAAGAAGGCTCGACACCCATTTCGAAGCCCTGGAACAACTGGGAGCCGGCGTGTCCCTGGAAGACGGAATGTTGACCTTCCGGGCCCGTAGTCTCGAGGGACGCCGCATCTTCCTCGACGAGCCCTCGGTGACCGCCACGGAAAACGTGCTGATGGCGGCGTCGGTGGCCAAAGGCGAGACCATCGTCTACAACGCCGCGTGCGAGCCCAACGTGCAAGACCTGGTGAAAATGCTGAATGCCATGGGCGCCGAGATAGAAGGCGCCGGAACCAACCTCGTGAAAGTCAGGGGCCGGGAGGGACCGCTGAAAGGTTGTCGGCACACCGTCACGCCGGATCACATAGAAATAGGCAGCTTTGTGGGCCTTGCTGCCTGCTGCGGCGGAAAAATTACCATACCCGGCGTGCCCGTGGAGATAATCGACCCGATGATGAACGGTTTCTCGAAGCTGGGAGTGACCCTGGACTTCCGGGAAGGTGACGTGACCGTGGACGGCTCCCGGGAACTGATCGTGATTCCGGACAGGGGGGGATCGATCCCCACGATATACGACGCTCCGTGGCCCGGGTTCTCGCCGGACCTTGTAAGCACGGCGATAGTGGTGGCGACCCAGGCCAGGGGCACCAGTCTCATTTTCGAAAAAATGTTCGAGAGCAGGCTCTTCTTCGTGGACAAGCTCGTTTCCATGGGGGCCGGAATCATACAGTGCGACCCGCACAGGGTCGTGGTCTCGGGGCCTTCGCCCCTTAGGGGAACCGATGTGAGCAGCCCGGACATAAGGGCCGGCATGGCCCTTCTCACCGCCGCCCTATGCGCCGAGGGCACCAGCACGATACGCAACGTGCACCAGATAGAACGGGGTTACGAGAACCTGATACCCAGGCTGAAGCGACTCGGAGCGGAAATCCTGACGCCCGGGAATTAGGCGCCCACGAACTTTCGACCACTTTCCGGGAGGATTGATGATGAAAATAAAAACGGTCTTTTGCATTCTCGCGGTTTCGTTGCCGGCCATAACATCCTGCGGCAGGGATCCCGCCGGACCCGAGCAGTGGCCCGACGGGGCATATCTCTACCTGGGCGGCATATACCCGGACACCGCCCTCTCCTGGTCACCCGGAGGGACCGTCCTTCTTTTCTCTTCCTACGCATACTCCTCTTTCTGCATCTACGGGTACGACGGGCTGACCGACCCCGTACCGGTGGCGGCTTCCGATTCCGACGAATCCTCGGGCCCCAACGGATGCTGGAGCGCCAAACAGGGCCTCATAGTCTATACTACATACGATACCGATTCCACTTCCTCCGTCAGGACCGTTCCCGGTAATCTCGGGGCGTTGCACATCGTGCTGAACGACGGAATGAAACATCTTCACCCCACCTGGACCCCGGGAGAGGACTCCCTCCTCATCTCCACCTGTAACGAGGGCCGCTGGGAGCTTTGGAAAACCGAGTACCGCGACGATTCCCTCCTGGTACCGGAAAAGTTCTATGCACCGGTTTTCGACTGTCTCAGGCCTTCTTACTCGCCGGACGGTCGGTGGATCCTTTTCGAGGCATCAGTGAACGGCGTTTCCGACATCTGGCTGATGAAACCGGATGGAAGCGAGGCCCACCCGGTCGTGGAGGACGGTTACGACAACACCCACCCCTGTTGGGGACCCACCGACGGGTGGTTCGCTTTCGCTTCGAACAGGACGGGGAATTACGACATCTGGATAAGCAACCTCGACGGATCGGTGACCGTGCAGGTAACCAGGGACCCGGCCGACGATCTGTACCCCGCCTGGAACCCGGTGCACGGATGGTTCGCCTTTTCCTCGAACCGGGGCAAGGGAGGAGACGACTTCGATATCTTCAGCATTGATGCCCCGGACTACTGACGGATAAGAAGCTCCCGGACAAATCCCCCGCGTGCGTGCGGGGCGGGAACGATGCTTCCCCGGTACCACCGATTAAAATGAGAGCCCCCCGGCATAACGCCGGGGGGCCCGTTTCAAGTAACGCGGTTCCCGGTCAGTCGTTGATCATCGCCTCGATGAGGGTCATCAAGTCGGTCAGGAAGGTAGGACTCCCGGGATCGATATCCTGTCCCCGGCCCGAGGTCCGGCAAAGGAACAAGGTATATTTGAAGTGTCGGGAAGCGAACGCCTGCGCGGCCGCCATCCCTTTAACATTGAGGTTGTTGATGTCCTCCAGCCCCTGGTTGACGTTACCGGACCCGAAGGCGTAACCGGAATCCAGTTTATCCAGCAGCATGGCCGACGCGATCGCCATGAGGGGATCGCCGGATTTGACGCCCCTGGCATCCTGCAACATTACCGAACCCACCAGGGCGTCGAAAACGACCTGGGAATTCAGTCCGTCGGGCCGTTTGAGTGTCCCGAGGGAGTATTCAACCTTCTGATCAACGCCTATCCAGGTGTAGTAACTGCCGTCCACGGTCCTCACCTTGGTCATTGGAACGGTCAAGTACACCCAACCGTCCGTCGCTATGCTGTCCACTTCCAACGTATCGTTGGTAAAACCGTTCACCAACCTAGAGATGGACAGGAGTTCATCTTCCGACAGGGGTTTGAACCTGTAAGGAATCGGGCCACCATTCACCAGGGAGGCTATCGTATCTCCCACCCACATCATGCCGGAGTCCGCTGTGGCTTCCAGTATGGGATCCAGCACGCTCTCGGGAAGGTCGGGATGAAGACACTCGAAAACGGTCCACATCGTGTCCTGAACCTGCACCTCGAAGCAGAAATCCATCGGGTATAACCCGGTTTCCTGCTGCAGCGCCATGTAGAAGTACCGGTCGGCTATCCTCCAGTAATCAGGCAGGTGGATCATGGCCCACCCGGCGCCCATGTACCCCTCGGATCGGGAGGGATCGGCGTCTATGCAATCCTGGAAGTACCCGAGGGCCGCGGAGAAGTCGTTATCTCCGTAGGCCTCCCAGCCCTGCTGCAAAATACCGTTGTAACCCTGCACCTCGGGATACGTCGGGCTTTCGTAACAACCACTGAGCAGTATGAGGGAGCCCAGGATCGTTATCGCTGTAATCTTTTTCATTTCTCCCTCCTCCCTACTCTATCCGAAGCATCTTCTGGGTGACGGTCTGTCCGGCCGCCCGCAAGCGGCAGAAGTACACTCCCGCACCAACGGTTTTGCCGCTTTCGTCCGTTCCATCCCAGATAAGCGTGTGCTCGGCGGCCTTCATCTCGGTATCCGTGAGAGTTTTTACCGCCCTGCCGCTCATGTCGTAAACGGTCACCGTAACTCTGCCGGTCTCCGGCAATGAGAACCTGATGGCCGTCTCCGAACTGGAGGGGTTGGGATAGACACCGCCGAACGCGAATTCCGCCGGAATCTCGGGTGATCTCACGCCGGGGGCTTCTCCGTAAGCGTAGATACCACCGTCGGAAACCAGGGCGCACATCCTTTCTCCGCGGAAGTAGCTGTCCAGCCTGGTCCATCCGTCGGTAGTGTAGCGGTAAACCGCTCCCCGGTTGTCTTCGGCGGGGAAGGACAGGGTTCCATCGACGTCGGGTATGCTCACGGGACCCGCGAGAATTCCGGTCATCATGTCGACGGTCTCGCTGATCGGCGCTTTCGAGTTCACGGCCAGGTCGAGAAGACCCGCCTCGCAGAGGCTGACCATGGTTCCAGGGGTCACCGCGCCCGCGGGAACGTTCAGCCTGACTCCCTGCATCTCGAGTTTAGCTCCGTCGGACGAAACGTAACCCACCGCCACCGTTCTGCTGCCGCTGGTGTAGAACCCGGCACTGTCGTAACCCGCCACCTCGAGAGTGTAGTCACCACTGCTCCAGGCGTTGAACCTGGTATTCCAGAGGGTTCCGTAGAAGCTCTCCATGGGCACCAGGACGGTGCTGTCTCCGATGGAGGCGTGGAAAATGGGTCCGTACCAGTCGAAGCTCTCGGGGATGCTGTCGTAAAGAGTGGTATACATCGTGAGGTACCGGTCGATCACCGAGTTCTGGAAGATCGCGGTGAGAACACCGGGAACTTTCGTATCCTGGGACACCACGTATTTGAGATCCGAAGGCTCCGAAGGTCCTCCGGGGTTGTTGCAGGTGATTACCAGGTACGCCTGGTTTCCCTCCTCCAGATTGAACGAACCGTTGTAAAGGTCGTTGAGATCGACTTTCTTCTTGATGGAAACCAAGGTCGAGTCTTCCACGTCGACCGAAACCACCATCAAGTCCCACTTGCCGTTGATGATCGGCCCGGAGCCGCCGGCGTCTGCGTAAGCCCCGTTGAAGTAGAACGTGGGATGGTCAGGGTAGTTTTCCTTAAACTGGAGATACTGGGCGGCCCATATGGGAGCACGCATTCCATCTTTGGGAATCCAGTGCCCCAGGGGATAATCATCATCGTCGAATTTACCCGCGAACGGCTTGGTGGATCTCATGTGACCGAACTGGTAGCCGTCGGGATCGGCGAATATCTCGTACGTGTATATGCCGCCGGCCATGTCCGACCGGAGAGGGCTGATGAGGTTGCAGATCAGCCAGTCCATGTAGATGGGGATCACGTTGGTTTCCAGCGCTATACTGTCCGGAACCGAAGGGTCTATGGCCCTGGCCACGTTGACCACGCCGGTGGTGTCCGAATGGACGATGGCGGGAATGATGTCGTCGCCCTCGCGCTGCGCCAGGTACATGAGCCAGAGGAAAGCCTGGCCCCTGGTAGAGGCATAGTCCATATCGAGTAAACTGCCGTTCCAGTTATACATCTCGATGTACGCCATGTCGGCGAACGCATCGAGGTCGTACTCGATGCCGTATCCATTCGGATCGATGCCGGAAACGCCAAAGCAAAGATACTGGCAGACCTCGCCGATTCCCCTGGTAAGCCAGTAGTTCGCGTTAAGCTTGGTGGCTATCCTCAGGAACTTGCCGAGACCGTTGGCCAGGTGAAGCCTCCTGTATTCCTTGGCGATTTTGTTGAGCAGCGTCTCGTTATCGGTGAAAGGATGGAGGTTAAGGTAAATGATGTCGTGGTTGTTGAACGACCCGCTGCCATCCAGGTCGGCGGGATTCACGTACGTCATCACCCTGCGGTTTCCTTCTGGATTTTGATACTTGCCGCGCATAGTCGCCATGACTATCCAGAGCCTGGGATCCCCGTCGGTATCGGGAATCTCTCCGAGGTACCCGGTGACCGTACCGTAGATATCGACGTCACCCCCCTCGAACATCGCCGTGAGGGTATCCAATTCCCCCTGGGTGATGATATTGCCCCATACGACGGAATCCGGGCTTCCGGGCCCCGTTCCCTCCTCGACCGAAACCGTGTCCTGAACCAGCCAGTAGGCATGTTCCGTAACGGCGCGGCAGGTGAACTGGTGTTCCTCGAGAGGATTAACGGGAAACTGGGCGAAATCGGGAACTTTGAGTTTTATCGTATCCCCGACTTCGAGACCGGCTTTTGCCACACCAAAGCCCAGTACCGGTAACAGGAGCACGGTCAGGACGACGGTGATACCGTTCCTGAACGGTCCCGCAAAAATTTTCATACTTGACCTCCTATTTC
>JAMOUX010000038.1 GCA_027067855.1 Candidatus Fermentibacteraceae bacterium
GATTTCGCGGATGGAAAGGTATCCGTTGCCCTGAATGGTGGGAAGGTACTGGAAGCGGAAAGAATACTGGCGGCCGTGGGCAGGCGACCCAGGCTGGCTGATCTGGGCCTGGATCGCGCCGGTGTGGAGTATGACGAAAAAGGCATCGTGACCGATGATGTCCAGATGACCAACCTGCCCGGCGTTTACGCGGCGGGGGACGCTACCGGAAAATGGCAGTTGGCGCACGCCGGAAGCGCCCAGGCCCTGGCGGCGGTGGACCACATGTTCGGGGAAGGAAAGAGAAGGGTTCACCCGGACAGGATGCCGGGATGCATTTTCACCAGTCCGGAAATAGCCGTGGTGGGCCCCGGGGAAGAGGAGTGGAGGAAACGGGGAGTAGACGTGGAAGTGGGAGTATCCAGGTTCATAGCCAACGGTAAGGCCGTAGGAATGAACGAGACCGAGGGGTTCGTAAAACTGATCGCCAGACGTTCCGACGGTGTTCTCGTCGGGGTCCAGATGGTCGGTCCCGATGCCGGCAGCCTGGTGGGGGAGGCGGTGATAGCGGTGAATCTCGGGGTGAAGGCCTCGGATATCGGCGGTATGATCCACCCGCATCCCACTCTTTCCGAACTTTTCATGGAAGCGGGAGAGACGTTCGGACACGGTGCCATCCATGGATGACCACGAATACCGTAGTCTGGAAGGGTTGATAAACCTGGTCAAGACACTGAGAGGTCCTTCGGGTTGCAGTTGGGACAGGGAACAGACCCTGGAATCATTGGTTCCCTATATGCTTGAGGAGGCCTACGAGGTGGCCGATGCCGTGGTTTCGGGAGAAATCGGACAGCTGAAGGCCGAACTCGGAGATCTCCTCCTGCATGTCGTCATGTCTGCGGTCATATGCGAAGAAGCGGGAGCTTTTTCCATATACGACGTGATAGAGGGGATAAGCGACAAGCTTATCAGAAGGCATCCCCATGTATTCGGCGTTAAAGCCCGGTTGACCCCGGCGGAAGTGGAACGGCAGTGGGAAGCCATCAAGGCTGAAGAGAAGGGTGACGAAGGTTTTTTCGGTTCGATTCCCTCCAGCATGCCGGCGCTTCAGACCGCCTGGAGAATACAGCAGAGAGCGTCCGAGGTCGGATTCGACTGGCCCGACGCCGGGGGAGCCATGGATAAGGTTGTGGAGGAACTGGAAGAACTTCGGAAGGCGCTGGAGGCAGGCGGGAGAGACGACGTGGAGGAGGAATTGGGAGACCTCCTGTTCGGCATCGTCAATTACTGCAGGTTGCTGGGCTTTCAGCCGGAAGCCGTTCTCAGGGCCGGCAACATGAAATTCATGAAACGTTTCTCCAGGATGGAGGAGATTCTCAGGGAGGAAGGATACGACCTCGCGGGGGCGGATCTGCAGGTAATGGAGGATGCCTGGAACAGGGCCAAGGAAGATTGAGCCCTACTTGTTCTTCTTGTGCTGGTACATTCGCCTGTCGGCTTCGGTCAGGGCCTCCCTTATCGATATGCCGGTGTCGGGTTTCCACTGGGAATGACCGATGGATAAGGTAACCGGTTTGCCCAGTAGCTTGATGGTTTTTTCCGCCAGGGTCGAGCCGGAAAGCAGCCTGTCCTTCACCAGTGAGGCCGTCTGGTCCGTTTCTATCAGGATTATCATGAATTCGTCTCCGCCGTACCTCACCACGTAATCCGTGCTCCTCACGGAGGAAGTCAGGTAGGACGCCACTTCCCTGAGAACCCTGTCTCCGCTCATGTGGCCGAACATATCGTTTATCTCTTTGAAATTGTCGATGTCTATCATCAGGAAACCTATACTGCTGTGATACCTCTCGGCCCTGCGCTTTTCCCGGTTCAGGGCTATCTGGAAAAAGTTCCGGTTGAAGACTCCGGTAAGGGGATCGTGGATGGCGAGACTCTTCAGTTTTTTATCCAGGGTGATCCTGTCCAGGGTTTCGGCGAGGTGGCCGCAGAGCATTTCGAGTATCCCCGTGTCGTCTCCCGTGAAGGCGTGGGCGCTGGTGGAAAAGACCTGCAGGACAGCGTGGGAACCCACGGGCGCCGAGATGCCGGAGACGTAATCCTTTTTTCCGGTCTTTTTGCCTCTGCCGTCTCCGCCGCTGGTAAACTGGAAGGTTTGCTTCTGTACCAAGGTCATGCCCGCAAGACCCCGGTCAAGGACCGATCGCCTGCCGATGCGGTCTTCCAGCCCGGGGGATGCGGCCACTATGGTGACCATTCCTTTATTCCTTACGATAAGCTGGATCGCGGAACCCGGAAGTAGTTTTTCAGCATATTCCACCGTAATCTCGTACGCCTTTTTCTTCCTGGAGCAGGTTGCAAGGAACGAAGCGGCATTGTGGAGGATCCTCATGCGTTTCCGGGCTTCCCTGAGTTCCCAATCCATCTGTTTTCGTACGATGGAGTGTCTCAGGGCGCGGATGAGCGTCATCGGCTCCAGGGAATCTTTCAGCAGGAATTCCTGGACTCCGGCTCTCAGGCAGTCTATGTCGATGTCTCCCTCGTCGGCGTTCGTGAGGACCAGCAGCGGCTTCTTGCCGGCCTTGCCGCGGAATTCGAGGACCGTATCGATTCCCGGGGAGTCCGGGAGATACAGTTCGGTCACTATTACGTCGAAGGATTCCTTTTCCAGCATTTCCAGGGCGTTTGAAAGACTGGTGGCCACTTCTATCGCGAAGGAGTTCTCCCCGGTTTTACCCAGGGTTTTCCTGAAAAGGGCCACGTCTCCCGGATCGTCTTCCACCAGCAGTATTCTCAATTTACACCATCACCTTGCAGGGTGTTGTATCCAGTAGCGTCATGACTCCTTCTCCCCCGCTAATATTTTTTACATTGTCGGTACCGGACAAGGGTCCCAGCATCCTGGAGGCTGTATTGAAAATCATCCTGATGAACGGTTGGCCGGCACTCGTGTTCGCTGCTTTTTTCCCGGGATATGTGCCCGCCGATATCCTGGAGGGGGTGGAGTCTCCCCGGCTGGAACCCTTCGTGTTGTGTACGGGCATAGAGGGAGCGGACGGTATCGCCCTTTCCGCCGGCGGAGTACTTTACGTTGCAGCGGAATCCCAGGGAAAGGTGTACAGGATCGATCCTCCCGGAATTCCCGTCGTGGTGGCGGAAGGACTGCGTCACCCCGAGGGCCTGGCCGTGGCCGGAGAATGCAGCCTGCTGGTGACGGAAGACGTGGACGGCGGCAGGATCCTCCTCGTCACCCCGGAGGAATCCCTCCGGGTTCTTGCCGGGGGATTGGCGTTTCCGGAGGGAGTCGCGGCCGGAGGCGGCAGGGTATTATTCACCGAATCCAGTGCTGAAACGGGTTTTCCTCCGCCCTTTCGCACCGGTGTGGGACGGGTGGGTGACGAAGAACCGCTATTTTCGTCGTTGTACCTTTGGAGCCTGTCGGACATGGTGGTCGACGATAAAGGAACGATTTATGCGTGCAACGAATCTTCGGGTTTTCCCCTGGTACGGGAATCGGTGATAAGGATCGATGCGGATACGGGTGAATGGAGTGTTTTCGCCAGGGATCTCAAGTCCTGCGAAGGAATATGCTCCACACCCGGATCCTTTTTCCCCCTGCTTGTGGTGGAGGAAGATACGGGTAACGGATCCGGGCGGCTCGTCTCGGTGGATTCTTCGGGAAACATCACGGTTCTCGCCCGGGGTTTCGGAAATCTCGAGGACGTAGCCGTCGACGAGTACGGAAGGATTTTCGTCAGCGAGGATTCTTCAGGAAGAATCCTGATGTTGATTCCCCGTACTTCCGGCGGTCGAACCGGGACCAGCCCGGAACTGGAATGACGGATAACAGCTCCAGGAATGCCTCCGATACGTCGGGGGCGATGAACGAAGCTTTCATGGAAAGAACGAGTTCGACTTCCGGTTGGCGGTAATACGCCGTGACCTCGTGCAATCCCGTTTTCTCCAGGTTCCAGAGGGGAATGATATCGGTGGGGGAATGGAACATTCCTCTCAGAGAATCTTCCGGGAAAAGCGTGGGATCCACGGGCAGGGATTCCGTTCCCAGCAAGTTCCACGCGTGGAAGAGCAGGGAGTCCGAACCTGTCCTCAGCAACCCTCCCACTACGGTCGCTTCGATACCCCGCCGGCATGCCGTGTCCCTGAGTGCCTTGGCCAGGGCGAGGCAGGGCCCCGGTGCGCCGGGCCGGTCAACCGCTTCAATGGATCTGATGATTTCGGCGATACCGCAGGCTCCGCGGTTTCCCAGGCACGCGGTATCCACCGGCCTGTGGGTATGGGGTTCCTGGCGTACCTCGATTATAAGGGGCAGGGACACCCCGGTTCCGGGTCCGATCCGGGTAACCGCGGATCTCATGGTTTCTCCTGCGGCGGTGAATGCTCCGCCCGCTATCTTTATTTCCTGGTACGGCGGATGACTTACGGGAAGCGGGATCTCGATGATCACGTTTTCGACGGCGCAGGGCCCCGGGTTCATCACGGTGACCATAACCAGTATCACCGAGTCCAGCGGCGACGTACCGTTGATCCTGCCCATCAGCCAGCGGTCCAGGTCCGGATCATCGGAGGCATCCATAGCCGCCCGGAACACCGTGGAAGCCCGTGGAAAATCTCCATGGAGTTCCAACATGTTTCCGTATTCAATCACATCCTCCCCTCCGTTTCCGGCTGCCAGTTCAGCAAAGCGGACGGCCCTTTCGGGTATTCTTTCCAGGGTTACCAGGGTCCGGCACGAGTCTCCCGGAGAGAAGGAGAAAGCGGTCAATGCGATGATTAACGGGATGTTCAACTTTCAAGTCCGCGAACGGGGTCGGATCCAGCGGCTTTCATGGCCGGGAGCACTCCCGACGAAAGGCTCAAAAGGAATGCGATGACGGTTACGAGGAGTACCTGGGCCGGTGAAACCACCACCGGGATGTTTTCGTGGAACGAGTAGATGTCCGGAAGAGAAATCATCCCGGAGTCGCCGATGAACCAACAGCCGGCAAGCCCCAATGCCGTTCCCAGAACTATTCCGGATGCCCCCACGATTACGCCTTCCCAGAGGAAGACCTTGAATATCAGCGAGTTCTCGGCTCCCATTGCCTTGAGCACGGATATGTCCCTTCTTCTTTCCGTGGCGGATCTGGCGATGGTGCCCATGATGTTGAAAGTCGCCACGAGAGTTATGAGCAGGAGGGCCAGGAATGCTCCCATCCTTTCCAGTTTCATGGAGGCTGCCAGATGGGGATTGAGTTCCTTCCAGGATTTCACCGTCGCTTCCGGCGGAAGCAGTGAGGTCAAGGCATCTTCGGCGGAACCGGGAGCGGTTCCCGGGGATGGGTATACTTTTATTCCGCTGTATCCGCCCCGGGGGAGAAACAACTTTCTCGCCAGATCGATGTGAATCCAAGCCATGGTTTCGTCGTTCGCGGGCAGGCCGGTTTCCATCGCTCCTTCCAGCACGGCGGTGCCGATGGTACCCCCCCGCCTGGAAAAGAAGGCTTTCGGAGGAAAAATGTACACGGTGTCCCCCACCGAGTGTAGGAATCCCTCCGCCAGGTACAGTCCCATCAGTATCCGGTAGCCTCCCTCCGGCGAGATCAGTTCGAGACTTCCGTAGGACAGCCTGTCCCTCATGCGTCCGCGGGAAAACTC
Organism: Candidatus Fermentibacteraceae bacterium; assembly: GCA_027067855.1. Classification (GTDB taxonomy): domain Bacteria; phylum Fermentibacterota; class Fermentibacteria; order Fermentibacterales; family JCC-6; genus Aegiribacteria. Next base: position 5,632 of record JAMOUX010000038.1, read on the forward strand.
CATTTCCGGGTCGACTCCCCTTAGCCTGCAACTTCTTTCCAGCCCTCTCGAGGGCATCCTGAGTATGGCCTCGCCCTCAACGTACGGTGACAGATGCTCCACTTGAGGAAGTTCCGGGATTTTCCGCATGACGGAGTCCGGCAGGTCGAAGGATGGACCCTCCGCGGGGAGAATGGTCAGCGGGGCGTCCACCGCTACAACCGAGTCTCCTATGAACTTTTCGACGCCGGAAAGAATGCTCATCACCACTATGAGCGCCGATACCCCGAGAGTCACACCGGCGATACTTACCGCGGAAGTGAAGGCGAAACGCCTCCTCCCCGGATGTCTCCTCAGGTATCTCCATGCAAGGTGCAATGAAAGCGGAGTCACGGGTCCGGGTCTCCTGCCTGTTTCCAGCCTGTCTGATTCGGTTCGACGGTAATATAGTTCATGTTGGGCATGAAGATGCTCATGATACTGTAGGTCGTGCGGGAATCACCGGGAGGACGTACTTGTTTTCATTCTTGTCGGTGTTGCTCATTCTGGTTTTTCCGGATGACATGAGCGTGGTGCGGTTTCATCGGACCGGTGATGACGGTTGCAGTTTCACGGTGAACGTTTCGGAGCCGATCTATCGTGAATACGGGGGAAAATGGTACCCGGTCCTGGAAGGGATGGCTCCTTCACTTAAGAAAGGCATGCCGGTTCTGCCGTCCCTGACCGTCTACGTACCTCTTCCTCCCGGCGTCGTGCCGACTCTCGAGTATTCGTCTTCGGGAAGGATTTCCACCGGATATCCGGGTCCGGCCATGATTTGTCCGCTGCCTTCCGGAGAAGGACTACGTACTTCGTGGTCGTTTCCCGGGTATTCCGTCGAAGAAATCCGGGATAAACCGGTTGCAGTCTCGGTCTTCAGGTTGGCGGGCACCAGGGTGGCGGCGGTCGAGGTGTCTCCCTTTTCGGGTACCGACGGAGAATGGATTCCATCGCGTATAGACGTGAAACTTTCCTGGCCCGGGGTTTCCGGGGGCAGAAAAATAGATCTTCCTCTGCTGGATTTCGTTTGCCACGATGGATTGATGTACTGGCCCGCGGCGGAAAGAGGGAAGGGGGGCGATCCGTTCTGGGGAAGACCGTGGGCGAGGATGTCCGTCAAGTATACCGGGGTCTACCTGGTGACGGGCCGGCTCCTGGAAGAGTCCGGGGTGCCGGTGACCGGTACGCCTTCAGCCGCGTTGAGGGTGTTCACCGGTCCGGGCATGATGTTCGATCTCGAAAACCCCGCCGACGAACATGAACTCACCGAAATACCTGTGGAAGTCATGGATGGAGGAGACGGAGTTTTCGACGCCTGCGACACCTTGAAGTTTTTCGGGTTGGGACTGTCACGCTTGGATTTGTCGGGGAGCGAACCGGTCAGGCTGATGCACCGTTACGCGACGCACAACGTGTACTGGCTCACCTGGGGGGCGGAGAACGGGGCGAGGATGGATACCCTGGAGGCTCTTCCGAATGCTTCGCCGCCTTGGGGCGACAGCCTGGAGTACTATATATGGCAGGAACAGGATTACATCTGGGTGGGAGGACAGGATACCCTCACGGGTTGGGTATGGACCCAGCTCTTCGAGGATATTCCCGGTTATTTCTACTTCAGCACTCCTTCCGCCGTCTCCACCGGAACCCTGCGGTTGTCGATAATTCCGGAATACGGTAATTACGGTCCTCATTCCATGTTCGTAGATCTCAACGGAAAACGGATAGCCGACACCACCTGGGCGTCGGCCAATGCCGTCGAGATCGTTTTGGAGGACGTTGATCTCGATGAATCCATGAACCTCCTCAAAGTCACCGTTGACGAGTCGCCTGGAAAAGTTTACCTGGACTACGTGATGGTGGAGTATTCCAGGAGCCTTGCGTTCGCCGCCAACAGGTTGCTGAAATTCTCTGCCCCGATGGAGATGAAGTATTCCCTTTCACTGGGCGGCGCCGCGTCCCGAACGTCGTTGCTGGACGTGAGCGATCCCCTTGCCCCGTCGAGGATCGGGGGCGAACTAAGAGGCGACCGTTTGGTGGTGAGCCTGGACCTCGGCGACGATACCTGTCTTTGGCTGGAAGGAGCCGAGGGTTTCAGAACCCCGGATTCCATAGTTCCCGCTCAGCCCGGAAGGATAAAGGGGACAGCTCCGGATGGCGACGTGGTTGTAGTGGTCGCCGATTCCCTCCTGGATACGGCCCTGCCCCTTGAAGGCATATACGCGGACAGGGGATTGAAGGCGGTGTTGGTTACCACGAAGGAAGTCTATGATGAATTCGGCCAGGGAATCAGGGATCCAGGGGCAATACGATCCTTTTTCAGGTATACCCAGGATGCCTGGAGCAAACCCGCCTCGGCCCTCCTGCTGGTAGGCGACGGGACGTTGGATCCGTTGATGCACATCACCGCTTTTCCCACCCTGGTACCGATTTTCCACCTGCTTGCCGCAGGTTACGGCAAAAATATGGATGACGGCTTCGTCATCGCCCATGAAGATGGGATGTTTCCGGAAGTTCCGGTTTCCAGAATACCGGCCGCATCCAGGGGCGAGTTGTCGTTGTACCTCTCCAAGCTGGAGCGTTACGAGGCGCGGAGCAACCCGGGTTCGTGGGAGAACAGGTTGCTCCTGGTGGCGGACGACGAGTGGGGTAACGGTTTCAATGACTACGAGCATACGGAGAGTTGCGAATTGATGGCGGACACGATACTTCCCACGAGCATGGAGCGGGTCAAGTTTTACCTGATAGAGTACCCGTGGCCCCCGGGCACCACGCCTTCCGGCGTTCATCCCGAAAAACCCGCGGCACGCCTGGATTTTATCGAAGAACTCTCCCGGGGGTGTTCGGGCATGATTTATTTCGGCCACGGTTCCTATGGCCAGTTGGCCCACGAGAAACTTCTCGTGTCCAGCGACGTGCAACTCGTGGACAATGGTGACAGGTTGCCGGTGATGATATTCGCGAGTTGCGACGTTTCCCACTTCGACATGATTTCGGCGAAGTGCCTCGCGGAGGATTTCACGATGGCGCCCGGCTCAGGCTCGATAGTTTCCATAGGATCCACCAGGTCGTCGTTTTCCGGGGGGAACGAGGCGCTCTTTTCTTCCTACTACGAATTTCAATACGGTGATTCTCTTCCCGACGTTGCAAAGGCGCTGTGGGCCGCCAAGGTGCTGGGCACGCCGTCTTCGTATGCCAACAGCAAGACTTACGTGATTCTGGGAGACGGCGGCGTCAGGCCCGCTTATCCATCCACGGCCGGGTGTAATTTCCGGGTGGAGGGAGATACTCTGCATAGGGGCAGGATAAACACGGTTACGGGCTCATCCGGGAGCGGTTCGACATTTTTCGTAAATGTCACGGAGAGCGGCCGCCCGGTGGTCTACAGCGGCATAGGCTCAGGGTCGGTGGAATACCTGCGTTACGGCTTAACGGTATTCCGAGGTCTGGTGAAGAGCGACGAGGGAGGATTCAGCGCTTCTTTCTTCATGCCCCTGCAGGCGGATACCGGAGCTTTTGCCAGGGGTTCCGCGCTGGGCCTTAAGTCGGGATCGGGGAGCGTGGTCGGGTACGAGGAATGGATAACCTTCGAAGACGACGGCGATCACGTGAAGGATTCGTTGCCGCCTGAGATAGAGATGTGGCTCCGCGGGCGGAGAGGAGTGGAAAATCCCGTGGTGGGATCCACGTGTATCCTGAAGGCCGTCCTTGTGGATTCCAGCGGAATTTGTGCCATGGGAGGAGGAGCGGGCCGGTCAATACTTCTGAGTCTCGACGGTCGGGGATTCGACATCAGTAATTACTTCGAATACTTTCCGGGAAGCCACGGCAGGGGGAATCTCGAGTACGATCTTCCCGAGATGCTGAAGGGCCGGCACCGGTTGATAATGGCCGTGTGGGACGGCATGGGCAATGCATCGAGGGATACGCTGGATTTCACGGTGATCGGGAACGAGGGGGATGTTCTGTCCTCGGTGTTCGTATACCCGAATCCCGGCATGGGCCTGAGAAGCTTCAATTTCGATGTCGCCGAGAACGGTATCGTCGACCTGGAGATATTCACCGTATCCGGCAGGAGAATCTGGAAAACGACGGAAAGCTGCCGGGAGGGTTATAATCAAGTGCTGTGGGACGGTACCGATATGGACGGAGAACCGGTAGCCAGGGGGACTTACATATACAAGCTGCGGCTGAACGCGCCGGATGGAAATTCCGCCTCGGTGGTGGATGTTCTGGTAGTAGCCGGAGAGGGATGATTGCGTAGGTTGCCTATGGATGTTGACCATGCCGCTGAACTGGTATGCGGAGCTTCCCGCCCGGTGGTTTTCACCGGGGCCGGGATGTCGAAGGAGAGCGGAATGAGAACGTTCAGGGGGCCGGAAGGATTCTGGCGCCGATACAGGGCGGAAGAACTGGCTTCCATCGATGGAATCAGAAAGAACCCCGCTTTGGCCTGGAAGTGGTACGGGGAAAGATTCAGAATACTGGACGATCTGGAGCCTCATGCCGGTTACCGTGCGTTGTTTCGCCTTCAGGAATGGAAAGGAAACCTGTTCGTGGTCACCCAGAACGTTGATGGGCTGCACCGGAAGGCGGGTCTGCGGAATGTCGTGGAATTGCACGGAAGTCTCAGGACGGCTTCCTGTCTGGAAAAATGCGGAGCTGCCCGGATTCCGATGGACGACGATCTCTTCAGTAGAGTTCCCCCCAGATGCGTTTGCGGTTCGGTGCTGAGGCCCGACGTTGTGCTCTTCGGTGAGAATCTTCCCGAGAGGGAACTGAAAAAAGCCTTCGAGCTTGCTGAAAACTGCGATTTAATGCTCGTGGTAGGTACTTCCATGGTGGTGTATCCCGCGGCGTTCCTGCCCTATGCCGCCCTTTCCGCAGGTATTCCCGTGGTGGAAGTTAATCCGGAGCGAACACCCCTTTCGGACATGCAGGGAGTGATACGTTTGGCGGGGGAAGCCGGCGAAGTGCTTCCGCAGTTGGTGGAGGAGGCCATGGGATGATGATCGTCGTTCTTCTGGCAGGATTCACGTTTCTGGGACTCCACCGGGATATCGACCCTTCGTCGGGTTTTTCGACGGAACTGAACTTCGATGCGCCCTATGCGGTGGAGACCGGTGACGGAACCTATCCCGCCTTTACCGGAATCCCCACCAGATTCGTTCCGGGGGAACCTCCAAGACCTGCGCTGACCCTGTTCATTCCTGTTCCTCCCGCCGTGACTCCCGAACTTTCGTACACGGCTTCCGGGTATCGCTCCACGGACGTCGCTTCACGGGATGTAGTGACGCCCGCCGTGGAAGGGATCGGTCTCGATGCCCGGGAAGTTCCGGTGGAAAGGCGTCTTCCTCCATCGGAACACGTGGTGCTGGAAGGTATCGTACCTATGGCGGGGACCAGGGTCGCAATGATCACGGTTTATCCCGTGGTGGGTCCGGCTGGGGGTGAATACGCTTCAAAGATCTCGTTGAAGATCGAATGGAAACCGGTACCCGGAGGGATACCGGTGGAGGAACATCCGCTCCTGTCACTGGTGGCGCCGCCGGGATGCCTGTATTGGAAAGAACCCCTGCGGTGGAACGATGAAGATATTTTCTGGGGTTCACCCTGGGCCAGGATCGCCATCAAGGAGAGTGGGGGGTATTACTTAACGGGGGCGGTGCTGGAGGAGCGAGGCTGTTCCGTGACCGGATCACCCTGCGGAACACTGAGAATATTTACCGGGCCGGGTCGCATGTTCGGTCAGGATCCGGAGGAAAACCACCGGCTGGAAGAAGTGGCGATTTCGGTGACGGACGTCGACGGAGACGGTATTTTCGATGAGGAAGACACGATAAGATTCTTCGCTCTCGGATTGTCCCGGTGGGAATTGGAAGAGTCGAAGCCGGTGCGGATTTTTCACAGGTACGCGACTCACAACGTGTATTGGCTGACCTGGGGCGGCGAAAACGGGAAAAGGATGGATACGGTTCCGGGCGGACCGGATTCTTCCCCCGGTTGGGGCGCCGACATGCTGAGCGATATCTGGCTCAGGGAAGAGAATGTCTGGCTGCCTGTCTACGAGGTCACCACGGGTTGGGTTTGGGAAACGCTGAAGAAAGGGGAGAGCATATCCGTTCCTTTCCGGGTCGGCGATACCGGTCTGTGTCGAATCGTGGTGGAACTGATAAGCGAGGGATCGCAGAAACACACCGCGAGGCTGGACGTCAACGGCAGCCAGGTTCTGGTGGAATCCTGGTATGGCTCCGGCATACACGTTATGACAGCGGAGGATGTGGAGCTGTCCGGTTCTTGCGTTCTGAATGTGATCTTCCAGGAGGATGCGGGTGATGGCAAACTTTCACCGGTATCCGTGCACGTGGAGTATCCCGACAGGCTCGGCGGGCTCAGGGGTAAATCACTATTTCCGTCAAGGGAGAAGACCGGCAGGTTCAACTTCTTCGTTGAAAACGTATCCCCGGGGTGCACCGCTTACGATCTTTCGGATTTCGACTCTCCCCTGGTGGTCGAGGGCGGAGTGAACCGGGAAGGTACTTACCTTTTCTCCATGGACGTGAATCCATCGACGGTACTGATGGTCATGGATGATGAAGATTGGATGCTTCCCGATACCGTGATTTCGGCCGCACCGGGCAGATTGAAGGGAACGGTTACGGAGGGGGACAGGTTGATAGTGGTTCCCCAAGCTCTGTACGAAGGTATATGGGGGCTCCTGGAGGTTTCCTCGTCCCAGGGGTTCCATCCGGTGCCGGCCACCACGCGGGAGATCTACGATGAATTCGGTCAGGGGGTGGCCGATCCCGGGGCGGTGAGATCCGCGGTGAGATGGGCCATGGACCATTGGAATCCCGGTCTTTCCGCTCTGGTGCTTGTGGGTGACGGTCACTACGACTGCCTCGGTCACGGAACTTTCCGGCCGGTGATGATTCCTCCTTATATCCGCTTGGGAACGGGACAGATCGATGCGGTGGACGATTATTATGTCATGGTGCACCACGGTGCGGTTTTGCCTGAAATCCCGGTTTCCAGGGTGCCGGTGGACAATCTGTCCCAGCTGGGGACCTGTACCGCTAAATTCTTGGGTTATACCGCAAGAAAAAACCTCGGCGACTGGACGGGAAGGGTGCTGCTGGTGGCCGATGACGAGTGGGGGAAAGCCGGTTCCCTGAACGAGACGGAACACACCGTCAACTCGGAGTTCATCGCCGAGGAAGTTATTCCCAGGTGGTTGGAGAGAGAAAAATTCTACATGATAGAATTCCCGTGGCCGTCCGGATCCTTGACTCCGGAAGGTGCCCATCCCGAAAAGCCCGAAGCCAGGAAAGCGTTCCTGGAAACATTCGGGAAGGGCCATCTCTTCATGCTGTACCAGGGTCACGGGGCCGTCAACCAGATCGCGCACGAGGTCTTGATGACCGGGGAGGATGTAGGTTCCCTGGAAAACGGAAGAAGGCTGCCCGTGACCTTCTGGGGAACCTGTGACGTGGGCCGCTTCGACAATCCCGGCACCGATGCGATATCGGAAGCCATGTTACTCCACCCGTCGGGAGGGGCGATAGCTTCCGTGGCGGCCACCAGGAGCACCTACGGCGGGTCGAATTATACATTCTTCAGAAGTATCATCGATTCCCTGTGTTCGTATCCGTCGCTTTCCCTGGGTGATGCGGTATGGCAGACAAAGGTGGCTTTAGGTACTTCCTATTCCAACAACAAGTATTACGTTCTCTTCGGCTATCCCGACCTGTATCTTCCATTCGCATTCTCGACCGGGACTGTGACCGTGGAGGGTGACACTTTGAGGAGCGGCGAACTCAATAGATTGAACGGAAACGGTTTTCATGATGCGGGTTTGGCCCTGGTAAAGGTTTTCGAAGCGGCGACCAATACGGTTTATACCTGCCTTGGCGGAATCAGGATATCGTACGTAAAATACGGTGGCGTGGCGTACTCGGGCAGCCAGACGGTGGAAGGGGGGAAATTCCACCTGGATTTCTTCCTCCCTCTTCAAAGTAATACCGGAGATACAGCCAGGGCTTCCGCATGCGTGGTGGCCGACGGCGTGATCGAGGCCGGTGCTCGTGATCCCGTGGGACTGGTGAAGGGCACTCCATCGGGAGGCGACCTGGAAGGACCCGAGGCCGTGATGTGGATAGAGGGGTACGAAGGTGTCGAGAAACCCGTGGTTACCGGCGAAGCCACGCTTGTTGCGGCAATCACCGATTCCAGCGGAATATGTTTTCTCGGGGGTGGAATGGGCAGGGAATTGAGCCTTTTCGTCGATGGTGCGGGGAGGGACGTGGGCCGATATTTTACTTACGACAGGGGCAGTTGGACTTCCGGTAGATTGAATTACGACATGGGATTCCTGGGGGAAGGGGAACATATACTCATACTCAGGAGCATCGATGGTCTTGGAAATACCTCCATGGATACCCTGGAGATCAAGATGCTGGACGAGAATTCCCTGGCCGTTACCGACCTGGTCGTCTATCCGAATCCCGGTGGGGGTGTTCATTGTTTCAGCTTCAGAATTTCGGAGGATGCCCGGGTTTCGATATCGATACATACCGTTGCCGGTACCGGCATAGAGGAGTTGACCGCGTTCTGCCGGCAGGGTTACAACCAGGTGATATGGGATGGTCTCGACAGGGATGGGGATCCGGTGGCGTCCGGTCCGTACGTCTACAGGGTGCGGGCCACGGCTCTCACTTCCACGGTTTTTGACAACATCACCGAAGAGTACGGCGTTCTCGTGGTCTTGGAGGAGTAATGAAAGGATCACCGGCAGGCAAGATAAAATGGCTTTGGAAACAGGTTGAGGAAGCCGGGAAGAGAGGTGAGCGGGAAGTCGAGAGGGAGTGCCTGGAACGACTTCTGAATGATCAATCGGTCGCGGGAACCTCCGATGAGGATCTGGCGATGATCAATCTGAGCAGGCTCGACCTGGAGGAGGGGAAAAGTCGGGAGGCCGTGTTGAGGATGTCGAATTTTCAGTGGCATGGAATTCCGGGGCCGGCCGGGCTGTTGTTGCTTGCCGACGTGTACCTGAAGCTGGAGTGGTTCATTCAGGCCAAGAGTGCGCTGTTGGAATACCTGGACATAATTCCGGAAGACCTGGATGCCAGGAGGAAACTCGGTCTGATACACATGATGCTTGATGAAGACGAAAATGCGCAGCGGATGCTGCTTTCCACTGCCCGCAGGGAAAAACACCGGGCGCCGGAGACTCTCATCTACCTGGCCATGCTGGAGGCGAAGAAAGGACATCTGGAGGAAAGTCTCCACCTGTTGCTGCAGGCGAAGGAACTCGACCCGGCCGACGCGAGGATAGAGCATACGCTTCTCAGGATAGAATCGCTGAGGGTGAGTCTGAAGCGGGGGGTACTGGACGGGGACGACCTTCCCATGGAGGATCTGGTTCCCGGAATGACCTGCGGGATGCTCGAACTTCACGGTTACAGCAGGGAGAAAGGCAGGCAGGCCGTGGACGTATGGAACCGGTTCTGCAGTATCTCGCACCCGACCGGTCGGAAACCTGCGATATGGGCCGCGGCCCTGGAGTACGCCGTGACCAGGTACGGTCCCCATCTTACCCAGAAACAGCTGGCTGTAGAGTACGGGATTTCCGCGACGCAGCTGGCGGAGCATTACCGTTCCATGGCGGAATCCGTGGACCTGGAGTCGTTGATTTCGACGAACCTTCTCAGGGAAACGGAAAGAGCGGGTCAGGGACTGAAGGACCTGGTAAGACGGGAGGAACTGGCCGAGGCGATCGCCTCCGCAACTGCGAAGATGGAGGAATTTGAAGGACCGGGTGAGATGTGCGACTGGATATTCCGAAGGGTGGATCCGGCCTGCGAGTCTCAGCGGCGCGAGATAGAGGATTTCGTGGCATACCTGTGGAAGAAGAGGACCCCGGGAAGAGAATAGCCGTGAAGATTCCCATACCCCGGACTGTACGGCTCCGGTTCGGGGATAAACCGGCCCGGCCGGTGTTTTCAAGGTAGACCGTCTCCGGGAATTTCATATATTAAATGTTCACATGTTCAGCCGAATACCACTCACAGAGAAAGGGTTCTTAATATGAGCGCGACCAAGTACGTCTATTTTTTCGGAGGAGGCAGGACCGAAGGAAACAAGGACCAGAAAGATCTCCTGGGCGGCAAGGGGGCCAACCTTGCGGAGATGACCAGGTTGGGACTTCCGGTGCCGCCGGGTTTCACCATAACCACCGAAGCCTGCGCGAAATATTACGAGGGACGCGGCGGAGAATGGCCGGAGGGTCTGGAAGAGGAAATCCGCGAGAAGCTGGCCCTGTTGGAGGAGGTTACCGGCAAGGAATTCGGTTCTCCGAAGGAACCGCTCCTGGTATCCGTGCGGAGCGGAGCCGCCGTTTCGATGCCGGGAATGATGGATACGGTGCTGAACCTGGGTCTGAACGAAGACTCGATTAATGCGCTTATCAGGAAGACGGGTAACCCGCGCTTCGTTTGGGACGCGTACCGACGGTTCATCCAGATGTTCGGGGACGTTGTCATGGGAATCCCGCACGATACGTTCGAGAAGGAACTGGATGCGGTGAAGGAATCGAGAAACGTCCGACTGGATACCGAGCTTTCGGAGGACGACCTGCTGGAGGTGGTGAAGAGATTCCGCAAGGTGTTCGACGAGGCTGTCGGAAGGCAGTTCCCCGATGATCCGTGGGAGCAGCTCAAACTTTCCATAGACGCTGTTTTCGGCTCCTGGAACAATCCCCGGGCCATACGTTACAGAGAGATCAACGGGATAACCGGGCTGGTCGGAACGGCCGTGAACGTGCAGACCATGGTATTCGGAAACATGGGTGACGATTCCGGAACGGGTGTCTGTTTCACAAGAAACCCGTCGAACGGTGACAACGAATTTTACGGTGAATACCTCATGAACGCACAGGGAGAGGATGTGGTTGCCGGAATACGGACTCCGCAGCCCATATCGACCCTGGAACAGGTGAACGCAAAGGCGTACCGGGAATTACTGGAGATCCGGAAGAAGCTGGAAGAACATTACAGGGATATGCAGGACATCGAGTTCACCATTCAGGAAGGCGAACTCTACATATTGCAGACCAGGACCGGTAAAAGAACGGTGTTCGCCGCTCTGAACATAGCTGTGGACATGGTGGACGAAGGGTTGATAGACGACAAGACCGCAGTCATGCGCGTTCCGACGGATTCTTTCAACCAGCTGTTTGCCCCGGTTCTTGACAAGAAGAGCAAGGAAAAGGCGGAACACCTGACTACCGGTCTTGCCGCTTCTCCCGGGGGAGCCTGCGGCAAGGCCGTGTTCACCGCCGACGATGCCGAGGAATGGGCTTCCAGAGGCGAAGAGGTGATTCTCTGCAGAAAGGAGACAAGTCCCGAGGATATCGGCGGCATGTCCGTGGCAAAAGGTATACTCACATCCCGGGGCGGTATGACTTCCCATGCCGCGGTGGTGGCCAGGGGTATGGGAATACCCTGCGTTGCCGGTGCCGGAGAACTCCGCGTGGATTCGGATTCCAAAGTTATGGTATGCAATGATGTCGTGGTCAGGGAGGGGGATCTCATAGCCATAGACGGTTTCACCGGGGAAGTCTTCAAGGGTAAGGTCGAGGTCAGACCGTCGGAGATACTGGCCATTGCTTCCGGTGAGGGGGCTCCCGAGGAGTCCAGGCTTTTCCGTAACTACTCCCGGTTGATGGAGTGGGCTGACAAGTATCGCAGGCTTGGGGTAAGGACCAACGCCGAGACGGTGAGGGATACCAAGGTTGCCGTGAATTTCGGGGCCGAGGGTATAGGCCTTTGCCGGACCGAGCACATGTTCTTTGCCGGGGATAGGATAGTATCCTTCAGAAAACTCATCCTGGTGGCCGAAGAGGTAAAGACTCTTCGTGACAGGATAATGGCCGGTAACGGGGATATCCGGCGTTTGAAGGAGGAACTCGCCGCTCCGCTCAGGGATTACAACGACGCCCTGGAGGAACTCCTTCCTCTCCAGAGAAGTGATTTCGTCGACATATTCCGTATTCTCGAAGGCAAACCCTGTACCGTGAGACTCCTGGATCCGCCCCTTCACGAGTTCCTGCCTCATGACGAAGAGGGCCAGGAGGAAATGGCCGCAAAAATGAATGTCCCGGTGGAGAAAATAAAACAAACCGTAGAGAGACTCCACGAGTTCAACCCTATGCTTGGGCACAGGGGCTGCAGGCTCGGGCTCACCTATCCTGAAGTTTCCGACATGCAGGTCAGGGCTATCATAGAAGCCGCCATAGAGGTGATGGAGGATGGTATCCGGGTGCGTCCGGAGATAATGATTCCCCTGGTCGGACACCCTAAGGAACTCAAAATAGCGAGAGAAAGAGCGCTTAAAGTGATATATGAGGTACTGGAGGAAAGAGTACTTCCCCGGGATCACGTGGATTACAAGATAGGTACCATGATAGAAATTCCAAGGGCAGTGGTCGATGCGAAAAGAATTGCCGAGTATGCCGACTTCTTCAGTTTCGGGACCAACGATCTCACCCAGATGTCCTGCGGATTCTCCAGGGACGATGCCGGTGCTTTCCTCGGTGATTACGTAAAGATGGGTATCTACGAGGCGGATCCTTTTACCACGATAGACGTCGAAGGTGTCGGACGTTTCGTGGAGATGGGTGTAGAAGGCGGCAGGCAGGCGAAACCCGGGTTGAAGATCGGCGTGTGCGGTGAACACGGTGGTGACCCGAGATCCATAAAGTTTTTTAACGGTGCCGGCCTGGATTATGTCTCATGCTCACCGTTCAGGGTGCCGATAGCAAGGCTCGCAGCAGCCCAGGCGTCCCTGGAGGAGGAAAACCGGCGTTAGTTCCGCGGGATTCCGGGGGATGATGTTTTGGGCCTGGACTCCAGTCGTACCGTTGTCCTTGCCGAAAGTGACGAGGAATTACTGAAGTTCCTCGGTCGGGTTCTCCGGCTCGAGGGTTTCGAGGTGGTGGAGTGCGCTACTGGAATCGAGGTGATTCAGCGAGTAGTCACTTCTCCTCCTTCACTGGTGGTGTGCGGTTATTTCCTTCCTCTCCTGGATGGCTTGAAGGTCTGCAGGTACGTGAAAGAGGATCCGGTCCTTTCCGGAGTTCCTTTCGTGCTCCTTGCACCGGGCCGCGATGCGTACCTTCGCTGGAAGGCCGAGTGGACCGGGGTGGACAGGGTGATCGAACTCCCGGTGCATTCGGAAGACTTCATCGCGACCTGTAGGGAACTTACTCTCGATAATATTCGAAACGAAGCCCCCGGACTGGCCGTCCTCCAGGATAGGGAATCCATACTGGAAAGACTCTGCAGCCGCCTGGAACTCAGGGTTGACAAACTCGAAGCGGTATGGAGACTCACGGAAGACCTGGGAAAGACGATGAGCGTTCGTGAACTCTTCAGGAAAGTGGCGAACGGCATCCTCACAAGGATGGGTTTTGATCGCGTGTGGGTCACGAGATACCTGGAGAAGACCGACGAATTGGTTACCGAGGTAGCCAGGGGTAGAAATCTGGGGAACATACCCGCTTCGGTGCATGTGAGGGATTTTCTCGGCGTTCCCCTGGGCATGGCGGTGCGGGACATGGTGCAGGTCACCTCCGGGAGTTTCGACGCGCCGGACGAGAAACTGCGCTGGGCCGGAAGCCTGAATTACGTTGATACCCCCCTGGTTGCCGCTGGAAGTCCGCTCGGAGTCATCAGGTGCGACCGGTGGGTCACCGGCAGGAAGATTGACAGAACGGATCTGGAAGCCTTGAGGATGTACGTGTCCCACGCGGCCGATTCCATCCTGAACGCAATGATTCTGGAGGACGTATCGGAGGAGCGGGAACAGGTGGCGGCCGTTATGAACAGCCTCGATTCGGGAGTGATGGTGGTGGACAATACCGGGGTTATCCTCCAGGCCAGTCGGCGATTCGGAGAGTTGTTCGGCAAGGATGCCGGCGGTCTTACGGGCAAGAGGACACATGATATTCTGCCGGTACTCACCCGGGAACAGGAGAGCCCGTTCCTCCTGGCGCTCCAGGAGGAGAAGGAATCGAGAGATCACGTCATCAGACTGGGTGATACCGCCGGCACCGTGCTGAAGCTGAGCTATTTGCCTTTCATGAAGGCAGGACATTTCGCCGGTGTGGTGGTACTGGCCACTGATATGACGGAGAACCATTTACTCCGGGACAGCCTGAGAAGAAAAAACGAGCAACTCGAGACCATATCATTGATAGGCAGTCAGCTCAATTCCACCAGGGATCTGGACAAGATATGCCAGGAAGTGGTCAAGGTGCTCAGGAGATTCTTTTCTTCCGAGGCCGTGATAGTCTTCCTGGCCGAGAACGGACGCGAAGGAACCATGCCGTCCTCGGTCAAGGCCGTGGTGACGGCGGGTTACGATCGTGAAACGGATCCGGAAGGGCTGTTGCTCAGGATAGATGGCACCCAGATGAAACAGGGAGGCGGCGGACACGATGAAACCCGTGCGAGGAACATCGTGATCAGATCTATAGTCACCGGGAAACCGGTGAACGTCAAGAAGGTACAGGATGACAGGGCCTACGTGCGAATCCTCTCTACCACAATGAGCGAGATAGCGGTTCCAATGGTGGTACAGGGAAGGATAGTAGGGGCCGTGGACATACAAAGTCCCACCGTGGCGAGGTTCGATTCCGAATCGGAAAGAATAATCGTCGCCTTGGCCAACCATGCCGCTACTGCGGTGGAGAATGCGATTCTGCACTCCAGGGTGCTGAGTCTCGCCAGGCGTGATAAGCTGACCGGTCTCGGCAACTTGAGGTATTTCGAAGAAAAACTGGAAGAAGAATTCAGGAGGACGGACCGCTCCAATTTTCCGTTTTCTCTTATAATGATGGACATAGACGATTTTAAGCATTACAACGATTCCTGGGGACATCTCATGGGGAATACCCTCCTGAAGACAGTGGTCAAAGCCATGAGAAGCGCCGTCAGGGAGGTCGACGTACTCATAAGGTACGGTGGCGAGGAATTCGTTTGCATCATGCCCTTTACCGGGGAACAGGAGGCGGCTGAAATCGCCGAGCGTATACGAAAGAAAGTCATGGAGTCCTCCTACGTAATTCCCCATGCGGAGCAGCAGCCTCTGGGGATGGTGAGCATAAGCCTCGGGGTGGCCACGTACCTTACGGATGTGATCGAAAAGGACATGCTTCTGAAGTATGCTGATCAGCGGATGTACATGGCGAAACGCTCGGGCAAGAACCGGGTGGTTGCCCCGGCCCTGGGTAATTGCAAATTCGCCGGAAGGTAAGTCCGCGAAGCTAGCAGCCGTCCGGGTGCTTTTGTAGATTTCCCGTTGATAGATAGTTAGCGATCTCTTTCCTGGCCGGGAAGGTGCCATGGCATTCGACGTAGTTCTCAAGTCGGGATTCGAGGGCTATCACAGGCCTGCAATAAAATCAGCGCTGGCGGATATGGTCGCACTGGCGGGAGGATGGCCGGGGGAAATCCGCCGGGGGGCGGTTGTCCTTCTCAAGGTCAATATGCTTTCGGCTAAAGAACCCCACAGGGCCATAACATCTCATCCGGATGTCGTCGCCGCGCTTGCGGAACTGTTGCTGGAAAAGGGTTGCAGGGTGCAGGTCGGTGACAGTCCGGGCGGGGCGGTGAAAGGCATAGAAAGATACTGGGATCGTTGCGGATTCAGTACCGTGGCCCGTGAATTGGATCTGGAACTGGTTAATTTCGAGAGGTCCGGCTCCGTGGAAAGGCGGGTGGGAAACAGGACGTATAACGTATCCCGCGTCGTGCTCGAGGCCGATGCTCTGGTCAACGTGTGCAAATTCAAGACCCACGGACTCATGCGCCTCACCAATGCAGTGAAGAATGCTTTCGGGGTGATTCCAGGCCTCGGCAAGGCGGTACTGCACAGCCATGCGGTGAAACCCGGGGCTCTTGCGGAGGTGATAGTGGACGTCTATTCCGCGGTTCCGTGGACCCTGCACGTAATGGATGCCATTCTTGCCATGGATGGAAAGGGACCCAGTACGGACGGACACCCCCGCATGGATGGTATCCTGGGCCTGGCACGGGACGGAGTTTGCCTTGATGTGGTAATGGCTGAACTGGCGGGGTTGCCTCCCATGAAACTGCGTACCAACGAAGTCGCGCTGGGCAGGGGCATGGGGAAACCACGGGGGGAAATAAGCGTTCATGGGCTGAAAAGCAGCCATCTGGACGATTTCAGGGTACCGGGGGAACATTTTTACAATATGCTTCCTTCTTTCGTCGGAGACTTGGCCAGGTTCTTGTTCAAGAAACCGCCCTATGCCAACGAGAATTGCGTGGGTTGTGGAATATGCGCGGAAGGTTGTCCCGTGGGTGCGATAGAAATAATAAACGGCAGGGCCGTGATGGATGGGAAGAAATGTATAATGTGCCTGTGCTGTCACGAGTTGTGTCCTGAAAAAGCCGTCACCGTCAGGATACCGCTGGGAAGGGGTTGATACATGTCCGAAACTTCTTCCGGGCCGACACCGATGCATCGCTTGGAGTATATCCTGCTCAGGTTCGTTGCTTCCATGGTTTGCATGTTACCCATCGGAGCCGCTCTCGGGGTGGGTGCCATGATGGGCCGACTCGCATGGAAGATCTTCGGGGTGCGCCGGAAGATAGTCTTAAAGAATCTCCGGCAGGCTTTTCCCGGCATGGATGCCGAAGAGTTGGAGGACCTGGGTTGCAGGTCGTACATGAATTCGGGCAGGTTCATGGTCGAGTTTGCCAGGCAGGGGAAGGTGGACGAAAATTACGTGACCCGGTACGTGAGAATCGGAGATTCCCGAAGGCTCGACGAATTAAGAACTATGGGAGGCGCGTTGCTCATAACGGGACATTTCGGTAATTGGGAGCTTTTCGGCATCGCCTGCAAATATTTCCTCGGTGACGTGGCCTTCCTGGTGGGCAGGCAGAGTAACGCATTGGTGGACCGTTACATAAACGATAACAGGTCATCTCACGGAATCCGGTTGTACAACAGGAGGTCTGCGGTTAAAGGGGTCCTGGAATCCATGAGAAGAGGTGGTTTTGTCTGCTGGCTGTCGGACCAGGATGCGGGTTCCGGCGGTATCGTGGTGGATTTTTTCGGGTACCCGGCCTCCACTCCCAGGGGTGCCGCAGCCTTTTCCGTCAAGTTGGGAGTCCCGGTGATTCCCGCCGTCCTGGAAAGGGAAGGGACGGGTCCGTTCCACGTCCTTGAATTAGGTGTGCCGGTATATCCCCCGGATGGAATATCCGGGGAGCAGGCCGAGATCGAGGTGACGCGGGAGTACACCAGGCAGTTGGAGGAATTCGTCAGGAAAAGACCCGACCTGTACTGGTGGGCGCACAGGAGATGGAAGAGTACCGGGTTATATTCCGGTGACGATACGGGAAACGGGGTATGAAATTGAAGAAGAGCAAGGTCGCCGTGCTGAAGACGTCGCCTGAAACGGTGCTGGAAGATTACTCGAAGTTGATGAGAAGCATAGACTATACCGGGGTTATGGATGCCGGCAGGGACGTACTGTTGAAAATCAACGTCTCCTGGCATCACTGGTACCCGGCCTGTTCCACCACGCCTTGGCAGCTCGACGGAGTCATAAGGACACTCCTGGAAGACGGGTTCAGGAAAGAGCAACTCGTGTCCGCGCACAACAGGACCGTGGTGGTCAGTGATAAGGTGGGGGAAAAGAAGAACCATCTCAAGCAGGTGGACGAGGATCTGCACGGCATAAGGAAGGTCAGGTTGTATGAAAAACCCGTCAAATGGGTGCCCTTCAGACCTTCCAAGCCCTTCCGGGTATTGGATGATATTTTTCCCGACGGTGTGAGAATACCTGACGTACTCATCGGCAAAAACATAATTCACCTGCCCACCGTGAAGACTCACGTGTTCACCACCATAACCGGCGCGATGAAGAATGCTTTCGGTGGGCTTCTCAGTGAGCGCAGACACTGGACCCACAGCGTTATACACGAGACCCTCGTGGATCTCCTGAGGATACAGAAGGAAATACATCCGGGCATACTGGCGGTGATGGACGGCACTTTTGCGGGAGAGGGCCCGGGCCCCAGGGCGATGATACCCCACGTGAAAAACTACATTCTCGCATCGGCCGACCAGGTCGCCATAGACGCCGTGAGCGCCGGGATGCAGGGTTTCGATCCCATGAAGCTGGATTTCATAAGACTTGCCCACGAGGAAGGACTCGGAGTGGGGGATCCGTCGATGATAGAAATAGTTGGTGAAGATATATCCGGCGTAAACTTCCATTTCGTGCAGACCGACACCTTGGCCAGCAAGGGTCAGAAGCTTATCTATCAAGGCTGGTTGAAACCCCTGGAGAATTTTTTGCTCAGATCGCCTCTGGTTCCGTGGTCGTACGTGGCCAGCAGGTTCTATCACGACGTATTCTGGCTGAATGTCGTGGGCAGGAAAAGGATAAAGGAAGCGTTGAATACGGGATGGGGTAAGCTGTTCGAAATGTACGGCTCGGTGGAGACCATTCCGCCACTGAAGAAGGATTAGGTCCGGGATGCCTTTGAAACTGGCCGTTGTGGGTTGCGGACGATGGGGTGGTTTCCATCTGTGGTATGCTCACAGGATCGGGTTCCGGGTAACGGGATGGGAACCTCCCGGGAATCCCGGATTTCATAAACTCATCGAAACCCGCAGGAATAAGTACCTTGAGATTCCCGACGGGGTCAGCCTCACCGAGAACATGGACGACATCCGCGACAGCGACATCATAGTGGTGTCGGTCCCGGCCCAGGAATTCCGCGGCGTATGCAGGTCTCTTTCGTCCATGAACATGGAGTCCACGTACGTGGTACTCTGCATGAAAGGGATAGAAAGAGGTACGGGATTGAGACTTTCACAGGTCGCCGCCGAGGAAGGCCTGTCTCCCGCCGGTCTTTCCGTATGGGTGGGACCGGGTCATCCTCAACAGTTCCTGGAAGGCGTTCCGAGCTGCATGATAGTAGCGTCGGAGACCGGGGAAGACGGAAAAAGAATGGCATCCCTGTTCGGAAGTGACCTTATAAGATTCTACTGGTCCGGCGATCTCGTGGGATGCGAAATAGGGGCGGCCACCAAGAATGTCGTGGGTATCGCGGCGGGATTGCTGGACGGAATGGGTTATTCGGGGTTGAAGGGAGCCCTGATGGCCAGAGCGCCGTTGGAGGTGTCCAGGCTCGTCGCAGCCCTGGGCGGCGATTGGAAGACCGTCTACGGACTTTCGCATCTGGGTGACTACGAAGCGACGCTCTTTTCCCCTTTCAGTCATAACCGGAGATACGGGGAAGAGTTGGCCGGGGGCCGCAGGATGGATAGGATTAAACTGGCGGAAGGAGTTGAAACCACCTACGCCACCATGGAACTTGCGGAGAGGGTAGGGGTCGAGATGCCGATAGTATCCATGGTGAAAAGAATACTGGATGGAGAAACCACTGTCGGAGAAGCCATTTCCGAATTGTTTTCGAGGCCGGAGAGAGAGGAATTCCCCGATGATATTCCGGGTATCGGCGGCTGAAAGTAATGAGAAATCCGGCGTATTTGTGCGTTTACGCAGGACTGTTTACGGTACCGTGACCGGAGGAATACCGGATCGTCGGGCCAGCAATGCCGTCGTTTACATTACGATGTGTATGCTCGTCCTTTCGGCTTTGGCATCGGCATCAACATGTGACTGCCGGTATTTCTGGCTGGTTCGTAATGGCCTGTCGTCGTCCGGATCGGTGGATTCGCTCCTGGACGTTGCGGCGAACGCCGGAGCCAACGGATTGTTCGTGCAGGTGGTGGGAAGAGGGGAAGCCTACTACCGGTCCGGAATCCTTCCTCCCGCTCCCCGCCGCGAGAATTTCGATCCTCTGGCGTACGTTATCATGAAAGCCCATGCCCGGGGAATGGAAGTACATGCGTGGATAAACGCGTTTCTCGTATGGTCCGACGACGTTCCTCCCGGGAATGCCGCCCACGTTTGGCACAGTCATCCCGAATGGTTCGTGATGGACAGGTACGGTAGATCCACCCGTGATTATTCCAGGGTAGAGTGTGAAGCCGGTGGAATAGTGGGAGCGACATTGTCTCCCGCCATACCGGAGGTGCGGGAATTCGTGGCATCGATCGCTTGCGAGATCGCGCGGAATTATGACGTGGACGGCATTCACCTGGATTATATAAGGTACCCGGGTGAATATTTCGGCTTCGAACCGGCGGCAGTAGGGGTGTTCCGACTGCGGACGGGTATGGATCCCCGGGACGTTTACAGGAGGGAAGGAGGTACCCGACGGGTGCGGGATGCCTGGGCATCGTGGAAGCGGGAATGCGTAACCGCCACCGTGGAGGCCGTCAGGGCGGCGCTTCGGTCCTGTGCGCCGGGAGTGATGCTTTCCGCGGCGGTCATGGCGGATCCGACGGAAGCGGCTTCCCGGTTTTCCTGCGACTGGATTTCGTGGTTGGAGTACGGGCTGGTCGATTTTGTGTGCCCCATGGCTTATACCACGAATGCCGCGAGGGCGGTGGAGCTGGCGGAAACGGTTACGGCTGCAGCCCCCCGGCGGGTGGTGTACGGCATAGGAATTTTCAACCAGAGCTTGTCTTCGGCTCTCGTGGGAGCGAGGAGAGCACTTGCCGGGGGTGCGGGCGGGGTATGCGTGTTCAGCCTGAATTCGTTTTCCCGTGGAGACTGCGATGCGCTGAAAGATTTCTGGGGAGACGGCGGTATTCCGGTTCATCCCCCGGATGCGGCGGTCTACCATAAAGTTTCGGGAAACGGGGGCGTGGCGAGGTGAGATTAGGAATACTGGCCAGTGGCAGCAAGGCCAATGCCATGGTACTGGAACACGGGGGTGCCGCGATTTTCATCGATGCCGGGCTCAGCGGTGTCCGTCATGTCGACAGGCTCAAGGCCTCGGGTTTCGGAGATGTTCGTCCACTGGCGCTTCTGCTTACCCACGAACACTCTGATCACGTTCGTAATGCCGGGGTTATTTCCAGGAAATGGAAAATTCCGGTTTACGGAACCACGGGTACTCTCGATTCCTGTCGGAGGATCCTCGGTGACGTTCCCGGCGAAGTGATCCTTGAGAACGGTTCTACGATGGAGATAGGTCCTTTCACTGTTACCTCCTTCAGCGTCGCCCATGACGCCGCCGATCCTTCGGGTTACGTCGTGGAATGGCAGTCGGGTAAGTTGGGCATAGCCACGGACCTTGGTAGTTCCAGCCCCCTGGTTGAGGACAGTCTGTCGGGATGCGGCGCCGTGGTCCTGGAATTCAATCATGACGAAGATATGCTGTGGAACGGTGATTACCCTTGGTACCTGAAACAGAGAATAGCTTCCAACAAGGGCCACCTTTCGAACGACGCGGCATCAAGACTCCTGGGAAAAATCGTGCATCGGGGTCTGAAAGTTTGTATTCTCGCCCACCTGAGCCGGGAGAATAACAGGCCTCATCTGGCCGAAAAAGTTTCCCGGGCGGCTGCCGGCGCTCGCGCGGATATTCTCATGGGCCTGCAGGATGATTCCCTGCCGGCCCTGGAACTTTAAGGAGGTCTTTTTTGAAAACGGTCCCCGTAACATTGTTGTTCCTGGTAATGGCGGCGTCGGCCCTGGACTTGGATATCTCGGCTTATACGGGATTGTCCTATCCCACCGGGAAATGGGGTGAGGGTTTGAATGACGGGTTGGATGCCGGTATGGCTGTCTCGTGGAAGGTCGATGATTTCTTCCGGGCCGGACTGGGGTTGTCGGCGGGAGTTTTCGGCAGCAGCGATATGGGAGCCGCTAGCTTCACAACGGTGCGACCGCACCTGAAAGTGGGATACTACCTGAGACCCTGGGGTAACGTATTCAATCCGGGGTTGACGGGTTCGCTCGGAATTTGCCGAAGCTCGCTGACGAACGGTGGAGGTGCGGACCCGGTGACGTGGGATTTCTTCTGGAGCGCGGGATTGAGATGGAACTTCGGGTTGGGAGGAGGGTTCAGGGGCGAGGTGGGCCCGGACTTTTCCAGTATCGTTGCGGAAATGCGGAACGGGGACTCATTCACGCTGCTGTTCGGAGTGTCCAGGGAGGTGGCGATATGAGGCGCATCGGAACCTTTGCACTGGCGATCGCGTTGATCGCGGGTTGTGCCAGGAACCCTCTTTTCTACAGGATGGGATCGGACTACTACCCCGTGGGAACCATAGGTAGCCAATGGGAATACGAAATGGCGGATGGCGGAACCCTTATAGTACAGGTTGTCGACCAGACCGAACAAGGTGAGAGAGCCTGCTACAGGGTGCTATCCGGTGCGGATTACACTTATTGGATTCCCGGTGATGACGCCCTGGAGTTCTATGAGGATCACAGGGTGATGTTCAATGGTTACGAGATCCCCCTGTACCAGGCCTGGGTGACATGGCTCGACTGGCCTCTCGCCGTGGGCTATACCAGGATCGATTCGGCCTACACCTACGCCGTGAGCCAGGGTGTGACCATAAGCCACGACTGGAAGCGGACCACCACGGTAGCGGGAATAGAGACCAGCCCCCACGGCGGCTGGGAACAGTGTTACCACTTGGTACAGGACGAAACCGTGGTAAACTGGATCCGAACCGCCGGCTTCCGACCGGAGACCACTGCCGTGCAGAGGAATATCTGGTTGGCTCCCGGCGTGGGGATGGTGGAAATGCAAGCCCCGGACAGCACCCTGATCCTGATGAGCCACACTCCTGGAAACTGACTTGAATTCCGGTTACGTTTTTTCTGTATTTTTCCTGTTGGCTTATGGTTATATCGCCTTCGCCCACAGGGGCAGGGGCATTGCCATCTGGACATCCGTTCTGCTTGCCCTGGTATTCAGTATCGTTACCGGATGCTTCGTCGGTTGGGGGGGGATATGGAGGATAGTGGAGGGAATAAACTTCAACGTCCTCATGGTGTTTTCCGGAATTCTTCTCATAGCGGAGGTTCTGATAGAAGCCGGAATACCCGCTAACATGGCCGGCCACATCGTGGCCAGATCGGGTAATTACGGCAGGGCTGCCCTTTACCTGTGTGTGATGTCCGGTATCATCTCCATTTTCGTTGAAAATGTCGCCACCGTCATGATAGTCGCTCCCATCGCCCTGGAAGTGGCGAAAAGGCTTAGGACGAATCCGGTCACGCTGCTCATAGGAATCGCGATCGCCAGCAACCTCCAGGGAACGGCCACCCTGGTGGGGGATCCCCCCAGCATGATAATGGCCGCCGCAGAGAATATGGATTTTAACGATTTCTTTTTCATGCACGGAAAACCGGGGATTTTTTTCGCGGTGGAAGTGGGCGCACTGTTTTCTTTTTTCGTACTGGCGTGGTTCCTGAGGGAGGATTCAAGAAAGATTCCGGCCATTGAGATCCCGGCGGTAGGCAGCTGGTTTCCTGGGTGGGTGCTGGCGGGTGTCATACTGGGCTTGGCGTTGCTCAGCTTTTTCTATCCCGGCATCGGAGTTCAGGCCGGTGTACTGTGTCTCGCAGGAGGGGTGACGGCGGTTTCCTGGCATGCGCTGTACGGGAGAAGACGTATGGAGGCTGTTCCGGACGGAGATCGGGAATTCAGGAAATCCGGAGCGATATTGAGAGAATTCGACTGGGACACCCTGGCCTTGCTCGCGGGTATCTTTTTCATGGTGGGAGCCCTGGAGACCATGGGAATAATGGATGAAGTGGGACGATTCCTTGCGGGAATATCCGGAAATGATCCGTTTGCCGCTTTCGTGATAGTTGTGGTGAGTTCATTGTTATTCAGCGCTTTCGTTGACAACGTTCCTTACGTGACGGCAATGATCCCCGTTACTCACGCCATGGCCGGAAGCCTGGGAATCGCTCCCGGCGACCATCTTTTTCTGACCTTCGGGCTGCTGGTGGGGGCCTGTCTCGGCGGGAACATCTCGCCGGTGGGGGCGGCGGCCAACATAGTGTCGGTGTCGCTCCTGAGGAAGAACGGGTTCCGGGTGAGTTTCCGGAGATTCGTGAAGATAGGGCTTCCTTTCACATTGGCGGCGACAGTATCGGGAGCGACGTTCATCTGGCTGGTCTGGGGGCCGGAGTAATGCGTTACACGTGGAATCAACCGTTGTTTACCACTTCGGTGGAGTTCCTTTACCGGGGAGAAGAGAAGCGATCCCCCCGGCTTTTCACCGGGAAATGGCGGAATCCTTTCATCATATCGGATCGGAACGTGTGGGCGATGTGGCGTTCCAACCTCGAACCGATGATCGGCGATGCTTTCGGAGTCCATTTGCTGGAAGCCTCGGAGAATCTGAAGAACCCGGAAACCCTGCTGGACACGTGGAAAGCCATGCGAACGGCCGGTATCACCAGGGATGTCCCCATTGCGGTGATAGGTGGAGGACTCGTGTGCGATCTGGGAGCCATGGCCGCTTCGACGTACCTGAGGGGTCTGCCGCTCATCCTGGTGCCCACCACCCTGCTGGCCATGGTGGATGCATGCCTGGGAGGGAAGACCGGAGTGAACCTGGGTAACGCGAAAAACCAAGTGGGTACTTTTTATCCGGCGGAGAGAGTGATAGTGAATGTATCTTTTCTTGGAACCCTTTCTCCGAGAGAATTCAGGAGCGGACTCGCCGAGGTGCTGAAGACGTCTCTCATCGGGGATCCGGGAATGGTGAAACTGGTGCGAAACATTACCCCGGGCGACCTGGAACCGTTGGAGGATATGGTGCGCAGATGCCTTTCAGTAAAAGCCTCCGTTGTTTCCGGGGACCTGAAGGATACCGGAGGCAGGATGATTCTCAATACTGGCCATACCATCGGTCATGCCCTGGAAAGCATCGGTGGGTTCAATCTTTCCCACGGTGAAGCGGTTGGACTGGGCCTCGTGGCCGAGGCAGCCATGGCTTCCTCCTTGGGGGGCAGGTCGGGCCTCATCGGGGAAATCCGTGAACTTCTTGCGGAGACGGGGCTTCCTTACCGCCTGGTGGAAAAAACATCCCTGGAGGAAATCCGTGGAATGCTTTCCAGGGACAAGAAGACCATGCGGAAACAGCGAACTTGGGCACTGCCGTTCGACTGGGGTGATTGCAGACTGGTGGAACTCTCTCCCGACGAAGAGTATGAACTGGTTTCCGAAGCCCTGGAATTACTGGAGTAATGGCGATGTGAAAACCGTAGAAGAGGGTAGTTTCTGGGATCACCTTGAAGAATTGAGGAGAAGACTGTTCGTGGTATCGGGTACGTTGGCCGGCACGGTGTGCCTGTCGTTCCTGTTCAGCCGGAGGTTGATGCAGCTGGTGGTGTCCCGCAGCCCGATGGAATTGCAGACTCTGGCGCCGTCGGAGGCATTCGCCGCCCACCTGGATCTTTCCCTCGTTGCCGGTTTCCTGGCGGGTTCACCGGTGTTCTTCCACCAGTTCTGGGGATTCATCGCTCCGGGACTCTACGAGGATGAAAGGAAGAAGGTGCTGGCCGCCGCCGGGGCATGCCTGTTGCTGTTCGCCGCCGGGGTCGCCTTCGCCTGGTTTCTTCTGCTCACCCCGGCCCTGGACCTGTTCATGGGTTTCGAACACGGAGTGATTCACGGCGGTTGGAGCCTTTCCAATTTCGTTTCGTTCCTAGGCAGGTTTCTCATAGTGTTCGGAATGGCGTTCCAGCTGCCCGTGCTTGTTTTTATGCTGGTGGCTCTTGGAGTCTTGACACCGGACCTGCTTGCCTCCTACCGTCGGCATTCGATAATACTTCTCCTCGTGGCCGCCGCCGTCCTGACCCCTCCCGATCCCCTCACCCAGGTCATGCTGGCTCTCCCGCTGTACCTGCTCTTCGAGTTGAGCCTGCTGGTGGCCGGGCTGGTTTATGGAAGGAAGAAGTAAAAGTGAACCTGGAGAGTCTCGGAAGGGCGGTTCCCGGAAAAGCCGCTTCCGTGGAAGTGGTGATACCGGTTTATAACGAAGAGGACATCCTGGAGGACCAACTGGTTCCTGTCCTGGATTCACTTCCCCCGGTTTTTTCCGTGATGGTGGTGGAGAACGGTTCCACCGACAATACTCCGGATATACTGCGGGATCTGGCTCGCAGGTACGGGAACCTTGAATTCCTTTCTCTCCCGGATCCGAATTACGGCCTCGCCATGAAAAAAGGACTGATCAACACGGGATCGGATATCGTTATCGTCGACGATCTGGATGTGTTGGATGTGGATTTTTGGGAAAGGGGGCTCAGACTATTGGGCGAGGAAGGTATAGACCTGGTGCAGGGATCCAAGGTGCTGGCCGGAAAGAATGACAAGAGGCCTTTTCTCCGCCGGGCCGCCACACTCGCCCTCACTTTCCTCCTGAAGACCGTGTTGGGTTACGACGGAACAGATACTCACGGCCCGAAAATTTTCTGGAGGCGGGCGATGGAAGGTATACCTCCGGCCTGCAGGCTCGAACTGGACATCTTTCCCACGGAACTCGTGATAAGGGCCAAGCGAAGAGGGGTGAGGATCAGGGAAATTCCCATACACCTCGAAGAGATCAGGCAGACCCCGTTTCCCTTGCACAGACGGGTACCCCGCGCCCTGCGGGACATCTGGCGACTTCGCCTGGCCCTTGCGAAAGAAGACTCAGAGTGCGGTCAGTTTCAGCGTCGAGACTGAACATCCGCCGTTTCGTATCGTTACGAAATAAATTCCCCGCGAAATCTCTCCCGGACCGTCGAATACGTAGCTCCCGTCGAATTGTTCATCGACCAGCGTCCGTCCGCTTACATCGGAAATAGTTATCGTAGCCTCCGAACCGTATCCGTGACCGGTTATCGTTACCTGTCCGGAGAAGGGATTCGCCGACGCCGATACTACCCGTGCGGGAGATTGCTCGCCCTCTTCCATCCCCTCGGTGAGGTCAATTTTGTATATCTTGTCGTTCGTTACGTTACTCACCCACAGGTATCCCTCGTCATCGAGAGTGACTCCCCGGGCGAGGGGAGGGAGTACGCTGTCGTCGATGGAGTCTATCATCTGGTCATCCGTGTTGTAGAGCCTGAGGGGTATGCTTGTCCAGTCCGTGGCCACCCAGACGTAACCGTCCGGGGTCATCGCTATGTCTCTGGTTTGGCTTCCACCGGCATACTTGAGGTAGAGGTGCCTGGAAGATATGCCGGGGGCGGTGTAACGGAAAGCCGAGTTTTGCGACCTCGAGCTGACGAAAAGAAAACTGTTGTTGTACGCGCCCAGTCCCGTCACCGACGAGACGGGGTTGCCTCAACCACCACACATGTTTACGGAACCCAGATAACTTCCCGAGCAGTTGTACTTGTAAACGTAAGCATCCTTTTTGTTGTTCCAGGCTCCAATGTATACGTAGCCGTTCTGTACGGCCAACCCGGTGGCTTGATAGCCTGCGGCTACCGAAATGGTGAAGAAACCTGTCACGTCGCCGGAGGACGGATCGATCTTGTAAACCTTCTTGTTCAGGGCATCCACCGCCCAGAGAATGTCATCGTTCCATCCCAGGCCCGATATGTCGCCCGAAGGAGCGTCAAAAGTTTTCACCACGCTTTTGGCCCCGGCTAAAGCAAAGATGGATAATACCACCATGACGGTGATTTTCAAGTTTTACCTTCCTTTCACCTGTTTCTTTCCGGAAAATTTCAGCAAACAAGTATCATATAGGAAAGGCGGTTCCGCAAGACCCTTGACCGGTAAACGAATGCTTGCTAGCTTGCGGACCGGGATCAGGTCTCCACGCTTTTCCACGGTGAAACGCGGATGGGACCCTCGTGCGGGATGGCGACGGGCTGATGGAATGGATGTCGGGAGTCGCGGCGTTTTTGGGAAGATCGGTACGGTTTCCGTCATTTCCGACGATCGCCGTTTCGACAAGATCGCGGGAGACTCATTGAAATTCACGGAACCGCTCACGGGAGAAGGAAGATGAAGAAAACGGTTATCTGCTCCGTACTCATGGTGGCTTCAGTCGCCGCCTTGGTTACCGGTTGCGGCGTCACGAGTCCGGACATGTCGATGGATTTTCCGTTCTATTTTCTCCAGGACGTTTCTACCGCTTCGGCGCCCGTCCACTGTTGTTACCTGGGACCAGGGCACGATGGTGTGGCCGCTTCCGACAGCCTTTACTTCCTGGATTACCGGTACGGTTACTGCCTGGCCAGGGTGGATCTGCAGGGGTACACCGTGGAGGATCTGTGCGCCACTTCGGATGGCGGCTATGCCGCGGTATTGTGCGGGAACCTGCTTTTTTACGTGAGTGACGGTACCTACGTCGTACACGAGCCCGTGACGCTGGGCTCCTACGGGTCGCTTCTCCTTGCGCCTCCACCGAAGGGAAGCCTGCATCTCTACTCTCTGGGGAGCGGTGGAATAGTAACCACGGTGAACACCCAATCGTGGGACGTGGTGTCCGTGGATACCATTCCCGGGCTTTCCAAGCCCGTGGCGGCGGCCATTTCTTCCGACGGCACCGCGATGTTCATTGCGGATGGTGATGACGATACCGTGAAAAAGATATCCACCGGGAATCCGGGTACGGTGCTGGCGGAATGCCACGTGCCAGGCGGAATTTCATGCATGTGCGGGGGCCATGGAAACCTTGTGTACGCCTCGCTGGATTCCCTGGACCAGGTGTGGGGAATAGACGTGGGAACCGGCAAGCATTACTCCACTTTACAGGCCCCGGGCAGAGCCGTGTCCATGGCTGTCACTCCCGACGAGAAATACATCTACGTCGCCGGCGGTAATGGTGGTGGTCTCACGGTCGTCAACCTCCGGGAAGGAGACGTGGAGGTTTCAACGAATTCCTATGGCGTCGTTGCCGATGTTGCAATAAACGGCTCCGGCGACAGGGCGCTGTTGTGTTCCAACCTGGATAAGATAATAACCCTTCAGAAGTAGCCGTCGTTTTCAGCAGGGCGGTTTTCCGGCATTAGGAAAGTTTTGACTCTGCGGGGTGGCTTGGGGTATGTTCAATTTTAAGGCTGTTGCAAAGGAGGATACTGAGCGCTCCTCCGGCCGAGGGAGGTTTCATGGACAGGCTCGACGAGTTGAGAAAACAGGCCGTGCATGGAGGCGGTCCTGAAAAGATTGAGAAGCGGCGCAGCGAAGGGAAACTGACCGCGAGGGAACGGCTGGAGTTCCTGTTGGACAAGGATTCCTTCAACGAACTGGGTATGTTCGTTACCCATACGTGCCACGATTTCGGCATGGAGAAAAAGAAGTTCCTGGGTGATGGCGTCGTGACCGGTTACGGAACGGTACACGGCAGGCTGGTGTACGTGATCTCCGAGGATTTTACGGTCCTGGGCGGTTCCCTGTCCGGGATGTTTGCGGAAAAGATAGCCCATGTGCAGTCCCTGGCCCTCAAGAACGGTGCCCCGATGATAAACATCAAGGATTCCGGCGGCGCCAGGATACAGGAAGGCATAGACTCTCTGGCGGGGTACGGAAAGGTGTTCCTGGGGAACGTAAGGGCTTCCGGAGTGATTCCTCAGATTTCCGTCATAATGGGACCTTGCGCCGGCGGCGCGGTCTATTCCCCCGCGCTCACCGATTTCGTGTTCATGGTGGAGGGGAAAAGCTACATGTTCCTCACCGGGCCGGACGTTATCAAGGCGGTCACTCACGAGGAAGTCACCTTCGAGGAATTGGGCGGTGCGGGAGCTCATAATACCAAGAGCGGGGTGGCTCATTTCAAGTGTGATTCGGAGGAACAGGCCCTGGCCATGGTTAGGGAGTTGCTTACATATCTTCCTCAGAATAATGCCGAGGATCCTCCGCTGGTCCGGGGAAAGAAGGATGGCATCCGGGCCAGGCTTGCGTCTCTGGTGAAGCAGGTGAAAGGCTCCGACAGGGGCAGGAAGCTGGAACAGGTGCTTCCTCCGGACCACACATTACCCTACGATATGAAGAAGATAATAGAAGGAATCCTTGACGAGGATTCCTTCTTCGAGGTTCACGCTCATTTCGCTCCGAACCTCGTGGTGGGATTAGGCAGGTTGGAAGGTATGACGATAGGCGTAGTGGCCAACCAGCCGGCTCACCTGGCGGGGGTGCTGGATACGCTGTCTTCCGCCAAGGGCGCAAGATTCGTAAGATTTTGCGACTCTTTCAATATACCCATACTGGTACTGGAAGATGCTCCGGGGTTCCTGCCCGGCGTGAGCCAGGAACACACCGGGGTGATAAAGGAGGGGGCCAAGTTACTGTATGCGTTTTGCGAAGCCACCGTGCCCAGGATAACGGTGGTTATAAGGAAGGCATATGGGGGAGCATACATAGCCATGAACTCCAAGCAGATCGGTGCTGACCTGAATTTCGCGTGGCCCAACGCCCAGATAGCGGTCATGGGGGCGGATGGTGCAGTAAAAATACTGTACCGCAGGAGGTTGGCCTCGGCATCCGAACCCGACAGGGAAAGAAAGAAACTTGTCGAAGAATACAATGAAAAATTCAACAATCCCTATGTCGCAGCCAACAGAGGTTACATCGACGAGGTCATAAAACCTTCTGAAACCAGGGACAGGCTCGTTGCCGCATTCGCCTCGCTCAGGACGAAACTCGAAAAGAAGATCGACCGCAAGCATGGGAACATGCCGTTATGATGCGTTTCGAGAAGATCCTGGTAGCCAACAGGGGCGAGGTGGCGGTCAGGATAATGAGGGCATGCAGGGATATGGGAATACGGTCCGTAGCCGTTTATTCGGAGATAGACCGTGTATCGAAACACGTGAGGTATGCCGACGAGGCTTACTGCATAGGCCCTGCTCCTTCCGCCGACAGTTACCTGAGGATAGACAGAATTATCGATGTCGCATTGCAAAGCGGTTGCCGGGCGATACATCCTGGATACGGTTTCCTGGCCGAGAATCCCGGGCTGCCTGCCGCCTGCATGGAAGCGGGGCTCTCGTTTATAGGGCCTTCGTCAGAATCCATGTCCCTGTTGGGCAACAAGACCATGGCCCGCAGGATGGCCGAGGAGGCGGGCATACCCATAATTCCCGGAACCCCGGAGCCTATCTCGGGGGTCGAAGAGGCGGAGGCCGCCGCCGTGAAGATAGGACTCCCCATTCTTCTGAAAGCTGCGGGAGGGGGAGGCGGTAAGGGCGTTCGGATAGTTCGTGAACTCTCGGAATTCCGTTCTTCCTTCCGGCAGGCCACTGCCGAAGCCAAGGCGGCCTTCGACAATCCTGACATATACATGGAGAAGTACCTCGAGAGCCCCAGGCATATAGAGATACAGGTCCTCGCGGATCATCACGGCGGTGTGGTTCATCTGGGGGAGAGGGAATGTTCCGTCCAGAGGAGGTTCCAGAAACTCATTGAGGAATCGCCGAGTTGCGCCCTGGACGGAAAACTAAGGGAGAAAATGGGGGAATATGCCAAGAGGGCCGTGGTGGCATCGAACTATCACAACGCCGGCACCGTGGAGTTTCTCATGGATTCCTCGGGGCATTTCTACTTCTGTGAAGTGAACGCCAGGCTCCAGGTGGAACATCCGGTGACCGAGTTGGTCACCGGCGTGGACATAGTGAAGGAACAGATAATGATAGCCCAAGGATATCCTCTTTCCTTCCGGCAGGAAGACGTGGAGATGAGGGGGGCGGCCATAGAATGTCGCATCAGCGCCGAAGATCCCGTAACTTTCTTTCCCTCGACAGGTACGATCACGGAACTCGACGAACCTTCCGGACCGGGAATACGGGTTGATTCCGGTGTAGATGAGGGTTGCGGAATTTCCCTGTATTACGATCCCCTGGTGGCGAAACTGCTGGCGTGGGGGAAGGACAGGGCGGAAGCCCTGGCCAGGATGAAAAGGGCGCTGGAGGAATACAGGATAAAGGGAATAAGGACGACTATTCCATTTCACCTCCGCGCATTGGAGGACGAAGGATTCCGCGCCGGCAGGTATGATACGGGTATGGTTAACGGGATGAAACACGCCGGAACCCGTGAATATGTCGTGCCGGCGGCTATAGCGGCGGCCATTGCGGCCGGCGGAGAAAAAAAGGTGGAATTGGAACACCAAGCCGAACACATCGGGTGGAAACTACGTGGAAGGGTCGAACATGGCCTTCATCGTTCGAAGTGGTGACGACGTTTTCAGGATAGGTACAAGACTCCTTGCGGAAGAAGAACCGGAGGAGCGGTACCTGGTGCTGGTGAACGACGATGAATATACGATAAGCGTTGCCAGGACGACACCCACGCAGTTGTCGATCCTGATGGGGGGAGAGTCGTACCTGGTCGAGGTGGACAGGGAAGCCGAGGGTATCCGGGTTTCCGTTCGGGGGGAAGAGTTCCTGTTCACCGTGGAGGATGAGTACTTAGGAAGCTCCGGTGGTCAGTCCGAATCCGGAATGGCGGTGGTTTCGGCCCCGATGCCCGGTCTCGTGGCCAAGGTTCTCGTCCGGGTCGGCGACCGCGTGGAACCCGGCCAGGGGCTCCTCATACTGGAAGCCATGAAAATGCAGAATGAGATCACATCTTCCCGGGGCGGAACCGTCAAGGAGGTTTCGGTGGAACGGGGAAAGACCGTGATGACCGGGGATACCCTGGTGGTCATCGAGTGACCCGGTAATCAGTTCACGTCCCCCACGTAGATGGGGCCGTCGTAGTTTCCGGATGTCAGCGCGGGTATCACGGAGGGTAGCATCGAAGGGTACATCCTCAGTGTTTCCAATCGCGAAAGAGATACCCATTCGATGCCTGTTTGCCACGCGTCTTCATTTTCGGGCGGGTCTTCGGGCTTTCGTACCGGTGACGCCGTAAAAACGAACTCGGTTTGGTGCACATCGCTTTCCCATCCGGCGAATTCGTGGTTCGCCCCGATGTAGTCCCTAACCAGTACCAGCCTCCCCGGTTCCACGAGCCAACCCGTTTCCTCGAGTACTTCCCGGATCAGTGCATCCGGCAGCGTCTCGCCGAATTTTTGCCCTCCTCCCGGCAGGAGGTAGAAGATGCCCTCGTCGTCGCGGTTGACCGTAAGCAGAAGCTTCTCGTTCATGATGATCATCCCCTTGCAGGAGTTTCTCTTCCTGCCCACGGTGTGGGTCTCGAAGGGTATCGTCATATCAGGACACCAGCCCCAGGTACGCTTCTATGATTCTCTTCCCGGCGAACACCGCCGTCATGGATCCCAGGGCCATGAACGGTCCGAATGGTACGGGAACCCTCCTGTTTTTTCCCGTCGCCAGCAGGAATACACCTACGATTCCGCCGGCCAGAAAGGCGAAGAAGAGAGCGACGGCGGTCAACGACGGGCCGAGAAACGCTCCCATCATTCCGGCCAGTTTCACATCACCCCAACCCATTCCCCCCTGGAACTCATCAGTCTGATCTTCGAAACCCTCAGGAGCGATGGTATAGCCCGGTTTTCCCCGCAATGCCAGTTCCGCTCCGGTTCTTATGGCGAGAAACAACAGGAATGCCCCGGCGGCGGCGGCCAGATGGGCCGGCAGACCTCCTCCCCCGGGTAGGAGTGAAAGGACGAGTCCCGCGACCGTACCGCCGATGCTCACCTCGTCCAGAATCAGCCAGTGGTCCATGTCGGTCAGGATCGAGCAGATCATGAGGGAGAGGAAGATACCGTACTTCAGGGAAGTGATCGACGGTCCGAAATTCAGGTACAGACCCAAGAACATGAGTGCCGTGACCAGTTCCACCACTGCGTACCTTACCGAGAAGGAGTTGCCGCAATACCTGCACCTTCCCCGCAGCAGTATCCAGCTGAGGATGGGAACGTTGTCGTACCACTTTATGGAGGTTCCACAGGTAGTGCATCTGCTGGGGGGGCTGACGATGGATTCCCCCCTTGGAATCCTCCAGGCCGCCACGTTGAGAAAACTTCCCACCGAGGCGCCCAACATGAAACTGAAAACGGACCCGAGTACTTTCATTCACGGTCCTTTGCGAGAGGTATACCTTGCATTACATTGCTCGAGTAGTATAATTCTCCAAACTGCAGACAGGGAGTATCGCCCGGCCTCGATGGTTCTAGCACGAGGGTCTGCCGGGTAGTTTTTAGGGTCTGTATCGGGAAGTGGTCCTAGCACTTCCCGGAAATCCATACGATTCTTCGAAGGGAGGAACATGAAATACACACTGCTGTTTGTCGCTATCGTGGCAACGCTTGCTTTTGCCGACGTGGAGATAAAGGGCCTCGGTAAGGTCTGGTTCTACATGTATGGTGAGGAAAATCACGAGCCGGGCAGTACTTTCAGAGCATACAATTCCACCGCCGTCAGCGGCAACGTAACTGAAAACCTTCGTGCCGCGTTCTCCGTAAGTTACAAGTCGTGGAAGTCGGGTGGAACCGTCAGTGTGGGGGATGCCTGCCTTTCCATGAAGGTGATGCCTCAACTCTCCATTACCGCCGGCCAGTTCAAGATCCCCCTGGGATGGGCTTTCAACCGCTCCGGCGGAAAGTTATTCTTCCTGGAGAGGGCAATGGTAACAAAGGTTCCCGAATTCGGTAATTACTCCGGGAAAGACGTGGGAATCAACTTCCACGGTGACTTCGGAACCGTGGGAATGGATCTCGGTTACTTCAACGGTACCGGTATCTACACCGATGCCAGTGATTTGGTAAACAAGGAACTCGTCGGCAGGCTCACCTGTGACCCGGTGGAATGGGTTAAGCTTTCCGCCGGAGTCGGCATGATAGGTCAGCCCGATGTCGAGGATTCCGGCGGTGTGGTGCAGGAAGAATGGTCCGCCATGGGTATCAACGCCTATGCCGTGGCCGACAGGCAACTTTCCGACGATACCAAACTGGTATTCGAGACCGAGTTCTGGCATTTCGGTTACGCCGGACCCGATATCGCAAACGTTCATGAGAAAGCCGGAATGGACATGTACGCCGACCTCGGCGTGAATTTCAGGCTTGACGGAAGTATTTTCTCCGCGGTAATGCCCGCCCTGCGTTACGAATTCTACAGTCCCCAGGAGGCGGTGGCCGCCGGTTCGGGCAGAGCAGAGGATAACGTGACCGTGATGGACTTCTGCCTGAACTGCTACGTTACCCCCGGGAACACCATCCAGGTAGGCGGCAGGAACGTTAGCTACGAGGACGATGACGTGGATGGTTATACCGACATGTACCTCGGCTGGAGACTAAGTTACTAATACGGCTTCGATTTCGCGGAACGTTGGAGGCCCGGGTACCCGGGCCTCCTTTTTTACGAGCCCGCACCGTTGATTGGCGGCTCCATACTACGTGGGAGACACCCGGTTGAGCGGGTTCCCCCACGTTGGACGTACCGGAAAGTCGGAATCTACATGACGCAGACAGGGATTAACGAATGACTGGACTCGTGGAAACCCGCCGGGGACATTCGATCGATTCGTGGTTTAACGGGGGGCCCGATACCCGGGAGATCATCTCAAACGAATTTTCCCGGAATTCAACGATCCGATGGTGTTTGGTAACCCTCGCTCTCGGGGAATGCTTCCGGTTCTTGGTGCGGATTGCGCGAAAATTGTAATCGTATGGCAGGCAGGTTGTTCAAAACGGAACCTGGAAGGATTTGAACATGGCGAGTTACACTGAACCGCCCCCGATGCTGATCGATGAGGAAAAGATCTACAAGGCCGTCATAGTCACGGAGAACGGCGAGATAGAGTTGGAACTCTATCCGCGTTACGCACCCATGACCGTCAACAATTTCGTATTCCTGGCGAAGGAAGGATTCTATGACGGGCTTTCGTTCCACCGGGTGATTCCCGGTTTCGTCATCCAGGGAGGGGATCCCACAGGGACCGGTATGGGCGGACCGGGCTATACTTTCGGTGACGAGATGGAAGGCAATCCGTTGGTTCATGAGACCGGAGCCGTTTCCATGGCCAATTCCGGCCCCGATACCAACGGCAGCCAGTTTTTCATAACCCGTTCTCCGCAGCATCATCTGGACGGTCACCATACCGTTTTCGGCCGGGTGATCAGTGGTCAGGATATCGTGGATTCCATGGTGCAGGGTGAGCGGATACTGAAAGTGCTGATCGGGGAGATACGGGAAGACGGAACGCGGAAAGAATGATGGCGGACAACGAAGAGACCGCCGGAGTATGTCCGGGGGTGATATGGTCATAACCTGCGGATACTACCGTTATCGAAGCCCGGGGAAGGACCGGCTCTCAGGCATGGCCGCCGACCGGTCGCGGGAAGGATTCCACGGGTTAGGGGATTTCCCCGGATATGGATCAGCCGGGAAAAATATGTCCGGGAAAATATGCTGCGACAGCGGTCGTCGTGTATGCGGTTGTTGCGGTGATGAGTAAGCTACGTCAATCCTGGAGCAGCTTCGATATTTCGTCGCTGAGTTCGGACATGTTCCAAACGGGTTTGGAAAAGATTTTCCCGTGAACGCCCGGTATCGCCATGAGTTCCTCGGGAATCTCGGAGGCTTGTGATCCGGTGTAGATTACGTATTTGACCCCGGGCCACTTTGCCGAGGCCTTTCTCAGGAATTCCAAGCCGTCCATTCCCGGCAATCTCAAGTCCACCAGTACTACCGATGGGATTTCCAGTTCCATCTCTTCCAGAGCCTCTTCACCGGTGCCGGCCTGTCGGACGGCGAACCCGCAGTCCTCGAAGTGGAAAGCAATGCTCAGTCTCACCGGTTCCTCGTCATCTAGTATCAGTATCGAGGGTTTTTCATCCATCCGGTATTTCCTCCGACGCCGGAGCCATATCACAAACCGGTTCCCCGCCGCGCTCGATATTGCGGATCCCGTTCCATACCAACGCTTCAATCTTTTCCGGTGAAAGCCGGATTCCGTCGACTTCCTTCATTAGCGCCGGAATCTCTTCCCTGCCCGGAGTGTCGCAAGAACCCTTCCGGGCCGTATCTGACGCCGGTGGAGCCGGGAATGCATCCTCATCATCGTCGATGACCGGAATTTTCCAGCCGATGGGCTTCATCGCCGATCTTCGCTCTGGGTAGTTTGACCGTGAATTTCGTGAAAGATCCGGGCACGGATTCCACCTCCAGTTTCCCTCCATGTTCCTCGGTTATGATGAAGTAGGAGACGGAAAGGCCCAGGCCGGTACCCGTACCCACGTCCTTCGTGGTGAAGAACGGTTCGAATATTCTCCGGCGGACCTCCTCGGAGATGCCCGGGCCGTTGTCTTCGATTTCCACCACGGCATAGTCGTCCTCTTCGTGTATCCCGATGGTGAAGGTCGGCCGCTCCGGCTTCCCCATGTTTTCGTGTGCTTCGTGCATGGCCTCGGTGCCGTTTTTCAGAATGTTGAGGAAAACCTGTTGTATCTTGCTGCGTTCGCAGGGCACAGGTTCCATCTCCGTGTCGTACTTCCTCACTATCCGGACCTGCTTGAAATCGAACTTTTTCTTCAGATCATAATCGTTGCCGGCGAGTTCTATCGTCTGGTCCATCAGTTCCCTCAAGTCGACCGGGGAGGGTGTCGAATCTCCCTTCCTGGCAAAGTTGAGCATGTTTCGAACTATGGTCGCGGCCCTGGTTCCCGATTCGTGGATAAGCTTCAACTGAGTGATGATTCCCCGCTGCTCCAGGAATTTTCTCACCGTTTCCATCGTGGTTCCGGCCCGCCTGGCGGCCTCGTCGTTCCTGGGAGTGTCCATCAGCAGTCTTCTGAGTATGACCTCGGCGTTCTGCATCATGCCCGCCAACGGGTTATTGATCTCGTGAGCCATGCCGGCGGCGAGACCGCCTATGGAGAGCATCTTCTCCGAGAGTACCACCATGTTCTCCATGCGAACCTTTTCGGTTACGTCATCTATCCTTATTACCGCGCCGTCGGTTCCGTGGGTAAGCAGAGGAAATATGGTGACATCTTCCACCATGGTATTCCCGGGATCCGAAATGGTCTGTTTCGGAAGATACTGTATTTTCTTCGTTTTTATACTTTCCTTCGCCAGATCCCCGTACCCGTTCAACCATGGAACCACTTCGGCCAGGGGCTTGCCCATAGCTTTTTTCCCCGATATTCCGGTGCGTTTTTCCGCCTGGGAGTTCCACAGGGTTACGGTGCCGTTTCCGTCTATTCCCATGAGTACGCTGGGCATTGCATCGATGATGTTCTCCAGGTAGCGCCTCAGGTTCAGCAGTTCCCTTTCCATCCTCCTGGTTTCCGTGACGTCCATCATTTCACCAAGGATCAGGCAGTTGCCCTCAGCATCGAGGAAAGAGTCCACGTACACCACCACGTCCCTCGTTTCACCGTCTTTCCTTTGCATTACCAACTTGTAGCTCTTCCTCGGTATCGGACCCTCGCAAGCGTTGCTGGTCCATTCCGACGTAACCCCGGCGCCGCCATCTTCGAAAAGCAATTCGATTTTCATCTCCAGGAGTTCATCCATGTGGTAGCCGGTGAGTCGGCACATGCGGTCGTTGGAGAAAACTATCCCGGAATTCACATTCATCAGGAATATTCCGGCGGGGGCGTTTTCCACCACGGATCTGAAGAGTATCTCACTTTCCCTCAGGCTCCTTTCCGCCCTGCTCCTGTCGGTGATGTCGAAACAGAAGGCCAGAATTTCCGTTATGCTGTCGAACTCGTCGGTCCGGCAGATGGAGTTCCATGAGATGACCCGTTTCTCCCCTGATTTTGTAGTCATGTTCATCTCGAAATCCCTTACGTGTCTTTCGGTGGAGATCCTGGCTATGAGATCCTCGACCCGACCGTGCCCGTCATCTGGGAACAGGGTTTTCCAGCAGTTCCTGCCCGCCAGTTTCCCGGCGGGATACCCCGTGGCTCTTTCACACGCAGGATTCACGAAATTTATCATGCCCTCCGGAGATATGCCGAACACCATTACCGGGGTACTCTCGATTATGCTGGAGGAATAGTCACGCTCTTTTCGCAGAGCGTCTTCGATTTCCTTCAGGCGGGTGATATCAACCAGCATGCCGTTGAATGTCGTGTCTTCCTTTACGGTTTTCGGCATGGCCGCTCCCTTAAGCCACATGATGTCACCGTCGGGTTTTATGAAGCGGAACTCATGTTCCCAGGGTAGCTTTCGGCGGATGGAGTGTTCCATCAGTACCCGGAAAAGCCCCAGGTCATCCGGATGTACTCTTTCCAGGAACCTGTCGAAGAAGCCGTCCAGTTCCGGAGATATTCCCAGGAGATCTCTGATTTTACCCCTGATAAAACGCAGGGAGTAATCATTTTCCGGGGAGACATGGAACTGAAATATCACTCCCGGAACGCTCTCCGTTATATCCAGCACTTTCTGTTCGCTCTCCTGCAGGGCTTCCTGCAGGGCCGTTTCCACGGATATGTCTTTCACCGTGGCCTGTATGAAGTGACCTTCCGGAGTATCGATCCTGGAGAGCAGGACGGTGGAGGGAAAGTTTTCACCTTTGATCTTCTTGTGTGTCCAGTGGAAGAAATAGGAACCGTTTTCCAGGGCTGTTTCTATCATTTCCAGGGCTTTTTCCTTGGAAGGTCGTCCATCGGGCTGATACTCCGGGGAGAGGTTCCACGGGTTGAGGGAGAGGAATTCCTCCCGGGAGCCTATGCCGAAGAGTTCGAAAATGGCGTAATTCCCGGAGGTATAGCGCCAGTCCGGGGGTTCCAGTATCATTACCGCATCCTGCGAGGATTCGAAGAGGGTCCTGTACATCATCTCGGAATGGGCCAGTTTCTTCTCGGAAGAGAGCTTATCCAGGGCGAAGGCTATGTCCATGGCGGCTTCCTGCAGCAGGGAGAGTTCGGTGTCGTCCGGTGGGGCCCGCCAGGCCAGGTCGACATACAGCACTCCCACCACCGGCTCGCCTTGCCTGGGTCTCAGGGGAGTGACTATCCTGGGGTTGAAATCCGGCCCGTGGATTTCCAGGAAACGGCAGTCCTTGCAATATTCAACATCTTGGATGGTTACGAGATTCCCGGTTTCCACCGCCTGGGACATGCAACGGGGGAGTTTTTCAGCGAGAAGTTCCTTCTCCGGGAATGAACTGATACCGGCTTGGGCGAGCTTGGTTACATCGCCCTGTTCGTTTATCAGAGCTATGGCGCAGTCACGGTAACCCCTTGCTTCCAGGAGTATGGAACATGCCTTGTCCGGCAAGACTTCGCCGTCGCTTTCCTGGACTATCATCTGGTTCAGGTTCCTGATGGCGAGAAGTAACGAATTGAGCCTGGCGATCCTCCGGGAGGAATCCTCTTCCTCCGGGATTGCATTTCCGCCGGGGAGATCGGCGACGACGGAAAGAGCGATCCGCATCGCGTCTTTCGTCATTTCGCGGGGCAACTCCAGGAGTCGGAAATTCCCGGAGAAGTCCGACAGACGGTAGAATCCTCCCTCCAGGAGGATCAAGCCCCGGGAGTCGTCGTTCAGGGTCTCGAGGAAAAGTGAAGCCTGCTCCCTGGAATCGGCGAGTATCACCAGCACAGGGGGCGTTCCTCCGGAGGAAGGAACGTACCGCGAAAACCCCGGAAACATTTTTCCGGCGATACTGTAGAACGCTACGTTCATCTCTCCTCCACATTTGGATAGATAACCCGGTTGCGTATCGTTGTAAACCTCGCAAGTCGGGATAAAAAATCATTTCCGGAATTTCCTTTTCAATTCCGACCGGCGGGTATATCTTCCATACTGCAAATTCAGAGAATGGGGGTTCTTATTTGAAACTCACCGGTTATTCGATTTCCAGGCCAGTGGCGGTGACCGTGCTATCCGTGGTGGCGGGAATACTGGGTTCCATCGCCGTTTTCAAGATGCCTGTGGACCTGCTTCCCTCCGTGGAATATCCGCGGCTCACCGTGGAGACGACGTATCCGTCTTCCAGCCCGTTCGAGGTGGAAAGGCTGGTGACGGATCCCCTGGAAAACGCCCTTGCCGGGGTGCGTGGATTGAGGAGTTATTCTTCCAGGTCGTACGGTGACCGGAGCGTCATAACCCTGGAATTCGACTGGGGTATACGTATGGATTTCGCAAGGTTGGAGGTTCGCGAAAAACTCGATATGGCGGCATGGTCCCTTCCCGATGGAGCCGGAAGACCTACCATCATAGATTACGACCCTTCCCGTCGGCCGTTCATGGAGATAGTAATGACCATGGATTCCGGTGACTGGACCGAGGTTACCGACTTCGCCAGGAGAGTGGTGACCACCAGGATAGACCAGGCCGACGGGGTTGCCGGATGCGAGATACAAGGCGAAGCCGAACCGGCGGTATTCGTCCGCCTGAAAGATTGGGTGGTGGAAGAATCGGATCTGGACCCCGCCGCGGTGGCCATGGCCCTGCAGGGTTCGAACGTTTCCATGGCCGGCGGGCTCGTAAGGGATGGGCAGAGGGAGTTTTTCCTGACCCTAGAGGGTGAATTCGTCAACCTGAAGGACGTGGAGAACACCGTTGTCGGTTTGCGGGAGAACACCCCCATCCTTCTTTCCCATGTTGCGGAGGTTTCTTTCGGAGAGATGCCGGTACGGGAACGGGCCAGTTACAACGGAAACCGGTGTCTCATCTTGC
The DNA here is from genome assembly GCA_027067855.1 of Candidatus Fermentibacteraceae bacterium. Lineage (GTDB taxonomy): Bacteria > Fermentibacterota > Fermentibacteria > Fermentibacterales > JCC-6 > Aegiribacteria. Next base: position 47,123 of record JAMOUX010000038.1, read on the forward strand.
GGGTGAGGAAGATGGCCGAGGCCAACACGGTGGATGTGGCTTCCCGGGTCGAGAAACTGGTGGAAGAGTTGAATGGGGAGTACGGGTTTCTTCATCTGGACGTAGTCCAGAATGATGCCGTGTTCATAAAAGATGCGGTGGGGGAAGTAATCGAAGCCCTGGTGCTGGGAGGATTGCTGGCTTTCGGAATACTTTTTCTTTTTCTCAGGGACTGGAGAGGTCCGCTGGTTCTGGGACTTTCCCTTCCCCTCAGTGTTTCCATCGCCCTGTTCATGCTCTTCGCGTCGGGTGTTACTCTCAACATAATGTCCCTGGGTGGACTTGCCCTGGGTACGGGACTGCTGGTGGACAACGCCGTGGTGGTCCTGGAAGCGGTATACAGGCGGAGAGAGCGGGGTGAACGGGGACGGGAGGCCGCCCTGGGAGGTACCGCCGAGGTGGGCAGAGCCATCACGGCCAGTACTCTGACTACGCTGATAGTCTTCTTTCCGGTGGTATACATGGAGGGAGTGGTCAGCCGGCTTTTCCGGGACCAGGCTTTGGCGGTGGGTTTCGCCCTCCTGGCGAGTCTGCTGGTGGCCGTGACCGTGGTGCCGGCCCTGGCGGCGAGAATGAGACGGACCGGTGGATTCGGCGATGTGACCATCGGCATGAAAAGAAGGTACGCCGGTATCCTGCGGAGAGTCCTGGCACGCCCTGTTCTGGTTCTTTCGATGACGGTGGTGCTGTTCGTCTTGTCGGTGATTGCTGGCCTGGGATTGCCGTCACAGCTGTTGCCTGCGACTCCCGTCCACCAGTTGGAGATAGCGTTCTCGGCTCCATTGGGTTCTTCTTTGCGCCAGATCGTGGAACTTTCCGGAGAAGCTTCGGAACTTGCCCTGGAATCGGGAGCGTCGTGGGTTTCAGGTCGTTGCGGAGTTCGTTCTATGGAGGATGCAGATGCCGTTTTGAACGTATGTTACGATTCTCCGGAAGATGCTCTGCCGGCTATGGATGTTTTAAGGGATGCATGGAAAGGGATGTTTGATTTTCCCTTGTCGGTCGGAGAGAGAAAATCGCTCCTTGGAGAGATAATCGGAGGGGGGAATACCTTCACGGTGTTCGTAGAGGGCGACGATGTGGAGATGGACAGGTCGGCTGCCGAGTCTCTTGCATGTGCGATCGTCTCCATGCCCGACGTGGATGCGGCCGAAGTGGGGTACCGACCCGGAAGGCCGGAAATGGTATTCGACCTGGACAGAGAGTTGCTGCAGTTGTACGGGCTCTCCCCCTCGGATGTGGCCGAGTTTGTGGAGAGTCTGTCCAGAGGGATCGTGGCCACCACCTACTACAGGGAGGATGAAAGAATGAACGTCCTTCTGCTTGCAGGTGGAGGGGAAGGTATACCGGTGGATTCGGTGCTCTCCCGGTCAATTCCAACTTCCCGGGGATTGCTTCGGCTTTCGAGGGTCGCCGTACCTGTCGAACGCAGCATTCCAGGTTACGTGGAACATGACCAGGGAAACCGGGCCGTGAGCGTGACCGTTCGCGGTTCGGGCAGCGATCTGGCGGGAGTGTCCGAAAAGGTTCAGGCCTTGGCGGATACCATGTTCAGGAGAATGCCGGTAAGGCTGAGACATGGTGGTCAGGTCGAAGAGATGAAAAAGACCACCGCCGGTCTGATCATGGCTGCGTTGCTTGCGGTCGGCCTTGTGTATGTTTTGCTGGCGGTCCAGTTCGAGTCCTTCAGGGAACCTTTCGTGATAATGTTCACGGTCCCCATGGGTATCATCGGTGTGGTGCTGGGGCTTGCCGTCACCGGTCAGAGCTGGAACGCCCTGTCGGGCATCGGGCTCGTGGTGCTTTCGGGCATAGTAGTCAACGACGGCATACTTCTGGTGGAAAGGATAGGCCAGTTGCGCAGGAAAGGAATGGAACGGTTCGATGCCGTGGTCCGGGCTGGAATGGACAGGTTCAGACCGGTCCTGATGACCACGGTAACCACCGTGCTGGGCCTTCTCCCCATGGCGGTGGGATTCGGTTCCGGATCCAGCCTCCGCCGGCCCCTGGCCGTGGCCGTGATCGGTGGTATAACCGTTGCGACAGCCCTGACCCTGTTCCTCGTTCCGGTCTTGTATTCGGTTCTTTCCGGGAAGAGGTAGGCGTTGTCCCTTCCGGATCAAGTCCTGGAAAGACCCAGGGGAACTCTGGTGGTGTTCGCCGCCCTGCTCTTGGTTGCCGTAATCTCCCTGGGAAGGGTGCCCATAGAAGGTACTCCGGATGCGACCCTGCCCAAGCTCAACGTCTCCATGACATGGCCTGGGGCCGACCCCGAAGTTCTGTGCGAACAGGTGACCCGTCCGGTGGAGGAAGCCGCCCGTGAGATCGACGGAGTAGTCGAGGTTTCGTCCACGTCATGGGCCGGGAGCGCCACCGTCACGGTTTCCTTCGAAAAGGGAACCGACATGGACGTGGCTTCCCTTAAATTGACCGAAAAGCTTTCCTTCTTGAAAGATGAATTGCCTGAAGCGGTATCGGTCTCAAGCATATCGCAGGCCGTTCCCAGGGAGCTGACCGGCGAAGGTTTTCTCGTGTATGCGATAACCGGAGCGGAAAGACCGGTGCTGGGCAAACTGGCGGAAGAGATCGTAATTCCCAGGTTGGAGCGGATTGATGGAGTCAGTTCAGTCATAGTTGAAGGTCTCGGGCGCCGGGAGATAGTAGTGGATCTGGACATGGATGTGCTGCATGCGTACGACCTGACCGTGGCTCAGGTGGCGAACGCCGTGCGTTTCGGGACGTTGGATCGTAACGTGGGAGTAGTGACCGATTCATCCGGCCTGGAAGCGGTGCTCAGAATATCCACCGTTCCCGGTGACGTTACCGGACTTGGAGACATCGTGGTGGCCGGTGGGGCCGGCAGGTTCGTAAAACTTTCCGATGTGGCCGCCAGGATATTCGTGAGTTACGATGCCGGCGGTGAGTACATCTTCAGATACGACGGGATGGACCAGGTATCTTTGCAGGTGGACAGGGCCACATCGAGCAATGCCGTGGCGGTCGCCCGGCGGGTTAAGGGTGTCGTGGAAAATCTGGCGGACGAATTGCCTTCCGGAGTTGAATTGCACCTCATCGAGGATGGAACCAGGGACATAATCGAGGATCTTCGCAACCTTTCCTGGAGAGCGCTGGTGTCATTATGCGCCATATCCGTCATTCTGCTTCTCCTGAATGGAAGTCCTTTTTCGGCTCTCCTTATTCTCAGCTCGATACTTTTTTCGGCGGCACTGTCGGTGACGGCGGTGTTCCTGGCGGGATACAGCATAAACATTCTGACTATCAGTGCCCTGGCTATCGCTTTCGGGCTCCTTGTAGACGGCGCCGTGGTGGTACTGGAGTCGATAGGGTACCATCGCCGTAAGGGTCTTCCTCCCATCGAAGCCGCCCGGATCGGTGCCGAGGAGGTGGCGATACCGATCTTCGGAGGGATACTTACCACCGTTATCGCCCTGGTTCCTCTTCTTACCAGTGAAGGGGTGCTACGTCTTTACTACAAGCCTTTAATGTTTACCATAACGGCGACCTTGGCGGCCTCATACCTGGTGTGTCTCACCCTGGTTCCCTCGGTGGCCGGCCGCTGGCAGTCCGAAAAGTGGTACCGGGAGAGGAAGTGGGACAGGAAGCTGGCGCAATGGATCGCAACTCTTCATCACCGTTCCTGGGTACCCGTGGTGTTTACCGTACTGTTGGTGGCCGGGGCGGTCTGGGTTTTCGTCACGAAGGTGGAAAAAGGTAAGGAGTGGGGTTTCAGCTTCGAATCCGATTACGTAATGGTACGGGTGCAATACCCTCCGGGTACCCCCCGCGATGTAGTGGACAGGATCGCCGGGAAATTCGAGGAAATCCTTGCCGGAAGAGACGGTATCGAATCCACCAGAACCTCCGTAATGGGCGAATCCGCCATCATCTACGCGGTACTCACCGATGATGCTGTGGAAACCGGGTACGGCCTCCGGATAGAGGCCGAGGCCCGGGCGCTGGCGATGTCCCTGGGAGGAATAAAGAGCATATTAGTGAAGGGGATGAATCCGGAACCCTATTGGAGAAGCAACAGTAGTGCGGGAATGATGCAGACCGTGGAGTTCAGGGGATACGACTACAGAGGTTTGAAAAACCTGGCCCTGGCTCTGAAGGAAGTGCTTGAGAAACATCCCAGGGTGGGAGAAGTCAGCGTAAACTGGAATCCGAGGATGCCGGAGCGTAACCAACTGGCTGTGGTCTTCGACAGGATGAAACTCGCCGATTTGGGGGTGAATCCTTACCAGGTGCTTCAAGCTCTCAGACTGGAACTCCCCGGTGGTTACGGGGCTGAGGTGCGGGTGGGCGAGGAAAGCATGGCGATGAGCTTCAGGTTGAACGGCAAGGAAGCTCCCGAACTCGACGGGATCCTGGAAGGCAGGGTGTTCACGAGCGGGGGTGCTATGGAACTGAGGGATCTGGTGGATATCGACACCCTCGAGGTACCGGGTTTAGTGCGCAGGGAGAACGGGGAGTACGTGAGAACGGTGGCCTATTCTTTCCTCGGTGCGGAAAGAATGGCCTATAGGTTCAGGGAATCCCTGCTGGAAAATCTCGAACTCCCCCCCGGATACAGGATTTACGATGAGTCCTACATCCCGTTCTGGCTCCGTGAGAACGACACTGATTTCGATCTTCTCGTGATAATGGCGATACTGGCGGTGTTCGCGGTTACCGCGGTGATATTCGAATCTTTCACGGCGCCGCTTTATATATTGGCCGTCATTCCCATGGCCCTGGTCGGGGTGGTGGCGGGGTACTGGATTTTCCACCGTGTGTTTTCGCCGCAGGCTTACGTTGGAAGCGTGTTCCTGGTTGGAATCGCAGTCAACAATTCCATATTACTGGTAGACAGTTTCCAGAAAAAGAAGAAGGCCGGCATGGAAGTATCCAAAGCGGCGGATCTCGTGGTGGAGGAAAGGCTGAGACCCATACTCCAGACCAGCCTGACCACGGTGATAGGCTTGCTCCCCATGGTCCTGTGGCCTATGAAACAATCGGCCGACCTATGGGAGAATCTGTCATTTACCGTGGTGTGCGGAATGGTGGTGTCGACTCCTCTGGTGCTGATTTCGCTTCCGGCTCTTATGCGGTTGACTACCCGGAAAGGTGATAGCAGATGACGAGAATATTTCTACCGACTATGATTGCCGTTTTCCTCGTCGCCGGCTGCGGAGAGGATACGGATCAGCAGGAACTGGACAGGCTGGAGCCCTCGCCCCTCCCGGTCACCGCGGTTGCTGCGGTGACAGACACCATTTTCCAGGTGGTGGCCGCCACAGGGAGAATTTCCTCCGCCAGGGTACAGGCGCTCACCGCCCAATTGCAGGGCGAGGTCGTACAGGCTCCCGAATGCGTGGGCGCTCCGGTGGAAAAGGGGGAAGTGGTATTCGGGATAGCGTCGGAGGAGAGCGCCTCCAGGCTATCCGCCGCCAATAGTGCTTACCGTAACGCTTTGGTCTTATACGAGTTCGAATGTTCGAACCATAGGGGCGAACTCACCGACGAGGTGAAGGAGATGCTGCGCCGGACCACCGGCCTGGCCGATGCCCGGGTAGCTCTGGAATCCGCCAGGTCGCAATACCGGAATTCCGTCATTACGGCTGGTTTCGACGGAGTGGTTTCCGAGGTTTCCGTAAGAGAAGGCATGATCGTTTATCCGGGCACGAGGTTGGGCAGTGTGATGGATCCGGAAAATATGCAGGTGGAGATATATTTCGACGAACGTGAATTGGCCGATTGCGCTCCGGGGATGCCGGCATTTGTGGAAGTGCCGTCCCTGGATGATTCCACGCTGAAAGGAACCGTCGCATCGGTGTCCCCGGTAATCGACCCAGCCATCAGGGCCGGCAGGGTGGTGGTGAAACTTTCCCGGGTGCCGGGTATCAGGCCCGGGGCCACCGCCAGGGTCGAGGTAGTGACGGAAATCCATTCCGATTGCCTGGTGATTCCGGTGGAGGCCGTACTGATCAGGGATGATCGCGATGTGGTATTCGTTATCCGGGATGGGAAGACCGACTGGAGGTACGTAACTCTCGGACCCCGCGGGAGGGGTCTGGTTGCGGTGAAAGACGGTCTGGAACCCGGCGAGTTGGTGATAACTTCGGGGCACTATTCACTGGCCCACGATGCTCCAGTGGTAGTGGTTGACTAAACCCGGTCCCGGGATCCGGTTCACTGCCTGTTTTTCACCAGCCTTATCGCTTCGCCGGACCTTATCACTGCCGAGTCGGGGCAGGAAAGGACGTTGCAGAAGGCTATGGCCTGGTGCGGATCCCTCCTGGGGTAGAGGTATGCGAGCACGGTGACTGCGTCTTCCCGGCAGGAGCAATTGGATAGTACATCGAGCCTGACGCCGCAGTGGGGACATGAGAAGATCAGGGGTTCGTCGGGGTTCACTTCGCCTTCCACGGACAGGTAGGCCGTATCGCCCAGTACCGGGGAAACCGCAAGAAGTCCCTGTCCGCCTTTTTTGTCCTCGAACGACACCACTATGGCCGGGAAACCGGATACGATACGGTTTACATCCACCAGGTTGTGGCCTTCGGGGCAGTATACCGCGTTCACAACCACCGGGGCCTTGATTGCGACTTCTTCATGGGGCCTGCTCGGTTCCGGTATATTCAGTCTGCCGCTGCTGTCGAACATTTTTCCGGTCATGGTGATCCTCCCGGGACATCAAGATATTCACGATATATTACTTCTGCGGTTGCATTGCAGTCGGAACGGTGCCGTCGCCTTTTAATTATGACTCGAGAATTTTCGATTTGCCAGTGATGATCATCAACGTGAGAGGAAGTTAGACGTGATTCGAAGACATGGTGTATGGATCCCGCTGCTCACCGCTTTGGCGGTGTTTCTTGCTGCCGGGTGTGGCGGAGGGGGATCTCCGGGAACCCGTAACGGTGCCGGGGAAGACGGCACGGACATTGTTCACGTGGAATCCGAAAATGCCGGGGACTTGATACCGAGAGAGGTTCTCTTCGGAAATCCCGAGCGGGTGAACCCCCAGGTATCCCCCGACGGAAGGTTACTTGCGTACATAGCCCCGGTGGACAGCGTACTGAACCTGTGGCTCATGGAAATCGACGGATCCGGGCCCAGGCAACTCACTTTCGACGAAGGCAGGGGTATAAGAGATTACTTCTGGGCCTACGACGGCGTTCACATACTTTACATGCAGGACCGGGCCGGGGAAGAGAATACGCATGTATACAGGTTGAACATCGAGACCGGGGAGATCACGGACCTTACTCCGTTCGATGATGTGAAGGCTTACGTAAGCGCTGTCGACGAAGACCATCCTCAAACGATCCTGGTGGAAATGAACAGGAATGATCCCATGTTCTTCGATGTTTACTCGTGTGACCTCGAAACCGGCGAACTTACCATCATACAGGAGAATCCCGGCATGTCGGACGACGGCGAAATGGTCCTGGGGTACCTGGCGGACCGGGATCTTCAGGTCAGAGGCATGGTCGTGATAAACCCCGATGACGGTACCGTCAGGTTCCTGGTCAGGAAAACCCCCGGGTCGGAGTGGGAGGAGTTGTTCAGTTTTTCTCCACTGGATACGGTCATGCCGATAAGATTCAGTGAGGACGGTAAGGGACTTTACTATCAGTCGAACGTGGGTTCCAATACCGTGGGTCTCATGTACATCAACCTGGAGACCGGCGAAATTACCGAGATCGCCCGGGATTCAATCGCCGACGTCAGCGGGGTTATCTTCAATCCCGTTTCCGGGAAACCCAGGGCGGTGGTGTTCTACTACCTGAGAAGAAACGTCCTGGTACTGGATCCGGATGTCGAGGATGATTACGAGTTCCTGGAGACGTTCCATCCCGGTGATTTCAGCGTGGTATCCCACGATCTTGCCGACAGTACCTGGGTGGTGGCGTACTACACGCCCCGCAATCCCGCCACTTATTACCTGTACCATCGATCCGCCGGTGAAATGACGTTTCTGTTCGACGCGGTGCCTTCCCTTGCCGATTACAGCCTGGCTGAGGTGGAGCCGGTGGTGATAAAAGCCGCAGACGGGTGGCCCCTTCCCAGTTACCTGACCCTTCCCTCCAGGGGAGAGAAACCCTATCCCATGGTCCTTTTCGTGCATGGCGGACCCTGGTCCAGGGACTACTACGGTTACAATCCCTTCGTTCAATTGCTGGCCGATCGGGGTTTCGCCGTTCTGCAGGTGAATTTCAGGGGCTCCATGGGTTTCGGCAAGGAACATCTCAACGCGGGAAACAAGGAGTGGGGCGGACTTATGCAGGATGATCTCACCGATGCCGTGAAATGGGCGATAAGGGAGGGTATCGCCGATCCGGACAGGATAGTCATAATGGGAGGATCCTACGGGGGATATGCCACTCTGGCCGGCGTAACCTTCACCCCCGATTTGTACTGCGCCGGAGTAGACTTCTTCGGTCCTTCCGACCTCGTGACGTTCAGAAAGAGCGTTCCTCCATACTGGAGACCACTGGATGCCCTCATGGATGTACGCATTGGTAGTCTCGAGGAGGATTCTCTGATGCTGGAAGAGCGTTCGCCCCTGAATCATGTGGAGAACATAAAGGTTCCCATGCTCATAGTGCAGGGAGCTAACGATCCGAGAGTGGTCCAGGCCGAGTCCGACCAGATAGTTGAAGCCCTGAGAGAAAACGGCAACGAGGTTTGCTACCTGGTGTACCTGGACGAGGGACATGGATTCGCCCTGGAGGCGAACCGGCTGGAATTCGCAGGAAGGGTGGAGGAGTTCTTATACAATCATGTTCCCGGTGTCGAGTGCCGGAAGTACGAAGCCGTACCCAACTCGACGGTCCGGGTGCAGTGATCGCCGGGTGAAAAAAGAAGCGGTGGAGGCATACGCCTCCACCGCCGCGCATCAATATGCCCTGGCCAGTATGACCTTAGTATTGGTTTTCCTGCCGGTCATGATACATTTTCCCGTCTCGCCGGATTGTTCGAGGGGAATGCAGCGGACCGTGGCCTTGGTTTCCTCCTGGAGACGAGCTTCCTCTTCCGGGCCGCCGTCCCACCAGGCGTCGTAGAATCCCGGTTTTTCGGCAATCGAAGCCTTGAACTCCCCGAAGTCTTTCACTTCGTAGGTTCTTGACTCCATCTTTTCCCGGGCTTCCCGTAACATTTCCCGTTGTATCCTCTGCAGTATCTCCGGGATCTTTTCGGCTACGGAATCAATGGGGATAGTGGATTTTCCCTCCCTGCCCGGCCTGTTCCTGGGGCTGAGGGTCACCACGCCGTTTTCCAGGTCCCTGGGGCCTATCTCCATCCTTACCGGAACTCCGCGGATTTCCCAGTGGTTGAACTTGAACCCGGGACTTACCCCTTCCCTGAGGTCCAACTCGGTACGTACGTTCATACTCAGCAGTTCGTCCCGGATACGCCGGGATATTTCCATGATCCGGGATTCTTCCCCGTTTCCTCCCGGGATGGGGACTATGACCACCTGGACCGGTGCGAGTTTCGGAGGCAGCCTGAGTCCGTTTTCGTCGCCGTGAACCATTATCACTCCACCCACCAGCCTTGTCGATACTCCCCAGCTGGTCTGGTGTACGTACTGCTGACGGTTGTTTCCGTCGAGGTAAACGGTATTGAAGGCCTTGGCAAAATTGGTGCCCAGGTAATGGCTCGTTCCGCTTTGAAGCGCCCACCCGTTTCCCATCATCGCTTCTATGGTGTAGCTGTCGACGGCTCCCGCGAATTTTTCCCTTTCGGTTTTCCGTCCCGGGATTACCGGTATTGCGGCCACCTCCTCGGCGAACTTGGTATACACCTTGAGCATGCGCAGGGCTTCCGTCCTGGCCTCTTCCTCCGTGGCGTGGGCCGTGTGCCCTTCCTGCCACAGGAACTCGGTGGTTCTCAGGAATGCCCTGGGTCTCATCTCCCACCTGACGACGTTTGCCCACTGGTTGAGCAGCATGGGAAGATCCCTGTAACTGTTTATCCATTTGGAGAACATGTGATTGATGATGGTTTCGGAGGTTGGACGCACCACGAGGGGTTCGTCCAGTTCCTTCCCTCCTCCATGGGTTACCACCGCCAGTTCGGGCGCAAAGCCCTCTACGTGTTCGGCCTCCTTGTTTATGAAACTCTGGGGTATGAAGAGGGGAAAGTAGGCGTTGCTGTGACCGGTCTCCTTGAAACGTCGGTCAAGGTCTTCCTTTATTCGTTCCCAGATGGCGTAACCGTAAGGTCTTATTATCATGCAGCCCCTTACCGGGGCGGAGTCGGCCAGTTCCGCTTCCCTGATGACGTCCTGATACCACCTGGCGAAATCCTTTTCCGGGTTAGTAATATTTCTAGCCATTATACTGCGCTTTCTGTTTTGATTTTTAAGTGAACCGCAGCCTGAAAACTAATCGTTTATCGTCCATGTTCCAAGTGTTCCACCGGGTTTCCGGGCGAGGGGCGGAATTGCGGCGTGATCTGTCTTCTGTTCGTTTCGTATTTGACAGTTAACGGCGATGTTGTTAGCTTTCATTGCAAAGGGGGTCGATTGCCGAGAGTGGCAAAAGGAAACGATGAAGGCGGCGCCCCGGTATCCTGCAGATGCGTGACTCTCTTATGGGTAGACAGAAGCAATGCCGGGCCGTGATAAGTCCTTTACCCCTTGTACCGAGGCATTACTCGGCAAATCGGCCCCCACGATCATAATAACGCATGCGGTGAATCTTTTTCTTTATGGTAGGGGTGAACCGGTTGGCTCCCATCTCGATCTTTCCTTCTGTAAAGGACAGAAGTTACCGCTTCATCCTGACGCTTTCGTTTCTTTATACCATGGTGTCCCTGCTGGTGCCGGCCTTCAGGCTGGTCCCCCGGTTCCCGGTTCCCGTTTTTACCTTCCTGCTGGGATATGGCCTTTACAGGGCTTCCTTCATACCGGAGAAGCTGAAAGCCTGGGTATTCTACGTTATTCTGGTGATGTCTTATTGGCAACTCAGGTTCATCGTCTCCACCAATTTCCATGATTTTCACGGTTCCGAGGTGGTGGCGCTGGAGAAGAAAATTTTCGGATGTCTGCCTAATGCCTGGCTGCAGGATAGATTGTACAAAGGGCATACTTCGTGGTTCGAGTACATCTTTGCCGTTTTCCATGGTTCTCTTTTCGTTATCCCGGTGGGTTTCGCGCTGCTCATGCAATGGAAGCGGGGTACCAATCGTATGAAGAGAACGGCGGCGGCCCTTTCTTTCCTGGCTCTTGCCGGCTATTCCACTTATATCCTTTATCCCCTGACTCCGCCATGGATGGCGGCCCTGGAGAGATTGATCCCCCCGCTGGAAAGGATCACGATGAGGGCTCTGTGTTCGATGACCCCGGAAGGGACCGTTTCGCTTTTCAGTCCCAGTCCCAGGGGCGCCATGCCGTCTCTTCATTCCGGCGTTCCTATACTGGTACTGATAATGGCCTTCAAGGAATTCGGCCGAAAGGCCTGGTTGTTTTTTCCCGTGGTGGCGGGAATATGTTTCGAAGTGGTGTACGGAGCCGAACATTACGTTGTAGACGTTATGGCTGGATTGCTCTACGCCGTGATCGCTTACGTGTTGGTGTACGTGATTCTTTTTCCCGACCGGGTAGTGGATGGTAATGGAGGTTTGAATTCATGAGCGGAGGAATTCCTGCCATTGCGGAGAAGAAGCACAGGGGAGAGAAGATAGTAGCCCTTACCGCATACGACTACGTGACGGCGATCCTGGAGGAGCGGGCCGGGGTGGATCTTATCCTGGTGGGCGATTCCATCGGCATGGCTGTTCTCGGAGAGGAGACGACTCTTACGGTAGGCATGGAAGTGATGGTGGCCCACACGAGGGCCGTCCGCCTAGGGGCGCCGGAGACGGTGGTGGTGGGTGACATGCCTTTCGGTTCGTACGAACCCTCGGATGCCGCGGCGGTGAAGAACGCCGTTCGCTTTCTCGCTGAAGGAGGGGCCGACGCGGTTAAATTGGAAGGCGGCAATGACGCCATGGTTTCCAGGGTGAGGGCCATAGTCGATTCCGGTATTCCGGTTATGGGTCATGTGGGCCTTCTCCCACAATCCATAAGGAAGACGGGGGGATACAGGGTAGTGAAGAATCGGGAGCGTGACGCCGTTTTGCGCGAAGCTGAAGCCCTGCAGGACGCCGGGATATTCGCCTTGGTGCTGGAGGGCATGGAAGAGAGCCTGGCGGCGGAACTCACTTCGGTCCTGAAGGTACCCACGATAGGGATAGGGGCCGGCAGGTACACCGACGGCCAGATCCTGGTGGTCAACGACATTCTCGGGTTGTCTCCGGGATTTATGCCGAGGTTCGTCAAGCGTTACGGGGATGTTTCCCCGGTCATGGAGGAAGCGTTCGAGAATTACGTAACGGAGGTTCGGAAAGGAATCTTCCCGGATGAGAAACACGTGTACGGATCCGGGGTGATGAAATGAAGATTCTCGTGGTAGGAGGAGGAGGAAGGGAACACGCCCTTACATGGGCTCTCGCCGGAAATGGTGTCGACAAACTGATTTGTGCGCCTGGCAATCCGGGTATGGAAAACCTGGCCGAAACATTTCCGGTCGGAGCTTCCGACGTGGAAGGATTGGTACGACTTGCATCGGAGCAGGAGGTCGACCTGGTAGTCGTTGGTCCCGAAGCCCCCTTGGTTGAAGGCCTGGCCGACAGGATGCGGGAAAAGGGGATTCCCTGTTTCGGCCCGGGCAAGAGCGGTGCACGCCTGGAGAGCAGCAAGTGGTTCGCGAAGGAGATAATGAAGGCGGCGGGTGTTCCCACAGCGAGTGGAGAGATTTTCCGGGACATGAATTCCGCCCTGGAATACATGGGGAGCAGGGCGGATGAATATGTCATCAAGGCGGATGGTCTGGCCGCCGGCAAGGGTGTTTTCCTGCCGGTAAACCGTGGCGAGGCCGAGGAAGTCCTGGAAAAGCTCTTCTCGGGTCTGCTGGGCAGGTCAGGAATGAGCGTGGTGGTGGAACGCAGGCTGGTTGGCAGGGAGGTGAGTATACTCGGTATCTGCAGCGGTACCCGGTGTGTGCTGCTTCCACCGAGCAGGGATCACAAGAGACTGGGCGAAGGTGATACGGGACCCAACACCGGGGGAATGGGAGCCATTTGTCCTCCCGGGAACCTGGGAGAAGATTTCATGGTCCGGGTAAAGCGGACGATAATGGAGCCGGTTCTCGAGGAGTTGGCTTCCAGGGGCATCGAGTACGCCGGCGTGCTTTATGCGGGTCTTATGCTGACCGATGAAGGTCCCAAGGTACTGGAGTTCAATGTAAGGTTCGGTGATCCGGAAACCCAGACCGTTCTGCCTTTGGTGAAGTCCGATTTGACCAATCTGTGTATGGCGGCCGCCACGGGGGAATCTCTGCCCCGGGATATCGTCGTCCGGGAGGGGGCCGGTACCTGCGTGGTGATGGCCTCGGGCGGATATCCGTTCTCGTACCGTAAGGGTTATCCGATCAGCGGTGTGGAAGATGTTTCCGATGCCTTGGTGTTCCATGCCGGCACCGCGGTGGAAGACGGACGGTTGGTCACCGCGGGGGGCAGGGTACTCAGTGTCGTCGCAGTGGCGCCCACCCTTGAAGAATCCACCGCAAAAGCGTACCGGGAACTGGATAAGATAAGTTTTGAAAACAGCTATCATCGCAGAGATATCGGAGGTTGAGATGAGCCTTGTGGGCATACTTATGGGCAGTGAGAGCGACCGGGCCACGATGCGAAAAACCGCCGACGTTCTGGACGAACTCGGCATATCCTATGAGATACACGTCATGTCCGCGCATAGGACTCCGGCAAAGGTCGCTGAATTCGCTTCCGGCGCCGCCGGCAGAGGGCTCAAGGTCATAATAGCCGGGGCGGGTTTGGCGGCTCACCTGGCGGGGGCGGTCGCCGCCAACACCATCCTTCCCGTGATAGGAGTTCCCATGGCCGCCGGACCGCTGAACGGGTTGGACGCCTTGCTTTCCACTGTCCAGATGCCCAAGGGGATACCGGTGGCCACGGTTGCCATAGGTTCCCACGGCGCCCGGAACGCCGCTTATCTGGCTGCCCAGGTGATAGCTCTGGGTGACAAGGTGATCGCCGGGAAACTCGAGGAGCTTCGTGGCCGTTGAAGGCGTAATCAGACTGGATATCAACGACCGTATTGCAACGGCCCGGGCCGCCGCCGAAGCAACTGCAGTGGTGATGAAAGGCGGCGTGGTTCTTTATCCCTCGGATACCGTTTACGGGTTGCTTTGCAGATCCGACCATCGGAATTCCGTGGAAAGGGTGCGACGGATGAAGGGTTACGATGAAGAAAGGCCCTTTATCCTCCTGGTGGGCGGACCGGAGATGGCCGGATCGCTGGCCGACTGCAGCGATCCGGAGATTGCCGGAATAATGGAGACCCGGTGGCCCGGAAGGCTTACCATTGTATTACCGGCCCTTTCCCGATGTCCTCCCTGGGTAATGTCCCCGGATGGAGAAGTGGCCCTCAGAGCCCCTGACCACGAGTTGAGCAGGATGATCCTGGAGAATTGCGGAATACCGCTGGTTTCCACCAGCGCCAACATGGCCGGCGACCGGACCTGCCTCGATTTCAGTGAAATTCCCCGGTCGATAACCGGTGCCGTGGATCTTGCGGTGGATGCGGGTATGCTTCCTTTCTCCCGTCCGTCCACGATTATAAAGTTACTGAGGGGACGATAGTTAATCGTCGGAGCCGTTTCGCAGCCCCAGACCGTATAGAATGGTTTTGAACAAGCTGGGAGGGTGCATGAGGATGTTGGAATACGCCTGGTTGGCCAGGGGGCAATAGCATTCGCCCCGTTTAATGGATTTCCTGACCCTCTCGGCGTTACCGGAATTCCAGATGCTCCGGAAATCTCCGTCGACGCCCACTCTGCCCATCTCTCCGCGGTACGCCAGTACGGCACAGGGCCAGATTCCGCCGTCGGAGTTGACATGCACGTTCAATATACCGGCGTAGCAAGGTATAACCTGTTCCTTGCGCTCCAGGATCTTCACAACAAGGTCGTAGTAGACCAGGCGCAAGGCTGTGGTCATCCGGGGCAGTAATCTCATTCCCTTCATCCTCTTGAAGACGGCATCCTTGAAGACCTTCATGATTTCCCCGTACTTGTCTCCCGCGGGAGTTATTCCGGAGCCCACGTTGAAGAATTCCTCTCTCTCCTCGGCTATTTCGTTGATGTAGGTGTCCACTCCCAGGTTTTCGGTGAATTCTATTATCTCGGCAAGCCTGTCATAGTTGTACTTGGATATAACCGTACCCACTCCCACGTGGAGGTTGGGATGTTCCGATCTCAGTCGTTCAAGACCACGCAATGTTTCCATCAGCCGCTCGAAGTTTCCGGGGACCCCCCTTATCCTGTCGTGCAGGTCCCCCACTCCGTCGAAAGAAGGCTTTATGCTCAGCACCGTTCCAGGTGTTTCACGGTGTATGACTGCCAGTATTTCTTCCGTGAGTTTCAGGATTCTTTCCGGAGCCAGCGCGTTGGTGGGTATGTGGACCACCGCCGGGGTCATAAACCTGCATGCGAGGCCTATTATCTCGGGTAGGTCCTTCCTGAGAAAAGGTTCTCCCCCCGAAACATTGAAGAAGTAAGTCCATCCGATGGAGCGGAAGAGACTTTCCACGGTTTCCAGGTCGATGTCTTCACCGGGGTCGTGTTTCCAGATGAAACAAGTCTTGCATTTGGATTGACATCTCCTGGTGACTGAAAAGGTGACGTTTATGGGATCCGGAAGCCTGGAGGAAAGGCCCTGCATGACCAGCCGGCCCCTGGCCAGGTTGATTGAGAGCCGCAGGAACTGTTTCAGGTGGTTCACCCGTCACCCCGCCTTTTTCTTCCGGGCGTACAGCACGTCTGCGAGTATCGCCGATGCGGCGGCCATCAGCCCCGCCAGGGATATGAAGAATCCGACGGTCACGTCTCCCGAATCGAACAGGAAACTCACGGTGTGTTCTCCGGGAGAAAGGCGCACCGCCCTTTGCCAGTGATTGGCCCGGAGTATCTTACCCGGATTTCCGTCGACGAGGACTTTCCAGCGTGGGTACCAGGTGTCCGCGAGCACCAGGATACCTTCGGATGGATTAACGGTTTCTATGACCACGTTGCAGGGTTCGTCGACGACTATTTCAGCTATGGCCGCACCGGTATCCAGGTTGGATGGAAGGTCCGGATTTTCGTACAGTACCGTGGTTTCCCGGGGGTCCAGGCCTGCGGCGAGGAGTTTCATGCATTCTTCTCCGGACAGCTTCGTCCACGAAGAGGCGAAGAAAGTTCTGGGAAGCGGGTGGAGTGGGAGAAGTTCGGCCAGAGTGTCCGCCATGGACGGGGACTCCGATGCCGCTTCCTCGAGTACCAGGGTGCGGAAGTCGTCGTAGGGCAGGTATCCCTGTCGTGTCTGCAGGACGGTGAAAGCCGTCTGTCCGTATGATGTTACCCCTCCCGCGGAAATCATGTTCTGCAGGTCCCGGGTCACTTCGGGTTTCGCCGCATGGTAACCTGAGACGGACATTATACCGGCGGCGGAGAACCTGTTGCCGCCGGGAAGCAATCTTCCGTCTCCCACCATGTCTTTCAGGTCGGAGGGGACTTCCAGTATCCTTTCCACACTGGTTTCATGGAGGAAGAACTGGAAATTTCTGTTGACGGGTATCGTCTCCAAGGCGGCGAGTATCGCCACTGCGGTCCCTGCTAAGGTTAAAGATATCCTGCGCCGGGAGTGAAGATGGACTATGCCGGCCAGTACCAGGGCGGCGGCCGCTGCTTTTACGAAATCCGGGGCCGCCATGTCCACCCGCCGGTTCACCAGCGCCCGGAAACCCCCGGCGCCGGGATGACCCGCGAGGTTCCACCATCCGGACTGCAGGCCGGGAAGGAGCGTATCTGAAAAGAGGAAAAGGAGAAGGCAGATGCCGGCAAAGCCCAGGATCACCCTTATGAAACGTTTCCGGGGAAAATCCTCGTCTCGGAAAAGCGCATCGAATCCCGGTCCGGCTGAAAGCGCCAGGGCGGACGTGGTCAGAAAAGCGGCCATGTGGGGAGCCCTGAGCTTTCTCATGATGGGTATCGCCTTGTACAGCAGGCCGAATATGGGGGTATAACCTCCCCATGAGACCACCAGGCCCGTCAGGCACATGGCCGCCAAGGGAAGCCTGTATTTTTTCGGGGCACCCGTGAAAGCCGCCGCCGCGAGAATGAAGAAAATCACCCCTACGAATTCGCTGCTCAGCCTCAATCCCAGTCTTCCGAAGTAGGTGGGAAGACCGGAGACCGTACTGTCCGGAAACCCGTGCCTGTAGCCGAAGAGATGGGGGAAAAGCATGGTAAGGGACTCCTCGGGAGGCAGGGAGTAGCTCTGGGCCGTTTCCAGCGGAAGATCGTCTCCCCTGGTGGAATACCCGGAGAAATGATAACCGGGGAGAAGTTGCACGGCACCCACCGCGATTCCCAATAACACCGCCGACAGGATGCCGATCACCGCCCTTGTCGCATTCCTTGAAATGGCGCCGCCGGTGGTGAACGCCCTGAAGCCCATCCATATTGTCGCCGCAGTAGTTGAGTAAATAAACATTTGGGGATGGCTGGCCAGTGCCTGCATTCCCAGGGCGAGACCTCCGTAGGCCGGGTATCTGTAGCGACCCGTCTTCATCCACATTTCGGAGGAGTACAGGAGCAGAGGCAGGTAACTCCAGCATATGATCTTGCTGCCGTGCCCCGCATAGAAAAGGGTATTGCTCCACGCGGTGGTTGCAAAGGCGAGGCTTCCTACGATACTTCCCCACTTGCCCACCCCCATGGAACGCATGAACAACCAGGCGAATATCCCGCCCAGGAACATGTGCATGGGAAATATGAATCTGACCACCGCGCCGGTTCCGGCGGCCAGGAGCAACAGTCCTCTGGGGAGATAGAATATCGGGGCGGAGAACGATGAGTAGAAGGGTATTCCACAGAAGATATAAGGGTTCCAGTGAGGCAGATCGCCGTTCCTTATGGATTCCTCGGTGAATTTCAGGAAGGGATAACCCTGGGCGGTGGTATCGCTCAGTTCTCCTCCGGGAAGACGTGAGGAAGTGAATACGGTGGAATAGGTCCAGAATACCGCCGGGACCAGGAAGAACAGGAGGGTGTACTTTTTAAGGATCCCCGGAATCATCGGCTCCTCCTCCCGTGTCCGGAACGCCGGTAGTCCCGGTGGTTCCCGTAAGAGCGAAAGATAATTCAACCAGTGATAATATCAAACGTTGCCCACCGGCGGCCACCAGCACCGGCCCGGTATAACCTGCCGGGGCGACCATCGCGGTGAGTACGGCTTCTCTGACTCCTATTCCCCCCGGAACCAGGAAAATGACATAGCCGGCCAGCCATGATACGGGAGCCGCCGCGAGGCATGTGAAAAATCCGACGCCCGGGATTCCGAATCCCAGGAGCCAGAGATACAGTACGATTCCCCTGGTCCACCACAGGAGGGCGTACAGCAGCAGTAGACGCAGGGATGTGGCCCTGTCCGGAAGGGGGAGATCATCCGGGGATTTACCGTACTTGAAGGCATAGAGCTTTCTCTGGATGGGTCTGAGGAACGGTATTACGAGAATGGAAATACCCGCAGCCGCAACGGCCTTCATGGCGGGGCCGGTGAAAGAGGTTCCACCGGAGAGAAGAGCGGCTGGTACCGTGGCCAGTCCCGCCCCGGCAGCGGTGTAGAGCAATTCGAGGAATGGAACCATAGTGGAACGGTATCCCGACAAACCTTTCCCCTTGAGGAAGGCCGCCCTTCCTGCGAAGAGCCAGACTTTACCGGGAAGGTACCTGCCCAGCTGGCTGGTGAACCATGCCCTTCTCAGGCCGGGAGCGGACGTGTCGCTCCCCGCCCTTTTTGCCAGGATCGTCCATCCAACCGGGGTGAAACGGTAAGATACGACGAGAATTACCGTGGAGAGCAGGAGATATTCCCATTTGATGTTCCAGTCGAAGGAATCCAGCTGCCGGAACCATGTTTCTCCGTGGTGCGCCACCACCCAGGCCGCCGGCAACGCCAGGAGGAGCAGCAGTACCGTCGCCGCTCTTCCGTGTTTCCTTCCACCGCCGCTCAACGCAGGAGCCCCTTCTCCATGTACCACGCCACGGTTTCCTTCAACCCATTGCGGATGGACCACCGGGGTTCGAATCCGGCATTCCTCGCTTTTTCTATGGAAACGTAATGATCATTCCCCAAGAGTTTCAAGCGACTCTCGGAAAGTGCCCGGGGGCAAAGTGGACCCAGGTGGAGGAACAGCGCGAAAAACCACCCTGGAAAGGGAACGGGAAGCACCTTCCGGTTGACGGTCCCGGCCGCCGCGGTGACCAGTTCCCGCACCGTAACCGTTTCGGGGCCGCCCACGTTATAGAGCCCCCCATTGAGGATTCCTCCGGGCAGGGATTCTTTCACCGCGGAACATACGTCATCCACGTAAGTGGGCCGGATAACTCCTCCGTTCCTTCCCACAAGCGGAAAAATTCCTGAAAAGGCCCGCCTGAAAAGAGGTAACTTATGCAAGTCTCCGGGACCGTAGACGAAGTCCGGCCGGAGTATCGTGGCCCCGCCGCCGGCGAGCCCCGGATGTTCGGCCACCGCCCGTTCCCCTTCCGCTTTGGTTCGTTCGTAATCCCCCCATGGATCATATTCCATGTTCTCGTCGGCACGGGCGACGAGCCCGGTCACTCCCGGTGTGCTCATGTGCACGAGGTGGATTCCCCGGGAAGCGCAGAGATCGGCGAGCATGGATGGGAGAACGGCGTTGGCGTTGTACATCTCATCGTAATCAACGTTCGCCCCTCCCAATCGCCCGGCGGCGTTCACCACTACCTGGAAATCACCGGTAACGTCACCGGGATTCAGGTTTCCATCCCTGGACCTTACGTGCGAGGTGACATCGTGGCCGGATGCATCAAGGCCGGCCGCCACTCTGGATCCTATGAATCCCCCGGCTCCGGTCACCAGTATTTTCATTCCAGGGCTTTCATCAATGCTCGGAGGTATTCGTCCCATCCCAAGGACGACGCTTTTTTCGCCACCCTGGCCTTGGTGTCGGGGTCCGAGATGAGTTTCAGAGAATCCATTACGGCGTTTGCGAGACTTCCCGGTGAACCTGGCTTCGCCAGGAAACCCGTGGAACCTTCGTCCACGAGTTCGGGAAGACCTCCCACCCTGGTCAGTACCATGACTTTTCCAAAGGAAAGGGCCACCTGGGCGACACCGCTCTGGGACGCCTGCCTGTAGGGGAGCACCACGACGTCGGCCGCTTCGAAGAAGAGATGGACGTCGTCGTCGGGGATGAACCTGTCGATCCATCTCACCCTTGAAGCCAGTTCCGGCGAGGCTATCTCTTTAGCCGTTTCTTCCCTGCCGGAGTAGCTTTCTCCTACGATCAGCAGGTTCACTTCGTCCGGCAGGAGTTTCATCGCGGCAAGGAGATCCGGTATTCCCTTGTAGGACCGTACCAGCCCGAAGAACAGCAGAAGCACGGTATCCTCACCATACCCGAGGCGCATTCTGGCTTCCCGCCTTCCCATTCCCGGACGACCGTACTGGTTGTACACCGGGTGATAGAGCTTCAGAATCCGCGTATCCGGTCCCAGTCTTTCGAACGATTCCACCTCGGTTTCGCTGTGTACCACGGCGAGTTCCATTTTTCCGAAAAACCTGCCTGCGAGAAGGGAGGAAAAGGGAAAAGGTTCATGAGGAAGCACATTGTGACACACGGCTGCCGCGGGTATGTCCCCCGGCAGCGAGGCTATGAGCGAGGGCGCGAAGAAGGGATGCCACCATTGAACTATCAGCCTGTCCGGATTCATGTCCTCTATGGTGCGCCTGGCCTCCATCCAGGCCAGGGGGTTGCATGAATCGATCAAGCCGTGCGTTTCCTCGTGGTTGGTTTCCGCCTCCGGTTCCAACTGGGTGGTTCCGGGGAAAAGTAGAGAGGGGTACAGCCTGTTGAAGGATATTCTCAGGAGTTCGTGATGAGGGAAGAGCCTCCCAAGGGTTACGGACAGCATATGGCCGAACTGGGCTATTCCGCCCCTGTAGGGAGGGAACGGACCTACAAGGGCTATCTTCATCTTTCCAGGGATTCCGTCTTCTCCCGGATTCGGAAGGAAGGCCTCTTCGAGAGTTTCAGCATCATTTCGCCAAGGAGGCCCAGCGATATGAATTGCATGCCCACCACCATCAGGAGAATGCCCAGGAGCAGCAACGGCCTTCCTCCGATGGATTCACCGCCGAACCACAGGAAAGTCAGGTATGCCGATACGGCGAAACCCGCCAGGAAGAGTACGGTACCGATACCCCCGAAGAAATGAAGAGGCCGGTACGAGTACCTGTTGAGGAAAAGTACGGTGAGCAAGTCGGAGAAACCTCTGAAAAATCGGGCCGGTCCGTACTTGGTCCGACCGTATTTCCTGGGACGGTGATTCACAACCTTTTCGCCTATCCTGAAGCCGTTTTGTGCCGCGAGCACCGGGGTATAGCGATGCATCTCGCCGTAGAGCTCGAGGCTTTTGGCGACGTTTCCGCGGTACACCTTCAGACCGCAGTTGAAGTCGTGCAGCCTGACCCCGGTGGTCAACCTCACCGCCAGGTTGAACAGCTTGGAAGGAAGCCTTTTGCCTATTGGATCCTTCCTTTGTTTCTTCCATCCGCTAACCAGGTCCAGACCTTTCTCTTCCATCATTGCGATCATGAGAGGTATTTCCCCGGGGTCGTCCTGCAGGTCCGCATCCAGGGTGGCGACAAATTCTCCGGCGGCTTCCCGGAAGCCCGCCGCGAGTGCCGCGGCCTTTCCGCAATTTACGCTGAAGCGCAGTCCCTTCACACCGGATGTATCGGACAGGGAGCGGATGATGCTCCATGAATCGTCGGTACTTCCGTCATCCACGATTATCACCTCGAAGGGAACTCCGGTCAGGGCTTCTTTGATCTCGGAGACCAACTCCGGCAGGCTTTTGCTTTCGTTGAAAGCGGGTATCACCACGGAGACACGTATTCCGGTCTTTCCTTCACCAGACATCGGTACCAGTTTCCTCCGTTTCCCGGTACGTCAGAAGTTCCGGTATTCCCGTATCACCGGGAACCCTGCAATATGTAAACCTCGTGAGCCAGTCGCCCAGTGAAACATACAACCCGTCACCGGTATCGACTACGGCGTCGATGTGGGTATGACCGGTCACAATTACCTGGTAACCTTCTTCAGTACGCCGTTCAGCCCATTCCAGCAGTTTCTCGGGCAGCTCGTCCAGTTGCCTGTGCAGCATTCTCTTGCTGGTATCCGAGAACCTTCTTGCAAGCCGGATGCCAAGGTCGGGATGAAGTAACCGGAAGCAGAGGTTTGCGATGCGGGAACGGAGAATCGGTTTGATAAGTCTGTAACCCGTATCCCCGGCACCGAGCCCGTCACCGTGGGCCAGGAGATAGGATCTTCCGCCGAAGTTCGTGGAAACCGTGGTATTCCCGTGGACCACGGCGCCCGTAGACTCGATGAAATATCTACCCACCCAGAAATCATGGTTTCCGGGAATGAAATGAACCTTCCAGCCGGTCCGGCTCAGGTGTTTTATGGAGCAAACGGTGGTTTCGTGGCCCGCCGGCACCACCGAGCCGTATTCGAACCAGAAATCGAAAAGGTCGCCGAGTATCCATAGCTCCCCGGGTTCTGTCATCGAGGACAACATTCCCAGGAAATTCAGGAACCTGGTTCTTCCCGGGTGTTCCTCGGGGTCGGGAAACAGGTGCACGTCACTTACGAGGAACCTGTCCATCATTCCTCCGGAGAATCGGTATCCAGCAGTCGTTTCGGAGCGCCGAAGCCGCTTTCATGCACCGGCTTTCCGCCGGGACGGAGAAGAACCGCATGCGGAAGGATGCCCGTGTCGACAAGCCGCATGGCCTCCGAGTCGGCCAGGTACACGGTAAGGGAGACGTCCATTCCGTTTACCACTAATTGGGCATGGTTCCTGGCATTTCTGTCCGGTTGCACCGGTACGGGTATCACCGTGGAATCGAGCGAGGCCAGGAAAGCCAGGTCTTCCTTCATGTCCGGGTATCCGTCCAGGGGAAGCCAGTAATAGAGGAGCACGGCGGTTCCCGGGGACAGGGCGAGGGTGTCTTCCGTGGGTGACAGTATGATGCCGGGAACCTCCACGGCGCTTGGAGCGGTCGGCTGGATCGCCGTGCTTTCCTGCTCGTTACCGTTTCGGCAGCCGGTTGCTGCGAAGACGGCGGCCAGCAGGATCAGGGTCGGTCTCGAAATCATGTCATTCCTCCATTCCGCCGTTTCCGGAGATCGCACGGAAAGTCCTTACCGGCCACGATGAAGTATTTCCGGCGGATATCAGGGCTGCAAATCCGCCGGGAATGGGGTGAACCAAGGCCCGGATGTCGCCGGTGGTGAGACTCTCTCTTCCCGGAGGAGACATTCCGGGCGTGTTGACCAGTAGGAGTACGTCCCCGAAAACCGTGTCCCTGACGGTGAAGAATTCAAGAGGGTAGATGCGATGCGTACCTGCGAGAAGAGGTTCTTCGGTCGGTACTGCAGGCAGCCCCGGCGTGTCGTCCGGATCTCCTTCCACTAAAGCGAGTGCGTAACCGTGTTCCAGCACCGTTTCAATACGGTACATCGTTGAGACGGATCCTCCGAAAAGAAACGGCATGGCGGCGAGAAGGAGCAGGGCGACGGACAAGGCCGCCGAAAAGCCCCGGAACCGGTTTCTTCCCACTGTTTCAGGCATCCGCCAGCATTTCACGGACCACCCGATGCAGTTCGGGGGGCGCATCATGGTTCATGGTGTTCTCCAGGGCCGTCCTTATTTTTTTTATCTGACGCAAGAATCTTCTGCAGGCTGCGCATCCGTCCAGATGTTCCATAAGAGATTCCCGGTGGTTCGCGGACAGCTCGCCGGATACGTAGTCGTGAAGATGGCGAAGGACTTCCTCGCAATTCATCCTACCTAGTCCTCCTTCGATGCGGTGTTCTTCCATTCCGCCAGCATGTTCCTCAGTATCATCCTTCCGCGGTGTATCCTGGACCTCACGGTACCTATGGGTACACCGAGTATCATTGATATGTCGGCATACGAGAACCCTTGGATGTCGCACAGTACCACGGCCTCCCTGAACTCGACGGGAAGAGTGTTGATGGCTCTCACAATGTCTTCCCGGAGCAGCCGGTCGAACAGTCTGGCGCTTGGATCCGTCTTCGTCTTTTCGAATCCGATCATGTCGGTACCGGCCATCTGGTCGATCCATTCCCCGACGTTTCCCTCGTTTTTCCTGTTTTTCCTGCGGAGTTTGTTCAGAAAGAGGTTCCGCATTATCGTGAAAAGCCATGCCCCGGCATTGGTACCAAGGGAGTACTGCATTTCGGATTTCAAAGCGTTGAGGTACGTGTCCTGAACCAGGTCGAATGCATCGTCTCTGTCGGATGTGAGGTGTATGGCGTAACTGTACAGCCTGTCCAGATGGCTGAGAACTTCCTTTTCGAATTTCTTTCTTCGTTCGTCCTTCATGGAAACTCCAACCGGAATACATTCATCAGGTTGAATACTACAACCCTGTACCTGCGTATGCCAACTACCACAACTTGTAGTGGTTTCCACTTGTCAAGGGCACAAAATATTGATAATCTACCCTTAACGGATCGAAACATGGATTGTAGCGGTCCGACCACTGTTGATATGCTTTTTATTCGATATTACCCGGGTTTTTCTTGTGGAACAGGCGGATTCGGAGGGTGTCCAATTGGAAGATTACGATTACAAGAATGACCTTTTCGAGGGTACGTTCAGGGAGGAGGCGGCGTCGGCCCCGGATGAAGAGCCGCCGAAGGGCGGTATTGGCGATCTCGTGGAGCCGGAATTCTCCGGGAACGCGGAAAAGGTGCTGAGGAAAAGGTACCTCAAGAAATCCCCGTCCGGGGAGATTCTGGAGACTCCCGGCGACATGCTCCTCAGGGTGGCCGAGGCGGTGGCATCGGCCGAGGAGAGGTTTGACGGTAACGTTGAAGCCTTCACCGTAAAATTTTACAACATGATGGCCAGGAAAGAGTTCCTGCCTAATTCTCCCACCCTCATGAATGCCGGGAGAGAACTGGCACAGCTTTCCGCCTGTTTCGTGCTTCCTGTGGAAGATAACATGGAGAGCATCTTCACGGCGGTGAAGAACACGGCGCTTATACACAAGAGCGGCGGAGGAACGGGTTTCTCCTTTTCGAGGATAAGACCGGCCAACGATATAGTCATGTCCACAAAGGGAGTTTCCAGCGGTCCGATCTCTTTCATGACGGTATTCGATCAGGCCACGGAGACCGTGAAACAGGGCGGGGTCAGGAGAGGGGCCAACATGGCGGTCCTCAGAGTGGATCACCCGGATATAGAAAAATTCATCCATGTAAAGCGAAACATGACCAGGCTCAATAATTTCAATCTTTCCGTGGCGGCTACCGACGAGTTTATGGATGCCGTGGAGAGGGGTACGACGTACGACTTGGTGAACCCGAGAAACGGGAAGGTGACGGGCACCAGGAATGCCGGGGAAATATTCGATCTTATAGTGGATTCCGCCTGGAGTTCCGGGGAACCGGGACTGATATTCATAGACCGGATGAACGATGCCAATCCCACGCCCCACGTGGGACGTATAGAGGCCACCAATCCGTGCGGAGAGCAGCCCCTGCTCCCGTACGAGGCTTGCAACCTGGGTTCGGTGAACGTTTCGACCATGGTCGTGAGGAATGTTTCAGACGGTTGTGACGTGGACTGGCTCAAGCTGGAGCGGACCGTGAGGCTGGCGGTGCGCTTCCTGGACGATGTTATAGAGATCAACAGGTACCCGTTGCCCGAGATAGAGGAGGTAGTTGCCGGTAACAGGAAGATAGGTTTGGGGGTTATGGGATTCGCCGACCTCCTTTTCAAATTGAAGATTCCCTACGACTCCGAGGAGGCCCTCCTGTTTGCCGAGAAGCTCATGAGTTTTATAGCCGACAAGGCCAGGAAGACCAGCATGGAACTGGCCCGCGAAAGAGGAGCTTTTCCCAATTTCGCCGGCAGTGTCTACGATCGCAGGAACATGCCTCCACTGAGGAATGCCACCGTTACCACCATAGCTCCGACCGGTTCCATAAGCATACTTGCCGGCTGCTCGGGAGGGATAGAGCCGGTGTTCGCCCTGGCATTTTCCAGGCGGAACCTCCTGGATCGGGGCGACGAGTTGCACGAGGTGGTGCCCGAGTTCGGCAGAGTGGCCCGCGAAGATGGGTTTTACGGCGAGGAGGTGTTGGCGAAGGTCGCCGAGAAGGGTTCGTGTCAGGGAATAGAGGAAATCCCCGAGGATGTGCGGAGAGTCTTCGTCACTTCCCACGATATCTCACCGGCATACC
This sequence comes from Candidatus Fermentibacteraceae bacterium, assembly GCA_027067855.1. Classification (GTDB taxonomy): domain Bacteria; phylum Fermentibacterota; class Fermentibacteria; order Fermentibacterales; family JCC-6; genus Aegiribacteria. The sequence continues at coordinate 73,605 of JAMOUX010000038.1, forward strand.
ACGTGAGAATGCAGGCGGCCTTTCAGAAGTATACCGACAACGCGGTGTCCAAGACGGTCAACCTACCGGAAAACGCTTCCAGACAGAACGTCGCGGAAGTCTTCAAACTGGCCAGGAGGCTTGGCTGCAAGGGGATAACCGTGTACAGGGACAAGAGCAGGGACAAGCAGGTTCTGAATCTCCTCCGGTCGCGGGAGGCGGAAGAGGCGACCGACCGGGCGCTTTCGCCGGCACATATAGGCCCCAGGGACCGGGGCGATGTGACATCGGGAATCACCAAGAGAATAAGAACGGGATGCGGAAAGCTGTATGTTACTATAAACAGGGACAAGAGCGGTCCTGTGGAGCTTTTCTCGCAGATGGGTAAAGCCGGGGGTTGCGCGGCCAGCCAGTCGGAAGCCATAAGCAGGTTGGTTTCACTGGCTTTGCGGTCCAACATCAAACCCGAGGCCATCGTCAAGGAGCTTAAGGGAATAAGTTGTCACAGGATTGTTTGGCAGGGAGGCAACAGGGTGCTTTCCTGTGCCGACGCCATAGGTCAGACCATCGAGTGGTACATTATGGAAAGGTTGGACGGGCATCCCGGCGAAGGCGGTTCCATGGCGGTCCGGTCGGTGGAACCGGTACATGACGGGGAAACCCGCGGGAGAAGCATTGAATCTTCCGAACCCGATGATGTGGTAGAAAATCTGGCCGGAGCCTGTCCCATGTGCGGCGGTCCGCTGAAATACGAATCGGGATGCGTGGCTTGCGCCCTGAACTGTGGTTACTCGGAATGCGGCTGACTTGCTTACAGGCCCCGGTATTCATTAGACTTGCCTCCCGTGACGTTAAACTTGTCGGAGGTGCACGAGTGGAGAAAGTCGTAAAAGACATCGAAAAGGGCCAGGACTTGATCAGGATTGAACTCTCGGAGTTCAGAGGAAAGCAGTACGTCGGGGCCCGCATTTATTACATGAACGATAAGGGGGACTGGAAGCCCACCCGAAAGGGTTTCACCCTTGTTCCGGAAAAGATGGAGGAAGTCCGCGACGCCATCAATGAAGCACTGCAGGAGTTGGACGGGCAGGTCACTTCAGATTGAACGAATGCGGTAACAGTTCTTCCAGGGTGAATGTCTCCATGGAGTCCCCGGTGGCAACGATCACTTCCATTCCGCCGGGGCAGAACTCGGACAGGACCTGTCTGCAGGCGCCGCATGGGAAGGGTTTCCCGTCCGGAGAATAAACCAGTAATCTGCGGAAGTCCGAGCCTCCTTCGGCTACGGCCCTGAAAACCGCTGATCGTTCTGCGCACATACTGAGACCGAACGAGGCGTTTTCCACGTTTACTCCGCCGTAGAGGTTTCCATGGCGATCTTCCAGTATCGCCGCCACACTGAACCCGGAGTAAGGGGAATGGCTCCTGTGCACGATGTCCCTGGCGGCGTCCAGCAGGTTATCGATTTTCATGGATCAGAAGGTCTTTTCTATGAACGTCAGGGCACGCAGCTTGTCGTCGGCATCTCTCAATCTCAGTGAGATGACTTCCGAGAAGGCCTTGAGCACCGCCATGCCGACGCGGGGATATTCGTTCATTATTCTCGACACGTCGGAGTACCGGAACCCGGCCAGTTCCACGTCGGTGTGTGCGAACACCGATGCGCTTCTCTTCTTCCTGTCCAGCAGCACCATTTCACCGAAGAAATCCCCGGGTTTGAGTATGCCCAGGATTTGCTCGATGTTCTCGAAGGCGTGCTTGGTGACCCTGACCTTGCCGGAAAGAATCAGGAACAGTTGTTCCCCCGGATCGTTTTCCCTGATTATCAGGCCGTTTGATGAGATTCTCACGAGTGAAGCGGTGTCCAGGAAGAAAGACAGTTCTTCCGGGTTCAACGTTTTGAAAAGGTATGCGGACCTGAATACCCGGAGGTGTTCGGGAGTGAACGATGGGTTCATGCCCGGTTCCTTTCGTACCTGAGCCGCAAGGGCACCTCAGTCCGATTCCACGAAAATCGTTTTTTCGTTCTCATATACCACTTGCCCGGGCTTTCCTTTGCGGATCCTTCTGACATACCGTACCATAGTATAATCAACAGGAACCACTCCGGAGGAGATCCTGCTGTTCCTGGCGGCTTCCAGTGCCGCTTTTATGATGATGCTTCGCGGGGGAGGATCCTTTCTGCCGTCCATCTTGAGTACCACGTGCGCCCCGGCCACGCCGCGTGCATGGAACCAGAGATCTCCTTTCCGGGCAAGCCTGAAGGTAATCTCGTCGTTCTGATGTGCATTTTTCCCCACGTAACAACGCCAGCCTTCCCCCAGGTCCTTCGCTGTAGGTGTGTTCCGCGCATCCTCCCGGGAGGTTCTTTCCTTTCGGAAGCGTGACAGCAACTCCCCGAGTTCATCGGGATTCATCCTCTCCAGGTTTTCCAGGGTGGTACGCACGAATTCGAGTTCCCGCTCGGTGCCGGCCAGTGATTTTTCCAGGTGTTTCCTCTCGATATGACTGTTGGATGCTTTCCTGAAGAAATAAGACGCGTTGGATACCAGTGACCTGGATGGCTTTAAGGGTATTACGTGTATTTTACCCTCCCAGTCCGTGAGTTCTATTTTTTCGAGACCCTTCCGGGAACCGTTGCCCATGGACAGCAACAGGTTTCCCCATGTGCGGTAGATTTCCGGAGGAACCAGTCTCCGGAGAGCGGAATCCATCTTGCTCTTCCTGTTTTCCAGGTTGACTTTCTTCTTTTCCAGGAGACTTTTCAACTCGTTCAACCTGTCGGATCTGAAATCGGGTATGGTTCCGTAAGCCGGGGGAGCCAGGGGATCGGGAATAGGTCTGCCGGGACCGAGTTTCACCGGGAGAGGTCCGTCGGGTCCGAGCCATGGGCGGAACCTGCCCTCCAGGAGTCTTTTCTCAAATTCGGCCGTTACCCGGAGAACATCGGTGGCGGAAGCCTCCGCTTCACGGAGCAAGGCTCCGGCCGTGACCGGTCCCACTCCCTCCATCGTGCGATAGAGTGCTTCGACGGGATTCCCTTCCTTCAGTGCCGCGGCGAGTTCTCCGCCTGTCAGCCAGGAACCCAGGAGCAGGCCCGATGACGGCGGTTTTACGTACAAGGCGCCGGGTACGATGGTTCTGTACCTGTTGAGACTCGGAGGGACCCTCCGGGTGCAGTCCAGTATTCTTCCGTCACGAACTCTCGTCAGTATGAGATTGGCGTTCCTGCCGGCGGCTTCGAATACCAGGCGGAAATCGGAAGAGGCGTAAACCGACCCGGGTTCGAATATCAATTCCATTACCCTGTCCGTTCCCTGTTGTGATACGGCACGTACCACGGCCCCCTTCAGCAGGTTAGTGAATCTCCCGGGAGCCGGGGCCGCCGACCCTGGTGATTCCTTCTCCCACCAGAGGGAGGGTGCGGAGGTTCTTGCATCGAGGACCAGGGTTCCCGTGTCGAAGTGAAGTGCCATGCCCCCCCGGAAGGGTACATCCACTTCGATGCACTTCCTTTCCAGAACGAGATCCGTAAGGGGTGGAATCATGGCGGACAGGTAGACGCCTTCCAACGGTCACCTCCATGTGGGCCGTAGTTATGCCTGGTCTTCTCTATATATACTCGTTACAATCGGCGTATTGATACGGTTCACCCGCTCGCGGAGGAGAGACATGAGATCCATGACCGGTTTCGGCCGGGCCGTCGGAGGCGGTGCCGGTTTCGACCTCGCCGTAGAGGCTAAGTCTGTGAATCAGCGTAACCTCAAGATCTCGGTGAACCTCCCGGAGAGGTTGATCATGGCTGAGCCCGTGGTCAGGGAGGAGATACGCGGAAGGTTTACCAGGGGTCATATCAGGGTTGACGTGCGGTTGGAACTGCACGGTTCCCCGGGTGGAAGGCCGGTACTCGATACCGCTGTAGCCAACGCTTACCTGGAGGCGGCGGAGAAGCTGAAATCGGAAATGGGACTTTCAGGAGAGGTATCGGTACAGGCGCTCCTGGGTCTTCCGGGGATGATGTACAGGGATGATCCGGAGGTGGACGGAGAAGAACTCATGAGTGTATTCCGGGACGTTATGGCACGAGCCCTGACGTTGCTGGATGACAGCAGGGCCAGGGAGGGCGGCGATCTGGCCGTGCTGGTTGTGAACATGCTGGAGACGATAAGAAACTTCGCGGCTCCGGTAGTGGCCGTACAGAGAGCTTCGGTGGAACGAAGGTTTGAAAGAATGAAGGAAAGGGTGGCGGAGCTGGTTTCCAACGTGGAATTGGATGATGACAGGCTTTTGCAGGAACTTGCCGTTATGGTGGACAGGAGCGACATCACCGAGGAGGCTCAGAGGTTGATCAGCCACGTGGAACACGCTATCGGAATATCGTCCGGGTCGGGCGGGGCCGTAGGAAGAAAACTGGAGTTCATATTACAGGAGATGCACAGGGAACTCAATACCATGGGTGCGAAGGTGGATGACAGTGGCCTCGCCGCCGAGATAGTGGAGATGAAAAGCCTGCTGGCGTCCGTCAGGGAGCAGGTGGCCAATGTCGAATAACGGCAGGGGAAGATTATTCGTGCTGGCCGGGCCTTCCGGATCCGGAAAGACCACGTTGGCAAGACACCTGGTCGAGACGTTCCGGGAAGCGGTCTTTTCCGTATCGGCTACCACGAGGCCCATTAGGAAAGGTGAACGGGAAAACGTCGACTATCTGTTCATGAACGAGAGTGAATTCCGGAGGAAGGTGGAGGAGGGTTTCTTCCTGGAACATGCGGAGGTGCACGGTAATCTTTATGGTACTCCCCGCCGGGAGGTGATCCGGGAGCTGGAAGCTGGCAGGAGCGTGATCCTGGACATCGACGTCCGGGGCGCTCTCTCGGTAAAGAAGTTGTTCCCGCGGGCGGAGTTGATTTTCATCCTTCCTCCCGGCCGTGACGTACTGATCCGGCGCTTGAAGGCTAGGAACACCGACGGAGACCGGAACCTGGAGGTAAGGCTAGAGACGGCGACCTGGGAAGTGAAGTGGATAGGATACTTTGATTTCTTTCTCAGGAATGACGATCTGGAGGATTCCAGGAAGAAAATAGAAGCCATCTTTCTGGGAGCGTCGATGAAACTCGACGGTATACCGTTTCCCGGGGAGATATTGGAAATGGTTCCCGGCGGCCTGACCGGTCTTGGATATTGGAAGGGGAAAAGGGTTGTAGTGACTTCCGGTCCCACGAGGGAACCCATCGACTCGGTAAGGTTCATTTCCAACAGGTCCGGCGGGCTGATGGGAAGGAGTTTGGCCCGTGCCTTCAGGGATGCCGGTTCGGAGGTGATAGAAGTTTCGGGACCGTCCGCCGTTCTCCCCGCCTGGGGTGTTGCCACGGTGAACGTGGAGACCGCAGAGGAAATGCTTGATGCATTGCTGAAGGTGGTACCCGGGGCGGATCTCCTGGTGATGTCCGCCGCCGTTTCCGATTTCAGACCGGTTGAGGTCGTCAGCGGAAAACTGGCAAGATCCGGAAGCCTCGTGGTAAAGATGGAAGCTACTCCGGACATCATTATCTCCCTCGGAGAGAAAGTGGAGACCATGTGTCCGGTCCTTGCTTTCGCTCTGGAATATGGATCCGATGGAGTGGAGAAGGCATGGAAAAAACTGAAGCGAAAAGGGGCGGAGGCGGTTTTCTACAATCCCGGTGACGTCATGGGCGCCGGCATGGAGTCGGGTGCCAACGAGGGCGAACTGCTGTTTTCCGATGGCTCCTCCATGAAAGTGAACAGGGCTTCCAAGAGATATGTAGCCATGGTAATCGCCTCGGCCATGGGTGATTACATGCGAAGAAAGGACGATTCGTGAAGGATGATGAGAAAAGGGGACGGGGCCGGCACGATCCTCTTTGGAATTCGGTATCCAGTTTCGGTATCGATGAGTTGTTCGTATTGCCGGAATGGATCGCCGATTCCCCCGGTGAATCCGGAGATGAAGGAGGTGAGGGGAAGACCGGGGAGGTGGCGGCTCGCCTGGCATCACTGGTGAAAAAGGTGGGAGACTGCAAGGGATGCCGACTACACGAAAAAAGGAATAAGATAGTATTCGGTGACGGCAACCCGGCCTCCGGCATACTCTTCATAGGTGAGGGTCCCGGAGCGAACGAAGACAAACAAGGCAAGCCTTTCGTCGGAAGAGCGGGGCAGTTGCTGGATAAGATACTGGCTTCTATAGACCTGGACAGGAGCAAGGTCTACATAACCAACATCGTCAAGTGCAGGCCTCCCAATAACAGGACGCCTTCCAACGACGAAGTTGCCTCGTGCTGGTGGATATTGGAGGAACAGATAAAGATAATGGCCCCCGACATCATAGTGACTCTTGGCGCTCCCGCCGGCAGAGCGTTGCTGGGCAGTACCGACGGTATCGGAAAGTTGAGGGGTACGGTGCACCGGCGCGACGGGATACCGGTTATCCCCACCTACCACCCGGCAGCGCTCCTGAGGACCGGCGCTCTCAAGCGGCCGGTATGGGAAGACATGAAGATGCTCAGGAGAATGCTCGACGAATTGGGGCTTCCGAGACGGGAAGGAGAACAGTGACCGCCGAGGCCGGCCACAGGCCCCCGTGCAGCCTTGATGCGGAACGAAGCGTTCTTGGCGCCATGCTGCTCGACCAGGAACTGGCGACGGTTTCCCTGGACTCTCTCCGGGCCTCCGATTTCTTCGACAGGAAACACAGGCTCATCTTCCAGGCGTGCAGGGACCTGGATACGAGAAACAGCGTGATGGACATGGTTACGGTTTCCGAGGAACTATCCAGGAAGAAACAACTGGAAGAGGCCGGCGGTGTGGAATACCTGGCGGCTCTGACGGATGAGATTCCGCTGCTGTCGAACGTTCTGGAATACTCGAAAATAATCAGGGAGAAAGCGATGTTGCGGGAGTTGGTGAAAGCCAGCAGGGAAAACATCAACGAGGTATTCGAGGGGACCGATGAGCCACGGGTGGTGATGGACAGGGCGGCCGGACGTGTTATGGCGATACTCGAATCCAGGGCATCCGGAGAATTCAAAACCATCTCGGAATTGGTTCCGAAGGCTATCGAGGAAATAGAGCTGCTCAGGAACACGAAAGGTTACGTAACGGGGCTTCCTACCGGATTTAAGACCCTGGATAAGCTCACCACGGGTTTCCATCCCGGAGAGCTCATAATACTCGCCGCAAGGCCATCGGTGGGGAAGACCAGCATGGCGCTTAACATGGCTACCCACGTGGCGAGGGAGACCGGTCGCGCCGTGGCCATATTCAGCTTGGAGATGTCCGCCGATAAATTGAGTACCAGGATGCTTTGCGCGGATGCCCACGTGGGTTTGCAGGCGATAATCGAGGGTACGCTGGCCCCCAAGTTCATGTACGAATTGCAGGAGGCTGCGGACAGGCTCCAGAGATTGGGAATCTTCATAGACGACAAGGCCGGTCTCAGTCCTTCCGAGATAAGGGCGAAAGTCAGGAGCCTTAAGCGGAGGGAAGACCTGTGCATGGTTTTCGTGGACTACCTGCAGTTGATGAGGTGTGATGGGAAGGCGGAGAACAGGCAGCAGGAGATAGCAAAAATTTCGGGAGACCTGAAGTCATTGGCCAAGGAGATGAACATCCCGGTCATGGCCCTGTCCCAACTCAGCAGGATGGCCGAGAAGAGAGGCGGTCCGCCGCAACTCAGCGACTTGCGGGAGAGCGGTGCCATCGAGCAGGATGCGGATCTGGTGCTTTTCATACACCAGCCTTCCCGCTATCCGGAGCAGGGAGATGACGATATCCCGGTGGATTACCGCTACAAGGACATCATTCTTAAGATAGGCAAGCAGAGGAACGGGCCCATCGGAGAGATAAGGCTTAAATTCTGGACGGAAGTAACCAAGTTTTTCCCCGATGACGGTGACGCGGGAGAGCTGTGACATGGCGAAGAAGAAAACGATTTTCTTCTGCAGCGAGTGTGGCGGCGAATCTTCCGGGTGGTCGGGCAGATGTCCCCATTGCGGAACATGGAATACCATGGTGGAGGAGACGATTGAAAGCCGGTTCTCCTCCCCTTCCGGGTCCCGGTCGGGGAAGGCCGCATCTCCCGTTCCACTCGATGGAATTCCCCTTTCCACGGGTGAAAGGATAACCTGCGGCATGGAGGAATTCGACAGGGTCATGGGTGGAGGAATACTCAGGGGTTCGGTGAACCTGGTGGGAGGCGAGCCCGGAATAGGCAAAAGCACTCTCATGATACAAATTTCCGCCCGCCTGGCCGACAGGGGCGAGAGGGTTCTTTACGCCACCGGAGAAGAGTCGCCAGGCCAGGTGGCCGGCAGGGCGAACAGGACGGGTTCGGTAAGGAAAGGCGTGGAAGTGCTGGCCGCAACGGAACTGGAAACCGTATTGCCCGGCATGAAGAGGACCGGGTGCTCGGTACTGGTGGTGGATTCGATCCAAACCCTTTTTTCGGTTGAACTTTCGTCGGCGCCCGGGTCCGTTTCGCAGGTCAGACATTGTACTTCCCGGCTGGTGCGGGTGTGCAAGGAACAAGGCATTACCGCCTTCATCGTCGGTCATGTCACCAAGTCGGGGGCGATGGCGGGTCCCAAGGTCCTGGAACATCTCGTGGATTCGGTCATATACTTCGAGGACGGTGGTGACAGGGTATACAGGCTGGTGAGAGCGGTCAAGAACAGGTTCGGATCAACGAACGAGTTGGGTGTTTTCGAGATGACCTCCACCGGGCTCAGGAGTGTGAGCGAAGTTTCAGGCTACTTTCTGAGGCGGGAAGACGCCGGCCGGCCCGGTACCGTGATAACGGTGGTGATGGAAGGAACGAGACCGTTCCTGGTGGAAGTGCAGGCCCTGACAAGCACAACGAGATACGGGTACCCTCAGCGGAGCGTCAACGGGCTGGATCAGCGAAGGCTGCCCATGTTGCTGGCGGTTCTCGAGAAAAGGTGTGGAATGGACCTGGGGAACCAGGATGTATACGTGAACGTGGCGGGGGGAGTGAACCTCGCCGACCGGGGAGCCGACATGGCCGTGTGCCTGGCGGTGGCTTCGAGCCGGCTCGACAAACCGGTTAGGAGAGGAGTTGTCGTATGTGCCGAGGTGGGTCTCGGTGGAGAACTGAGACCCGTGACCCGTTTTGACTCCAGGCTGAAAGAAGTTCTGGGTCTGGGATTCGAGACCCTTGCCGGCGCGGCGGATGATGCCGGGAGTGTCGGCGGCGGAACGGAGGGCTACGGAAATTTGATCGATTCTATGGAAGGCCTCCTTTCCGGGAAAAAAGATGAAAAGGGAGGAGATTGGTTATGAAAATTTCGGGCTGGGAAGTACGCATTATTTTCATTCTCGTACTTGGCCTGCTGGGAACATTCGCTTTCAACGATTTCACACCTTCACCGCTTTGCGGATTGACGGGATTGGGCATAGCCGTGATCGCGGTGATTTTGCAGATGATGTTCGTCAAGGTGCCCATGGACGAATTGGTGTATGCGACAGTGGGAGCCGTCATAGGACTGGTGGCCGGTATACTCGTACTTACCGCGTTGAGGCTCGCCGGGGTTTCCCGGGATGCCGGAAATGTCACTCCCCTCGTAATGATTCCTTTCGCCCTCTCTTACGTGTTTGCCCACGTGGCTTACATAAAGGGGAAGAAGACCGGGCTTCTCAAGGTACGTGAAGAAACGGAAACGGTCTCCGCCATGCCGATGGTGGTGGACATTTCCGCCATGATAGACGGCAGGATAGCGGATCTGGTCTTGGCCGGCCTGGTGAGGGGTCCGTTCATAGTCGCTTCGAACATGAAGACCCGCCTGACGGAAATGATCGAATCCGGTGATATCATCGAAAGGGGAAGAGGCAAGCGCGGTCTTGAGACCCTGGAGAGGTTGGAGGAAGCGGCCGGCGATTCGGGGGGGATCGAATTCAGGGATTTCGGCAAGGCCGA
>JAMOUX010000039.1 GCA_027067855.1 Candidatus Fermentibacteraceae bacterium
GTAGTACGTAGGAGTACAGTAAGGCGCCATCGCTCATGCTACGATATCGATATCGCAGAAGATACACGTCGCAAAAGTACCGCGATTGACACCTATGCGCCAGGGCCTTCCCGACGGAACAGGCTGCAGGCGCGAAGGTTTTTGAATACTATTCGGTTTAATATATGCATTAATACACCGTTAATATCTTTCTGCCCCTATGTATTGTAAACTGATATCCTATGGTCAGTAGATCCTGATTAAGAAAATCAACAGCGATAGAGATAAGTTAATAATATTATTCAATAATAAATAAAATATTAAAGTGTAAAGATAGTTTTCCTCCGAAATCCATACTACATCTTGAGCACAAACAGGAAGCTCGGGAATCCGTGCCATTACACGCACCAGATGCTCTGGAATGATCTTACAACGAGTGTCATTCTGCATTCTCTTAAGCGGCGGAGGGATCCGGATGATTCATGATATATGGGGCGGCACCTCGGGAAAAAACCTGGCGCCGGGATATCATGTCTCTTTTCACGAATACTTCGGTCCCCACCTCGAGGGATTGATTTTCGAACCCCGATGATTCTCCCCCTGTCGGATGAATATTCCGGCACGTGGTCCCGGCACCATGTCTTGGATATGTTTCTACAAGTTCCCGGAACTCCCCGTACACTGGAGCAAGATGGGCAATAAATCGGTATCTACGGCGGATATCATTAGAAAACGCGCCCTGGACCTGGCTTTCGACGCCTGCGGGATCACGAGGGCGGAGTTTCTCGGAGAAGACGCAGCGAGGCTGGAAGACTGGCTGCGCCGGGACATGCACGCCGGCATGAAATACATGGAACGACACATCGATAAGAGGGCCGATCCTTCCCTGCTGGTCCCAGGGGCGAAATCCGTCATATCGGTGCTTCTCAATTACTATCCGAAGGAAGCACAGACCGAAGGCGGTCCCATGATAGCCAAATACGCCTACGGCAGGGATTACCATTTCGTGATGAAAGAAAAGCTTCTGAAACTCCTGGAATTCGTCAGGTCCGAATTCGGTCGAGTCGAAGGCAGGGTTTTCGTGGATTCCGCCCCCGTACTGGAGCGGGCCCTCGCGGTGAAAGCGGGGCTGGGATGGATAGGGAAGAACACGATGCTGATTTCCAGGAAACACGGGTCCTTCGTCTTCATCGGAGAAATCATCTGCGACCTGGAGCTTCCGGATGAAGAGTACGACGAACCCCGGGCCGAAAATTACTGCGGAACGTGCACCAGGTGCCTGGAGGCCTGTCCCGTCGGCGCCCTCGTAAAGCCTTACCTGCTCGACAGCAACAGGTGCATCTCATACCTCACCATAGAGAAGAAGGGAAACATCCCTTCGGAATTCAAGGGAAAACTGGCCGGTAACCTGTTCGGATGCGACGTCTGCCAGGACGTCTGCCCCTGGAATGGGAACCCGAAACCCACCCGGGTGGAGGAGTTCGCTCCCACCGGCAAACTCCTGGCAATGAGCCAAGACGATTGGCGGGCCCTGGACAGGGACGAGTTCGGCTCGATGTTCTCCGGGTCGGCGGTATCGAGAGCCGGTTACGACAAGACTAAAGACAACCTCGATTCACTCTGATTTCGGGAAGACTTCATCCCGGTGATCAGTCCAGGTCTCCGGGTTCCGCCCTTTCCTTCAGTACGGGGATGGGAACGTAGCCCGTCACCAGCGTCTTGGGTTCGTCGAACCCGAAATCCACGACGATTTTCCACTCCGAACCGTTCCTCATGACCTTCCGGACGATGCCCTTCCCGTACCGCGGGTGCTCCACGAGGTTACCGGGCCTGTATTCCACCGTCGATTTCCTTTCGACCGGAGATGAATCGTCCCCGGCTGGCACCATTCCGGATTGTCCTGCGGCTATCTCCTTGATGAACCTGGACGGCCCCAGGAATCTCACACCGGCCCTTTTCCTGTTGGCGGCATAGGTCAGTACCAGCATCTCCCTGGCCCTGGTCATGCCGACGTACAGCAGTCTTCTCTCCTCGTCGATGTCGGCCGGCGCATACTCCCCCGGCCTGACAAAGGGCAGCATACCTTCTTCGACGCCGACCACGAACACGACGTCGAACTCCAGACCCTTGGCGCAATGAAGAGTCATCAACGACAACCTGCCGCTGCCCTCTCCCCGGTACTCGTCCACGGTGGTCGCCAGGCTTATCTCGGTCATGAATCCCCGAAGTCCTCCATCCGGAGACGTCTTGTCGTAATCAATGACGCTGCGTCTGAACTCCTCTATGTTCTCCAGCCTGGCCTGGTCCGTCGGGTCCCCGGGATCGTACTGATCGAAGAGCCCCGCCATCTTTATCAGTCCGTCGACTATCTCCAGGGCCGGAGCTCCTTCTTCCATCCGTTTCGCCGCCGTTTCATACCATCGGCCCAGTTTTTCCAGCGCCTTCACCGTTCCGGCGGAAAGCCCCGTCACCGACCCGGCATCCGACAGCACTTCCAGGGGATCCCTACCCGTCGCATCCAGGTGAGAGAAGAAAGCGGCCCTGCCTTTTTTGCCCAACCCCCTGGGAGGCCTGTTTATTATTCTTTCGAGGCTCAACCTGTCATCGTGATTCAACAGCACCCTGAGGTAGGCCACTATGTCCTTTATCTCCATACGCTCGTAAAAACGTTGCGAACCCACCACCTCGTAAGGCACTCCGTGCCTCCTGCACGCTGTCTCCAGATGCCTCGACTGGGCGTTCGTTCTGTAAAGTATCGCTATGGAGTCCAGTCCGAAATCCCCGTCCCGTACCAGTTCCTCCACCTCACCGAGAACCCATTCCGCTTCGTCTTTCTCATCGAAAAGGGGCTGCACCCTTATCGGGGCACCGGGCCCCCGTTTGGTCCACAGGGTCTTATTGCGCCTTCTGAAGTTGTAACTCACAAGGGAGGAAGCTCCCAGCAGGATGTTTCCCGTAGACCTGTAATTCTCTTCCAGTCTCACCACCCTGGCCCCGGGGAAATCTTTCTCAAATTCCAGGATATTCTCGACACAAGCTCCCCGCCACGAGTATATGGACTGGTCGTCGTCACCCACCACGCAGACCCTGGCTCCCTCGGATGCCAGTGCCTTGAGCAACTCGTGCTGAACACGGTTGGTATCCTGGTATTCATCAACGAGAATGTACCTGAACCTGGATGCATACGCCTTCCTGACATCATTATTTTGACGTAATAACTGCAATGCTTTTGTCAACAAATCGTCAAAATCAAAAGCTCCGGATTTCTCCAGCCTCTCCTGGTAGCCGGCGTAAATCCGCGCCAGTACTTTCATGCGCTGTGTCACCGCTTCCGCGCCGGCATCCCCGGCGGAAATACCCTGGTTCTTACAGCGGGACACGTACGAGAGAACGTTCCCCGGCGTGATTCCGGCAGAAGGCGTCTCTTTCAGTATCCGTTTCACCAGCGACTTCTGATCGCCCGCATCATAGATGGTGAAATTCTCGGAGTATCCCAGGTGGCGGGCTTCCAGCCTCAGGATCCAGGCGCATATCGAGTGGAACGTACCCATCCTGACCTTTCGGCCCCGCCCGGGCAACATGTTCTCCACCCGTTCCTTCATCTCCCCGGCCGCCTTGTTGGTGAAGGTCATGGCGAGTATGCGCCATGGTTCCGCCAATCCGCTGCGGATGATATGGGCTATCTTGGCGGTCAGAACCCGGGTCTTCCCGCTCCCGGCGCCCGCCAGTATAAGGAGATGACCTTCATTGTAACGGACGGCTTCCAACTGTCTCGGATTCAATTCCAATTTTTTCATGTCATACCTTGCAGATATCTTGTCTTACCCGGGTAATGTTCGAATGAAAATACAAACGGTTCAGCGCCGCTATTATAATTCCACGATCCGGAAACAGACGGTTTGATCGCGGAAATCGGCAGGCAGCCGGTTTGATCCTTACCCTGTTACTTGTCCTCGCTTAACGGAAGTCACTATCGCAACGCTCTCGCTGCAGCCCAACCTGTCGGCCCCGGCCTCCAGCATGGCTACGGCATCCTCCAGGGTTCTTATGCCGCCGGAAGCCTTCACCCCGAGCCTGCCGCCCACTACTTTTTTCATGAGCGATACGTCCCGGGTGGTCGCTCCTCCGCTTCCGAAGCCGGTAGAAGTCTTCACCCAGGAAGCGCCGGAATCCATCGCCAGCCTGCAGGCCATGACTTTCTCGTCGTCGGTGAGGAAACATGTCTCGATTATCACCTTGACCGGTCTGCCGGCCGATGCTTCGACCACTTCTTCCATCACCCGGGTGGTCTCGCGGTACATACCGCTCTTCAGAAAACCCACCGGCATGACCATGTCCAGTTCTCCCGCACCGGCCTCCACAGCGGCGGCGGCTTCCGCGGCCACGGCACAAGACGCTCCCAGGGGAAATCCGACCACGGAACAAACGACGGATCTCCCTTTCAGGACGCCGGCGGCGACGGGTACCCAGGCGGAATTGACACACGCCGCGGCGAAACCGTACTCCAGCACCTCCGAACAAAGCCTCTCAATGTCCCTAAGCGTGGCGTCCGCCCTGAGGAGGGTATGGTCGATCAGCGCCGCAATTGATCTTCCGTCCATTCATCCTCCCCTGGGAAAGAGAAGCAGGATATCCCCGGGCTTCACGTCGACGGTTCCACTGTGAATGGTTTTCCCGTCCATGGTAACGGTAACCCGGCGTCTGCCCGGCGGCAGAGTAAGCCGGGCCATGTAAATCCTGTCCGGAAGCGTCAGCCACGATCTCAGGTCGGCCCGTTCCGTGAAAGCGCCCGCCAAGCTCAGGAGAAAACCCGCCATCCCGGACGCGATACCCTCTTCCCCGGTCAATTTCTCCACAAGTTCCTCGCCCGCTTCGGCCACTCCGGCCTTCAACACCAAACGGGCGACGGCCTTCGCCAGGATTCTTCCGGCCTGGTCTTCCAGGTTCTTCCGGGCAATCGCGGTAAGATCCTCCGCCAGGAATCCGCGGACGGTGAAGTCTCCCGACCATGCCTCCAGCGAGTGAGGCATTCTTCGAACCTCCGGAATCGAGGGCAGGGCTATCCTGTATATCCTGTCGTTAACGACGGCGGTACGGGATATTTCCTTCCTCGGAGGAATGAAGCCGACCTCGGCCACTACAACGATCTCGCCCCAACCGGGGTCACGATAAAGACTATCCGGTTCCAGGTCCGGCCACGAGGCCGAATATTCCTCCAGCATCGATCGGAAGCCCAGCTCCCTGCACAGTCTCAAGACATCGATTTTCACCATGTCCGGCGCAGGAAGCCCGTAATAACGGGAATAAAACTCATCATAAACGTAAACGCTTCTCCTGTACGCGACCAGGGCATCGTTCAATTCTCCCGCCTTTTCGTACAGAACCCCGGAGAAGTACCGGACGAAAGCATCGTCGGAGTAACGGTTGCCCATGTCACCATAAGCGGCATTCATTACCTTCAGCTTGTTGTTCAACCGGCGGCATTCCACCAAGGCGTTCTCTACGTCGCCCATTGCAGCGTAACATACGGCAAGGCAATAATTTATCATCACCTTCTCGTAATCCGCATCCCGAAATTCCAGGGCAAGATCGCTGGTAAGAAGAGATGCGATCCGCCTGCCGGGTTTGAATGCACCCTGGAGGTCACTCAGACGGTCCGCCTCCAGGAACAGCCGCACCGCGGTGGGATAATCGCCCGCCAGCCGGTAAAGGTTTCCCAGTTCCATCAGGTAGAGAAGCCTGTTGCGGCCGGTGGAATCTCCGAAACTCTCCCTGAACTCTTCCACGGCCGCATCGATTCCATCGGAGTCCAGGGTGCGGACCACCGATCCCATGGTAAGGGTGTGACCGGCCCCGCAGGCCAGTGTCGCAAGGGCCGCTAAAACGGCAATAGCTACGAAGTCCCTGCCCGGTATGCGGATAATCCTCTTACGCATGGACCCATCCATCCTCCGGCGGATCACCGGGAAAGAACGCTACAGATCGATAATCTTCTTTATCTCGATTCCGCCCATCCATGTCTTCAGAGCGGTCTCCACGTCGACGAGTTCAAGATTCACCTGGTAATAGATGCTCCTTGTGTCCCCCTCCTGGTCCACGATGGAACCTATTCTTCCGGTCATCACGAAATCGGCGCCCACTTCCCTGCCGAATTCGGCGGCGGTTTCGGAAGCGGCGAAGATGCTCTGTTCCTCCCTTTCGGATCTCGCCTCCATCCTGCTGGTACCTCCGGCGGCGATAAGCACCTTGCCGGATTCCAGCAGCGAACGTTCTATCTCGTTCATGAACAGGTCGGTGTCTATGTGTTCCGAAGTCTTGTTATATATGCCGCCCACAACCACCACGGGACGGTCCGGACGCTCTCCGCGGGATGAGGCGAAGGAGGTAAGCCACTCGCCCTTCAGGCACTGGGCGACCATAGAGTCGGCCACCATTCCGGCGTCGGTTTCGTTCCAGTAACCGCTGAGGTCCGTAACGGTATCGGGATCGGTGCGTGTCACCTCCCTGCCACCGCAACCGGCTGCCAACGCCAATACAACGAACAATACCGGGAGCAACAGTTTGCTTGTCATCTTTTTTTCCCTTCTTCACTGGTACCACGGAAGCGGAACAACTCCTCTGAAAATCACGTTGAAATAGCCGTTCTCCCTCAGCGCCGTTCCCCGTACCGGGGGATCCAGCGGTTTCACGATCAGGGCATACGGAGAATTGGACGTCACGGATTCCCCGCCCCACGGTTCCCGGGTCCATTCCCACATCACCCGCTCTTCCGGTGAGGCGTTTCCGCCAAACATCGCGAGCCGGGAAGGCGGAATACCCACCACGCTGGATATCGTCAATGACAGGAAATCCGTATACTTTTCCATCACGTCCCAGGCATCCTCGGCACCTACGGTTCCCCCGGAGACCGCGGCAACCAGTTCGGCCTCGGTGGGAAGACGTTTACCCGTGTCTTGCAGGTAGAGGTCCGCCGCGGCGAAGGTCAAGGCTGCCGCGGGCAGGTCGAAACAACCATTCTGAACGTTGACTCCCCCTACCTTGCCGGTCTCGTCGACGTATATCACCCACGGGGTGTACCTTACGAAGTAAACACCGGAAAAATCCTCCTGGAAAACCTCACCGGACATGATCAGTTCGTCCTGACCGGTAAGGTACATGGTAACCTGGTCCAGGGAATGGAGTTCCGCTCCCAGCCAGTCGAGGAGATCCCTGCAGGTGACGGGATCCCGATCCACAAAGAAAGCGGGAACGTGTACCGTCTCGCCATTCACCGTCACCGAACATGCCGGAACGAATGCCATGCCTTCCGGAACCCTGGGAAGTCCGCAACTTCCGCAGAAATCACCCGAGGCTTCGCTTCCGCAAGCAGGACATACCCAAGCACCGGCAAGCCCCGTCACGAGGAACAATATCGCCAGAAGCTCCACAGCTACCGGCATTCCCATACGAGTAGATGAATTTCCCATGATCCGGAATGCATCCCTTCCTTTCTCGATCAGAATTCCGCTCCCAGGGTTATGAAATGGGACGGCTTCCTGGAAATCCCTCCCAGATCCGTCCTCCAGGCTATGTCGTGTTTGAAGAGAAAATATCCCAGGTTGAAACGGTAACCGAGGCCTATTCCCATCTTGAGATCTTCCAGGTGGTAGCCTCCCGAGGTGGAAGCTCCCCTGAACTTCGAGAATTCGTCGAATGCGGTGCCCATGTCTACGAATAAGACTCCCCTGCCGTTCCTGAGGGTAATCGGAACAGGCGCCGCCAGGGACAGTGTCTTTACGAACGGAACCCTCATTTCAAGCCCCAGGACCCCGTACCTCCTGCCTTGTATATCGGCATAATCGAATCCCCGTAACATGTCACCGTAATTGGTATAGAATCCCAGGAGTTCCTCTATGGTGTTGACCTTGCCCCATATGAGCCTGTGAGGCAGGGCACCCCCTAGGAAGAATACCTGCCCGTCTTTTCCCCAACTGGAACCCCCGGCAAGACGCATGGCCAGGGTCACCTGGGATGAAACCCATGTGTAGCGTCTCAGGTCCGCCAGAAAGGTCAGATACTCGGCTGTTCCCGAAAACCCCGGGGCAAAATCCACCAGAACGCTCATCCTGCTGCCAACCCTTGGACCAACGGCACCCCACAGGGCATCGTCGTAGACAACTCCGGCCCGAACAGCGAATATGTCGACGTTCACGTCCACCGTGGAATTCCAGATACCTTTCCTGCTCAACCTCCTGTATCCCATCGTCCCCCCCAGTCTGAACGAAGGGCTCAACGGGTATCTCAAATGTACGAAACCACCCTTGTCCACGTCCCGAACCTCTTCGTAATGCCCATCCTCGAATTTGAAGAGGTAACGGTGAGAGTCGCGCATGAGGCCGAAAATGTAATCGGTCCTGCAGGGATAATACCCATACGTAGCGGCAACGTCCGCATCACTCAGACTCCCGCCGTTCAGGTTGGTTACCACCGCGACCCTGTGGTGGGACAACACGTCACTGAGGATTATCTGGGTATAACCGGCGACACCGAGATATGAGTCGTACGATGCCAATGCCCTGGCGTAATCCACCGAGAGCGCCGGGGAATACGGTGCGATGGTAAGCACCTGTTCTTCGTCCATGTCCGGCGTGGACTCCTCGCGGATATCTTCCCCTTCTCCGGGCAGCGGGGCCGGTACCGGCCGCACCGGATACGCATTCCATGTATCCCCGGTACCATTCCGGGATCGGCCTTCCGGCGGCCTTCTTCCCGTAACGTCGTATACCAGGAAGACTCCCCGTCCTCCCCAGTCGGAGGCAACGAATGTGAATACGTCGGCAGACGCCGCATAGGATGGAGACTCCATGATCCTGTATAACGAGGTCAGACGCCTGGGCCTTCCGTCGGATCCCTGCAGATAAAGGTTGGGATAGCCGTCCGCATCGGACAGGAACAGCAGCCCGTCTTCGGTCATTATGGGATACCGCACCTCTGAGGAATCTTCCAGCAGGGTTCTGGAACCTCCGCCCGGGAGGTACTCGACCACCTTTACGCAATCCAGGTTCTCGGTTACGTACAGCAGCGAATCTCCACTCCACGACAAGTCCCTCTCTCCACGGGCATCATCGCTTATCCCGGATAAAACGCCTTCTTTCAGGTCCCACAGGTACAGGTCGAGTCTGCCGGCTTCCAGAGCCGAAAAAGCTATATACCTGCCGGAGGGAGACCAGGCCGGATCTTTGATGAGGTCCATCTCAAGCGGGAGTTCGCAGGAACCGTCATCCCACGCCACCAGCAGCCTGTCGCCGGAAACGTGCTGTACGGCGATGACCAGGGAGTCACCGCCGGGAGAGAAGGAACAAACCTTGTACAGGGGCGAGACCGATATGTCTTCCAGTCCGCCGGAAACGAACGGACGACGAACCACTTCGCCGGTTACCGTGGATCTTACCGCCACGGACAAGCGGGCATGGTACCATTCCACGCCGGCCACCAGGTTTCCATCGGGAGATATCACCGAGTTGGCCTGGACTATCCTCTTATCCCCGTTCATGATGGGATTTCCCAGGTCTCCGGGCCCCTCGCGGGAATTCAATTGAGACCAGTAGGTTTCCCTGGCCCACTCGATGAATTTTTCGCTGAACCGGGCCTCGGACATTCCGAAAACCGTTTTGAACGGATCCCCGGAAACTTTATTTCCTGTGGTGAAATGCCCGGAAGTCGCCGAATCTATCCTTTTAACGAACTCCCTGAATTTCTCCCTCCCGTACCTCTCGACCATGAAATGATAAACCGCCTGACCCTGGCGGTACACCAGGTAATCACCGCGCCTGGAAAGTTCCCCCAGGGAAACTATGTTGTTGGCTATCACCATGTCCCTGAACTCCGCCTCGGAAGCCCTGTCCCACCCGAGGGAAGTGTACTCGGCCAGTCCTTCCATCATCCAGAGGGGAGTGCCGCCTTTGATTATGTCCAGCAGGGACCTGTGGTAAAGCATGTCGAAAACGAACGCATGGTTTATTTCATGGGCCACAACGTGACGGAATTCGGACCAGTAGCCCGTGAAAGGTATGACGACCCTGCCCTTCATGAACTCCGTGAATCCTCCCACCGCCTGGGGAATCTCGTACGGATTGATATTGGTCTGACGGAAAGCGGCGGGAGAAATGTAGAGAACGATGGGTATGGGTTCCTCGGGCAGGTAGTTGAATTCCAGGGAAAGTTCCCTCAACTCCCTTTCGGCGTACACCAGGAGCGTCTCCGCGGGAGCTTCCGCCCCAACGGGATAGTACACCGTGAAGTGCCTGCCGTCTATTTCCCACCAGTCCCGGCGTTCCACCTGCACTTTGTTCCGTCCGTACCCGGTTGCGGTGCAAACGGCCACGCCAAGCACGAAAAGGTAAATCGATAGCGTCTTCATCCATCCTCCGTCATGGACGAGTCTGTTCACGGACACATAGTTCGACTATACTGCCATGGTTCCCCCTGGAACAGGAGTAACATGCAAAGATCAACGCTTGCAATGGTGTTCCTTTTAACACTCGCGGCATGCGGAGAACCCGGAACATACGGTTCCATTTCCGATGAAACCAGGAAGACCCTGTCAGTATTGGCCGGAAAGACGGCGAGGTACGCGGTTCTACACCCTTCCGACGCATCGAGGCCCGCCGCTCCCACGGACGAGGAACTTTCGGAACTGTACGCGGCATGTAAATCCCGGCCGGAG
This sequence comes from Candidatus Fermentibacteraceae bacterium, assembly GCA_027067855.1. Classification (GTDB taxonomy): domain Bacteria; phylum Fermentibacterota; class Fermentibacteria; order Fermentibacterales; family JCC-6; genus Aegiribacteria. The sequence goes on from JAMOUX010000039.1 coordinate 10,685, forward strand.
GCCTGGTCGTACTTTTTTTCCTGCGTTGCGGAATCCACAGGCTCGATAGAGCCGCCTCCTCCGACCTGCCGGACTCACGACATCCAGGGCTATACCGAGGAAGATATCGGAGCGCCCGGACCAGCAGGAAACTAGATGTCCCGCAATAGTCGTCCCTGAAATCGGTTGATGGATATCTTCCCAAAAAACACCATGAATCAGGGCCAGCTCGTAGCCTCCCTCAGGAGCGATAATGGCCCTGAATTCATCAGCCGGGTACTTGCTGATTGGCGCGAAGAGAATGGAGTTGAACTTGCGCCACATCGAGTTCGGAGCACCCAACCAGAAGCTTACATAGAAAGATTCAATCGCACTTATCGTGAGGAGGTTTTGAACGCTTATTTGTTCGATAGTCTGGATCGTGTTCGAGAGATTACAGAGAATTGGATGAGAAGTTACAATGAGTGGCGGCCACACAGTTCTCTCGGGGGCTTGCCGCCAACCGTTTACAGAGAAATGTTAACTGCGGATGTCCCCTATTATTATGAACTGCTGAAAAAGAAACAGGAAAAACTGAAGGAACAGAAAAAGGATCTGATGCAGAAGCTGCTGACAGGGGAAGTGAGAGTAAAAATATGAGGTTGAAATGAAAACAACGATAAATATTTACTGTGATGAAAGCTGCCATCTGCCTAATGACGGCCAGAAGACCATGGTTCTCGGTGCGCTCTGGTGTTTCAGGACCAAGGCCAGAGAGCACAACCAGGCCATTGCTGAGCTGAAGGCAAGACATCGCCTTTCACCGTTTTTCGAGATCAAGTGGACAAAGATTTCCCCCGGAAAACTGGATTTTTACAGGGATTTGCTCAACTATTTTTTTGATAGCAGGACTATGGGATTTCGCGCATGGGTTATTCCTGACAAATTAATCTTATGCCATGCTGATTATAACCAGACCCACGATGAATGGTATTATAAGATGTATTTCTATCTCTTGCGGAACTTGATCTCCACGGACAGGAGATACCATATCTATCTTGATATCAAGGACACGCGAAGCAGGATGAAATTACGCAAATTGAGGGAAGTGCTGAGCAATGCGAATTATGATTTTTCCAGGGAAATCATTGAACGGATTCAGCATGTGCATTCACACGACATCGGTCTCATGCAATTGGCGGATATCCTTATCGGCGCTGTTTCCTATCATGCCCGTGGCCTGTCGGACAGTGCGGCCAAGAATGAAATAGTTCAGCTTATCAAGGATAGGACAGGTTTGAGCCTCACTCGCAATACTTTGCCAACCGAGCGTAAATTCAATCTCTGTATCTGGCGGCCAAACAGTAGAAGGGTTGAAAATGCCTGAGTGGTTGCCAGGAAAAGTCAGTGTCAATCCCTGGACAAAAGACACGTATGCAATGCTGTACAGAATATTTTGTCGGGATATCCGGGATCATGATCTCCGGTATATCGGCAATGATGTCTGGATTTTTCCGGATACTGAAGACGGAAAAGAAAGAATTTTCTGGCATTTGACTACCCGCGAGACCAAACGAAAAAAGATTCCACGCCGGAAACGGAAATTTTACCCTGAAGGTCAAACATATACGGAAGCAGAAAGACTGCCGGACCCGCGCCGATGCGAGCGGCTACCATGGGTAAAGACGTTGATTGAAAATCCATCGGAGCCGGAAGTCCTTGCATGGGATTATGAAGAGGGCGACCGTACAATGAAAACCTATATCTGGATCAAGGATAACAATTTTGTCGTGATCATGAAAAAGTATCCCGACGGGAGACGGCGGCTGATTACGTCATTTTATGTTGACAAGCCGTACAAGCAAAGGGACTTTGAAAGGAAATATGCGAACCGCATTAGATAAGAAAGGTCTGCTCAGACGGCAGACCCATCTCCTTCGGCTCTTACACCCAACAGGATGGCCGATGAGTATTTATATAATATTACTATCGGCCATTGCTTGTCAAGTATTAGTAAAAAAAGATGGCACAAGTGGTTTGTACTTCCATACCCAAATGTAGAGACGAGTGATGGATGATATGAAACCTACAAGCGATTCACGAACCGTTTTCACATATAGCTAAGACGCCGTCTTCCAGTTCCCCGCCTTGCACCTGCTTCAGAATCTGGGATGGTAATACCTCTCGCCGGATGAGGCCCTTGACCTTCGTTGTCAACGCCGGTTTAGGCTGCTACAGTTTCGTCGGGATAGATGCGACACTTTTCCCGTCCCTTTCCTTCTTTCCTGATCTGTTTATGTAACTCATTCCGAATTCCCTGTGTTGTCTCAGTCTATAGCTGTCTACAGCGATGTTAATTGTGACTGAATAGTATAACAACAGTAGAGTTCATCCGAGTGGTGTGTGAAGTCCTTGATTAAGGAGCCGAAGTGGCCACGCTTTGGTGGACAGCCTGACCGGGTTTTCTGTTAGACTCAGGCTGCTTCATCAGTCTCTTCATCTCGCCCGGAAGTATACGGCATCCGGTGTTCTGCTTCTCCAGAGACGAGTGCTTCCAGGCTCCGTTATACCGGATAATATACTGCTCCAGCTCTCTCCGGGCTTTCACCATATCCACGTAGCTCTCAGGTAAACCTCCTCATACTTGATTGTCCGACACAGGCGCTCCACCATGACATTGTCCGGTGCCTTGCCCCTCCCGTTCATGCTGATCCGGACTCCTGCTTCCCAAAGTACGTCAGTGAACTCCTTGCCGGTATACCGGCACCCCTGGTCGGCGTTGAAAATGTCTGGCTTACCGAAGCGGATCAGGGCTTCCCTGAGTGCTTCCCCACACAGAAGCTTGAATCAAGGGTGTTGGACAGGCGCTGGCTGAGTACCCTGCGAGACTGTGCCAGTCCATGATCAGCGTCAGATAGCACCAGCCCCCGGGCATCCGTATGTAGGTGATGCCGGAAGCCCATACCTGATCGGGACCCGGGCGATCTCCATCCCGCGCAGAAGATAGGGGTGGCGGACATGGTCCTTCCCGGGGCGGCTCGTGTTGGGCCTCGGACTAAGTGTCTCAAGCCCCATCATTCCCATCAACCGGCGGATCCTCCGCCGACTGGCGCGGATACCTCTGACTCGCAGCTCATCCCTGATCCTGCAGGCACCGAAGAATGGGGGTGCCGTGTGTAGATTTCATCTATGGCCGATATCAGCATCACCGAGCCCTCTCGGCGCTTCCTGGACGGCTTGAGGTAGCAGCTGGGTCGATTGAGCCCGAGAAGATCGCAATGGCGTGCGATGCTGATATCGGGATGACTCGCATCAACGACTGCTCTTCTTCCCCGTACCGAGGATGGCATCAGCTTTTTTTGAGCCACTCGAGCTCCACCCTGGTCTGACCCAAGTGACGGCGGGCTTCATCGAGCTCCCGCCGGAACTCCAACTCCCGGTCCCCTGCAGACCCACGGGAGAATATCCCGGAAGCTCCCTCCGGAAACTGACGTTTCCAGGCACTGATCTGATTCGGATGAACCTCGGAAAATGCTCGCCAGCTCCGCTATCGTCTTGTCCCTCCGCAAAGCTGCCAGCGCTACCTTCGCCTTGAATGAGTTGAATGAGGTGCTGTGTCGGCGTCTCGGCATGTCTCCTCCTCCCGGAAACCATGCCTGAATCCAACCATCAATACCTGTCTACTTTCATGGCAGCACTTCAGTAGAATGGTTCCTATATCATATTGGAGTTTGTAAAATACATTCTAATTTATAGTGATTTCTAACCTACATGAGTTACGTTTCGAATATTGTAGTAGGTGACAATCAATCTTATTGTATATCTCAAGTGCTTAGTTTGACCTATTCAAACCTTCATCTAAGTTCCTAAAGAACTGCTCTATGCTCCTCCTGGATTCCTTTATGAAGGTTTCCTCACAAAAAGAGCTGAGTATCTTGTTTTCAAGAAGGATTCTGAGGATATTGGATATCAAGTTTGGTATGAACTTATAATATGTTTCATCAGTATTAATAACTATGGCACTATCATTCTCTGAGTATTCTGAGTCTTCAACATGCCTGATGATTTCAACTAGATCTTTGCAGGCTTCTTCGGATAGAGCATCAGTCAATTTCATTAATGCTGCACTGAACCTTTCGATGATTTCTTCAGTCAATCCGTAGCAGCCAAACTCCTCTGTGAAGGTATTTGCTTCCTTTATTATCTTACCAAGTCTCTCACGCTTGATGGCCTTATGGTTTGTGAATTTTGTCATCAACTTTACTTCACCAGCAAAACTCCGCCAGAAGCTACCCTCTCTGATAACTTTTTTCTGGATATTCGAGCCAATGTATTTCGTATACAGATCATCTAAGAGCTTGTTATAATTCTTGCTGAATTGAATCTTAAAATGTGAAGCGCCTTTTTCGAAAGCAGTTAATACTTCCAATTTTTTTGCTTTTATTTTTTTGTCAAGAGCGACTATCTCCGTCTTTAGTGCGGAATTGAGGTCTTCAATATCTTGCTTAATTCTTGAAGTACCGAGATCGAATCTGAGCATAAGATTATTTCTGTTTTTAATTATATTATTTAGGAGTTCAATTAGCTTTGCTTTCGAATTGATAAGTTCTTGGTCCGTCTTTATTATATTTATTTTTGCATCACCTATCGACAATTCCTTGACAAGAGGTCCCTCAAGTGCTGAGACAATGAGTGTGTTCCCTGCTCCTGGAACGCTTGTGGAAAACCTCGAATCAAGCAATGCGTCAGCGAATCCCTTTGCCAGTATGTTAATTGCATTCTTTCTCTTAACTTCGACAGGTTGGTGTTCGAAGATCAGACGTGCGGAGTAGTCAAGTAAAGTGTAGTCCTTCTTAGGAAAAATCTTATCAAGCTCCTTTGTAACTTCCTCCCTTACACGTTGTCTTTCGTTGCTCTTGGAATCCTTGGCTCCTGAGAATAATTCATCCATCATATTCAGAATAATCACTGTGTGACCTGCGGAAGTTGCAAAACCATTTAGTTTGGCCTTATCGCCCTCCGGAATAGTACCTTTCCTCGCGTCGAGAAGCCAAAATAGCATATCCGACTTCTTGGTTACTGCCCGCATCGTTCCTTCGGTATCACCTCCGGTTCCCTCAACAGCCTTCAGACCTGGAGTATCAATTAGCGTCATTGAGTGCAGTAATTCGTTATCAAGGTAAATTTCTAACTCTGTATCAGGTGGGAGGTCATCCTGACACTTACCTAGCTGAAAGTCTCTGAGCTCATCTCTTGAAATCTCTTGACGCTGATGTATCCCACCAGCACTGGCTGACCCTGATACTAAGTAATAACTCTCTCTAGGACCATACTGGATACTGACGACCATCTTCGATGCTGGAGCGTCCTCCATGATCAGAAGTTCAATCCCAAGAAGTCCGTTCAAGAATGTAGATTTGCCTGATGAGAAGCCACCAGCTACAACCACCGTAACCGGCTTGTTGCCGGCAAGATACTCCTCTATCTCGAACCGTAGTTTGAATACTTGCTGTAATAGTTCTTGGTTCTTCTCAATCAGACTAACAATCGGGGCTTCATTGAGAAACACAGCAGAGACAACTGTTTGCTGAAAGGATCTGAGCTTATCAGCCATGGATTCGAGCCGTGCACCCATTTTGTGGAGATCCTTTTGTAGTTTCTGAACTTGGGAATTGTTCGGATCAGAGACTTTGCTTTGATTCGATCTTGAGACTCGCTTAACCATTACCACTAAGTTCCCTGAGAGTCTGATCAATATCCTGCAGTTCTGAATTACGATAGCTCGCTACAACATCAGGTAGTACTCCAAACTCAGATTCAAGCTGGTCTACTATCTTGAGGTCGGCATAGTTATCCAGTAAATCAAGTACTTTATGAAGCCCCTCTACAGAGCCTACATGTGATGAAAGTCTAATATTATTTCCAGGTGACAGATCAGACAGGAATTGTTCCAGTCTATTGCTTGCCAGAGAATCCCACATGCTGAGTAGATGTTTGACAACAGCGCTACGGTCTGGGTTCTGCTGTTGTCCTGAATCCCCAAGTTTGAACTCATGCCTGAAATGAGTGTGCTTACGATATACAATGCGATCTTGGAGATATCTCTGAAGCACACGCACAAGATCTTCTGAGGAGTTTAACTGCCTAGTCGACTCCGCCTCAAGTTTCTCTTTTCTCTTGAGTACAATCTCAAGAAAAAACGTCAGTACTTCTTTGAGCATGGTTCAACCTCCATTCATACCCGATCCATGATCTGGCGGAGAGCTTCGTTCGTGTGATCGTAAAGACGTTCTAATCCAAGTTCGATATCTGCCAGTTCTTGACGGCGCTTTTCAAGTAATGTCTTTGTATTCTCACCTTTATTCTTGCTTTCCATGATATATCTTACATCATCCTGCAGATTACTGATGTAAACGCCTAACTCTTCGCTTACCTCATCTCCGATGACTTTGTACCCTGAAATGGCAACATTCTTAACACTCTCTCGAACTCCATTCTCGATGTCATCAAGTGTTGGGTGCAATTCACTATAAAGATTGCCTCTGGTTTCCTGCTTGCGCACCCAGAGAAACCCAAGGAGTTTGGAGATACAGGCTCTGAACTTCTCATAAACCGATTCTTTCATTACCTCACGAATTTCGTCACTGATCGTTGGGAGATCGAAATGGAAAGTGATGAATTTCAAAAAGCCTGGAAGGTCCTGCTTCAACTCATCCATCAATTCCTTTCGAAACGTTTGCAGCTCCGCATCGATTTCGCAACCAATCATGTCTATTGCACTCTCCAATCTTCTGCCATGAATAAGCTCTCTCTCCAGCGACTCCCGTATTTTCCAGGGAAGACACTTCGCGAGTTCCTTGGGGTTCTCTGCTTCATGAATCAGAATCCGAAGATCATCTTCTGCTGTCTTGAATGCCTCATCAATGATCTTGAAGAGGTTATTGTATGCTTTGGTTGCTTGCTCGTCGAGCCTTCCCATCATCTGCTTCATTCGCTGGTCGAGCCTCTGTTTAATACGGCTGAGATCATCAATCCTCAGCTTTAACTCATCCAGGGTCTTGTCGATATCATCGATTTGGGTCTCGACACGCTCCATGCTTATTTGATTGAAATGTAACTTGCTTTTTACGAGAACCATTAATTTGTTTGCATTGGTTCTCAGGAGATTTCTACCTTTTCCATCGAACAACTTATCAGAGATAGCTTTTTCAAGTTCAGCAAAGTAGCCTTCCTTTTCAAGAAGATCAGTGTTGTCCTTTTCAAGCCGACTCAACTCCCATTGTGCTTTCTCTGACAAATTCACTTTCGGAGTTCTCGCGAGAAGAGCTGCCAATGAAGAGATTGATACGAAACCAGTGTCTCCACTGATTAGCTTTTTGTCACCGAGACTACCAGAGTCTAAGGCTCCTCGGACATAATCCTCTACTCGTTCACGACCCTGCCGATTGAGTTGATCAATGCGGTTCAAGACAAGTATAAATGACTCTGAGCTTATTGCAGCCAGTGATTCATCCATGAAGGAGTAGTCATCTTCATCGATACCCCTGCTGTGCAGTACGAAGAGGACTGCGTCTGATTTTCCTATCCAGTCTATCGTTACTTGCGAGCGAACTACGTTCGGATCATTCAGACCCGGTGTATCAACAAACACAAGACCATCATGTGGAACAGATGGATGGGTTATTTCAACTTGCTTCACCAATAAAGTAAGCATACCACCATCAGACACGTACTTATCAAGTGCTTCAATGTCTACTTCCTCAACCGTTCTCCCTAAGTAGTTGCTGGGTTGCACACCCCCAGCTTCCATCTCTGAAAGCTGATCAGCGTAATACTCCTTGAAGTCACTATTGGAATTGAGTCTAGCCCATTCTTCTGCTGAGTAAAATGTGATTTTAGCATGGAAACTGCTTCCGCGAGTAACCATTGTCAGTGTAGCTGTCTCGGGAGTAACGTCAGTGGGAAGAACTTCATGTCCGAAAAGCAGTACATTTAAAAGGGTGGATTTCCCAGCTTTTATCTGCCCACATACACTGACATAAAATTTCCCTTTACGCAAAGCTGTAGAAACATCTTCAAGATATTCAAGCCCAACCTCTGCTGAGCCAACACGAGCAGGAAATAGGAGTGCCTGATTCTTCCGCATATTCTCGATAACGGACTCTATCTCTTGTCTGGCTTTGTCGAATTTCTCAAGCATGATCACTCCACCTCTCTCTTAAGAGAGCGGATATCGTCTGATATCCCGATCACGAACTCCTGATAGTTATCCACCTTAGATTTTTTAGCCTCGAGGATATTACGCAGAGCAGATTCTTTATTTCTGATGGGGAGAATAACTTTATTTTCAAGTACATCATTGAGCATATTCTCGACTCCAATAAAGTACTCTGAGATGTACCGATGTAACTTCCGACGGAACTTTGTGAATGATCTCTTCTCGAATACCAGGGGTTTGATAAGTTTCTCAGAGACAGTATGAATAGGGTTTAATTTAAGTACAAAGCCCAGAATTTGCTTTGGACTTGTACGGGATTTCTTATCGTCATCATCTCCACCGAATAACATCTCAAGGAAAGTATAGGCTCCTCCAGCCAACCCTTCACCAAGTTCGACACCCGGCGCTGCTCCTGGTACAACTAAAGCTACAAGTGCGAATGTAGCCAGTATATCCACAATGCTTATCATATCATTTAGATTTGAAACCTCTCCCAGCACATTATTAAAGCCGCAATGAACGACAATGTCCTCAAGTCCTTCAATTTCCTTAAGACCATTCGATACACTAGATCTGATGGTTTGCTGAAATACGCCGATTGTCTTCTCAAGCTCAGTCATCGATAAACTACCGTCATCTCTGTACTGAGCAACAAGGCTATCTGAAAGCTCTCTGGCTGTAGAGTCAGCAATTTCATAACCTTTTTTTCTCAAGTCTCTGAAATTGCGTTTGAGTTCTGTCATCATCTTTTCCAGCTTTGTAATTTCCTGCTTCAGTTCTTTGGACTCCGTCTCAAGGTTGGAGGTATCGGTTGAAGATTCGTCTTTCATAGCTTCAAGGATGCTTATTAGTTGTTTAGCAGTAGACTTGAGCAGCTTTCTGACTTTATCTTCAATGATACGCTCCCTTCGGGACTGCATCTCTTCTGAGATCAAACTTGTGATTGTCCCCAGATTGCCTGGATTCTCGGATGATTTACTCGAATCCTCTAAAGCACGAAGTCCAGATACCATGAATACCCTTGGATTCTCAACGACTCTTGACAGGTCCTTGCGGAATTGGGCCAGTATCCGAGTTTGGTCCTCTGGGTCAATGTAAAGGTCTGCCTTTGTCACAACAAAAAGAAGCTTACTCAGGTCAAGGTCACTTATATCGTCTCTGATGAACTCGAGAGCAGAGGCTTGAGGAGCACCGTGCTCAGCACTCATAACAAAGAAGGCCTGGTCGACTTCAGGCAGATACTCCTGTGTAATAAGGTCATGTGATTTAACCGTTGACCTGACGCCAGGTGTATCGACAATGAATACACCATCATCCAACATACCCAATGAAGTTGTTTGTACCTCGACTTTATCCGCTGGCAGCTTTCCCACAATATATTCGTGTGCTATCTCTCGAGAGACTTCCTTTGCGTTATCAGGTTCTCCGGTAAACACACGATATTGGAGTTCTGGACCATTACGAATTTCAGTAATACAACCAGTAGTTGGTGTTTCCTGAACTGGGAGAATATTCTCATCTCCCAAAAGTGCATTGATTAGCGTGGATTTACCGGACTTTACTGGTCCGAGGAAGGCAATCCTGATACCTTTTGACCTAATGGATTCGAGACCTTCATCCAATTTCTCATACTCATCCGTAAGACTGTATTTCTCACAGACATGCTTTATGGTCATCTCTAGGTTCGCGTTCATTTTTCCTTCTTCCATAATACTTCAGTGGAGTCACTAATCTTAACAGGATATATTCAAATATAATCTTCATTGCTTTTCCATCAATTATCAGATTTCCTGTAAATTCATTATCGTGAAGAGCATCCACCAGCTTTTGAACTACGAACCCTCCGCAAATGCCCCAAATGTCAACGCCGGTTTAGGCTGTTACAGTTTCGTCGGAATAGATGCGACACTTCCGGCGCCTTTGTCCTCCTTTCCAATGACGTTCCCGGAAAAGGTGCCATGCGCTCTATGCTGCCTGAGTCTGTAGCTTTCCCCGGAGATGTTGATCGTAACCGAATAATGTAGCAACCTGTCCAGGATGGCCGAGGCCATGACCCTCTCAGGCATGATCTCATCCCATCTTCCCCATGACTTGTTGGAAGTTAGGATGACGGGCTTGCGCCGCTGATACCTGGTACTGATAACCTCGAACAGAAGCGTGGCGTCATCATGGTCGAGGGGGGATATAACCGATCTCGTCCAGGGATCAGCAGCGAGGAACGGACAAGGATGTTGAGCAGCCTGTCAGCCCTGTTTTTGCGCACGTACTCGGCATGTTTCCTCAACAGGCCGCTCATTGTGACGTTGTTACCCTCCAGGGTGCGTCTGTAGGGAAGTCCGGCCAGGCTGGTATTGCGGGTACCGATCCCTTCCCAGGTTGATCGACCACCTGCCTCATGTTATCGACCAGAAGCTCACGGGGAACTCCGCCCACATGTAGCGGGAGCAGCCCAACACCACCGCGAACAGGTAAAGTCTGCGCTTTCTGCCTCCATGAAGCACGAAACCGCACTCGCCCGGGCTCCGTCTCGAAGCGGCCAACCACCTTCCGAACGTACTCATCCTTCATCTTGCGGCGTCGTAGGCTTCGTGAGTATAGTTCACATGGGCCTCCTTGTGGTGTAAGTGATTGCTGTAGATATACTAACAACTCACGCTATACACA
>JAMOUX010000040.1 GCA_027067855.1 Candidatus Fermentibacteraceae bacterium
CCCTTTTCGTAAAAAAGGCAATAGATGTCGCCGGTCTTGGCAAAGGTTTCGTATCCCTGCTTTTCCCAGTCTTTCTGAATCCGCCGGCCGCTGAACTTTTGTATCTGCACATAGGGCGGATTGCCGATGACTACATCAAAGCCGCCTTTTTTGTGCCAGACTTCGGAGAAATAGACTTTAAAGTCGAATTCTTTCCTGCCATTGCTAATTTGATGAATCAGGTCTTCTATTTCTGCATGAAGTTTTTTCTTCTCGTCCGAATCGGTGGTGTTGAAGAATTCCTTTTTCTTTGTTTCCAGGGCCGAAAACAATTGCTGGTTAAACAAGTCAACTTCAATACCTAACAGCGAATCCCCCTGCACGATCTTGTAATCCAGGTTGGGAAGCGGTTCGATGGTATCGTAACTCTCCTCATCCACGATGAGGGAAAGCCAGAGCCGCAAGCGGGCGATGTCGATGGCCGAGACGTCGATGTCCACGCCGTAAATGGATTCTTGAATGGCGTGGCGTTTCAGATCATAGGCGGTCTTGGTGTTGGCGCTGTGCGGGGCAAGGGCCAGGCGGGCGTTGACGATCTCGTGCAGCAACCCTACCGGAAATGCGCCGGAGCCGATGGCCGGGTCGCAGATTTTGATATCCGCAAGCGCTTCGTCGATTTCTCCGGCATGTTCACGCACGGACTCCGGAAGCTGGAATTTATAAGTCTTGGTCTCTTTACCCTTATTTAGTACCCGCAGATCGTTTTCCAGGACCAGGTGGCCCTTGCGGATCAGGGTTTCGAGGTCTTCTTTGGGCACGCGAACAGACTCCCCTCCTTTCCAAGGAGGGGTGCCCGAAGGGCGGGGTGGTGCTTTATCCGCCCAACCGAATTCTTCCCGGATTCTTTTCAGCAAGCCTTCCGGATTCTCAAACACAACCCTATTTTCAAAGCGAAGAACCTTTATTCCGGTATGCTGTAAAAACAAATCTCTTTCTCGGTCGTATTCCGCCTGTTCGATATTGTTGTGAACTTCCCCGTCAAGCTCAACCGCCAGTTTTTCAGACGGACAATAAAAATCGAGAATGTAGTTGCCAAAGCTGTGCTGACGCCGAAATTTTCTGCCCTCCAGTTGCTTATTTTTGAGCAGGTTCCACAATGCGGCTTCCGCAGGCGTGAGACTGTTTCTTAGTTTTTTTCTTAATGTCTTAAGGTGCGGGAGGTTGTTTAAACCACCCCGGCTACTTCCAGCAGCCACCCCTTCTTGAAAAGGAGAGGAATAGTTTAGCGTATTATCCAGATAATGGATCAGGCTTTCCCGGCACATGTAATGCACGATTTCGCGAGGAGTATAGAAGGCCCCCTTCTTCTTGCGCTCGGTGACTTCGAGCATGTTCTCGAACACCTTGCCCAGCATCTCCGGGTCGATGGCCACTTCTTTCTCGAGAGGCTCGTCTTCCTTGACGGTGAAGTTATAGCGGTCGAAAACATCGAGAATGCCGGTGCCCCTGTCACCCGCCTTGTTTTTCTCATCGTTGTGAAAAAGTTCATTGGGAAAATCGAGAATCTCGTTTTGCCAATCATATTCCGCTTCGAACAGGCCGCCGTTGAGGAAAGGTATCTTGCAATCGAAACGGGGGTAATAGTCCGGATTCCCGCCTTTGCGTTCACGGGCCAGGGCCTCGTAGAAAAGGTATTGCAGAAAGTCACGAAAATAATTTCCGCCGTTCTGAGCAACCGGGTTAAACCGCTCGCGCATGAAACGCCTGGATCCCTCGCCCCACTTCCCATTCTTCGGAACACCGAGCCAGCCCTTTTTCTGCAGGAAATAGAGAAAAACGATCTGGCCGAGAAGTTTTTTGGCGAAGCGGCTGACCGACCGGCCGGTTTCTTTCCCGCTGTCGCGCTGAAAGAGGGGTTGTTTTTCGAGATGTCCGACCAGGTTGAGAAACAACTGCTTGTACTGCTCGAAAAACTCGTTTGAAACCTTTTCAACGGAAAACGCCGCTTCGATCTCTTCGATGCGCGGGTCGGCGTAATCCATGACCAGAATGGGCAGCAATTGTTTGGCCGCGGTGTGGCTGTTTTCATGCACGCCCACCAGGTAGGAATAACGCCGGGCCGGAGTCAGCTCCTGTTTGAGCCTGATCTTGCCTTTGTCATCCTTGTATGCCTCGTGTTCGATCTTGACGAAGGAAAAGCGCCAGTCCCTACCGCCGTCGTCCATTGCGTAGAAGGCAATCAGCGACGCCTCTTTTTCAAACTGCTTGAGGCGGCTGACCGCGAAATTGCGCAGGGCGCTGCGGGCCCGCTCCAGCTTGGCAAGGGTTTTGATCTCGACCACAAGCAAATCCAGCTCCTCGCCGTCCGGATCCACATATTTTCCGATACGCCAGTACCGGTTCACATGCTCTTTGAATGCATCGGGGATGTAATTGCCTTTATAGGAGCCGTTGCGCGGTTCAAAATGATTCAGCAGGTTGCGCAGAAAGTGTTCATAGCGCTTCCGGTCAAAGGCTTGCGTAAAAAGGTCGGTGATCAGTTCTTTCGCCTGGCTGTTATTCATGTTTTACGCGTTTTCTTCGGCGATCAGGTAACCGGACAAAATCACTTCATGCCGCGCCCGTGTCCTGTCGTCCCGTCTTGCCCCGGAATTATCCAGCAACCGGATATTCTTGCGGAGAACGGCGAGCATCTCCAGGGGATCAAGAGTCTTTTCAAGCTCTTTCTTTATGGTTCGGGCGATTCTCTTGGCCAGAGTTCCCCGGGTCAACATACGACGAACACCTTCTATGAATTCTTCATCCGCATCCGTAAACTTGGGGCAATTGCGGAACGTTTTGTCCTTAAGACGCTTTTCTATATAGCTAAGGTTCGAATGGCCGCTCCCTCGCCCTCCCGAGGGTTCTTCCGCCTGAATCGTATCATGCTCAAATCGTTGTTTGTTGATTGCCAGACGGCTGTGATAATCACCGGGTACGGGATGACGCGGGGTACCCGGCCCGCATTCCAGAAGCCGGACAGCATCGAAAAAGGTGATCTCCTCGCTACGGCCGTTTTTGTTGCAATAAAATTTCTTGAGCTTGCCAATACGAAAAAACGTAACCAGTTGATCGGTGGAAAAACCGTCAACCGTGCGACCGGAACGCGCCTTCCTGGGCAGACGCTTGATCTTCTCAAAGAGCCCCGGGTCTTTGTCCCTGATCCTGCGCATCATCTCCAGGTATTCAAGCTCGGAATCACCCTCTTCATCTTCACCTATGTAAACCTTTCTGCTGTTCAGTGTGTCGAACAGTTCCTGGCTGCCGATTTCTTCGCCATCTGAGAGATACCTGGCATCTTCACCGAGGATATTGTGAAACATCTGGATTTTGTTTGTGATGTTGGCTTCCAGGCCAAGGTGCGCGTCCGCTTGCGTGGTTGGGAAACAGTTATAGATGAAGAGTTTCTTATGTTCGGTACCCAAACGATTGATGCGGCCCACCCGTTGCAGAACCCGTGTCGGATTCCATGGCAAATCGTAATTGATGATGATATTGGCGCGATGAAGGTTAATTCCCTCGGACAAGACATCCGTGGCAATGAGGAGCCGTATCTTATCATTTGATTCCTTATGGCCGGGATCGAAAGCGGCTCTTATCAATTCCCGGGCAGGTGAATGACCGAGATTACCATCATTGATTTGCCCGCCGCGACTGCTGAAAAACAGGACTTCACCGGGATATCGCCGGTTCAGATGATCAAACAGATATTCTCCGGTCTCCCGTGACTCGGTAAAAACAACAAGCTTCCCATTCTTCAAAGTAATATCAGATGCCAATATACTGGTAAATGTTTCAAGTTTCGGGTCATCCTCTATCTTTTCCCAAAGAGCCTGAATCTTACGGAGCGTGTCCAGATCGTGACGCAAATCACCGGCAAAATCGGGCCGGAAATCCCCGGACTGATATTTCTGTGCTTTTTCTTCCTCCACGAGTCTTTCCAGGGTTTCAAAATCATCGCTGTCAAGCAATTCGTACACATCGACTTTTTTGCTGATATAAACGGTTCCGGTCTCGAACATCTCGATAAAACGTTCATATGATTGAATAAACCGTCCGATACTTTGACGGAAGGCATGAAAACTACTTTCCAAACGCTTTATCAACACGCCTTTCATGAAGCCGCCAACATTGCGTTGCTGCTGTTGCTCAAAGGCAGTTAATTGCTTAGTACCGCTGTAATACAAAAGAGGAATATACCTGGAATAACGAAACTTTTTGAGTAATTCAATTGTTTTATTGAAGATATCTTCCAATTCGTCCTCGAAGGTATAGATGATTTTTCGAGGAGTATCGATCTCCGGAAAGAAAAGCCCTTGTTCTTCCATGTCTTCTTTAAAGTAAGTCAATACGTCAGTGCGGGTTCTGCGAACCATGGTATGCTTGAGAATTCGATCCCGGATCTCCTCGGAAACCGTTTTAACGGTTTGCTTGTATGCCGGGTCCTTGCGATCCAATCCTTTGAATTTCCGGCGGAGTTGCCGGAAGTATCCTTCCAGATTCGGTATCCCGGGAATCGTAGAATTTTTGGGAGCCTGAAAAAGCTTCAATTGAGCGTAAATATCGTCGATCGTATTGTTCAACGGTGTCGCAGTCACCAGGATGACCTTCTTACCCCGACATATATCCAAGAGGTCGGCATACGCCTGTGTGGCTTCGTTCCGAAAACGGTGGGCTTCATCGATAACCACATAATCGAAACGATCAAGGCCAAAGCGGATGACGTGGTCAAGTTTTCCCAGCGATTCCACCCGGGCCGGCACCCGGAAATCATGCAAACTTTCTTCCCAGTAACTTTTCAGAGCAGGTGGACAGATCACCAGTATACGCCCCTTGATTTGCTGGAGCAATTGAGCGGTGATAAAGGTTTTACCCAAGCCTACCACATCAGACAGAAAGACACCATTGTGTTCTTCCAGTTTCTTTAATGCCTGAATTACAGCCTGCTTCTGGTATTTGAGAGACATGAAGCCCGAAGGCAGGAAAACTTCGACGTCATCCTGTAAGTTTATGTCTTCCTGCATGTATTCATAGACCAGTTTGAGATATAGTTCATATGGAGTAATCATATCATTGAGCCATGTTTTTTGAGTTATAGCCTCAATAAATTCTCTGGAAATATCAACGGATTGCCGCCATAATTCTTCAAACTGTTCCAGGGCGAACTCCACATCCCGACGCTGACGCAGCTCGACATTGAATTCACGGTTCGCAACCAAACCGGAATAGGAAAAATTACTTGAACCGGTGATTACGAAACCGTAGTCACGATCCTTAGGATCAAATCGACCGATATAGACCTTGGCATGAATGTTACGGGATGGGAATACGCGGATTTCCAGTTTTTTCCCGTTGCCGCCCTGTTGTTTATCGATTTCGGGAAAAGGGCAATCCGCCCGTAAGAACCCGATGAACTTTTTCAGACCGACTTCAAGCTGCTCATCAGGTTCCGGAGAGTATTCAATCTCCCGAATCAGTTTGTCTTGAAACTGCTTTTTCGTATTAGCATGAGATTCGAAGTCGATCTCCAACTGATGATCAGCAGAATACAGAGCATGATACACTTCATCATCTATTCCCAAACCGACAAGTATTCGAACTTTCTCAAGCGGTTCGATCACGTCATAAAGTTGGTAGAATCCACTGGCATGAAAATATCCGACGAGAATATCGAACAGACGCGTATCAGCCAGAGTAGTCTTGAATCGGTCCAGCAGGGTCCGGTTTGCATCATTTGTAAAAAATGTCAGATCGGTCTTGTTACTATTCATTTCTCAGACCCCAGGAGATTCCCTAATCCCAATAATTTGATGTTATTTTCGGTAAGCAACTTCCAACAAGTAAAAAGCTGAAAAAAGTAACTAAAAGCAATACGGTATTTTCATATCTTTTCTTCTTCCGGTAAATATGGTACAAAGAACAGAAAAGGGGGAGCGGCTGCCAAAACCCCGTCAGCGGTGAACATCTGAAATTATTTCCAGATGCTCTCTTGAAGTAATGACGACGATGGCTTCTTCATAACGACAAATGAACTACAACAACCTCATGGCGAACAGGTTATCCCGTTGCCCGGCCGGAATATCGATGCCGACGTAATTGTTACTATTCCTCTTATTTCCGGTTATCGAATATGGACTTTCCTATGAATTCCCTCAGCAAACTGGTAACCGGTACCAGAGACTCGTCTATAGGTTTTACGCAATCCAGAACATCGAGGAGTTTAGTCGCCTTGTGATACGCTCTCGATTCCTTCGGCACCGTCGCGAGGAGTTGCTCCGCATACCCCTTCAGTACCGGAAGTTCGTACGGCAGGGACGAGTTGAACATCGCGTCCGCTTCTTCCTGGAACGGAAATATGTTCCTGCGTTCCCCCCTCCTGACGGAAGGCCATACTTCTATGGTCTCCTCAGCGCTATACCCTCTTTGAGTACTATCTCTGACTATCCTTCGAATCAACCTGCTGTCCGAGGTGGACATTCTCGTCAAACGCTCAATATTCAACTGCGTCAACGCGGACACGTATATTTTGAACTTCTTAGCCTTCGGTATTCCCGGCATCAGCTTGTCGTTCAGGCCATGAATTCCCTCGACTATGAGAAAATCATCATCTTCGAGTATTATCGGGACCGAACCTTCCCTTCTTACACCTTCGTGAAAGTCGAAAACCGGAGGTACCACTTCCTCACCGGCGAGGAGCGCCGCGATGTGCCTGCCGAAAAGTTCCGTATCTATTGCTTCCAGGCATTCGAAATCGGGTTTCCCGTCGGGACCTTTCGGAGTTTCCGACCTGTTTCTGAAATAATTATCCACGTTGATTACCTTCGCACCGTGTCCCACGGCAACGAGGTACGTTCTCAGCAGCCTTGCGAAGGTCGTCTTACCGCTGGAGGACGGCCCCGCTATCGTCACCACTCTCCGCCGCGGGAATTCTTTTCTTAAAGTGTCCACAATCCGAACCATCCTGTACGTTTGGTAGAAATGGCTCATTATCACGATCTGTCTGCCGCCGTCTTCCTCTATGCGTCGATTCAGATTGTCGATATCCTGGACGCCCATCCTTGCCATGTGTTTCTCTTGCAGGTCGAATTCCCTGTTGAGTTTCTTCCTGGGTATCCAAGGCCCTATCCTCGGCCAGGACGCGGACCCCGGAAACCTCAACACGAAATCCCTTTTCAGAGGTTTGAGTTCCCAGACAGTGAGCCAAGAAGTATCGGGCACCGAGGGACCCATCGCAAAAGCGCAACTTTCAAGCAGCCTGTTTCCCGTTATTATCCGCCTTCCCGACGCCCACCTCACCAGGCGCAAAAAGTTATCCGGAAGTTCCGTATTCACAACACCCCCGTACTTCACCTGATCTATCGGTATGGCTTCCGCAACCACTCTTTCCAGTTCCCGGGAAAGCCTCTCGACCATTTCCTCCGAGGTCATGTCGGGCCTGTTCAAAAGCCTGCACCTGTATCCCAAGGAAACGGAATGCTCCACCCACAGGGTCGATCGAGGAAATTTTCTGCATACCGCAAGATCAAGGGCAAGTATCAAACCCCGCCGGTATACCTCCCTCCCCTCCCCGGTACACGCCGGGATCTCCTCCAGTACGATTTCATCGGGAGGATTCTCCGATAACGGCACAATCCTTCCATCCCTCAACCTATACGCTATAACCCTGTTTTCCAGGTTCGAGCCCAATACATACCTCCTTGAATCCCGCTCTGCCCGCATCGAAGATAACCGAACAACCTCTCCCGGTAAAGCGAACAACGCAGTTTCACAACAAGCGTATCACGAATCTATCTAGCCATGACATGAATAGTTATCGGAATCCATTCAGCCCGGACGACAGGTGGTGGTTTCATATTTCGATACATATACAGGGTACAGTATTGTAGTTTTATATCATTGCGATGTCGGTTTGTATAAATTTTCGGGGAGATTTCCCGGTTGTTTCACCGCAGACATTTCAACCCATGTCGTCATTCCTTATTTTAATCTAATTTAAATCGTAGCGTCTCCCGGTGGGAGATTTTCATGAAAACGTCGTCATCGCATCCCGATTTCGGAATTTGGTATTATTGCAACTTTTCATCGCATGGCCTGTTACATATTGTACCACTGTCCCGGGCGATACATGCCCGCAGTCGTGACGGAGGTGGGGCCGGAGAATGTCATGATTTCCCACTTTTCCCCCTCCTCCCCCCTCCCTGCCGGAAAAAACAGCCGGGGGGAAATTTTTACATCTTGACCCCGGAAGAAAACCGGGAAATCTTAACCCGGTGGGAAATGAAAGAAAGGAAAAAAAGAAATGGGCCTTCTTACGGGTGCATGCCTGCTGATGCTGGTGACTACTCCGGATCCGATTCTCCAGGCCGATGACGTGATCGACAGGGGAGCCACCGTGATGTATACCATCACGCTGACGGAGGGGTTGGAATACTGGGTTCTGCTGTCATGCGAAGCCGGAACCGACATAGATGTCGTTGTCGCCTCGGACGAGATGGATTACGACGAGTTCATAAAATTACCTTATTTCGAGGATTACATGTATGCCAGGAATTTCGCGATAGCCGAAAGCGCCACGGAAGGCGGTGAGGATTTCGTGGTAACGGCGCCATACACTGGAATGGCCTATATAATCCTGCACGACATCGGAGAAACCGGGGGAGAATACCATCTCAAGGTATTCTGAGGAAGAATATACCGTACTATCCCTGAACAGGCGGGTTGGAGAACTTCTCGCCACCGTATTTCGCAAGCCGGTTTGGGTGCGGGGAGAAGTGGCGGAGGTCTCCAGGCGCAATCAAAGAGGACACGTATACTTCCGCCTCTGCGAGCCTTCGCCTTCCGGCGGACAACCCCTGGCCGTGCTCGATTGTACTCTTTTCGCCGGGGACAGGCCCGGCATAGTACGGGGATTCGCCCGAAAGGGAATGATTTTCGACCTTGAAGAAGGTATGTCCCTGCGAATCCTCGGTATCGTTTCCGTATGGGACCGGGGCGGCAAGTACCAGTTGATCGTCAAGGACATCGATCTCGACCGGACGGTTGGTGATAAACCTTCTCGTCTCAGGAGGATGATCGAGAAACTCCGCCGCGAGGGAGTGTTGCAGGCCAATTCCATGCTCCCGATGCCCGCGGCCCCCCTCAAGGTAGGGCTTATCACCGCAAAGGACTCGGCGGCTTGCAACGACTTCCTGGAAAGATTGAGGGAAAGCGGATACCCTTTTGAGGTATATGCCTCCTGGGCCGTCGTCCAGGGAGAAAAAACCTCGGAAAGCGTGGTGAAGGCTTTCAATCGCCTTCTCCGGGTGCAAGGCATTGATGTCGTCGTTCTTACCAGGGGCGGGGGTTCCGCCGTAGATCTGGCATGGTTCAACGATGAAGGCGTCGCCCACGTTATTTCCCAGGTACCGTGGCCGGTGATATCGGGAATCGGTCATGAAACCGATACGACCCTGCCGGATTTCGCCTGTCACACTTCGCTAAGAACCCCCACGCAATGCGCAGAATTTCTCGTCAACAGGGTTTCCGATTTTCTCGAGAACGTAGAATCACTGGCCATGGTGTTGCATGGAACCGTAACACTGAGAATCGCCGCAATCAGGAACAAGTTCTCGGCACTGGCCGCAATGATTCCCGGGAACGGCGGGATGGCCCTCGGAATCGAAAAACAGAAATTATCGGGGATCTCCGATACCTTGCGGATATCCGCTGAAAACCGTCTCAGAAATGCCGAGATCCTGCACGGGCTCCTGCGTGACACTCTCAGGAAATACCTGGAACCGGGACGGATACCGGCACTTCGCGCGGAACTCGAAATGCTAAGGGACAAGCTCGCTTCGTCGGCGCTTCACCGACTCGCCATGGAAAATTCCAGGCTATCCGGCCTGGATGCCGTTGTTTCAGGTAATGATCCCGCCAGATTATACGGAAAAGGCTGGGCCACGGTCAGAAACAAAGAGGGAAAGCTCGTAACCGGTATAGAGGAGATCTCATTGGGAAACACCGTCGAGGTGCGCCTAGCGGACGGCGCATTTCGCGCCAGAACGGAGAAAATAGATCGAAAGGCCGAAAAACATGGATGACGATTCGAAGAAAACCGGCAGAAGCTACGAGGAAGACCTGGAAGAACTGACGAAACTGGTGGACGGGATCGGGGCGGAAGATTGCCCTCTGGACAGCCTCGAGGAAATGGTCAAGAAGGCTGCGTACCTGATACGGACCCTCAGACGTCGTCTCACCTCCACGGAAACCACCGTTCGCGAAATACTGGACCAACTGGAGGAGGAGACAAAGGACAGAACCTCTTCCTAAAGTAGTTCGAACACCGCTTCCGCCACTTTCGCAGGTTCCGGGCCGGCAGGATCGAATAATACCCTGGAACCGGGAGACATGGGACCGAACCTGTGGGCATCATCTACCCTGAATATCGCAACCACCGGTATGGACAGGGCCGCCGCCACGTGCATGGGACCGTTATCCGCCGTTACGAACGTTTTCAGGCCCGCTATTTTTTCCACCAGGTCCTCCAAAGTCAGATTCGGCATCATGGCCGCATTGCACTCCGAGACAATTTCGAATGCTTCCCGGCCTTCGTTCTCGTTACCCCAGTAGATCTCGACAAAGTGACGTTCCGACAAGACCTCCACCAGCTTTTTCATCTTCGCCGCGGGATACTTCTTGCCGCCGCTTGCACCCACGTGAACACCGATGGCATTCCTTACCGTCACGCCCCTCCGCGGTTTCAGGCTCGGAGGCGTCCAGGCCGGCCAGTTTCCCCACAAACTGCCCAGATGGTGAATGGCCCTGCTCTCGTGCCAATCCGCAGGTGGCTCCTTTACAAGATGGGTGTACCATTTCGCCGACTCTCCGACATCGGTACTCACCGTGCAGCACGCACCGGAAATCGCCGCCAGCACGGCGCCTGAAAGAGAGAAGGAATGGGGATGCCCCGCATCGATGACCACGTCATACCTGTCATATCTCAACCGGCGGACGAGTTCCGCGAATTCGAAGGGATTCCTCAGCTGACCCTTCTTATCCGCTTTTATGACGTTGAAACCCATAAGTTCGACTATTTCCGCAAAAACGTGGCTGGCTAGAACCTCCACCATGGCCGACGGAAATCTTTCCTCCAGGGAACGCAGGAGCGGTTCCAGCATGACCAGGTTACCCAGCCTGCTGTCGGTCCTCGAAACGAGGATCCTGCGGGGAGAAGGCGGCAATACCCGTGAATCGGACCGTGAAACCGGGGAGAATACCGCCGCGGCCGTTTTCCTGCCCCATCTTTCCAGGGGTTTCAGCGAACGAATCATTTTTCGCAAGATTCCGGGAGACTGCCGAAATGCGTCCAGCCGTCCGCCTTCTCGATTCTAACATTCAGGAACGTTCCGGGGGCGTAATCAGTGCCTTTCAGTATGACGGTCCTGTTCCCCGGGGTTCTGCATACCTGCTGCCCGGGTCTCCTCGCCGGGCCCGTTACGAGAACCTCCAGTTCCCTGCCAACGAGCATTCCGGACTTCTCCACCGTTATCCTCCGTTGAATCTCCTGGAGCCTGTTCAACCTTTCGAGTCTTACCTCTTCCGGAAGCGCTCCTTCCAGCCCGGAGGCGGCCGTGCCGCTCCTCTCGCTGTATTTGAAAAGAAAGGCATAATCGAACCTGACTTCTTCCAGGAGTTCAACGGTCCTTCCGAAATCCTCTTCCGACTCTCCGGGAAATCCCGCTATCACGTCGGTGGAAAGGACTATGCCCGGCATGGCTTCCCTGAGCATCCTGATCTTTTCCAGGTATTCACCCACGGTGTAACCCCTGTTCATCAACTGCAGAATCCCGTCGCTTCCCGACTGGACCGGCAGGTGAAGTTGCTTACACACGTTACGGTGCTCCGCCATGACTTCCACGGTTTCACGTACCAGGTCCTTAGGATGGCTTGTCACGAACCTTATCCAGGTTCTTTCGCCGGAGGCCAACGCCACGTCGCGGAGAAGGGCGGGAAAATCGATTTTTCCGAACCGGTACGAATTCACGTTCTGCCCCAAAAGCGTCACCTCACCGTATCCAAGATACGACAAGCGCCGGACTTCGGCTACGATGGAATCTCTCGGCCTGCTTCGCTCCCTCCCCCTGACGAAGGGTACGATGCAATACGAACAAAAGTTGTCACACCCTCTCATTACGGTTACGTAAGCCCTGGGAAACTCCTTCCTTACCGCCTGAATCCCCTCGTAATCCTCATTTCTGAAGTCGGTCAGGCCGACCCTGGAACGCTCGGTTATCAAGCGTGGAAGTTCCCTGTAACAATCCGGGCCGACAACGATATCCAGTTCCCGGTGCTTTTCCAGCAATTCCGCTCCGTGCTCCTGGGCCACGCAACCGCAAAGCACCATGACAGGGCTTTCTTTGAACATACCCCCGAGTTGGGCCGCTCTCCCCAGCACCCTGGTTTCCGCGTGCTCCCTTACGGCACACGATACCAGCAGTATCACTTGGGCATCGCCGGGATCGTCGACCGGCGAAAACCCTTCCGCCCGGAGTATGCCCTCGATGATCTCGGCATCGTGGACGTTCATCTGGCATCCGTAAACATCGATGAAATAACGCATATCGGAAATCACCCCGGCAAAACCAGTTCCATGGCGAGACCAGCGAAGACCGGTATTCTGAAGTTGTCATCCAGGGGCAGATAGAACAACTCCGAAAGAGTAGCCACAACGGATCCCACCAGCAGGGACACGGGAGTCAGTTTCCAGCCGAATTCCGGGGCTGCCCACATCGCCGCGATACTAACCAGAAGACAGGTATCCAGTGCGGCCAGGCTTCCTTCCAGAGTTCTGCGACCGACAATACGTATCCTCCCGAAATGCTTGCCGACCAGTGCCGCGGCGCTGTCTCCGAGGCTCAGGTACAATAGTACCACCACGGCTACTTCCTCCCTGAAAATCAGGATGGTGAAAGCGGCCGAGGCCACCAGTATGGTGGAAGCGGTCATCCCTCCCTGGAGTTCGTTCTCTCTTAATACCTTGCCGAAGAAATGCATGACGAAACTCTTGAAAGGCCTGTACCTGGCCTTGAGTATGTCCAGCAACAGGAGAATCACGGCCAGCAATGCCAGGATACCGGAGAGGTAGAGCTTTCCGTTCTCGGGATATATGTCCAGGATTACTATCAGAGCGAACGGAAACACTGCGGAAGCCGTGTGGACGGCCTTCCTTATGATCTCTTCCACCTGGGCCATTCCGATGCCTTTCCCAGCTACGGGTCTATTTAGAAATCGACTCCCAGGGAAATCCTGTGGGTGTTCTCCAGGACATCATGACCCAGGTAGGCGTAATCAAGCATGACACGGCGCCCGAACAGTCCGAAGCCGATTCCCGTACCGGCCGTCATGCTTCCTTCAGAGGATCCCAGCCTGAGAGCCACCGTTTCCTTCACCAGGAATTCCATGCCCAGGTGAGTATCGAGACTTACTCCGGCGAAATTGTACTGCGCCGAATACTTCCTGCCCTCGAACCTGAAATCGCCGTCCATGGCAACGGTGACAAGGGTGGCGAACTTGCTTACGGGCCACTTGATGGCCGCCCCCGCCTTTACCGTGGGCAGTATGCTTTCCGATGCGCCGTTGTTCCAGAAAAGATGCGTTCCGAAAACGTCCTGGAGATTTATCCCGGCGGAAAAAGCCCCGGAGAGATCGTACCTGGCGCCGATATCAAGGCCCAGGCCGAAAGCACTGTATCCCATAAGGTTCCTGCTTATCAGCTTCGTACTGGCCCCGACAGAGAGCCGTTCATTCAGACTTCTCGACCATGAGAGATACAATGCCCAGTCCACGGCGCTCTCGTAGGTTATCCTGCTTTCGTCATAGATTATTTCTTCCCCGGGATCCCACTCGTTGTTCCCCTCCGTACCGTCCGGGTTGGAGGCCGGATCGTAATCGTCGTCCCCGGCGTCACCCGGCACACCTGCCCCGTCCTCGCCGAAAACACCGTCAGATCCGGTATCGTACCATTCGAGATTATTGGTGTTGGGAATATCACCTATGGCGGTCCTGTAGAGCCCCGCACCCAGCCCCGTCTCCCCGTCCGACCTTCCGTAACCCATGTAATCGTACTTTACCAGGCCCCCGAATCTCTCCGAATGCATCAGCTGCACCTGCTGATTCCTCAGCCTGAACAACGACGAGGGATTCCAGTATCCCGAGGACGCGTCGTCCACCACCGCGCAGAACGCTCCGCCCATCCCGAGACCCCGTGCGCCGGCCCCAACGGAGAGAAATTCTCCGGCGTACTTCGCCGCGCCCGATACGGAAACCTGCAGAAAAACAAGTACCATGAGCTTTCTGACGATCATCTACCGATTCCAATCTTTTCAGCCGACGAACCTCATGCTGATAGTATACTTGAAAATTTCGTTCCTGTCTTCCATCTTCCCCGAACATCGGACCCCCGACATGCCGTACGAAGCGCCCGACAGCCTTCTTCCCTCTCCCTCACGGTACGCAATACCGATTCGTCAGAATCGCCGGGTTGTTGATATGGAGCTGCGGAACCCGCATGCTTGACTGGAATGTTACCCCCGGGGCCCTTGATTGTCAATGTTTTCCCCGCCGGGTAAACATCCGGGCATCGGATGAACCGGATAACCGGCGATAACTCCGTGCGGCCTTGCTTTTTTACTATTATGTTGTAGGTTTGTATGTTCATAGCTTTAGTTTAGCACACATTACGGGTTTTGAACCGCATTCGCATTCAGGAGGTAATATGTACTACATCAATGGAATATGGTTGCTTCTTCTGGGGCTCATAGCCGCTCCCGACGTTCTCATTTCCAGGAAACCCGAAACCAGGAAATATTTCGACAAGCTCGTTCCTCACCAGGGATGGATAGGCATAGCATCCATCGTATTCGGTTTCATCCACCTTATCAAGTTCCTCAGGTACCTCAGGCTGTTCGACTGGATTCCCGTAGGAATGATCACTTACCTGGCCGGCGTGATCGTCACCCTTGCCCTGGGTTTCCTCCTGGGAGTCGGAACCCTGAAAAACTTCATCAACTCGGGCGGAGCGAAGACGAAAATGGATTCACTCAGGGCCAACCTCGCGCCCAAGCAGGGTTCGCTGGGAACCATCGGAATCGTCATAGGTCTCTGGATACTATTTTACAGGATTTTCGACCTGCGCATCTAATACAGCCGGCACCGGTTACCGGGAACCGGCGCCGCATTGCCGGGCGGCATCCCGGAGCAAGTTTTTCGTAAACCGATCGTGATTCCATTGGAAGGTGAAAGATGCCCGTCACGCAACAGCAGGGTGCCTACCTCAGAAAGCTCATAGCCAGCGGTGCCGGGAACAGGGCGGCACTCGCCCTGAAGAAGATGCATCCCGCTGACATAGCCGAAATTTTCGGCACCCTCACACCCTCAGAGGCAACCATCCTGGTGGAGTTGCTGTTTACCCAGAACCTTGCGGGGAAGGTCCTCATGGAACTTCCGGAGGGTATTCTCCTCGAGGTGCTGGAACGCATGGATGACGAAAAAGCGGCCAAACTTCTTTCCAGGCTCGAATCCAGCGATTCGCTTCTCTTTCTCCAGGCCCTGCCCGAACAAAGGCGTGATGACGTCCTGAAGCTGCTGCCGCCCGAAAAGAGATATCAGATAGAACAACTGCTGCTCTACCCCGAAGACTCCGCCGGTTTCTGCATGAGCAACAGGTTCATGCGCGTAAATATCGACATGTCCGCCCAACAGGCCGTGGAGATCATCAGGGAGCAGAGCGAGGATGTGGACGTTCCCTTCTACGTATATGTGACCGACGACGACGGCAGGCTTGCGGGCGTCATACCACTGAGACGCCTGGTAACCTGTCCTCCGGACACCCCGGTGCGAAACCTGATGATGACGGATCCCTTCACCGTCAACGTGAACTCCGACCGCGAAGAAGCGGCCATGCTTGCGAGAAAATATGACCTGATGGCCATTCCTGTCGTGGACGAC
Organism: Candidatus Fermentibacteraceae bacterium; assembly: GCA_027067855.1. Taxonomy (GTDB): domain Bacteria; phylum Fermentibacterota; class Fermentibacteria; order Fermentibacterales; family JCC-6; genus Aegiribacteria. The sequence goes on from JAMOUX010000040.1 coordinate 16,003, forward strand.
AATCATAAGCTCGTGGGTGTCATACCCGGCGACAGCCTCTTCGACGTCATGGAAGAGGAAGCCACCGAGGACATGTACAGGATGGCGGGCCTCTCGGAAGAAGACAGGATATTCAGTTCCGTCTCCACCGCCTTCAGGCAACGTTTTCCGTGGATCTGGGTCAACCTCTTCACCGCATTCGTGGCCTCGACCGTGATAAGAATCTTCCAGGGCACCATCGAATCGGTGGCATCCCTGGTGGCATTCATGCCTATCGTGGCCGGCATGAGCGGAAACACCGGCAACCAGTCTCTCATCGTGATAACCAGGGGCATAGCCCTGGGAGAAATGGAATTCTCATCCAGCATGAAAGCCATTCTCAAGGAAGCCCGGGTGGGAATACTTCTTGGAATCGTGGCTGGATCCATAGCCGCCCTCGTGGCGCTTCTTTTCCCCGGGGGAACCGCTCCATGGAAACTGGCTCTCGTCATATTCCTCGCCATGGTAGGCAATATGGGTCTCGCTGGGCTTCTCGGGGCCGCCATACCCTTGGTACTGAAAGCCATGGGAAGGGACCCGGCCCTGGGCAGCAACATACTGCTTACGGCCTTTACCGACTCCCTCGGTTACCTGCTGCTTCTCGGCCTGGGAATGCTGCTCATCTTGTAGTGAGCAATACCATCCTCTCCCCTGGTGAGATCAGGAGCATCGAGGAAGCGACCCTTTCCGATCCGTTCGTATTCCTCGGGCCGCACCGGTTAGGCCCCGAACACGGCAACCGTTGGGAGGTCAGAATTTTCTGTCCCCCGGCCGAAACGGTGGATCTGGTCATTCCGGGAGAAGGCGCGAAGCCCATGACCAGGGTAACCCAATCGGGGTTATTCGTATGGACTTCGGATGAAAACCGGGAGCCTTTCACCTACGAACTACTCGTAAAAACCCCTCGAGGTTCGTGGAAAACCAGGGATCCATACTCATTCCTTCCCCAGTTGAGCGAGTTCGATCTCTACCTCTTCGCCCAGGGCAACCATTTCAAGTTGTACGACAAGATGGGAGCAAGGGTCTGGCGGGCTGACGGCGTTCCGGGTGTACTTTTCTCGGTATGGGCGCCCAATGCCGCAACGGTGAGCGTGACGGGAAGTTTCAACGAATGGGATCGCAGAAGGCACCCCATGCGGGTTCTGGGGTCATCGGGCGTATGGGAGCTTTTCGTTCCGGGCCTCTCTCCGGGAGATCTATACAAGTATTCCATATCCACTCCGGGAGGAGAAATACTGGAGAAATCCGATCCATTGGGCCTCAGGTTCGAACTCCGTCCGGGTACGGCATCCGTGGTGGACGATCTTTCCTCCTTCGAATGGACCGACGGAGACTGGATGGCCGGACGGGCCGGATGGAACCCTTACTCTTCACCTCTTTCAATATACGAAATGCACGCCCCCTCCTGGAAAAGGCCTTCGGACGGGAGACGCTTTCTTTCCTGGCCGGAACTGGCCGATGAACTTATTCCCTACCTGAAGGAAACCGGTTTCACTCACGTGGAACTCATGCCGGTCATGGAGCATCCCTTCGACGGCTCCTGGGGATACCAGACCCTGGGATATTTCGCCCCCACCAGCCGTATGGGTTCCCCACGGGATTTCCACGAATTCGTGAACCGCCTTCATGAAGCCTCCATAGGGATAATTCTGGACTGGGCCCCGGCTCACTTCCCCTCCGACCCGTCGGGACTTGCGAAATTCGACGGTACCTGCCTCTACGAACACGAGGATCCGCGCATGGGCGTCCATCCGGATTGGAATACCCTCATTTTCAACTACGACAGAAACGAAGTGAAAAACTTTCTCGTGGCCGCCGGACTTTTCTGGCTGGACAAGTACCACGTGGACGGCATACGAATGGACGCCGTTTCGTCCATGCTCTACCTGGATTACTCGCGCAAGAACGGCGAGTGGATTCCAAACGTATACGGAGGAAGGGAAAATCTGGGAGCCATAGAGTTCATCAAGACATTCAACTCCATGGTACAAAAGGAGCATCCCGGAGCGATAACCGTGGCGGAGGAAAGCACGGCCTGGCCCGGGGTCACGAATCCGCTCGACGACGGAGGGTTGGGATTTACGTTCAAGTGGAACATGGGTTGGATGCACGATACTCTCAATTTCATCAGCAAGGATCCCGTTCACAGGAAACATCACGTGGGGGATCTCACCTTCTCCCTCCTCTATGCCTTCAACGAGAAGTTCATCCTCCCGTTATCCCATGACGAGGTCGTCCACGGCAAGTCCTCCCTTCTCGGCAAGTGCCCCGGAGACAGGTGGATGAAGCTCGCGAATCTCAGGCTTCTGCTGGCCTACCAATGGATGCATCCCGGGAAACAATTGTTGTTCATGGGATCGGAATTCGGACAATGGACCGAATGGAACCATGATGCCCAGCCGGACTGGAACCTCCTGGATTACGACGAGCACCGTGGGATCAAGCGACTAGTAGGCGACCTCAACAGCCTTGTGGCCGCCGACCCGGCTTTCCATAGCCTGGATACGGATCCCGAAGGATTCCGATGGATAGATTTCAACGATCCGGACACAACGGTAATATCCTTTATGAGATTCCCGCGGAACGGAAAACCCGCGATCTGCGTGCTCAACATGACACCGGTCTCCAGGGAGGGTTATACGCTGGGAGTTCCGGAAGGAGGAATCTACAGGGAGGTATTGAACACGGATGCGGAAATCTACGGCGGTACGGGAACCGGGAACCTCGGTTCGGTGCAAAGCCTGGCGAAGGGGATGCACGGACTGCCCTACTCTATTGATCTCGTGCTGCCGCCTCTGAGCGCCCTGGTATTGAAACCTATGTAACCGTCTTGTCGAGAAAGAATAATGGATATAAAATACTTTATCGGTATAATACGTACCGAGCTTTACTTCAGGGGAGCCGTGACCCTCAAGGACAGGAGAGTTCATCTCAATTCGATCCGCAGCCGTCTTTCCGGGATGGGATTCTCCGTCGCCCAGGTGGGCCCCGTTGATCTCGTCCGGCAGGCCTGGCTGGCAGCCGTCACCGTATCCGGTTCCCCGGGAAGACTGTCGAAAGCCCTGGACACGGCGAAAAAGTTGTTTGAAACGCCGAACTGGGAAATCACCGATTTCAGCGTTGAAATCATCGGCGCCGAAGAAAAACTGCCGGAATGGGAGGCACCATGAAATCCCACACCCGATACCTTTGGTTCGAAACCCCTTCGAGAAGAGCCTACATCAACATCACCCCGAAAGTGGAGGAAATACTCGAAGAAAGCGGTATAATCGAAGGATTGTGCCTGGTAAACGCCATGCACATAACCGCCGCTGTCTATATAAACGATGATGAAGAGGGGCTTCTATCGGATTACGACAGGTGGCTCGAGGAACTGGCCCCTCATGAACCGGTATCGCGTTACAGGCACAACGACACCGGCGAGGACAACGGAGACGCCCATCTCAAACGGCAGATCATGGGCAGGGAAGTCGTGGTGGCCGTAACCGACGGTAAATTAGACCTGGGACCATGGGAACAAATATTCTACGGAGAATTTGACGGCAGGCGCCCAAAAAGGGTCCTGGTCAAGATAATAGGCGAGTGAACCCGCGGATCCGGTGGTGACGCCGCTCAAGTGCTTTCATATATCAAGTACGGTTCGCTGTGAAACGTACGTGGCGGTTCCCAACGGGGGGTAATCATGGGTAAACGGACAGAAAATGAAATCCGCACTCTGAGCGTGGCATCGGTAATCTTTTCATGCCACCAGAATCCGAACTCCAATCTCCACAAAATGACTTCTATAATAGAAGAGATCATGAATAAACGCCCAGGAACCAATCTCATAGTATTCGGACAGATGTCGCTGGGCTGGTACGACCCGGCAAGCATGCCGGAATATCATAAAGAGATATCCATGCACCTGAGTTACGACAGCCTGGGAATAATATCGGAGCAGGCATCGAAATTCGGCGTTTACATCTGCCTGGGATTTTCCGAGAAGGACGAGGGATTCTATTACAACTCGCAGGTGCTCTTCGACCGCTTCGGAGATCCGAGATCCGTACACAGGAAATTCAACCTTTCGCCGGGTGAGCGGAAATGCGGATATCATCCGGGAACCGCACCATTCACCGTTACCGGCATACTGGGTAAAAAAACGGTAATCACCACTCTTGCCGACTTGTCAAACTTCTCAACCGTGACGCGGATAGCGATGAGCCGCCCGGAAGTGGTAATCGTTCCCCTGGTCGAAAACATTGATGCCCGCTCGGTTGTGCCGCGTTTCATGGCGCGCGCGTTCGATGCCTGGCTGGTGACCGCGAACCGTTACGGGATAGAGGAAGACGTTTCATGGAACGGTTTCTCATTCATTTCCGATCCCCGTGGAAGAATCGTGCGTGAATCTGTGGGAAAAAGTGATTTCCTTCTCCAGGATATGAGCTTTCCCGGGAGGAACATCCTGCTGTCCCTCCCGCGCGGGATACTGGTCAGGCTCCCCCTGCCGCTTATGGCCAAAGCCTGGAAAAAAGAACTCTCGCTAATCCTGGATAAACGTTAAGGCTACACGGATGCACCTGCAACGAGAAAAACCGGCATCGAGAATCCGGCGTGGAATTTTATTCCATATCCTCCTTTATGCAGCCGTCCTTTACGCGCAAGCATCGCCGGTTACAGGGGCCGCCTCCGACTCTTTCCGGAAGGAACCATGTAATATCGGTCCCGAAGGCGATACTCCGGTCACCTTCCCGTCGCCTCTACCGGATTCCCTCAACGTCTCCTGTGATTCCACCTGGACCGATCCGGCGGAACCTTCACCGGGCCTGCAGTTTACGCTGTACTCCTCCTTCACATGTAGGGGAAACGTCCAGCCTGCATCCGGTACCCTCTATCTCTTCCTGGATGCCGACGGCGATTCCATCCCGGATCAGGGAGAAGTTCTGAAGGAATTCCAAGCCTCGGTGCTGAGTCCGGGAACCTCGGTTTCTCTTTCCACCACGGCCGTCCTGGAGAAGGGATGGTACCTCGCCTGCGGCACGGCCCGGGTGTCGGGTGACGAAAACGCCCGCGACGATTTCGCCTCCATTCCCATACCGGTCGGAGGCGGCGTTCCTCCCGTGCTTACCGAGGTAATGTGCAATCCATCGGACGAGGACACCGGGGAATTCATCGAGATATACTATCCCGGCCCCGGCATTTTTCCCCTTGCGGGCTGTTCTTTCACGGACGGGGACGCGGTGGACGTGATCCGTTCCTGGAATCAGTCTCCCCTCTCCGATCCCGATGCGATCTACTCGTCGTACCTGCCGAAGAACTCCTACGGGCTGGTTCTCGATCCCGAGTACGTCACCGGTATCGAGGAATACGACCTGGCTGAATCGACATACGTTTTCACGGTCGGGAACACCACGATAGGCGACGGCCTGTCCGGAAACGATCCC
>JAMOUX010000041.1 GCA_027067855.1 Candidatus Fermentibacteraceae bacterium
CGCGCCTCGATAGCTCAGTTGGTAGAGCGGGTGGCTGTTAACCACTAGGTCCGAGGTTCGAGTCCTCGTCGAGGCGCCAGGTTTTCATGCGACGATCCTGATGATTTTTACTTCATAGTGAGACTCCGTCGAGCATATCGACGGAGTTTCCGCTTTTTTATGGTTCTACGGTTCCGTATGAAGCGCACTGAACCCTGGCGCTCTCAGTTAAATCAGTCATCGATGTTCATCACTTATATTCTGGCGCGTTCAATCCTACACCCCTCGCTCTTGCAACACCTTTCAAGAAGAAATAAAAATTTTACGGGATAATGAAATGCGTGAAACTCGCTTCCCTCCCTCTTTCTTACACTGAAACCGACCTATCCCGTTGGAGTGTCTCGAAAAGCACCATTTGACCCGGCGTATGCAAGCTCGTATATCGGCTTTGATCCGGACTGAAGAAAATGCCGACGATCAAATGATCGAATCCGGACATGATATTAGATTAATAAAAGGTTTACTTGACTTCCGGAAAGAAATAGAATGAAACATCGGTAGGGGGCAAAAGAGAAAATGGAAATCAAACTCAGAACATTAACTCACCTCTGGACCGGCGGCGTGGACGGCAAGGTGGATCGCCTCCACGAAACCGGTATCCTCGGCAGCCTGCGCTGGTGGTACGAGGCCATCGTACGGGGATTGGGCGGAAAGGCGTGCGATCCAAGCAAAGGAACGTGCTCATTCGACCCGGAAAAGTACCGTAAGAGCAAGGCGACCGAAGAACGCAGCCGTTTGCGCGATGCCGGATTATGTGATGTATGCCAGGTATTCGGCGCCACAGGTTGGCAACGGCGATTCAGGTTGGAAGTGGAAGAAGTTTCTGTTTCCTCCAATTCTTCCATCGAAGATTCGATTCAAGCAGATCGAAAAGGCAGACAACGTAAACAACCTACTTGGTATTTCCCGAATAAACCGAAAACAGGAGAATTCATAATTCATCTTCGTCAACTGTTTCCTGATTTTTCTACTAAAATTATTGGCGGTCTTATTCAATTCGTTTCCGACTGGGCGGCTCTCGGTGCCAAATCCCAGATGGGGTTTGGCGTGGTTAAACCGGTAGGTAATAACAGGCTCGATACCCAACCTTTTTATAACTGGGTGATTTCTGCTCCTGAATCGGTCCGTGCTTCTGATCTTCCTTCTCTTGGAGATATGTTTTTCGCCCGTATCACCCCTAGGCAAGGTTCTTCCTTTTCAGAAAAAGAAACCTTTAATTTGAAATATGATCTGCGTCGTCTTTTTGAAGAGAATAAAGACCTGCGACATTTCATCATGGGAACAGTTGAAGGAAAAAGAGAAGCGGCTAAGATCAAGATATCGCGGCCTTATAAAGATAAAGACGGAGAAATAGAGACCGACAAGAATGTTATTCGTGTCTGGGGGTGGATACCCGAAAGAGCTGCCGTCTACCGGAACGGTTGGAACCGGGAAAAAGTCGTCGGACAAATCCACGACCACCTGAAGACCAACTATGAACTGGAGGTCTGGCGTGAGCTGAACTCGCCTAGGAACACCGTCGCGCCCGACAATTCGGAGAAGCGTTCTTTTCTGCAGAGTTTGCTTGCTTGTGAGGAGAACGAGTAATGCAATTTGAATTCATAATTACGTTGAATTGGGTAAAAACAGCACTAGAAGGCAAAGATAAAGGCCAATACTGGCAAAAGTGGCAATCTGAACTTGAGAAGCCTTCAAAATTGTTACCTTTTTTCGCTTTTTGCCCTGACCCCATCAACAACCTAGTTAATCTTCCCCGGTACAGCTTCCTGCTTCGTTTTTCTTTTAAGTTGCGGAAGCCTTATATCAGCAAGGATGATGGTGATTTCCACTTGCTGGACAATCCGATCCGCAAAGACAAGGTTTTCAAAACCCCCATGGTCGCCGCGACGAGCTGGAAAGGTGCGTTGCGGTCGGCGATGATGCGTTTATTGGTGAAGGAGTTGCACGCCGGCAGGATTCAGGATTCCGAATTTATAGAGTACCGTTTGCAACTATACCGGCTCTTCGGCAACGAAAAAGACGGCACCGCGGAATTCCTCAACCGGGCATTCGTCCGGAAAAAGATACCGCCACTTGCGAAGAATGCGGACGCTGAGGAAAAAAAGAAGTGGCGGCAGCGGTTTGAAGAGGCCCTAAAGGAAGCCGACGAAACATTTGAGCAGTATTTGAGAGAGAAAAAATATCGTGTCGGCGAAATTGAGGGCTTCCAGGGGCGGTTTCGTTTCTTTCCTACCTTCTTCGACAAGGTCAAACTCGAGGTCATCAACCCCCACGACCGAAAGACCGGGGTAGGCGCGCGGGGACCGATCCTGATGGAATGCGTACCGCCGGGAACCGAAGGCGAGCTGTTCCTGCTCTATGTTCCCCTCGGCGTCGCCGAGCAGGACGAAGCGAGCCTGCGCGCCGAGGTGGCCGCCGATCTGGCGGCGGTTGCCGAAGGTGTCCGGGCCATGCTCACGAAATACGGCTTCGGCGCCAAGACCAGCAGCGGTTTCGGCGTGGCGGGGGAAAAACTGCTGAAAAAAGGGAAACTGGCGATTAATATCCCTGTAAAAAAATCTGCCCCCCCGAATAAATTTCGAGCCTTGCTGAATGAAGAAGGGCGACCAATTGAGGTGTTGCTTGACAGTTCCGGGAAGCTATTGAAAAAAAGTCAATTAAGGAAGCTTGGAGACAGGAAACCGGCAAACCTGACAAATGCCGAGTTTGAAGAATTCAAGAAATGGTATGAAGAGCACGGCGAAGCAATAGCGAAGGGTTTTGTTATAGCGTGCTTCGATTCCTTCTCGGAATTGGTGCAACGCGCCCAAGCAATAGCGGGGGAATTGAAGGAGAACCGGCAATGAGCGGTAATAATCTTGATCTGAACCTCCTGAAACAGAAGCGTGATGCCCTGTTGCTGGCGGAGGCTATTGGTTGGTTGCATGATTACAGGAAATGTTCAGACGAGCATTTACGGGTCCAGGCAGCTAATGCTTCTCCCAATGCACAGGCGATTCCGCGGAATGAACTGGTAAGGCGACACCATTGTCTGACCAGTGCAAGTTTCCAAATACCTATTCAATCAAGCTCTTGTTCTGTAGCCAACCTGCTCGACAGAAGGAGGAACCAATACCCGTGGGGCCAGTTCCTCTCGCGATGTCACAACACTTCTCACTTTGATAAGCAGGAACCGGTTGGCGGAGAACAGAACTATCCTGGTATCAAGATCAGTACTCCCTTTGGCTTTGAAGCGGATGTGCTTAATGATTTAACAAACGGGCTTTGGAATCTTCCTTGGAATGACCTATGCAATTACTCGGATAGAGTGCGGGATATAGTACTTAGCCAAGTCAGTAGTCTGTTTGCCAAGACGGTAGCCGATACACGTCGCCCTATCAACGAAGTGGATTTGTGGAGTTGGGGATTGCTGGTTGGTTCCCTCTACAAGGCTGCGTTGGCCGGTGTGGTGTTGACGGGGCACACCCCTGCAGCACGTGACTTGCACTGGCGGCTACTCGCTATTCGCATCGACGGGCTGGGTTATCTTCTAAACGTGGCCAATATTTCGGACCTATTTGCTAGGCAAGACATTCTATCAGACGGGCTGAATAGGGTGCAATGCCTGCTGGAGGTTACGTATCCGTTGGGCAGCGAAGTATACCGAGATGAAAATGGTAGTGTTTATGTCGTGCCGGATGTGGCCAATCTATTATCAAGTAGTCAGAATGGAAACACACTGAGAGAACTCATCTTGCAGGAATTTCAGTCGGGGACGTTGGGAAATAAAATTAACCTGCAAATCAACGGGGAAATAGGCCCCCGAATCGAGCTGGAAGCTTCCGGTTGGTGGGGACAAGACCCTAGGTGGCCACAATCATCCCGCGACGAATTACCCGGAATCAGTAGTATGCTGCCCCCCCCATACTTCGTACAGGCTGATGCAGGCTATGTCAGGCATTTTTGGAAAAGCGGGATCGTAGCCGATATCTGCACCACCTGCGGTCTGCGGCCGCAAGGGCCGGGGAAAAAGGCCGCGGCGCGGAATGTGTGCAACATCTGCGAAGAGCGAAGGGCTGACCGGTCCCAGGAGTGGCTCGGAAAACTTGACACTACCATTTGGACCAATGAAGTGGCGGACACGAACGGGCGGCTGGCGCTCGTGGTCGGCCGTTTCAACCTGACCCACTGGCTGAGCGGCAACCTCGTTCGTACTTTGGCCGTGAGGGAACCGAACGACCGGAACGGACATGACGCCGACAAGATCGCCAAGAATCCCTCCTTTGCCCGCCTGCGCCGTATTTGGGAGACCACCCGTCGTTTCTGGCAGGAGGTTTGCCCGGCGGGAGGAGATGACGCCGATGCAAACCTCGCCCGATCTCTGATGGGCGAAAAAACAGGCCAAAAAGGTCCAAGGTTGGCTGTAGAAGGAGCATTCCGGCCCCGGAATGAAGGGGAAAACAATTCAACACTCTTCCCTGCGCACGCTTACGCCCTGGTTCTTCCCAACGGCGTGCGGCTGAGCGTGGTCTGGGATGCGAAAAATAATCGCTTTATCGTCGCGGACAACCTGGAATACCTGTCAGGCAAAACGCAATTGGGAGAAGACATCCGCGCAGTCCTGAAAAAGGGTCGAACGTTTACTGTTGAGGAACCTGCCGGATACGGCGAGAAAAACAAGGTTCTGGGAAAGATATCTCTTTCGGAAGACACCGAAACAGTCGGCTCTGAATACACGCCGGTGATTCCCCTTCTCGCCGAACCTCAAACCTTCATGGCGCTGATACCGGCGGAGAAAGCATTGGCGGCAGTGGCCGCCGTCAAAGAGAAATATGAGCGTGAAGCGGGCAAGGTGCGCAACCGCCTGCCGCTCCATTTGGGCGTCGTCTTCGCGCACCGCCGGACGCCGGTGCGGGCCGTTCTGGATGCCGGACGGCAGATGTTGCGTCAAAGCGGGGAGGCCAAGGGTTGGCGGGTGATCTGTTCGGCACGCAAATTGGCGTGCAGGGGCGATCAACCTCCGGAGCGATTCGCGGGCGACAAACAGTTCAACGAATGCTTCGAGGTGACGCTCGAAAAAGACGATCGCCGCGTGACGTGGTATGTGCCTGCCGTGATGGGTGATGGAAATACGGAAGACAAATGGTATCCGTATGTCTTTCTGGAAACCGGTACTGAGCCGACGGATCGGGCACGTCGTTACAAAACGTGCAACCCATGGACGGGAAACGACGGCTGGCTCGTCCACGTCTGCGAGTTGAAAGTAGACGACAAAGTTTTCTTTACGCCGTCCACGATCGATTACGAATTTCTCGATGTCACCTCCCGTCGCTTTGAAATCCACTACGACGAGGCCGGGCGGCGAAGCACCCGGCGCACAAGGCCATATTACCTCGACGATCTGAACCGCTTGGATATGGTGTGGGCGCACATGAAAAAGCTCGAAAGAGCGCAGCGTTACAAAGTGATCAGCGCCATCGAAGCCACCCGGGAAGCCTGGTTCGGGGAGGACCGCGACGACCGGTCGATCGAAGATAAGGTTTTCCGCCGCTTCGCGCACGACACCCTGGCCGGCGCGGCATGGCCGAAAACGCACAAGTGGGCGGGTATCGATGAAAAGGAACGAAAAGCGTTGATCGAAGCCGGTGTGCGAGGCGAACTGGCCGACCTGGCGGAGCTTCACATGGAAATATGCAAGGAAAAAGGATGATGGAGGTACCCATGGCGACCTACAAGTTACGACGATATTTGTTGATGACCCTGGACCCGGTTCATGTCGGAACCGGAGGATATCGACTGGGTCGGGTGGACAACAGCATCGTTCGGGAACCGGGTACTCGGGTTCCAAAAATACCCGGTAGCGCTCTGCATGGAGCAATACGTTCGCATGCCGCGCAATTGTATGAGACACCCGAAGCTGCGGGACAAAGCCAGGATAAAGTGAACGAACCGGATAAAAACCCGGTGTGCTATACCTTCGGCTACATAAAGAAAACCAGGGAGGAAGCCGGAGAAGAAAAAACCAGAGCCTATTCCGGCGTGGTCAACATCTTTGATGCGCACATCCTTCTTCTCCCCGTTTATTCCATGGCCGGGCCGGTCTGGGTAACCACCCTGGGACGCCTGAAAGACGCGGGTGTTGTTGTTAAAAAGGACAACAATGCCATTAAAAAAGAACCTGCATACGGCGAAGCTCTTCTTTCCTTCCGTCGTGAAGGTCCACTCAATCTCGGTTGGTTGATGGTCGACGTCGAGCAGAACGGGATAAGTATCGAGTCGCCGGAGGAGTGGGAAGATGATTCCCGTTGGCAAGAGGTAAAAGACTGGATCGTTCTGGTGCGGGAATCCCTTTTCAGCCATATTGTGAACAGCAATCTCGAGGTACGCACGTCGGTCGCCATCAATCCGGAAACGGGGGCGGCGGAGGATGGCGCCCTTTTCACCTATGAAGCCATTCCCCGTGCGACGTTCCTGACCATGGACGTGGTGCTGGATGATTATCGGAAAAATTTCCCGACACTCGAAAAGACCTCAAAAGGCAACGGTCTCCCCGGTGGGCAGAGATGGAGCGATCCCCTTGACGTCGTCAAGGCGGGATTGAACATGATCGAATGGCTCGGCGTGGGCGGCATGGGCACCCGCGGGTTCGGTCGCCTGGCCGTCGTGGGCACGCCGCAGGAAGGGAACGAAATACCCGGCAACGAAGAAGAAAGCCCTTCACCAAATCAGGAGACGGACCAATGAACGACGATCAAGTGAAATCCCTGGACTACTTGGCGGCGAAGTATGCCCAAGAAATCATCAAGAAAACAAAAAAAACCGGGGATGTGGACAACACCGTCACCAAAGCCTTGGGTGTGCTTCAGGAGAACGGAGTCTACGCCTGTTTTCTCTATCTCCTGGCCAAGGAAAAAGACAACGGCAAGGTGGTGATAAGTGAAATGCTCAATCTTCTTGAAAATCTTCCATTCAACCGGGACAAACCCGAGAACCACAGTCCGGAGAAAGTATTGGAGTATATCAACGGGACTGTGACAACCGACCTGGAACGTTTACTGTTGTCCAAGGAAACGCTGGAGCAGATGTTGATCTACGCCCGTTACGGCGCAAAAGCATGTTCGAAAGAAAACAACGACGAGAAAGAAACTCCGTCCCCGGCAGGGAGTTGAGAATGGCCTGGAAAGCATACGAGATCGTTTTCCGGTTGCGTATGCCGCTGCATAGCGGTTGGCGCAAGGTCGGAAACCTGCAAATGACACGCCCCTACGTGACTGGCCGTATGTTGTGGGGGGCGTTGACCATGCGCCTGACCCGCGATGAAGCGGAAGACGAAGCGGCGACCGATTCGGCAAAGTACGCGGAAATCGGTAATAAGGTCCATAAGAACCTGGCTTTCACCTATTTCTACCCTGCGTTGAAAGTGGAAAACGAGTTCAAGGTGAATTGGCCATGGGAGAACGAAGCCGATTTCCGCCGTCGTTTCCTCGGCAGTTACGCAAGTACGGCGCTGGTCTACCCGCAACAGTCCGCAAGCGAAGGCAGCCTGCACGAAGTGGAATTCCTCTCACCCCACACTATCGATGATGGTCAGCCTGTCTATTTGCTGGGCTACATTTTCGAGAAAAAAAATGGTTGTTCCTTGAAGTGGCGCGAGGCTCTTCACCGCCTGCAACTGGGTGGCGAGCGGGGATATGGATGGGGACGGGCGGAACCGGCGGACGACGCCCCCAGAGAAATCACCACCGACCGTATTTTCGATGATGCGGTGACCTTCGATAACTCGGGCGAAAGGCCCTCTCTTACCGTTACGGGAAAACATCATCTTCTGGCCCATACGAAGGCTGACGAGGGATTATCGATAGAAGGTGAGATAGAACCCCTCGTGGGTCGCGAGTGGCGCTCGACCAATACCGACAATCAATACGCCGGCCAACATGTGGAATACAACGATGTTTGCTTCGTTCCCGGAAGCAGGTTGAACGAACGAACGAATTTTTTCGTGGATAAGCTGGGAATCTGGAAAAAGGCATAACTCTCTCTCCTATCCTCCTACCTCCCACTCCTTTATTCACTTTTTCAGGCCTACCTACGATACTCCCGACACTTCTTTCACCCGGACCTTTCACGGCATATTTTTTATTGCTTAATATCAATAAATCAAAGTTCAGAAATGCGGGGAAAGTTTGGGGAAGCCCCGTGCTCTCTACGTAAAAAACATCGCGGTCTCACCGGTCAGACTTTCGATAACACGGAAAACGAGTTCCGCCATCAGGACGGATGGTCGGAATTTTTCTATTTTCACCATCCGAAGCGATATCCGGAACACTCCGCAGGTTATAAAGAGGATCAGGGGAACGTTACACAGGTAACAAACAATGAAAAGCAACCTTAGTGCACCCGCCCGGGAATCGTGACGGAAGTAATCAAGTCGGAAACCGTCTCGAACCGACCATCAAATCAGGAAGCAGAATCTCGCGTTAATTCTTTTCTTCTCTTTTATCTTCCGTGTGTACTCCATCATGACATCGAGTACAAAGAGTCATCAGGTTTTCCTTAATGTTTTCACCCCCTTTGACATGGTGTTTAATGTGATGTAACTCAAGATGTCTAGGATCGGAAGGGTTCCATTCTTCATATGACCAACCGCATTTTCGGCATCGATAATTATCACGCCGCAATACTTCACGGCGCACATCATCCGGAATACGTCGATCATGCTTGGGATATTGCCGATCGGCTTCAAGCACATATACTCCAATACCAAGATCAGGGCGACCGGTTGTCTTTGTTGCAATAGGCCAACCTAATTCCGTTCGCAGTTCACGAACGCGCCTGGCCCATTCCGTCTTGCCACCGGCAACATACCGTAGTTCCTCGTTCGTAACTTCACGTCCGATGTTTTCTCTTAAGAACCTCAATATCTTATCACGCACCGCTCCAGGCTGTTTTCGAATCGTGTTCGCCACATACCAACGATGAGCCGCTTCACGATCTTGTCGGTTCTTTAGTAATACATACTCATCAGGTTTCATGTTCTTGAACTTTTCTAATATCGTATTTTCTTTATCATCAAGCATTTCCCTCATCGTTACCCCGCTAGCGATCGGCCAACCGAACTGAACACGTAATTCGCGAACTCGACGAGCATATTCCTGAATACCCGAAATAACCAATAATTCATCGCCACTTATGACGGTTTGCGGATATTTGCGGAAGTAGTATAGGATTCGTTCTCTTGCCGCAGAAGTGAAATGCTCCGGGATCAACGATTTTCCTAAGATTCTCAATTCATGGAAGATTGGAACCAAAGCCAGTACTTTTGAACGAAGTTCTCCCGATTTCAGCTCGGTTTCAAAATTCCTGATCAAATACTCAACTTTCCGCCTGATGATTTCAGGATCCGGGAGAAACTGTTTTGTCGGCCTATTACTCATCCAGGAACCTTTCAAGTTTCCGTAGCAAGATATCGGTTTTACGTACTTCACACTCCCATATTACCAACACTTGCCACCCCATTCCTGATAATAGATCTTGAGTTTTTCTATCCCGTTCTATATTTGCATTGAGTTTCTTATTCCAAAATGCTCTATTCGTAGCCGGCCTTTGGGAACGTGAACAACACGCATGCCCGTGCCAAAAACAACCATGAACAAAAATGATCTTTTTATGACGAGGAAATACAATATCCGGTTTTCCAGGCAGAGAATCAACATGAAGCCTGAAACGATATCCCTTTCGATGCAGCAGACTCCGTACCAATTTTTCAGGTTTCGTATCCTTCCCTCTGACACGAGACATGATTTCACTTCGTTTTTCCCGGTCAAATCTATCCGTCACCTTTTGCCTTTCTTCTTGACAGCAATGCATAAACCGAATCCGCAATTCTCGCAGCCAGCAATGGAGGTACGGCATTCCCTATTTGTCTGGCAATCTCTATCTTTGTGCCTGTAAACTTAAAAGAATCCGGGAAAGATTGAAAACGGGCAGCTTCACGATGAGTGATCGGTCTGTGTTCGCACGGATGAAGATAACGGCCTTTCTCCGGTTTGAAAAACTCAGTACGGATGGTGAAAGCAGGCCTGTCCCACCAAAGCCTTCCGAATAAATCCGTACCACCGGTTTTCTTTCTGATCCAGCATGCCGGTGTCAATTCCGGGGCCAGCCGTTGGAGATCAAATCTGTTCATCCCTTCTTCCGGGATTGCCTTATAACGTTCGATACTCATTGCTGTCGGAGAACGACCGAAATGAAGATCCAGAGGTGGTGGTTCATCTCTTATTGCAGTGCCGTATGGTGGAGGCAAATCACTTATGGCATCGCGAACCGTGCGCCAAAGTCGAGGATTTTTCACATAAACGTCATCAGAAGGAAACAACGATCGCGAGATTTCATTCCCATTGGGGTTATAATGGGTTTTCTTCGGGGGAAACACTTCAGCCGGATCGGTGAAGTTACATCCTATTATGAATGCCCGCCATCGCGTCTGGGGAACTCCGTAATCCGCCGCACATAACTTTGCCCACGCAAGTTTAAAACCCATTTCTTCAGCTCCATCAATGATATCAGCATGCTCGAAAGAGCCCAGTAGTTGGGGCACGTTTTCCATAACGAAAATGCTCGCTCCGGACAAACGTACTATTTCAAGGAACGGTCTCCAAAGTTGTCTTCTCGGATCATCGTCACGTTTCTTGTTGAGTAGGCTGAAACCCTGACATGGCGGGCCGCCGATTACCACATCCGCCCGTGGGATTTCTGTATCAGCATCGAGCAAATCATTGATATTTCCCGCAATACAATGGTTGCCGAAGTTAATGTTGTAAGTTTCGGCCGCATACCTATTGAAATCATTGGCCCAAATCGATTCGAATGGATGTCCGAAATTTTCGGTAAATCCAAGAGTTAAACCACCCGCACCCGAAAAGAGATCTATCAGGCGATAGTACTTTCGTTTTTTTAGAAGCTTACCACGTTGCCGAGCGAAATAAACACCCTCATCATCAGTCAGGAGCTTTGTACTCATCGCTCGTTCCCATCCGAGTCCCTGTTGGGAATCGACTTCAGACAATTATCCAGTTCCTCACGATCAAACCGCCATTGCCGACGGATTTTGACAGCAGGAAGTTCGCCCTTTTCTGCCATGTCGTAAGTTTTGCCATCACTCATCTGCGGATAATTCGGCTACCTGTTTCACGGTTATCCACTCGACCATGAGAAGACCTCCATAGTTTAACATATTCAAATATTTTGGGTCATATCGTAATGCTACGGATTTTTTCCGTCAAGAAAAAATTCTTGGGTTAAAGAATTCAAGACAAGTTATGAATTCCTTCCGAAACTTTTCAACAACTTACGAAATGCCCGGACATGCCGCTGCGGAATCATCGACTGCGATGTCAGGTTTTTCAGGACTCTCTATGAAGAAATGAACACACGGGATCTGGACGCCACCGTATTAGGGCAGATAAAAACCCTTTCGAGCGAAACATCGTGAAAAGTGCCGCCAAAACCCTTCGCAACTGAGAATATTCGGATCCATGCTTGACAACGAGGCGTCGGGAACGTACGATCTTGTGTTCGAATATTCCAATATTCTTAATTGGAGATACGAATGCTCAAGAACGCTTCCGGTCACTCGAATCCAGACGAGGAATCGGCGCTCTTCAAAGCGATGGCCCATCCCGTCAGGCTGATGATACTCCGGGAACTCCTGAAAAACCCGAGATGCGTCACGGCTATTCACGAAATTCTCGACGTGAGGCAGCCAAACATATCCCAACACCTGTCCGTTCTGAAGAACGCCGGGCTCGTGGCATCGGGCCGGGAAGGTTCTTACATGTGCTACTATCTCAGAAAACCGGGCCTCGTGAAAACGCTTTTCGAAGCGGTAGAAGCGGAGTGGCCCGAGGAAAAGATGGAAAACGTGAGAAACAGGTTCAGAAAAGCCCTGGAAGAACGCCTCGAGGCGGAACCGATCCGGTAAAGGAGAGCGTAATGGGGAAAGTGGCGATAATCTGCAACGGAAGCGAGAACTCCAACATCTACCCTACTTTCATCATGGCATCTTCAGCAGCGGCTCTGGGCGACGAAGTGGTGATCTTTTTCACCCCGGGAGGAGTGCCGGCGCTCAAGCCCGGGTACCTGGAGGAATTGACGGCCAAGGGAATGCCCTCCATGAAGGAACTTCTGGAAGGGATAAAATCCCTGGGCGGCCGGCTGGTCCTATGCGAACTCGCCCTGGAAGCAAAGGACGTCACCCCGGAAGACCTGAGGGACGACCTGGAAATATCCGGAGCGACCAGTTTCATGGCCGATATCAGGGACGCCAACGTAACGTTTTCGTTCTAAGCGTGAAAAGGAGAGACTGATGGCCACGTACACCCTGGATACCTCGGGACTGAAATGCCCCCAGCCCATACTGAAAATAGCGGTCAAGGCGAAAGAGCTGCAGCCCGGCGACATGCTGGAGATAATAGCGGACTGCCCTTCCTTCCCCGCCGACATAAAGGCATGGTGCGAAAGAACCGGCAAAACGCTTCTGTTCTGCGCCACGGACGGGGACGGCAAGCACAAGGCCCAGGTCCGGTTCTAGGCCGGGACCACGGCATGGACGATTTCGAACCGCGCATAATCGGCTTCCTGTGCAATTGGTGTTCCTACGCGGGGGCCGACCTCGCGGGAACCGGCAGGCTGGAAATACCTCCCAACCTGGTTCCCGTAAAGGTGATGTGTTCCAGCAGGGTCGACCCCGAGATGGTTATGGATGCCTTCCTGCGGGGCGCCGACGGTGTTCTCATAGCCGGCTGCCATCCCGGCGACTGCCATTACGATAAAGGCAACTACTTCGCCAGGAGGCGGTTCGCGGTATTGAAGAAAGTGGTGGAAAGCCTGGGATTGGAGTCGGAAAGGCTGAGACTGTCCTGGATATCGGCATCAGAGGGCGCAAGGTTCCAGCAGGTGGTAAAGGAATTCACCAATACCATAAAAACCCTGGGCCCGAACCCCGCGGCGAGGGAAACCCTGCTATAGTGGACGGGAACGTTCTGGTCATCGGAGCGGGGGTCGCCGGAATGAAGGCCTCTCTCCTCCTAGCGGGTGCCGGCAGGCGGGTGTACCTCCTGGAGAAGACCTCCATCATCGGAGGCAGGATCATAAGGTGCGAAGACGTGTATCCCGGGATGGAATGCGCCACCTGCATGCTGTCTCCCATGCAGCAGGAGGTGCTGAGGAACGACCTCGTCGATGTCATCACCCTGGGGGAAATATTGTCCCTGGAGGGAAGCAGGGGCGATTTCCGGGCGAAAGTCAGGCGCAGGGCCTCCAGCGTGGATCCCTCGGCCTGCATCGGCTGCGCCGAATGCTGGAACGCCTGCCCGGTGGAAACCGGGAACACTTTCGAGGAAAACCTGGCCACCCGGAAAGCCATATCCATCCCCTGCGCCGGGGCGCTTCCCAACGTACCCTGGATAGACAGGAACATCTGCGCCAGGTGGCGTAACGGTGAAGACTGCACTCTCTGTGCCGACGCCTGCGTCTTCGATGCGGTGGATTTCACCATGGAAGACGAAACGATGGAACTGGAAATCTCCCACGTGGTGGTCGCCACCGGCTTCGACACCCCGCCGGGCGACATTTTCGAAAAATTCCGCTGGGGCTCCTCCGCCGGCGTGTTCACGGCCCCGGAGTTCGAAAGATACTTCTCTTCGAACGGACCGACTTCCGGGGAACTTCTCACCAAGGACGGACGCGAACCGGGATCGGCGGCGATAGTGGTCCATCCCCTGGGAACCGGTGGAAACCCCGCCATCGCAACCATGTACTCGCTGAAATTCATTCATTACCTGGAGAAGAAGCTACCGGAAGTCAAACCCGTCGTCTTCCTGGACGCCTCCTATTCCCCCGATCCCGTGGCGGACCGGCACCACGGAGCCTGGGAACACGTGAACGCCCGCGTGGTGCGATACACGTCTGCTCCATCCGTTTCGGACGACGATGGAACTCTACATATCGAGTGCGGCACGGCGGACGGCCCTTTCGAATGCCGTGCGGAACTCCTGGTGCTGGGAACCGTGATGCGGCCTCCGGACGATACCGTGGAACTGGCCGAGATATTGGGCATTCCGACGAACGGAGACGGCTTCTTCGAAAAGGCGGATCCTCTCTCCTCCACGGCGCTCACCCCGGTGCCGGGCATACTGCTCGCCGGTTGCGCCGGCGGACCGGTGGACGTACCGAACGCAGTGATAGGGGCTTCCGCGGCGGCGGGCCGCGTGCTGGCCGATTCCGGGGAGTCGGCATGACGGTCGGAAAAAGGATCGGGGTATTCGTTTGCGCCTGCGGTCCGAACATAGCCGACGTGCTGGATATAGAGCGCGTAGCCGGTGAGATCGGAAAACTCGACGGCGTGATTCTCTCGGAGACATTCGGGCTTCTCTGCTCTCCAGACGGCAGGAAACACCTGGTATCGAGAATCAGGGGAAACGACCTTCACAGGGTCGTCATAGCCGCGTGTTCCCCCAGGGATCACGAGACCACTTTCATGAAGGTATGCGAAGAAGCGGATCTCAACCCCTTCATGATGGAGATGGTGAACATACGCGAGCATGTGGCCTGGGTGACTCCGGACAGGGACGCCGCCACCGAAAAAGCGGTGAGGCTGGTACGGGGAGCCGTGCGCAGGACGATGCGCCACGAGCCCCTGGAGAAAATGAAAATAGTCTGCAATCCCGACACCGTGGTGATAGGCGGCGGACTCGCCGGAATGACCACCGCCATCCTCCTTGCCGAGGCCGGCAGGCAGGTCACCTTAATCGAGAAAAGCGATTCCCCGGGCGGTTTCCTTTCGGGCGACCGGCGCGTAGCCGAACCGGCACGTACCGTATCATCGGGGAAGAAAGGTATAAAGATGCTGCTTAATACGCAGCCGGAGGAAATAGTCGGCTTCTTCGGCAACTTCGTTCTTTCCGCCGGGAACATGGAAATCAAGGCAGGGGCGGTGGTACTGGCCACCGGTTGCATTGCAACGGAAAACGGGGGCTTCGCACCCGCGGAGGATTTCGGAAGACTGGCGGAGTTGTTGAGGCTGCCCCTGGACGATGAAGGCTTCCCGGAACGGGAACACGCTTCCCTTTCCCCGCTGGCCACCCCCATAGAGGGTGTTTACGTGACCGGCTGCGCCGGGGGGCCCTGTTTCCCGGAAGAGGCCGTGGCCCGCTCCGAAGCCGTGGCTGGAGCCATACTCTCTTCCCTTGTGCCGGGCCGCGAGCTGGAGACCGAACCGAGAACCTCCGTCATATCGGAAACACTCTGCCGCGGCTGTAAAACCTGCCTGGAAGTCTGTACCTACGGGGCCATATCATTCGATGCTGAAAAACTCGTATGCGGCGTCAACGGCGTACTTTGCCGGGGATGCGGCAACTGTGCTGCCGCATGTCCGTCCGGCGCCATACGTTCGCGTCACTTCACCCCCGACCAGCTCAGGTACCAGGTGGAAGGACTGCTGCGATGAGAGACGTCCTGCTGAACCTTATGCTCAGGGCGCTGGAAAGCGGTGTGGCGGATTACGTCCTGACCCCTTCGCGAGGTCCCGGAGGTACGTTTCCCTGGATACTGGTGAACGATGTGCGGCTCCTGGACCGGGCCGAACCCTTCCCCCCCGTCATGTACGTCCAGGGCGCAAAAGCTCTTGCCTCCTTCGCCCGGTCCCCGTTCGGCGGCAAGGTGCTCGCGGTGATGCGACCCTGCGAAGCCAGGGCCGCCGTGGAACTTTCGAAACTGGACCAGGTGACGATGCAAAACGTTTATTTCCTGACGATGGACTGTCCCGGGGCGGTGCCAGTCAAATCGTACCGCAACGGTGACTTCACCGAACCTGATCCCGGGGAGCCGGAATCGCTGAGACCCCTCTGCAGGCAGTGCACTCATTTCACCGGAGCGGGAGACCTTTTCCTGGCGCTCCACGGCGGCCCTCCCGTCTTCCGGCCCGTGACCGGATCGGGCAGGGAACTGCTGGAAACCCTGGGCATGGAAACCGGCGAAGACCGGGCGGAATGGGTGGAATGGCGCGATGCCCTGCTGCGGCACCGGAAAGAGGCGAGGAAACGGGGCATGGAAGATATGAGGCGCTCGTACACCGGGCTCGGGGGCCTGGCCAGGCTGTACGGAGGCTGCATCTCGTGCAGGAATTGCAGAACCGTATGTCCCATCTGCTACTGCAGGCTCTGTTTCATAGATATGAAGGATCGGCGCTCCCCGGCTTCGGACCACCTTCACAGGTCCGGAGAACGGGGCGGCGACCGTCTTCCAGGCGGCACCCTCCTTTTCCACATGGGCAGGATGGCACACATGAGCCTTTCGTGCGTATCCTGCGGAATGTGCGAGGATGCCTGCCCGTCCGATATCCCGGTGGGCAGGATGGTGAGCATGGTGTCGGAAAAGACCGCCGCCGTATTCGGGTACGAAGCAGGCAGGGACACCGAAGAACCCCTGCCCCTCAACACATTCGAACCGGACGAACTCCATGAATACGAAGATTAGGGTCCTGGAAACCGAAACCGGGGTTCGGGAGACCCTCGGAAAATTCCTGGTCCGGCTTCTGGAAAGCGGCGAGGTTCATTCGGTATTCGCTCTCAGGAAAACTCCCCAGGTGGGCAGGTTCTGCCGCTCCCTGGTCTCGGACCCCGACCTGGTCGACGAACTCGTTCCCTTCCTTCCCGTCATGCCGGTACAGGGCGCGGCGGCGCTCACCGCCCTGACGGGGACCGAACCCCCGGACGCGCCGGTGGCGGTCCTGCTGCGTCCCTGCGAGTTGCGGGCCTTCGTGGAAAACGTCAAGCAGGCGCAGGGCAGCCTTGAAAACCTGTTCATCATAAGCTGCACGTGCCCCGGGGTGATTCCCGCCTCCGTGCAGGCGGGAAAGGACCCCGGAGAAATTTCCATGACCGGGCCGGACAATGTCAGAAGCACGTGCGAAACGTGCACGCAACTCGTACCCGGTCCCCAGGCGGACATGACCGTGATACTGGCTGCGGACCGGGAAACCCCCGGAACCGTCATACTCCTCAACTCGGACAGGGCCGTGACACTGGCGGAAAATTTCGGCGAGGGCTCCATCGGAACCGGTGAGGACGGCCACGCCCGAACGGCGGAGACGCTCCGACTCAGGAAAGAAGCACGGGAGGCGTTCCTGGCCGGGGGCCCCGTGGCCGGAAAAGGCATGGATTCCCTGGTCTCCCTGTTCGCGTCCTGCATCGGGTGCCGCGGCTGCCGGGAGGCCTGCCCCCTATGTACCTGCATCCTCTGCGACTACGAAACCTCTCGCACCCTTCCGTCACCGGAACTGGTGCGCCTGGAAACCGACCTGAGGGGAGCGCTCAGGGTTCCGGCCGGAACACTTCAGTTCCACCTGGGAAGGCTGACCCATATCTCCCCCATTTGCGTCAACTGCGGACAGTGCAGCGACGCCTGCCCGGTGGGAATACCGGTGGCGGAAATATTCCTGGCCGCCTCGGTTTCCGTACAGGAGGCGCTGGGTTACGAACCGGGCATGAACCCGGAAGAACCTACCCCGATGTCCACCTTCAGACCGGATGAACTGGGGGATATCACCGACTGACGGCTCTACAGCCTTTCTTCCAGCAGTTTCCTTATCTCGCCGGGTGACGGAACCCTGCCGGAAACCACTATCTCTTCGTCCAACGCGAGAGCCGGGGTCAACATCGCTCCCATCTCCGCAATTACGGAAAGATCCTCAACCTTTTCCAGGATCAGATCCTCGATCTCCAGATCCTCCAGGGCCTTCCTCGCGTTTTCGTACAACTTGCCGCACCTGGGACACCCCATGCCCAGTACCCGGATCTTCATTCTTCCTCCTCGTGCTAGAAAAGCGCCCCGTACAGCATTCCGCTCACGGAAGCCATTACAACCACCAGCAATACGTAGGTCATGGTCTTCTTAGTACCCATAACGCTCCTTATGACCAGCATGTTCGGAATGGACAGCGCGGGCCCGGCCAGCAACAGCGCCAGGGCCGGACCCTTGCCCATCCCGGCCCCCGTGAGCCCCTGCAATATCGGTACCTCGGTTAAAGTGGCGAAGTACATGAAAGCTCCGGCAATAGATGCGAACACGTTGGCGGCAAGTCCGTTACCTCCCACCAGGCCATGCACCACGTCAGCGGGGATCATCCCTTCGGAGCCGGGCCTGCCCAGCATGAAACCCGCGACCGCCACCCCGGCAAAAAGCAGCGGCATTATCCTTACCATGAACCATCGGCTTTCCCGCAGCCATTCCACCGCCTCGGGTCCCCCCGTAGCCAGGGACGCCGCAAAACCAACGGCGCCCAAACCGAATGCAAGGGTGGGAACGTCCGGGAACAGCACCGCGGCGGTCAGCACCACCACCGCGGTCAGGAGCATCCTCCACGGGGAAACTCCCATCTTCAGAACAGTGACCGTTCCCAGTACAGCGGCGGCGATTCCCGCCGCAATCCACCTGTACCGCTGCACCAGTTCCATAATTCCCCCGGCTCCCGCGGCATTCCAGTTGGAGAACACCAGCACCAGGCCCATGGTCACGAACAACACCGCGGCGACTCCTCCCTCTCCGCCGGAACCCGCCGCTCCGCGCGTCCCTGCGAAGGAAGTCGTCTCTTTCCTCTTCTCGTTCCCGAACAGGAGGCTCATCGCAAGGCCTATCACCACGCTGAACAGGAGAGCGCCCACGGCCCTGGCCGCCCCCATCTCCACTCCCAGCACCCTCGCCGTGAGAATCACGGCCGTAACGTTTATCGCGGGACCAGCGTAGAGAAAGGCGGTTGCGGGGCCGATGCCCGCCCCCTTCCCGTATATGCCCGCGAAAAGTGGAAGAACCGTACAGGAGCACACGGCCAGCACACTTCCGGATACCGCAGCGACGGCATAGGCTGTGAACCCGCCGGCGCCCAGGTATTTCATCACGGCGTCCCCCCTGACGAACACGGATATGGCTCCCGCAATGAAGAACGCGGGCACGAGACAGGTCACTACGTGAGATTCCGCATAGTCCCCTGCCATGTAGAGTGCTTCCATGACGGAGTTCTCGAATCTTTCAGAACCCCTGGGAATGAGCAACAGCCCCATGAACATCGCCATGACCGCCGCGACGGACTTCCATCCTTCGGGAAGTTTCATCCGTCATGCCTCTTTTCGTAACCCGCGCAGCGGCGATTCCCCGGTTCCTTCGACGGGATCTCGTCAATGCACTCCAGGAAACCGGGCACGCACACCGCCCTGAGAGCATGCAGCCTCCTGTTGCCCACGGCTTTCGAAGAGACGATCCCGGCTTCCCTGAGTACCGCCAGATGCCTCGACACCGTGGAGAGATCCAGGCCCGTAACCTCGGCCAATTCCGAAACGCTCCTCTCTCCGGCCTCGAGAATTTCCACCATCTCCAGGCGCACCCTGCTTGCAAGGGCGGAAAGCACGCGAACCCTTCTTTCCATCACATCATCGTTCATGACGCCTCCGTGTTATTGCATACTTGGCCAAGTATACAAATTCTGCTCCGTAAAACAACATCTCCCATTGCGGGACAATCCTCACATCAGTTTATCGGAATTACCCGGAACCGTACCCCGGAGGAATTCCCGGGGGGCTCACTCATCCTCCAGCAGCCCGTCCAGCACCCCGGACAGGATATTCTCCATTTCAGGGTCCGCCCCCTTCGTGGCGAAGGCGATTTTCCCCTCCCGATCTATGACGTATAGCGTGGGGATACCGGACACGATGTAATCGTCCGCCACGTCGTCGCCTTCCAGGAGCAGACCGTAATCGAACCCGTTCTCCTCCATGAACGCGACGGGGTCTCCGTCTTCCCAGATGTTAACACCGAATACCTTGACCCCTTTATCCCCGTATCTCTCATATATGTTCTGTACGGCCGGCATCACCTGCACGCAGGGTCCGCACCAGGTGGCCCAGAAATCCATGACCACCACGTCGCCCCTGAGGTCCGACAGGGACACGGTACCTCCTCCCGGCTCCCGAAGCGTCCAGGAAGGCGCCGGGGTTCCCACCTTAAGGTAGGCGCTGTAATCGCTGACGGAGTCCGGAGAATATTCCGGCTCGAATATCGAATCAGGCAGTCCGGTGTTGACGGAAAGATCGCCAAGTTCCACGATTACGGCGGAAGGCTCTCCGTCGACTTCGTCGAACAGCATTCGCCGTCTCCTGGGAAGCAGGTCTTCCCGGCCCACCGTCCAGACGTTAACATTGCCCGTTTTGTAATGCACCTCCCACTCGGTGCACTCCACGCCGTTAACTTCCACGATGCCCAGGGATTCCACCGACTCCGCTTCCATCTCGTCGGAAAAGGGGTCGTCCATGAAGAATTCATTTACCAGGACGACCGATACCGGGCTAAGAAGATCCTCGCCGCCGTCTTCCAGCGCTCCCCTCGTCAGCGAATTCTCCCGGAGGTCGTAGGCGTAGACGGAATCGCCGTAACAGCGGATATCCAGAACCATGTCCACTTCCGAGCCGTCCTGCAGAGAATCGTACCCGAGGCTTACCGACAGGAGAGGCCGTTCCCGACCTTCCGTCATCTTTCCGGAAAGTTCTCCCACCGCGTGAGGAAGGTCGGCAAGGGAACCGACACCGTATACCCTGAAAGTATACCTTACATCGGTGACCGCCGACGCGGCGCTGTCTGCCGCCTCGAATAACGAAACG
>JAMOUX010000042.1 GCA_027067855.1 Candidatus Fermentibacteraceae bacterium
CATATATGCCTCCCGGCTTGACGCCGGGCAATACCTTTCGCGTGGGCGAATAACTCAGCTGGCTAGAGTGCCTGCCTTACAAGCAGGATGTCGGGGGTTCAAGTCCCTCTTCGCCCACCATTCCACGGAAAAACGTCTCATTCCTTCTCTTCCGCGGATTTCATTACCCCGACTTCGAATTCCCACGTAAAAACCGGTACGGAACCCGGAAACAACACCTCGACCCGGAACTTCCCCGCCTCGAGGGATTTGTCGGGGCGGAACTGGATGTAACCGTCCCCCACCACCCTGGGTTCCAGCATCCCGCACCGGGTACCCGCTTCGTCACGCAGTACCGCTACGGCGCTCCCCGGGTCTATGCCGGGAATCGCGTCCACCGATACCTGTACCACCGGGCGATGGTGGTACGTGATTCCGGAAGGATACGGATTCCTGAATATTACCGGCGGTCTTGGGGGCACTTCCATGACAGCCGTCGACTCGGACCGGTTGCCCGCGAAATCCGTAACCACGGCTTTCACCACGACCGCGCCGCTTTTCATGGGTTGCAGGTCGACGGTACTCCGCCAAAGGGAATCCGTCCCGGTCATAATCATCTCCGGGCCTTTACCGGCCGACAGGGTAACCCTTTCCACGCCGGAATCTTCGTCCCCGGTCCGAACCTCCACGTACGCCTGCATGCGCAGTACGTCCACTTCAATATCGAGCACGGGTACATCGGGAGATACGTCGTCCAGGCGGAGGTTCCATTCCAGAGTCTCCCGGTTCCCGGATTCATCCTCGAACACCACCCGCACATCTCCGCCGGAAAATCCGGGAGGCAGGGTGACTTCCAGGGAATCAACGCCCGAGGCGGCGGACGACAGGGTGTCTCCGTCGACTACTACGAACACCCTTTCATCTTCTTCACCCGCCGATACTCCGAACCTCAGGTTCCCGGGCATCTTCCTCACATAACCGGACGGCACCAGGGAATGCACGGGGAACGGCCTCGGCTCGAACGACGTGGAGATCCGGACTTCGGCCGAGTCTCCCGGAACGTTCCAGCCGTGAACGTATATCCAGAACGCATCGGAGGAACCGGAATACGGAAGAATCACCCTTTCCGAGGGAGTCGGAGAGGTAGAGGAAGCCTCGAGTTCCTCCATGCCGTCGACAAGCAGATCTCCATCGGAGTCATGAAAGATGAAAAGGTCCAGATCCAGCCCTTCCCCCTCTCCGTCTATTTCCACCACGGGGTTCCTTTCCTGCGGGGAAACGGCGAAAGGCCCCACCACGAGGCCGGAAGAAAGGGGATCACCCGGATCGTCCTGTCTCACTATCGCGTCACGGACAAAACCAGCACATCCGGATACGGGATCTCCGAAAAACGGCGGACCGGGACGGCATGCGGAAACGGGAATCCTCGTACCGGCATCACCCTCGAGCCACGTGGGAACTCCAGCGGATATATCATCGAAGAAACAGCGGGGACGAACGTCGTACTCCAACCAGGTGAACATGCCGTTCCTGTTGTCGAGAACCATGTAACACGTGTCACCTTCCGGGGGATCGAAAGGTTCAGTCACGGCCCTGCAGTCCAGGCCGGACACGTATCGCTGAAAATTATGGGAATCCATGTATACGGTGTTCCCGGGGAAAAAGTACTCGCTCCACCCGGTCCACCCCCCGGAGCTAACCCCGGCATCTTCATCGTTTTCCATGGAGTAAAGCGAACCGGAAAAATAGCTCACCGGATAGAAATCGGCTTTCAGCATGGATCCGCCGGCCGCTTCCGGAGGAAGCTCGATTGCCTGGGGCACGGGAACCGTGCACGGAACCACGTACTTCAGTAACACCCGGTCTCCCTCATCGAAAGCCACGTTACGGCTTCCGGCCGTCCCGAAAGGAGTAACCACATCGAAGGTATATCCTCCCAACGGTTCCCATCCCAGTTCGAACCGACACTTACCGTTGAGATCGGTGTATTGAAACTGCGAAACCGAGTTGTTCCCCTCCCAGTGAGACCTCGCAAGTACCATGGCTCCCTCCACCGGGATTCCGCACGGATCCGTCACGAGCACCCGGACCGTGGCGGTTGCCGTGTATCCGGAATCACCGGGCATGTATCCGGACCCCGGATCGGCCTTAGCATTCTTCGTGACGGGCCAGACCGTGTTGTCGGGGCCGAAGGCCGTAACCGAGGAGATCGTCTTGCCGGAATGGTTTATCCCTTCACCCGAAACCCATATCCCGCCGATTCCTTCAACTCCGTAATTCATATCCCAGTGCATCCAGCCGTTCCCGCCCGGATCGAAACAATGCGCCCACTGATGATCTTCGCCGCGGCAACCCACCACGAATGCCGGAATCAGGAAGGTCCTGCACAACGCCACCTGGAGTATCGACTGTTCGCCGCAGGAACCGTACGCCTTGGCATATATGACCATGGGTTGAAGGTCATTGGTGGAATAGCCGAAACTCATCATACCTTCGGGCTGGCTGTACGATTGGAAATTACAGAGCCGCAGGATAGCGTCTTCGTAGGTCTCCGCCACCGACATATCCGCCGACAGGGATTTTCTTCCCGAGGTATCGGAAGGGATGTACTCCCGCCAGAACACGTGACGGGAAGAAGAACCGTAAAGGTCTTCGGGTTCGAAGTTCAACCATTCCTCCATGGAAAGGGAGGTGTCACGCGGAGCTTTCCAGTAATCGATGTTCACCCCGGCGGGCGTTTCGAAAAGCACCCTGGGATGAACCACGAACCTGTAGTAATCCATCGGATCCACGGCCAGTCGGCCGGCATCGGTTTTCAGTTCGCACCAGCTCACCCCGGCCGAATCCCTGAGCCTTACGTACGGAAGCATGTCCGCCATGTTCCGTAGGATTTCCGCGTTCAGGCGAAAAAGATCGTCGTCACCCCGATCGAACATCTCTTCCAACACCTCCGTGGGAGTATAGGCTATGCAAAAGGCCACCTCGTCCCTCAGGCGGGGAAGCGTGGCGGATATCTCTTCGCAGTATCCCCGGAGCACCTCCCTTCCGTCGGGAACCCTGAGAACCGAATAAGGACGGAAGTACCTGGAGTAATAGTCTTCCGGGTTCCCGGCGGCACCGCCGGGAAGGAACCGCCAGGATGATTCCTCAAGGAAAACGGGGCGCGGGGCGCAATCGTCATGGAGTCTGAAAAGAGTCAATCCTCCTTCCCCGTCACCTGCCACAAGTTCCGGGGTCCCATCTTCATCCAGATCCGAAAACACCGGGGATGCGAAACCGTTCACGTAAAGATGCTCGAACGGAGATTCCTCCGTTACATCCCTCCAGGATTTCCCGTCATATCGTTCGAAGTAACGAAAATCGCCGTCCGCAAGACCGAAAACCAGTCCCCCGTTCCAGGGGGCCGGGGAGCAGGACGGCATGGACGGCAGTCCTTCCAGACGTATCCATTCACCCGCGAAACCGCCGTATTCCCCGGGCAGGAAATAGACATCCCCTTCAAATGTTCCGGCCACGAGGTCCGGAAGTCCGTCGTCATTTATGAAAGCCTCGCACAACTGCGGATACGTTCCCGGAACTCCGGGCAGGCCGGATGGCTCCATAATCCCGGCTTTTCCCCCGTAGACGTAAACGGTCCCGTCCCTCCCTACGCACAATATCCTGCCGTCCACGGCCACAGGCGAAACGTTCTCCGGAACCCCCCGGGTGACCGTGACAACGGAATCACTCCACGACACCGATATTGGTTTTTCCGAAACCGTACCCGCGTAGAGCTTCAGACCCTGCGAACCCGTTCCCGCCATAAGACGAAGAGAATCACCCCTGTTGACGATCTCCGGAGAACAGAATGCCCCGGGTCTCATGGGGAAGGCCACTGCGGATGAAGAAGAAAACGGCGGGAAACACGGTGTCACCGATGTGCCCCGGTTCCTGCAAATGAGAATTTCTCCGGTATCGGTACCAAGGACCAGATCCGCCAGGCCGTCCCCCTCTACATCCATGAGCGTGATTCCCGACAACGGTGGAAGACGCCACCCTCCGGAACTCAATACCGGCTTATCACCGGAGAGCAGAATCATGGTTTCATCGACAAAATAAACCGAATCGGGAAGAGCATCCCCGGTAACGTCGATGGGAACGGACCTCTTCCGGACGGGGTATTCCTTCCCCAACCTTCGCCATCCGTCACACGCCAGCACCTCCTGTATCGACCCGTCGGGAGCTGCGACCACCAAGGCCTCTTCCCCGTCGGACAGGACGGCGGGCACCGGAACCACCGCTTTTTCCGCGTGAAAATCCCCGTACAGCAGATCACCGAATCTTGACAGGAGCGGTCGACGCAGCCATCCGGGACATGAATCCAGGACAGCCGGAACAAATTCCGGCAGATCTTCCACCCCGACCATCCACGGTCCCGGAGCAAATACGTGAACCACGTGAAAATCACAGGTGGAATCGTCGTCGAAAACGGCCCAGGCATAGCCCCCGGGCGGTACCGTCACAATATCTTCCCGCGGATCTTCCTCCGGAAGCGCATCCCCGCATATCGCCAGAACGGCCGGGAGGAGCAATGCCATTACTTCCATCGAACGACCTCCGGGTGTTTTTTAACCGGCGGCTACCGGTTCAGCGGAAGCAGGATACGGAAACCCACGTGACGGGCCCGGTCTCCGGGAGAAAGACGCCTGCATGCATCAACGGTTATACCGCATGCCGCGGAAAGCCAAGCACCGCCGCAAACCCCGGCCATGGAATCACCGGGAATCACCGTCCACTCCGCCACGTTACCCGCCTGGCAAGCGAACCCGGCATCGGTCAGCGGAAAGGAATCCACCGGGGCGGTCCACAGGTAACCGTCCATGTACCTGGTCTCCCACTGATCGCCGGCGAGGTAGTTTGCCGGATACCCGGCCAGTTCCGGAGTCAGTTCCCCCCACGGATAACGTCCGACCACGTCGCCGTCCAGGCAAAGAGACGCCGCGTAACGCCACTCCGTGATGGTAGGCAGCCTGCCTCCCAGGATGGCCGCCGCCTTCTCCGCCTCGTTCATGCTTACGTTTACAACGGGATAATCCGGGTACTTGTAAAGGTAATCCTCCATTCCGGGAAATCCGGGATCCGGAGGAAGTGGAATATTCTCTTCCGCAGCAAGGTTCAGATAAAGCCTGTTCGTCACTTCGTACCGCCCGAGCCTGAACCCCGCGACCTGCACGGTGTCCCCTTCAGGGGTTACGAAAGTGCCGCCTCTTACGGTAACGAAAGAAGTGTCTTTCTCCTCCGGGGGAAGAAGCTTCCGGGGAAGAAGAACATCGTCTTCGCTTTCCCCGCAGGCAAGCGAAAAAAGGATCGCCGCAAGCGCGGCGGCCGGCAATCTACGCATCGCCCCGGCGTTTCCCCCTGTAGATTATCGCCATGGGAATAATTACACAGTAACCGAGAATGAGCATTATCGGAGCCGCGGTTATGTGTCCCCAGCGAAGAAAGAACCATCCGGCTATAATGTCCAGCAGACCGACGGCGAAAAGAATGTAATTCACCGCGGTGAACTGGTTCCCGTCATCTTCCGCTCCGCCGTCTTTCTCCGCACCGGTCACGGCCCTGTCCCTTTCAGTCATCGTATACCTCCGGCACGTAAAACCAGTAGATACTGCAAGGTTGCTTATATACCCCCGCTCCGCGGGGTGTCAACATCACCGCCATCCACGAACACCTGCCCCGCCTCATCGCCGGCACCCGGAAGTTCTATCCAACCCTGCCGCCAAGCCTGCAACATGGCCGCACCGGTTACGAAAAAGGAACCGGCCACCACCACCGGACCCCTCCCCGTTTTTCTCGCCTCCCCCAGGGCACCGCCTACATCATCCACGGCACACGCCTCTATCCCGTTCCCCGAAAGTTCCTCCCGGAGCACCTCCGCTTCCAGTTTCCTCTCATCCGTGGGCGTGGTCGCCACTACCGGCTGGAAGGTTCCCCGTAACACCCGTACCATCTCTTTCCATTGCTTGTCGGCCAAAAATCCGATAACGGCGGGCAGGGGCGTGTTCCACCTTTTTCGGACGTACCTGACAAGCTGTTCCATGGATCCCGGGTTGTGAGCTACGTCGAAAAGGATGGGAGGAGTTCCCGCTCTCAGGTCTATCCTTCCCGCCCATTTCATGGAAGGCCCGGGTTCGCGGAGCAATCGCATCGTCTTCCGGATCGGTACGCCGGCGTACAATCCCGCGGTAAAAGCCGCCAGTGCGGCATTCGCTTCCTGCCCGGCTCCCGGCAGCGGAGAAGGTACTGAAGGAGGCGGAATCAACCTTTCGAGGCCGTGCCGCATGATTACCTCACCTATGGACCGCTCTACGTCGGGAGACTGGACGTGCGCAACGAGAGTGCTTCCCGGTCGGGCAACGGCTACCTTCTCACCGGCTATAACGGCCTCGGTGGAACCCAGGATCCTGCTGTGCTCCAGTTCCACCCCGGTGAAAACCGTGATTTTCCCGCGGAAGAGCTTCGTGGCGTCCAGCCTTCCTCCGAGCCCCGCTTCCGCCGCAACCACGTCCACCCCGGCCTTCCTGAAATACCAGGCCGCCATTACCGTGGTTATCTCGAAGAAGGTGGCCCCGGTCTCTTCTATGTCGTCGCGGAACCTTTCCACGAACTCTACTACGGCTTCCCCGGGAATCCATCGTCCCTCCACCGCGATCCTCTCCCTGTAATCCAGGAGGTGGGGTGAAATCATTCTTCCCACCTTGAAACCCAATTCCTTCAGCAGAACGGACAACATCCACGTGGTGCTGCCTTTTCCGTTGGTTCCCACCACGTGGATGGTATCGAAAACCTTCTGGGGCTCCCCGACCCTGCGCATGAGGTTATCAACCCTTTCCAGGTCGAACCTCATGCCCATTCTGCGCCTGGAGAAGATATAGTTCTCGGCTTCCCGGTAATTCAAACCCGTGCCGCCCTTTCCAGGAACCTGCGCATGAACCTTCCCCGCTTTTCTCTCAGAATCGCCTGCGCCGACAGGACTTCTTCGTGGCTCACCGGTCCTCCCCCCGCCACGTGGTTGGTCACCATCGACAATGCGGCCACCCGGTAACCCAGCGCCGACAAGTACAGCGCTTCCTGGGCCGTGGACATGGAAACAGTCGAGATTCCCCGCCGCCGGAGGAAACCTGCTTCCGCCGGCGTTTCGTAAGCGGGACCGGTAACGCAGGCGAAGACCCCTTCCGTAAGCCCGGCGCCGGTTTCTTCCGCCGCCCTCTCCGCGGCCGATCGGAGTTCCCGGGAATACACGCCGCTCCCCACCCTCCACGGTCCGCACGAAGGAACGCATCCCGAGAGGTTCACGTGATCCGCAAGCAGCATTACGTCTCCGGGTCCGAGACCGTCCGCCAAGCCTCCGGAAGAAGTGGTGAGTATCCACCTCGTCACTCCAAGGTCGCCGAGAACGCCGGGGATCATCACCACTTCGTCGCCATCGTAACCCTGGTAACAGTGCCTCCTGCCCTGGAGAAACACGAATCTTCCGCACGAGCTGAAAACAAGCCTTCCCCTGTGACCGGGGATTCCAGGCGTATCGTCACCGGTCAAGTCGACGTAATCGATTGCTCCCGCTTCTCCGAAACCCTCGGCGAGCCAGCCCAGACCCGATCCCAGCACCACCCCCACCGGCGGAATCCTTTCGCATACTTCCCTTATTCTCGCGGCCATGGCGGCCGTTCCGCTCCGGGGGCGGAGCGTTTTTTTCATTCTCAGCCCATCCGCTCCGCCGGGGTAGTACCCTTCCAGGTGAGCCGTGGGAGCGTATCCCATTCCCCGGTACAGGTCTACAACCGCAGCGGAACCTACCTTCACTTCCAATACGGAATTTGCCGCACCGAGACGTTCTCCCCATTCCTCGGCGGCGGCCATGAGAGCCTGCGCAGCTCTCCTTCTCCCGGAGCCCGGAGGAATTGCGATATACAGAAAGTGGAGACGGGGAACAGTAGAATTTTCCTCCAAGCGGACGATGACGAAACCTGTTATCGCTCCTCCGGACATGGCCATCCACGTTCTGCAGCATTCCTCCCGCAGAAGTCCTTCCACGCGCTCCGCGTTCCAAGGATACCCGAAGGACAGGTTTCCGACCTGCAACAGCAGGTCCGTGTCGTCGGGCGATGCCAGGATCAGCCTAGGGTACACTCCGGAAAGCCTTCTGTCCGAATCTTCGCAGGTAGACCGGCGCCGGAAAATCGTCAAAACCTTCCAGGGCCGCGCGGTGCGCACCCAGCAAAGCCACTGTGGAGGGCCCGGGAACGTCGAATTCCGAACCGGCCCGTACCGCGTGTCCGGGAAGCATCATGAGCCGGGTACCATTACCCACGGCTACGAACCCGTCGATTCCGGCAACGTACTGCTCCAGGGCATCCGCGGTATAGACCCCCGGTTCCACCAGTACCGGCGAATCGGGATTCCTGTCGGCGTACACCGCCGCGTAAACCTCGTCTTTACGGGCCTTTACCGCCACCATGACGGGACCTTCTCCCGGAATGGGCCACGCCAATACCCGCAGGGTATCCACGGCCACCACGCCGGTCTTCCAACCGAAGGCCAGACCCATCGCCGTGCAGATACCTATCCTCAACCCGGTGTAGGAACCCGGACCCGCGGATACGGCCACTCCCCGGACATCACCCGGATCGACCCCGGATTTTATGAACAGCCGATGGAGCCCCGGGAGGAGCTTTTCCGAATGCGTGGCCATAACGGGAAAGAAATCTTCCCGCAAAACCTCGCCACCTTTCACCAGGGCGGCACCGCCGGTGGCACCGGTAGTCTCAATTCCCAGCCACAGGCTCGCCATTCAGCATCACCTCCCTCTCATCGGGATCGTCAGTGAAAGAAATATGCACCCTGGTACCTGTGCGGAGTACCTCCTCCGGCAACCTCTCCGCCCATTCCACCAAGACCAGCGCATCGGAAGTCAGCGCATCGCCTATACCGTAAAATTCCAACTCGCCGGGATCGCCCCGGAGCCGATAGAGATCGATATGATGAATTTCCAGATCACCGGTTACGTAAATCGCGTCGACTATGAAACTCGGGCTGGGAATCGGCCCCTCGACTCCCAGTGCCCGGAGGACCGCTCTCGCGAATACGGATTTCCCAACTCCCAGCTCTCCCGTAAGAAACAGCCCGTCACCCGGCCCCAATCCGACCGCGATTTTCCGGGCCAGGTTTTCCAGTTCCTCCCTGTTCATCACTTTACCGCCTTGGGCTTCATCACGACGCAGGGAACCAGCATTTCCTCCATTGATGTCCCACCGTGCTGGAAAGTATTCCGGAACTTGATCATCTCTTCCCTGGACATGCCGGGAAACATCATGAAGTAATCGGACCTGGCGAAAAGATACTTCTTGCCGGGTCTGTTGTTGGGTAGCCCCCATGCAGCGGGATCATCGGTGATTACCACCGCTTTCGGGTCGGCGGAGACGGTGACGCCGAACCTGAACCTGATGCTTCCCGAAACCCCCCTGCCGTGTATCCTCGTCTCTCTGGCGGTGCACACCGAACCGTGGTCACTGGTAACCACCACCGTGGTTCCCCTGGCCGCCAGAGTGTGAAACAATTCCCTGAGGAAGGAAGACCTGAACCAGGTTTCCGCCAGCTTCCTGAAGCTGGCGACGTCCGGAGCGAGGTCCCGAATAAGATCCAATTCCGACCGCCCATGGGTCAGGTGGTCAATATAATTGACCACAATCGCCAGGAACCCGTCTCTCAGGTACTTCGACAGGGAATGCAGCAGCATCTCTCCTTCGCGCCTGTTGCTCACCTTCACGTAATCCGGACGGACGTTCCTTTCGCACCCGAGCCTCTTCAGCGCTTCCCCCAGGAAAAATCCCTCGTGCCTGTTCAGGCCGGGATCGCCTATCTGCTCGTTCCACAGTCTCCTGTGGAACCGCCAGATATCCCTGGGAAGAAGACCGGAAAATATGGAATTCCTGCTGTAAGGCGTCGCGGAAGGCAGCACGGCCAGCATGAAGGAATTCTCCACGTAGAACCACTTCTCCAATATGGAGGACATGGTCAGCCACTGGTCGAACCTCATGCAGTCTATGACCATGAGCACCAATTCGCTGGAACGCCGAACAAGGGGAACGACAACCTTCTCCAGTAGGTTGTGAGACATGAGAGGCTGTTCCTCGGTACCCATCGCGATCCATTTCGGGTAATTTTCCTCGATGAATTTCGAAAAATCGTGCTCCATCTCGAGGAAGTGCTGCCTGTCCAGGCTCCGCATCTCATCGGCGACATCCCCGTCAAAGGCCACGTCCCTTTCCACCCAGGAACCGTAGAAATCCTTCCAGTCGTCCAGGTCCATCCCCTGGCTCTTCATCTCCATGAGCCGGGCGGCGCTGTTCACCATTTCCCTGACGGCCTTCCTGGTCTTGAGCCGCCTTCCCATCAGAAGTTTCTTCACTACCAGCAATATCTGACTGGGATTCACCGGTTTGGTAAGGAAATCATCGACCTGGCCGCTGATGGCGGTGTCCATCAACTCCTCTTCTTCGCTCTGTGTTACCATAACCACGGGTATGGCGTGATAATGGGCTCTCATCCTGGCAATGGTCTCCAGACCGTCCATGCCCACCATCATTTGGTCGACCAGAACAAGATCCACCCGGTTATCCCGCAGGATATCCAGTGCCTCCATCCCGCCCGAGGCCGTGAGAACCCTGAATCCCCTCTTCTCCAGGAAACGTATATGGCTCTTCAGGTGATGTATCTCGTCGTCCACCCAGAGTATGGTCATTGTTCCCCTTCACCTTCTCCCGCTGCGGGAAGATGGATAACGAAAGTCGTACCGCGGCCCGGCGAACTCGCTTCGAGCCTGAGCTTACCCCCGTGGTATTTTTCGATTATCCTTTTGCTCAGGGTGAGCCCCAGGCCCCACCCGCCGCGCCTGGTGGTGAAACCGGCGTCGAAAATCTTCTTCTGGTTGGAGAAGGGTATGCCCGCTCCATTGTCGGATATCTGGATTTCCACCGTTCCGGAAGCCTCCGGCAAGTCCCTGGTGGATATGCGAATGATGCCTCCCCTGTCCTTGAGCGCCGCCATGGCGTTCTTGAGCAGGTTTTCTATCACCCATCCGAAAAGAACCGGATTGAGCATAACGGGATAGTTCGACCGGAAGTCGGTCTCCAGTTCCACGTTGCCGGAAGCCATGGCGGGACGTCCCATGAAATAGTGAACGGTATCGAGTATAACCGGGTTAACCAGGGTCTTCTCCAGTTTCGGTTTCTTACCCATCTCGCCGTAGCGCTTCGCTATCTGCATCAGCATGCTTATGTCATCCTGCATGCAATCCACGGCTTCCGAGAATTCCTCGTCGTCAAACGTTTCTTTCTTTTCCTCCAGTATTTCCAACCATCCCAGCAATGATGATAAAGGGGTACCCAACTGGTGGGCGGTTTCCTTGGCGAAACCCGCCCAGGCGAGTTCTTTCTCCTTGCGTATCTCGCTGCTCACCAACAAGAAAAATATCACTACTATCACAACGAGCAATCCGAGTTCTATGTACGGAACCAGGAGCAGTTCCCGTTCCAGTTCATCGGAACCGTAATGCAGATACCCCACCACTTCGCCTTTCGAGCCCATTATCGGTATCGGTTCGTTCTCCCGGTCCATCTTCCTTATCATCATGCAGAGCGTCGCCAGGCTGTCGGCGGGAATCCGGTCATCCACCGCCGCTCCGTTCACGACCTGCGGCATCATATCGGCATCGGTAAGCACGGTGGGATATTCCAGTCTCTCCACCAGTTCGCTGAACAGTTTCTTTATGAAGTTCAGCATCCGCTGCCTCTCCTCGTAACCCTCGAGGGAAACGAAGTACCATTTGGTCACCTTACCGCATTTCTCGCAGTATCGCCTGGTGTAAGATCCCGAGTCGAATCCGTGCGCGGGACGGGTGGCCCCGCAACCGCTGCAAACGTATACCATCCCCATTTCCGAGAGGCAACTCAGGGGAACCTGGGAACCCGCCCAGAACCATGCTATCGTTTCATTCGCCTTAGCCCTCGCATCCTTAAGGCGGTTGACCAGGCTGAAACTGTAATAGAAGAAGAGCCACACGAAGACCAGCATGACCAGGAGGGTCAGGAACCTGGTTCTACTCAGCATTCTACGTTTCTTCCAGTACCGGAACCACGAAGCCGGCGGAGGGTATGAAAACGGTGGATCCGGTATCGTGCTTCCGTACCCACGAAGCCACGTCACGCACAGGTTCCATTCCCATCTCCTCCACGAGTTCGTCGGGAAGATCGCCGGCAAAAGCCGGCCGGAAACGTTTTCTCATCTCCTTCAATCTCAGTATCACGTGATCGCCAAGGGAATACTCCTCCCTTTTCGGGGGTTCCCACCGGGGGTCCATGGATGAGATGAAAGCCTTTCTGAGATGATCCGCTCCGAGTCCCTCCGGGCACGGGCTCACCAGCAGGAGCCTTCCGCCGTCACGAAGAACGTGACTGCAGTTGTAGATGGCCTTTTCGGACTGGTAGAGGCTGACGTGAAGAGGTTCTCCGGGATGAAGAACCAGCAGGTCGGGCCTGAAAGGGATGGGCAGCCTGGAAAGCCTCCACGACTCGGCTGCGGCCCTGGAGAAAGAATCACTGCAATCACCGGCGTAAAACGCCACCAGCCTGCCTTCCTGCAGTACACCGTTGCCCTGGAGTATCTCAACTCTTTCCTCCAGCATATCCAGAGCTTCCGACATGTCTCGGTGCACCGGGTTGCCTTCCAGCTTTCCGGGATCGGAGCCTCGCATACAGGCGAGGAAATGGTTATTCACTATGGTGCTTCTACCTGATAACCCGGGAATGAAGGATTTGCGTCCACCGGTAAATCCGGCGAAGTAGTGCGGTTCCACGGTGTTGATCGCTATGATCGGGAAACCGTCGAACAACCACGGATCCATGTACACCGGGGTGCCTTCGGACGTGATTCCCAAGTGAACCAGATCCCCGGCATCGCAATCGAAGCTCTTCCAGGGGGATTCCTCGAAGCAACCGCCCAGCAGCACTTCTTTTTCCTTCAAAGTAACCGGACGATGGGTGCCGGTTGCAAAAATCACCCTGGTGTCGCAATTCAGCATTTTCTCAAGGGGTTTGAGCATCGGGGCGGCCGGAAACCGCGTGGCGTCGTTCACTACGATGGTGACCAGACCCGCGGCGGAGAACCTTCGAATTACGTCCTCCAATTCCTCCCAGGCACCGGAAATATCTCCGGGGGACACCTCGGGAGCCTGGTCGCCTATACGCACCTCGCAGTTCCTGAACGCCCCGGGGAATTCCCTTAACGATCCTTCTTCCATCAGTCCATCCTCGTACCTTCCCAAATCACCTCGGAACCGGCTATGTTCTGGATGCCCTCGAATGTTGAAAAATCTTCCGAGAACTCGAAGTATCCGCTTCCCGTAAGGCCTCCCTCCCGGTACTCGTATTCGAGCCTGTGTCCATCCAGGGTGCCGATCAAGGTTCCCAACGGGTATTCACCGACAACCCGGCCATCCTCGTCGATTTCCAGGGTGAGAAAACCCAGGGTGGTATCCCATCGCCCCCAGGGCCCATCCGCTGAAACGATGCCTTCGGTCACGAACCCGGTCGTATCCACGGAAACGGTATCTTCATCGACACCACCCTGCGGTGGCGGCGGAGACTCATCGCCGGAACCCCCGCCGCAGGAAACCAATACGGCCGGCAAGAAAACCATTATCAAGTAAATTCCGTTGATTCTTACATCTTTCATTTTTTGACCATCCTCAAAATGGCGGGGTTTTATCGGGAGCATACCTTTCACGGATCGGCATGGACAAGGCAAACATAAGATTATACTGTATGCCATCCAAGCATTACGAGGAGGACATCGTGCCCGGAAAATCCGAAGCCCGCAACGGAAGAATATTGCTCCTGCTCCTTATGGCCGCCCTTTTCATAATCGTGTCCGTCGCAGCGGCAAGAGCCGGAGGAGGAAACAGGTACGGCGGAAGCGGAGGCTATGGGGGGGGAGGCAGTGGAGGAGGAGGACTCGGCTATCTTTTCTACTTCCTGATAAGGTTAGCGATAGTGAAACCGGTCGTAGGCGTTCCTCTGCTGATCGCAGGGGCGGTATTCGTCATAAAATTCGGCAAGGGCACCAAGAGCGGATACCAGGCCTATACCATCAACAAGGCGGAGAAGCTCAGAAAACGACAAAGCAGGGAGGAAATGCAAAAAGCCCTGGAAGCCCTCAAACGGAGGGATCCGGGGTTTACCGCGAATGATTTCCTGGCAAAGGTCGACAAGGCCTTCACGGCGGTCCAGGAAGCCTGGTCCAACCAGGACATGGAACCGGTGCGCCGCTTCATATCCGATGGTATAGACGAAAGGTTCAAGCTGCAGATAGAGATGCAGAAAGCCGAGGGCTACCGCAACAGGATGGAGAATGTCACCGTACTGGCTTCCAGGATAGTCGGGGTATATTCGGATCGTCATTTCGACACCATCCACGTGGAGATACGGGCAAGGGCGGACGACTCGGACGTGGACCTGAAAACCGGTAAGACGATCAGGAAAAACTCCTCGGATACCTTCACGGAGTACTGGAGTTTTCTACGCAAACCCGGGGCGCAGACCCTGGAGGGGAAGAGCCTGATAGAGGGCTTTTGTCCCAACTGCGGCGCGGCCCTGGAAATCACGGATACCGGCAGGTGCGGAAACTGCGGTTCTTACATCACCAGCGGCGAGTACGACTGGGTCCTGACCGAGATAACCCAGTCCATGGAGTGGAACGTGCTGGGAGACAAGTCGCTGATTCCCGGTTACCTGACCATGTCTTCGCTGGATCCCGGTTTCAACGTTCAACACGTGGAGGACAGGACCTCGGTGATATTCTGGCGACTGATGAAGTCGTGGTTCATCGGCGACGTCTCTCCCGCCGGAAAAGTGACGCTCCCCTCTTTTCTCGACGATTTACGAAAGCAGATCGACAACACCAGGGAGGATAATGGCCGGCTGTTTTTTAAGGACGCCGCCGTGGGAGCGGTCGAAGTGCAGAGGATAATCCCGGGCGCGGAGGGCGATTTCGACAGGATAGAAGTATTGGTAAAATGGTCCGGCATCAACGCCAGGCTGAACGAGGACGGTAAAATACGGGTCACCGGCGGGAAGATGATGAGACCCCAGGTCTACACGCTGGTGAGGAAACACGGCGTGACCACTCCCGCCGGCCAGAGTTTCAGGTCATCGCACTGTCCCGGATGCGGTGCCCCGTACGAGGGAGGAGACTCCGGCACATGCGACTACTGCGGCAGGCGCCTCAACGATGGAAGTCAGGACTGGGTACTGGAAAAAGTGGAAAGATTCTCGGCGTCCAGGATCACCGCGGATACCGTCAACGGAATTAAGCGGGCCTCACTGGTTCCGCCCGAAATCTTACTCTCCGCAATGGCGGCGGCCATGTACGCCGACGGAAAAGTGGACGACAGGGAAATGCGGGTACTCGAAACGTTCGCGGCGCGTCACGGCATTTCCGGGCGGCAGCTTGCCGAGACGATGGAAGCGGTGAAAAACGGTTCCGATGAACTCCCGGTTCCCGGAGACACGAAAGAAGCCCGGGAAATCCTTTCGGCCATGGCCAGGATAGTCCTGTCCGATGGAAAGATGACGGACACCGAAAAGCGGTTCCTGAGAGATTTCGGAGAATCCCAGGGGCTCGCGTGGGCGGACGTTAAACTGGTAATCGCCCGGCAGAAGGCCTTGCTGTACGCCGAGGCCAAGAAAATGCTTCGGGGATCCTGATCCTACCGGCCCGGTGTGGGAGGCAATGCCCTGAGGTTATCCCTGGGCAGGCTGTCCACCGACATGAAATCCCGGGGAACTTCCCCCGTCATTTCGTAAACCAGTGTTCGTTCCGATCCGCTTCTGTAAACTTCCTCCAGGAACGGCGGCGGTGAAATCACCTGCCAGTCGTCCCCGGTCGCCGACCTCCGCCATCTCCGGGCCAGGTGCGGTCTTAGCCGGGGCAGCCACTCGTCTATCACCACGTACCGCACCCCGTGTTTCTGCAGGCACGGCCACAACAACGCCTCGTAATCGTTGGGCATAGTGAGGGTCGGCCTTCGGTAGTCCCATATCATCATTTCCACCGTGGGAAAGGTGACAACCCAGTCATCGGGGTCGGTGTTGACGGATATCCAGGAGGAGACTTCCGCGGCTTCGGCCGCCTTCGCCCTGGTATCGTAAACCAGGACCTTCCCCATGGGATAGACGAAAGGCGCCAGGAGAAGCGCAGCAGCGGCAACGGCCGTTCTGTTCGACGTCGATCCCGCAAACCGTAACAATCCTCCGGATCCGAGGGCGGTTACAAGAACGACCAGGAAAGC
Source organism: Candidatus Fermentibacteraceae bacterium (assembly GCA_027067855.1). Lineage (GTDB taxonomy): Bacteria > Fermentibacterota > Fermentibacteria > Fermentibacterales > JCC-6 > Aegiribacteria. Next base: position 16,364 of record JAMOUX010000042.1, read on the forward strand.
CAGGTACCGGTTGCTGTGCTCATGGAGGGCCAGCATAGCCATGGGAGGTATCGCCGCGAACGCCGCAGGCAGAAGTCGTTTCCTGATTTCACTGTTCCGAACGAGAAGGAGAGCCAGAAGGGCGAACCCGACCAGTGAAGGTTGTCCGAAAACCTCTCCCCTGTGGAGAGATCCGGTGGTAAACGGCTCCATAACCCTGAGAATTCCGGCCGCCACGAAACGCAGCACGCTCGCCGGACCGCGGTACCTGAGCAGGTCCATGGGACCCGGAGGCTCCTCGCGTACCTCCCATGCCGACCAGTGATTTTCATTCAGCAGAAATTGGCTTCCCTGGGTGTAGATGGGAGATCCGAACGCCGAAAGATTGCGGATGAACCAAGGGGCGCAGACCAGGAGAAACACCGCGGAGAACACCGCAAACCGGGAAAAACGTTTCTTCCCGGCCGAGAACAGTATCCAGGCTCCCATGGAAAAAATAAGGAGAAGGCCCTGGGTCCTGGAAAGATACGCCAACCCGGACACCAGCCCCAGCAGTGCGGCCCTGCCCGGGGAAAGGCGACGTACGTCGGCCAACACCAGGGCCACGAAAAAGAAAAAGGTAAAAAGCAGGAGGCTGTCAGGCTGAACGGAATACCACACGAACATCGGCGTGACGGAAAGAACCAGGAGAGTGAACAGAGCGGGACCGGTGCCGAACAGCCTCCTTGTCCAGAACCAGCAGGCCGACAGGCACAGAATCCCCAAAAACAGGGCGAGCACCTGGGCGGGCGGAAAGCTTGGTCCGGTCACCATGAATATGGGAGCCAGGAGCATCGCCATGATCGGCTGCCTGTTGCCTTCGGGCCTCAGGGGGGCCATGGAATCGTCGTGTATGTTCCATTTTCGCATGGTGGAGAATCCGTTGCCCCTGATGAGGTTGACCGCCATCTCGACATGTGACGTTATACCATCCCCCGCCGGCAGGGGATTCCTCAGCATAACCGGAATCCTCACCGCGACGGCAAGCAGCAGCAACGCCGCCACCAATGCGAATTCCCTCCGCCTCACGAACCGTGACAGTTTTTCCGACATGGCGGGATAATAGCAGAAAGAGAGAGTCGGGACAACGCGCCATCCCTATATTCGGAAGAGCACCTTTTCGCTTCTGAACATCCTTAAGGCAAGGTACACGGATAGGGCTGAAAACAGAATACTGGTGAACGAAACGACCAGGACGTCGGACCATCGGGCATCACCAGTCAGGATATTTCCCATCACCACCAGGGAATTGAAGACCGGAACCAGTATCATCCACGGAGGCGCAGAATCTCCCACCTCCATGGAAGCGATCCCCATTATCATCACCACTATATATACGGGCATCACCATCCCCTGGCCTTCCTTCTCGTTACGGGCATACGTGGATATGACCAGGATCACGCCCGCTATCATGACCGCCAGGGGAACCACCACAACCGCGAACTGGAGTATCCCCACGGTACCTATGGATACCTTGGAAACATCCGTGCCGCTCCCGCCGAATACATCACCGAAATACCGAGTGGCTATCAGCAAGCCGGTTACCGAACTGACGGCTCCCGCGACCGCCGCGGCCATCACCGCCCCCATTTTACCCAGGACGATGGCGATCCGGTCGACCTGGTTCACCAGTTGGATCGCCAGCGTACCTCTCTCCTTCTCTCCCGCCACTATATCGAGACCGACCTTCATGGAGTTGGCGAACAGGTATATCAGCACAAAAAACGGCAGCAGCATGGCCATCACTTTGACCGCCGTGCCCCCGGCCGGAGACAGATCATAGTCCCGCTCCGTTCCGTTCACGGTGAAAACCGTCATCACCTCTGCGGGAATCCCCATGTCTATCAGCCTGTCGGTCGCCATTCCCCCCGAGAGATCGTCCAATACCCCGGTCACCTGCCCGAAAGCATACATGGACAAATCCGACGTGGAATTGTAATAAACGGCCACGTCGAAAGGTTCGAACGTTTCAAGCATGCGGTCCAATCCACCCGGCAACACCACCAGCAAATCGACCTTGCCGTCCTCCACCCGCCGGACCGCCTCGTCCAGCCCGACCGGATCTATGATCACCAAGTCGGCGTTCAAGCTCGAAATTGCCTCGATGAAGGGATCCGCTCCATCCAGGTCTTCCTTTTCCACGCAGACGTACACGGTGAAAGTGGTGGACGCCAGCTTGTCCATCTTGGCTTTCCCCATACCGTGCATCACGGAGTAGATTACGGGAAGCATCACCAGGGGAAGCACCACCAGGAAAAAGAGTGTCCGCCTGTCGGTAAAAGTTCTTCTCAGTTCCTTTCTCAGCACCACCAGGCAATCTTCGAGCATCATCGGTCATCTTCCCCGGCGGGAAGTATATACCCGAAGAACACGTCTTCGAGGCTGTCCGCCGAATTGCGTTTCAGCACCTCTTCCAGGGCGCCCATATCCATTATGGACCCCCGGACCAGTATTCCGAACCTGTCACAGAGTTTTTCAGCTACGCTCATGTTGTGGGTCGATACGACCACCGTTTTGCCCTGGCGGGCCTGCTTTCCCAGGAAATCGGTCACGGCCCTGGAGGTTATTACGTCCAGACCGTTGGTCGGTTCGTCGAAGACTATGATTTCCGGGTCATGCACCAGGCTGATGGCTATGGCGGTTTTTTGTTTCATGCCGGTGGACAGCTTCTCTATCTTCCTGTGTATGAATTCCTCCATCCGAAGCTCATCGTACAGGATTTCCTTCCTGGCTTCGATCTCCTTACGGGACATTCTGTTCAGCCTTCCAAAGTATCCCATCAGGTAATCCGGAGTGAAAAATCCGTCCAGTTTCATTTCGGATGTCAGGAAGCCGATCCTGGCCCTTATTTCCTTTTCGTGCTCCAGGACGTTGAATTCCCCCACGCGCACAGTCCCCGACGTGGGTTTCAGCAAGGTCGATATGCACCTCAGCGCAGTGGTCTTACCCGCTCCGTTCGGCCCCAGCAGGCCGAATATCTCACCGGGTTCGCAATGGAAGGTCACGTCGTCCACGGCCTTTACCTGGCTCCTGCTCCCCGAGTCGTAAACCTTCGTAAGATGTTCCACCCTCAACACGCATATACCTCCAGCCCGACGGGAACGGAACTCGAATATAAAAAACCGTCACGACAAAAAAAGAGAACCGGAAAAGCCGGCACATTTTTACGGTACCGGTCAAATGATTTATCCTTGACTTGACTACGGGAGAATAAGTAATCAATTATAATAGCATTTAATTACGTTGATTGACAAAGAACTGTTCCGGATAAACGGAGATCGGTTAAAAGGGGAATAGATATTGATTCATAAAGATTCAATTCGCAGGCTTATAGATGATCCAAGTCACGGTCCGGGAAAAATCTTCGCCTTTTCAATTCAGGGGCTAATAATTGTATCACTTGTAACATTCTCGATTGATACACTTCCTAATCTATCGTCTAACACAAGGAAAATACTGGATATTATTGAGATAATTACGATAATGGCATTTACTTTAGAGTATATATTACGAATTATAATGACTAAAAAAAGACTTGGTTTCATATTTAGTTTTTATGGATTAGTGGACCTAATAGCAATAATCCCTTTTTATATTCCATCAGGTTTAGATCTCCGCGCTGTGAGGATATTTAGGCTTTTACGCTTAGTGCGTATACTAAAGTTATTCAAATATAATAGAGCTGTAAAGAGATTCTATCGAGCACTAATAATAGCAAGAGAAGAACTTATTCTATTTGGTTTTGTTTCCGCTATTCTGTTGTATTTATCTGCTGTCGGAATATATTTTTTTGAGAACGCAGCCCAACCAGAACAATTTCAATCTGTATTTCACAGTCTATGGTGGGCTGTAACCACACTTACGACTGTTGGATACGGGGATATGTATCCCATAACTGCTGGCGGAAAGTTGTTTACATTTTTTGTACTTATGATTGGCATTGGAATTGTTGCTGTTCCAACTGGATTGGTAGCATCTGCCCTAACGCAAGCACGTGAGGAAGATGCGACATAACCAATCCTTGCAGTGAACAACTAACTAAATTAGAAAACGGAGAGGAAAACAAGTCAATGGGATAGACCGTCAAAAGTACCGTTGCTTTGCTCTGACAGCTCCGGCGGCGCAATCCCGACGAGCTTGGTGCCAGAGACCTTATTTATTCGGGAATATCTCTACAACCTCGATTCTCCTTTTGA
>JAMOUX010000043.1 GCA_027067855.1 Candidatus Fermentibacteraceae bacterium
CTCGTCGTCCTCCAGGTCCCAGTCGCTCCGCGAGAACCAAACCTGCTTTATCGAGTATTCACCGTCGTCGGTGCGGCTGGCGAAAAGCAGCCGGCGTCCGTCGGGAGACCAGGAATGGTGGATAATGTCCGGGGTTTCGCAAACGGTGATGTCTTCACCGGTATTCATATCGAACACGTGCAGCATCGCATCGGCATCCAGGTAGGAAAGCCTGTTTCCGTCGGGAGACCACACCGGCTCACATGCCACCCGGGAACGGACGGGCAAGATCCTTAATGCGGGAGCGGTCTTCCGGGCCGAAAGCGTATCGCCGGATGCGGATTCACAAAAAGCCAGTTCCACGACACCGTCGTGTTCCAGTGTGAAAACCAGTCCGTCACCGGCCGGATTCCACGCCGGATCCCCGGCACGGTACGAACCGGCATACACCCTGACCAGATCTTCTATCCCTTCATCCCCCAAAACCCCTGCGAAAATGTTTCCGCTTCCCACCACGGCTATTTGCGCTCCGGAAGAATCGACGTCGAAGCAATCCGTCGTGAAACCCACATCCTCGCCATACTCCAACGGAAAGGATACGTCGGTACCGCAGTTCACGGGGATCCTGCAAACCCGGTAAGACGGAATTTCCATGCGCCAGAGCCCCCCCGTGTATTCGAAGACCACGGTTCTTCCATCCTCGCTGATGGATGGAAACGTGATGTCACCGTTTTCCAGGAACGTCCTCCGCACCGCTTTTCCGTCGGCTCCGATACTCCATATCGCGGCATGCCCGAGGCTGTCTTCCCTCACGAACAGCACATCGCCGGTTTCCCTGGAATACATGGGCCATCTCGTATCCAGGTCGGAATCGTCGAGAAGTTCCCACGCAGCGCCATCACCCACCCAAAGACGGCTTGCCGAAGAACCTTCGTAGTGTTTTCTCCACCATTCGGTAAACCCGCGTTCCACGATCATGCCGCCGGGATGCAGGCAGGCGTTGTTTACCGTAACCTTCTCTACCGGCCTCGGCGTTCCTCCCGTCACGGGCACGGAGAATATCCATGATTCACCACCCTCCCTGGAAGAGCGGAAATATATGCTGTCCGACGTGGCATTCCAGCACAACACCACATCGCTGCCCGCACGGTAGGTGAGCCTCCTGGAAATCCCCCCGTCTCCGTCCATCACGTACACGTCGCCGCCTCCCGACCTGTTGCTGGTAAAGGCCACGTATCTCCCGTCCGGGGAAAAACCCGGAGAGGTTTCCAGGCTCGGCCCCGGCACCATGCATCTCATCGTTCCACCCTCCGAGGAAACCTCCCACAGGTCCCCCCTGAAACAGAATACGACGGTACTTCCGTCAGGAGAAACGGTGGGATCCCTCAGGTCGGAAAGGTCGGCGGTCATCATTGCACCGATAACGAGCGCCATGCCAAGAAGCATCATCGGTTTCTCCTCCCGGCCATGACCAGTAACCTCGGAGACGCGTCTCCGCACCACGGAGAAAAATCGTAGTCGCCCCATACGCTCAGAATATCCAGGCCGGCCGCCTTCAGGTCGGTAAGCAACTCACCCGCCGATATGAGCGCAAGCACCAGCCTTATTTCCTTCCGTCCGTCCGGAACGAGTTTCCCGGTATAAACCATATCGAACACGATTCGTTCTTCTCCGTCACGGTCTTTCAGGTGGGTAACCGACTCCACCAGCCTCAGGAGAACGTCTTTACCTCCATATTCGTATCTCAGGACGGGTTCCTCGTCCGGCCTGTCACGAAAGAAAGGGCACGTTTCCGCAACGAAGACGCCGCCGGGAGCCAGAACTCTTTCCACTTCTTCGAAGACCGTTTTTCTATGGTTCCTGTCAAGTATGCAGTGAAGTCCGTTGTACGGAAAGGTGACCAGTCGCACCGATTTCCGGCGCAGCGGAATGAATTGCGCGGAACCCCTCACCCTGCACGGGTTGGTTCCCGAACCTCTCCAGCAATCCAGCATGGCCGCCGAGGGTTCCAGGCCAATGGCGAGGTATTCGCCATTCGCCGTAGCCACGGTAAGCCTGCCGTCTCCGGCCCCGAGTTCCAGTGCGATTCCCGGGTGCTTCCCGTGGACGTACCTGTAGAATTCCATCTCAGCCGAATCCTCCGGGAAAACGTATCTTTCCTCGAAGCTGAAAAGAGGACCGTAACTTTCCCAGACACCCCACTCGGTTCCCAATGAACCTCCAGAATCACGAGCGGCGGACCGGACATCAGAAAACCGCCGAGTCGGATCCTTCCCTTATGATATAATTTTCGGGATCCACCTGTACCCCGTCTATCAAAACCTCATAGTGCAAGTGGGGAGCGACTGATCGTCCGGTGGAGCCCACTCTTGCTATCAGGTCCCCTCTCTTCACTTCGTTTCCCACCACGGTGCATATCGCCGAACAGTGGGCGTACCTGGTAGAGATCCTGTCGGTATGACGTATCACCACGCTGAGACCCCATCCACCGGTCCACCCCACGAACGCCACTTCCCCATCCGCCGGAGCATAGATCGGGGTACCCCGGGCACATGCCAGATCAATTCCCTTGTGCATCCTGACCGCCCCGGTAAAAGGATCCACCCGGGGACCGAAAGAGCTTACGAAGATACCATCCACCGGCCATATGGAGGGAATTCTGGCAAGCCGTTCCTTCTGTTCCACGAAGAAAGTCGCCAGTGAATCGTAAACCATGAGTTCGGCTTCCGCCAATCTTTCCATGAGAAGCAGTTTCAGCTCGATATCGTCGATGTACCTGAACATGTCGTCTCCGGGAAATTCCGGTTCTCCGTCGTCCTGTGGAACCAACTTGGAAAGATCGATATTGAGGCCCGATCCGGCGACAAGTATCTGCTTTTCCCTTACGGCCACGTCCTTCAACCTGGATTCGAACCCGTCCACCCGCCGGGAAAGCTGGTAAAGCTCGGCCTTGACCAGTTCGGTCTCTTCCGAATCCCTTCGTTTATCCGCCATGGAAGAACCGGCTTTACCCATCTCGAAAAACAGCACGGCAAGCCCGGTAAAAAATAATGATATGAAGAGTATAAGCATCCTCAGCCTGGCGGAGGTGAGGACCAAAGCCATACCCCGCCTGCCGGAATCCTGAGGAATCCACCGGATGGTACCCAGAGACATGACCGGGAACCTATTTCAAGTAGAGCAACAGGCTTCTGCTGTCAGATTTCTCGCTGAGTTTCGCTATCGCCCTGTTCTTCAGTTGCCTGACCCGTTCCCGGCTTATTCCCATGGTTCTACCTATCTCCGCAAGCGTATGCCTCCGATCGGTATTTATACCGAAGAACAGCTGAATTATGGTCCTCTCCCGCTGGTCCAGTATTTCAAGCATGTTAGAAACGCTTCTTTTCATGGCGGACTGTACCACGGCCTCGTCGGGAGGAACCTCTTCATCGTCGGATATCATCTCCTGAAACGTCTTGTCGCTGCCTTCGTAAACCGGGCTGTCCAGGGACAGATGCGTGCTGTGAATGGACATCATGCCTTCCACGTCCCCCCTGGAGACGTCCAGTTCTTCCGCGATCTCGTTCGTGGAAGGGTTTCTTCCCAGGGTATGTCCCAGTTCTCTTGCGGCACGGCCCATCTTGTAAAGTTCACCCACTCTGTTCAGGGGCAACCGGACTATCCTGGACTGCTCGGCCAAAGCCTGAAGTATCGCCTGTCTTATCCACCAGACGGCGTACGTTATGAATCTGCAGCCCTTGCTCTCGTCGAAACCCTTCGCGGCCCTTATAAGCCCCACGTTCCCTTCGTTTATCAGGTCTTCGAGAGCGACCCCCTGGTTGGCGTACTGTTTCGCTATACTTACGACGAACCTCAGGTTGGCCTCGGTAAGCTCGTTCAAGGCTTCCTGGTCACCGGCCCTTATTCTCTTGGCAAGAACCGCCTCCTCTTCGGAAGACAGGGTCTCCTTGCTGCCGATTTCCCTCAGGTATAGTTCCAATGACCGTCCCTCGGTACGCTTAGTCGCCAATTGCCGCCACCTTTCCCGTATGCACCCTAGGAATTTGTAAACTATAATTGTTCTTACGGCAAAAAGTTCCCTTTAGCATGCCGTCCGTGCCGAAATGTCGAATCTGTCAAGGGGTTGACAATTGTCAACCCCCGGAATCGTACCTTTCGGATTTTACCGAACCCCATGCATGTCGGGAAAAGCTACCGGCGCCGGTGACACCGGCACACCGGGAGGAAAAATGGACAATGCTTCCTTAGACTGGAGCAGGTTACCCAGGGAAGAAACGGACTGCATCCTTTGCGGACCGGCTTCCTACGAGATACTGAGCGTACAGGACGGCTGGCCCGTTGTCCGCTGCACCGACTGCGGACTGGTTTATCTCAGGGAAAGACCCTCCGAAGCCGCCGTCGCCGAGATGTACGGAAAATCCTATTACGATAACGGTGACGTGGGTTACAGTGGTTACGTGGACACTTTCCGGCGGTACCGCGGAATATTCCTGGAAATATTCGAAAAGCGACACCGGGACCTGTCCGAGTACGCCACCGGGAACAGGTTGTTGGAAGTGGGATGTGCTCACGGCTTCCTCCTCGATTTCCTGCGGGGAAAAGGATGGCGGGTCACCGGTGTGGACGTGAGTCCCCTCTCTTCGGAATATGCGAGACGGGAACTCGGGCTCGATGTGCATACCGGAAGCGTAGAGGATCTCGACGCACCGGAAGGAACATTCGACGTTATATTGCTCCTGGACGTACTGGAACATCTGCACAGGCCCTTCGACGTCCTGTCGAAACTCCGTATGCTCCTGGCGCCAGGTGGAATTCTCGTGGTCCAATGTCCATGGGAACTGTACCATTGGGAAAAAGCGGCGTCAGCCATCTTACAGGGGAAAAAGCCGGGCACCATCAGGCCGGACGCCGTGCCGGCCCACCTTTATTTTTTCGGCCCCCGTACTCTCGACAGGGTAATCATGCGGGGGGGATTCACCATCAAGCACAGACAATCGGGAAATTACGGCGCCGTAAAAGGCAGGATGAATCCACCGGCGATAAAGACCGGTAATCCCTTTTCCACTGCCTTGCGCTTCGTTTACTTCAGGATGGGTGTCAGGAAAATGCTTTACGGAATCTCCAGGCGCCTGTACCTGGGAAACGGTCTTATAAGGTATGCAACTCCCGTGGAGGATCCGCCGCGATGAAGGCCTTGGTTCTCTCCGCCGGTCTGGGAATGCGCATGAGACCCATCACCGACACGGTTCCCAAGCCCATCATGGAAATAGCGGGAATTATTCTCCTGGAAGACCTGCTCCGCCACCTGGCGGCACAGGGCGTCAAAACGGCGGTGGTTAACGGTTTCTGGCATGGAAAGATACTGGAAGACCGACTTGCCGGAATGAATCTCCCCCTGGAAGTGCTGTATCGAGCTGAGGAGCGGCTCACCGGAACCGCCGGGGCGGTACGAGACGCTCTTCCCCTTCTTGGAGAACGTTTCCTGGTTGTGAACGGATGCAACCTGACAAGGCAGCCGGTCGCTCCACTCCTGGAAATCCTGGAAAGAACGGGAGCGGACCTGGTTATGACGGTCGCTCCCACAGGAGAACCTTCCCGTAAGAACATCGTCGAAACGGATCCGAAAGGCAGGATCACGGGCTACAGGGCCAATCCTCCCGATGAACTTTCCAATAGCAATCTCTGTGATTCCGGAATGTACCTTTGCTCCGCATCCATGTCGGACGTACTTGAAAACGCCGGGACTGCGGACTTCGGTCCGGGTTTCTTCAGGAGAGCTGCGGAGAAAGGTTTCTCGGTGTACGCGGAGACGGTGGGCGGGTACCACCTAGCCCTGGAAACTCTCTCGGACTACCTGGTGGCTTGTCACGACGTGCTCTCCGGAACCGTGCTTCCCTATCGTCCCAATCCACGGGTAACCCGGGGAGCCCTGTTCGAGGAAAACCCGCCGGTCGACGTGGAAGTCACGGGAACTTTCTGGTTACGGAAAGGTTCGAAAATCGGTGAAGGGTGCTCGTTCGAAAATTGCGTGCTTCTCGGAGACTCTTCCGTGGGCTGTGGATGCAGGCTGAAAAACAGCCTGGTACTGCCCGGTTCATCCGTACCGGACGGCACCGTGCGAGACGACAAATACCTGAAGATATTCTGATTGGAGCCAAGTATGATAGAAGAAATAAAGGAGTACCTCGACCAAATAAGCTCACTGGTATTGAAGATCCCCTCGGAACGCATCGAAAGACTTGCGTTGATCATCCTGGATGCCTACCATGCGGGAAAAAAGATATTCATTTTCGGCAACGGGGGCGGATCGTCAACTTCCAGTCATTTCGCCTGTGACCTGGCCAAGGGGACCATATCTCCCGGGAAACCCAGGATGAAGGTAATAAGCCTTGCCGAAAACGTACCGCTGCTGACGGCATGGGCCAACGACACCGACTACACCAACACCTTCGGAGAACAGCTGAAGAACCTTGTGGAACCGGAGGACGTAGTCATAGGACTTTCCGGCAGCGGCATGAGCCCCAACGTCATCAACGCCTTCAAAGTCGCAAGGGATGCCGGCGCCACTTCGGTACTACTGTCGGGGTTTTCGGGGGGCAAAGCCGTAGAGGCGGCTGACGAAGCCATCGTGGTGCCTTCGGAGGACATGCAGCAGATAGAGGATATCCATCTCATGCTCTGTCATATCATCTTCAGGGCCGTGAGAAAACGTATAAGGATGGTTTGAGTCGGGTTCAGGAGAAGTCACGGGAATTGAAGATCTTTTCCCCGTTACCAAGGAACTGGTTCAAGGCTTCGCTGAATATTTCGGGCTTAACGGCGCAAACCTCGGGGAAACGGCTCTTCCACAGCTCCCAGGATTTCTGTATCTCCTGGCTCATGATCTCCGGAACATTACCGTTCTTCCTCGCCTCCTCCACCTGTTCCTTGTTATAAACAAGCATATCGCTTGCAAGGACTCTCGCAAATCTGGCCGCACGCTCTTCTTTGGCCTCGTCCAGAACGTCTTCCCTGGATTTCTTTTTTCCGAGCGGCCGGATTATGAACACCTGGGAACACTTACGGCACCGGAACTTTTTGGGGGTGTTTCCGATTTTCTCTTCGGAAACGTTGTACTTGGAATGGCAATTGGGGCAACTGACTATCATCAATCGTACCTCCTGTGGAGGAATCTTCCAAGCCTTCGCAATCCTTCCCGGATATCCTCTTCTCCGGCGGCGAAGGAAATCCTGACAAATCCCTCGGCTCCGAAGGACGAACCCGGGATTATCGCCAATCCTTCCTCCTCTAAAAGCTCACTGCAAAACTCCGCGCTGTCAAGTGCACTGTCGGACACAATTCTCGCAAAGACATAGAAAGCGCCGTCCGGTTTATCGTATTCCAGAAATTTCTCTTCCGCGAGCAACGAACAGATCATGTCCCTCCTCCCGCGTAAAGTCTCGAACATCTTCCTTCGTTCTTTCTCAGCCCTGCCCTCCACCGCAGCGAGTGCCGCCCATTGCGATATTGAACACGGATTCGAAGTGGTATGAGCCTGAAAAACCCCGGCCAGTCCGGCCCATTCGTCACTGCACAGACAGTATCCTATCCTCCAGCCCGTCATCGAGTACGTTTTGGAAACCCCGGACACCACCGCCACCCTTTCTTTTAATTCCGGTCTGAAATCCAACAAGTGGGGCGTTCCCGAATCCAGGTACGTGAGATCCTCGTAAATATCGTCGGAAATGATCCACATGTCCGTTTCAGCTATTGCATCCGCCAGATCGCTCATTTCGGCGGAGGACGGCACATATCCGGAAGGATTAGAAGGATAGTTCAGTATGACTCCCACGGCCCCGTCCGAGGCGGCGCCAAGCAACGTATCCGTCGTTATGCCCTCCGCCGGAACAACGGGTACTCCTCCGAATGCCCTTACTATCTCCGGGTAACTTACCCAGTAGGGCCTGGGAATGAGAACCTTATCCCCGGGATTTATCGCCGATGCCACCAGTATCGCAATACCGTACTTGGCTCCGCAGCTGACCACAACCTGGTCAGGCGTCCACCCGAGGCCCCGCCTGCGGGAATAACTCGAGGCCACCGCTTCACGGAGTTCCCGGATCCCGGAACTAGCGGTATAGCCTGTTTTTCCCGCCGAAATGGCTTTCGCGGCGGCTTCCCTTATAGGTGCCGGAGTGGGAAAATCCGGCTGGCCAGTGGACAAAGAAATGACATCCCTGCCTGCTCGTGCCATTTCCTTCGCCTGCGCAGCCAGTCGGAGTGTGACCGAGGGAGAAAGTGTATGGATGTTGGCGGAGTACTTCATGCCTTCAGCCTGCTCTTCCCGGTTGGTTCACCTGTGTCCGAACCTCTTTCTCAAGGCCTTCTCCACACTCCCGGTAACCATTGAGGAGAGATTTCCTCCGTACACGGCGATTTCCTTCACCAGCGTAGAGGAGATGTACATGTGGTCCTCCGACGGCATAAGGTAGATGCCCGTGATCTCCGGGGCCAACCTCCTGTTCATGAGCTGCATCTGGAACTCGTACTCGAAATCGGAATTGGCCCTCAGTCCCCTTATGAATACCCTGAAACCATTATCACGCATGAAATCCACCAGGAGAGAATCGAAACGGGTCACCGCCACCCCTCTTATTCCCAATTCCTCCAGGGAATCCCTGAGGAAGTTCTCCCGCTCGTCCACCGGGAAACATAGTTTCTTGCCGGAACTCCGTACCACGGCTACCACCAACCCGTCAAAGATACCCGCCGCCATCCTGATCACGTCCAAGTGCCCCAGGGTAACCGGATCGAACGTTCCGGGATAAACGATCTTCATCGGATCCGGTCCTTTTTCATGTACTTGAGGTATGTATCTCCATATCGACGAATCTTCCAGCCATCGGCGCCGGGCGGCTCGGTTCCGTACTCCACGAAAATCATACCTTCGGGAGCCAAGACATTCTCCCAATCGAATGATTCGATCCAGTCGTAGATTCTCCGGGCGGCGTAAGGAGGATCGATGAAAACCAGTCCGGGCTTCCCGCCTCTCGTTTCGCGGGTAATATATCTTGTGACGTCTGCGGTGATAATCTCCGCCGTCCCGTCCGCGTCTCTTTCAGCAAGAAACGCCGACGTCCGCCTGGTACACCTCGGGTTACTGTCCACGAACATGCAGAACGACGCTCCCCAGCTCAGGGCTTCCAGTCCCAGCGCCCCGGTCCCCGAACAGAGATCCCAGATCACGCTGTCCTCTACGACAACCCGGCCGGCAATGTCCATGACTGCACCCCTCACCAGGGAAGATGTGGGTCTACATTTGCAAGAAATCGGGCGGAGAAGGTGTCCTTTCCACTTTCCCCGCCCGATCCTGATCACTCGCGGCCTAGTAGGGTCTTATGATGTGCGGCGTTACGAATATCACCAGTTCGGTGCTCTCATCCCTCTTGGAGTTGTACGAGAAGAGAAGATCACCAAGCAACGGTATCGAACCAAGGATGGGCAGAGACCTTCTGACGGTAGTCTGCCTGTTCCTCATTATGCCGCCGATGACCGCAGTGGCCCCGTCATCTATCATGAGAGTCGTTTTCGCATTCTGGGTCAGGATTATCGGCTGGTTCGCCGACGTCGCCTCTCCCGAAAGATCGCTGACCACGGGCGCCAGTTCCAGCGTCACGTTGTTGTTGGCGTTTATGTGAGGAGTCACCGTAAGTTCAACACCAACCTGGTACAACTGGATATAGGTATTTCCGCTCTCATCCTGGAGGGTGAGGGGAATCTGCTTACCGGAAACCACGGTACCGGTCATGTTATCTATTATCGCGATCCTGGGCTCGGAAAGGATGTGAGCGTGATTCTCGGCTTCCAGCATCGAGAGAGTGGCGTTTATGTCCAGCATGCTCGTCACTGTGCTGAAAGTGAGATTACCGGTCTGGTCACCCACTGCGAGCCCACCGGTGCTCATCCCGGCCCTTGTGATATCGTTCAACCTGTTCAGGTTACCCAGAGACCAGTCGATACCCAATTCGTGAGAGTAGGTTGCGTCTATCTCCACGAGCTTGGCCTCTATCATCACCTGAGCGGTGGGGCTGTCGAGGATGGGCAGCATCCTGCCTACCTCTTCCAGTTTGTAGGGTATATCCGTGACTATCAAGGAGTTGGTCCTATCGTCCACCGAGACCTGGCCCCTCTCGGACAGTGTGCTCTCGAGGGCTTCACGGATACTGGTCGCCGTGGCGTACCTTATGACAAAGATTTCGGTTTGGAGTTCCTGCAGGTTCTCCCTGTCGGCCCTTGTGGTGGCCATCTGGTTTATCTCGTCATAAAAGGCCCTCCTGGGCATCACGCGGAGAACGTTACCCTGCCTGCTGGCCACAAGCCCCTGGGACTGGAGGATAGCGGTAAGAGCATCCTTCCAGCCGACATTCTTGAGCCTGGCAGTAACCGTTCCGCTGTAATCCTCCGGAAGAACTATGTTCATACCGCTTACGTCGGATATGGCACGCATCACCGTCTGTATGCTCGCATCGACCACGTCTATGGTTATGCGGCGTCCACCGGTTCCCCGCCATTCCACGGGAAAACCATCCTGTATCCTGCGTCCGCTCTCGCTGACCCTGACTCCCCTGGTTCCCTGGGCGGTCGCCCGGTCGGCGGATCCGGTACCGGGATAAGAAAGAGGAGCGACGTCATTCCCGGAAGAAGCCACCTGGGCGGCGGATGAATTTGCAGACCACTCGGTGAAAGGAATACCGCTGGGATCGGTCTGCATCTCCAGAATCAGCTGATTGCCCTCGAGCCGGGCGGTATAGTTGATCAGCTCGCCATTCACGTCGACTATCATCCTGACTATACCGTCGGGAGGAGCCTTGTACTGGCTCGTCCTTATAGAGGCCACACCTCCCTTGGCCACGGAAAAATCCATTCCGGGAAGGGCATGAACGGCATCATTGAAATCCAACACGATCCTCATGGGATCGGTGAGGAGGAACCTTTCGTATGATATATCCCCATCGGCCGTGACTACGACCTGCGTGACACCACCGCTGGGAACCACCGAAATGTTCGTTATCCTGTATGCCGCCGCCGGCAACGCGCACAGCAGCACAAGACTGCAAACCATCAACAGACGCATCACAGACCACCTTCTTCATGTAGACGCAGGGAGTAGATGGTAGGTATCGTCGTCTCTCCACCTCCCCTGGTACTGTAATCGACAATGACATCCTGAATCACGATTACTTCGTTGCTAGTTATCTCGGCCACGTGCGAATTGTTGGCGAGCACCGTTCCCTCGTACAGTACGTAAGGTACGCCGAGTCCGTCTTCGACCATGGCCTGGTCACCGCCCACCGGGTCCAGAGTGATTCCCACCAGCCTGAATTCTTCCACTGATATGGTTTCGATATCACGCCTGGCATCCCTGGTGTGGGAAGAAAATTCCGTGAACGGGTCGGGTCTCACCGAGACGGATTCGTAAATCCTGAACGTTCCCCCGCCCATCTGGAGCATGTCGCTTATCGAACCGGGATCGCCCTGCATACCACCGTCGTCCTGGCCTGCAACGGAGCATGCTACTCTCTGGGAATCGTAGTACGGCAGTTCCGTTTCAACCATTCCTATCCTGGAGTAGACGGTCATTCCGAGTTCATCCACGGCCCAAAGCGGAGTTTCGAAGGGCTTCATGGCCATGAGAACATCAGGCTCGAACGCCGGAGGCTCCGCAACGATCCGTCCAGGTGCCAGTACCGAGGATATTCCTTCTTCCGCGAGGATCAAACCGTTCTCGTAGAGCCTGCCCTCGGCATGGTACTCCCATTCACCCGGCGCAGTCCGCACGAAGACGCTGTCGTTCCTGCCCAGGAACACCACATCACTCGCAGAAACCAGAATATCGAACCGAGGCGATTCTTCCTTCTGCCAAAGGCTTACCGTAGGATCGAAGAAAACCAGGTTTCCATCTTTCTCACCATAGACCCAGTCGGGGCCGACCTTGGTAAGAAATCCCGCGGGATTCACCTCGATGGAAGGCTCATACACTTCGATTCCGTCTTTGTTCAGCACGGCCACGGCGCCACTGACATCAAGAACTGCTATCTCGTCGCCGTCCACCGCAACATCCATCGGGCGGAAATCTTCGGGAATTTCCTCCGATATCATCTCTCCATCACTCACGTCGAAGACGTAGAGTCCTTCCTCGGTGAGCATTACCGGAGAATCACCGTAGAGATCGAAGTCCAAGACATTCCCGATACCATCGAGAATGAACGACTTCCATTTTCCTTCCCCGGTGCTGAAACGGAGCAGGTTTCCCCCGTCGAACAACAACCATATGGTGTTCTCTCCCGTCGCCGCCTCGATGGGGGAAGCCTGCGACAGGGAAAGATCCATCCAGCCGTAAACGTCCGGATCCGACACGATCGTGATCGATGAAGCATTATCCATCGAAGCGGTTTCCCGATCGCCGCCACCGCAACCGTACAGCAGGAGAGAGACAGTCGCCGCGAGGAGGACCGTCAAAGTTATCAGCTTACTTCGGTTCATTGATATCCTCCCTCCCCTATGGCTGCACGAAGGCCGATACGGTGAAGTTAGCCTCCATGTTGTCGTAACTTCCGTCGGAAGCTTTCTTCTGTATTACCGTAAGATTCTTTACGGCGGTTATCATCATCTGCTGAGTCAACTGGTCCAGGAAGACGCCAAGCCTGTGAAAACGGCCGGTAACATGCATCTGCCACTCGTAAACCAGGAAGTCACCCCGGGTCGTGGGCGGCAGCGGAGTCAGCGAGTTTATCTGGAGGCCGCTGTTTTCGGCCTTCTCCGTCAGCATCGAAAATACTTCTTCCTGGTCGTAGCTTCGCGGAAGATACCTGTCCAGTTCCGCCAGCTGCTGATTGAGACGGTTTATCTCCTGCTCGATCACCGCCATGTCCGAAGCCGTACCCGACTGAAGTGAAGCAAGCTCAGCCTGTTTCATAGCCAGATCCTGTTCGGCCAGCTGGATTCTCTGCTTGATATCTCCGGAGACATTCCTGGGATACAGGTATATCATCGCTGCGACAAGGATGATACCGACTATCATCACGTAGAACCTGGGGTCTCTAAGATAAGTACTCATATCTCAACCCCCCTGTCACTCCCGATTGTGTATTCAACTGGAATCATCCTCCGCCCGACTTACTTGAACATCGAGAGATCGATGTCGTACAACGTTAGCGTGTCGCCCCCAAAAACGGTGAGATCGAATTCGTCGTCGATTCCGTACGTGTACTTCAGCTGGCCTACGGTAGCCTTGAGAGAGAATACCGCATACCCGGGAATCCCGGAGGAGTATCCACCGTTCGAACCCTCTTCTCCTTCACCGATCTGCGGATACATCTGGATCTCGATAAAAAAGTCACCGTTTTGGTTGGTCATCGTGGAATAAGTCTCCTGGGTACCTTCCGTGAACACGGCCACGTTTTCGGCGCCCGCGGTGCGGGTGGAGTCGGTGTAAATCCTGCCCATCACGTAGCACCTGGTCTCATCCATTCCCACCGGATTGCAGCCGGCGGCCAGAACGACCAGCAACGCAACCGCTGAAAAGACGAAGCTCCTCATGATTCCTCCCCTGTCTGATCAGGACTGGTATCCGTCCCTGTTGCCTCTTCTTCTTGTTGTTCTTCCTCCGCACCCATGAGTTCCATTATGTCTCCGGCGAATTCGCCCACGAGCGGAGCGAGAGCGTACGAATCCACTCCTATACTCATGTCAAAGTTGTACCTGCGGCTCCCAGTCCTTCCCTGGTCGGATACCATGGTGTACGTTTGTCCGTAATCCTCCATGGTGAACAACCGGCTCTTACCGTCGGGCATCACCTCGGTCACCCGCTTCTGGAACTCGATTATGTCACCCCAGGTCTTGGCCACTCCGGAAATGCTCAAATTGTTGGCCTCCAGGAGCAGGTTCGTGAGGTACATTCCCTTCTCCACCCGCATCCCCGGGGTCACCACTTCGGGGTATACGGTTCTGCACAAGTATTCCAGAACGTAAACCGAATACTTCTGCTCCAGGGAAAGCTGCACTATCTGCCGCTTCTTTCTTTCGACTTCCGCGGTCAGGCGTTCCATTTCGGCCTGCTGGTCCAGCTGGATACCCAGTTGAGCTATCTGCTCGTCAACCTGCTGGATCTCCTGCTGAAGCTTCGCTTCCCTGTCTTTCAGCGACTGGTAATCCATGTAGTAGTATATCAGTCCTCCGAGCAGTAAGATGAACGGCACCACGGCAAGAACGGTGAGAAGTGATCCGGGGGATCCTCCTCCCGAAGTAACCGCCTTCGTCGTCGTAGCCGTTTTCTTCTTACCCTCCGGTTCCTCGAGAATATTGATGTCCACCATGCTGGGTGTGTAGCCCCTTAGAGCCAATCCCACGGAAACCGCCAGGATCGCTCCCAGGGAATCAACTTCCCTGCTGCTCATCACGTCATCGGGGACAGTGATGTTCCTGAAAGGTTTCAGGTGCTCCACGGGCATACCGTGCTGCTCGCTGAGTATGGATGAAAGGCCGGGCATGAGAGAACATCCGCCGCTGATGTACATTCTGTCTATCTTGGCATTCTCGCCGGACGCCTGGTAAGTGATGAAAGACCTTCGGATACTGGTCGAGAGTTCTTCTATCACTTTGGTCACCGCGGCATGCACGTTATCCGAAGACACGCCTTCGGGAACGTTTCCCTTCAGAACTCCCAGAGCCACGTCGTACTCCAGGCCCAGGGACCTCTGCAAGGATTCAAGGAACCTTGACCCGCCTATGGAAAGGTCACGGTTGAAACTGGGCAGACCGTTCTTCACCACCACCATGTTCGTGACCTCGGCGCCTATGTTGAGAATGGTCACGCACTCTTCCGGACCGGGTCTGTATGCATGCTGGTACACGCGCTGAAGCGAAAACTGCTCCAACTCCACCGTGGCGGGCTTCAGTCCCGCTCCCTGAAGTATTCCCCGGTGCAGATCCACGACTTCCTTCTTGGCCGCGACCAGGAGAACCTCCATCTGACCCGGTGATATCTCGGGATTGATGATCTTGAAATCCAGGCTCACCTCGTCCACTCGGAAAGGAATATGCTGTTCGGCCTCCCACTGGATGGCCTGCCGAGCATCCTGCTCGGACATTTTCTCCATGGGAATCCTTCTTACTATCACACTCCTTCCCGATACAGCGCTGTGAAGATTTTTGACATTCGTTTTGATACCGGCCTGTCGGATAACGTCCTGCACTGTATCTATCAAGTGTTCCCGGTTGACTACCTCTCCATCGACTATCGTTCCGGGAGAAAGCTCCTGGATAGCATAGCTGGAGAGCGTAAGGGACTTACCGGACCCCGTCAACTGGACGACCTTGATGGAATGGCTTCCGATGTCTAGCCCAACAGATCCTCCGCCTGATTTTCCGAAGATGAACATCATCATCCTTTCTTCAGGTAACCCATAGCACTCATCGAATAACCCACCGCCGCCGAAAAGACGACACTAACATAATAAATCGGTTCTCTTCTCTTAGTATAATACATCCCTCCCCCTGATCCACCTTTTCTATTTATTGAACTTAACAATCTTTCTACACCCGCGTCAACACCCTAATTTCATAACTATGGAATTTCATACTTCACTTGACCTCCGATGTCAAACTCTGTATCTTCGCGGCGGATTCGGAGGCCAACCATGGTAAAAAAGAGCAGGAAAACGTCGGGACTCATCTCCAGGATTTCCGACATACAGGCTGAAGAGGAACCATCCGTCCGCCTGACGGTACCGGTCAGGCCCGACCAGGAAGAGCTCCTCACCCGCATAGCCAGGACCATCACCCAAAGCAGGGACAAGCACCACAGGGCTCAACGAATCACAAAAGCAACGATAATAAGGGCCTACATCGACGCTCTCTCCACTCTCCCCATAGACGTTGAGAACATCTCCGACGAAAAAGACCTCCTCGACAGGATCCTCAACATACTGGAGAGATGACGTACTCCTCCCGAAATCCGGCCGCAACCGGAAGAGCACATAATTCCCCCGGGTGAACAGGGGTTCCAGTTTCACGGCAATGAACCTTCGCCATTCGTCCGCTTCCTCTTCCCGAAGAACCGTGGGAACGTTAATGGAAGTGAGGAACATGTCCGCGGCCACCATGGTGATTTCCGCCCTGGAAAGAGAGTCCGCCGCCTCGTCGCTTCCCATGCCGCTCCAGAACATTTCGAGGAGTCCCATGGGTACGCTCAAATCTTCGAACACCGCATATCCCGGAAAGTAGAACGGTTTACCCAGGTTCAGCATCAACACTCCGTCATCACGTTCCACGTAATTTCCGCATTCAACGTAAAAATCGTAAAAAGGCAACGTTTCCGATAAATAGTCTTCGTCGGAACGTCCGGCTAACGGTCGCTCCGCAGAGTACAATTCCCACAGTTTTCCGACGGACCAGTACATACAGACCAGCATAATAATTAAAGCAGCCATGGCAAGGAACCCTCTTCTGCGAAGCAGTAGGCCCAGAGTCTCGGTTACGGGGAAAACCAGCATGGTAAGCCCGGGCAACAGGTACCTGGTTCTTACATGCTGGCCCAGGAACACCAGGGCCAGTACCAGGTAGGCCAGGGGCGGGAAGTATTTCCTGCGTTTCCCGGCCAGCAGCGGAAACCCGAGTATCGATCCGGCAAGCAGAAGGGGTCCGCTCGCTCCGTCGAACAGCGCAGGATCATCCCACTCGCCGTGAATGGAGATTCGTAAGGGAAGCAGCATGTAGTCGAGGGCACCGTTCATGGTATCCCGGACGGAAGCCGCGAAATACGAGGCCGCTCTCCCGCCGGTTTCCAGGTGGGGGCCGAACAGCCCTCTGAGCAGTGGATACACCGGGTTTCCCCACTGCACCAGGTTGGGAACCGCCCACCATGCAGAAACGAACAGGACCGCCCCGGCACATGCGGCTAAAGTCTTCCACGATCTTCCGGCGGCGAACAAGGCGATGAACAATACAAACACCGTCACCACCACCAGGCCGTTGTATTTGCATGCCGCGGCGGCGGCGCTCCACGTCATGATCTTGATGGGGTCGGAATCATCCTTCATGGCCTCCGCGTAAGCGAGAAGGGTGAAAAAAACCAGGAAAGAGTCCGAATAGCTGAAAGTCGCATTCCTGAAAAGCTCCGGAATACTCATCATCACCATGACGGAGAGTGCTCCTTCCAGCTTCCTGCCCCTGGAATAAAAATAGGCCGACGGCACGGAGCAAGCTGCGGCGAACCCGAGAAGGCTCACCACTCTCGACATCCTGAAACCCACCGTCCCGCCCACCAGTGAGTAAACAGTTTCGGTCAGGTAAGGATAACTGAAGAAAATCGACCAGGATGGCCTGACTATTCCGCCATTCTCCAGCCAGAGCCGGGGAAGATAAAGATGGTGAATCATGGCATCCCGGGACGCCGGGGGCAGACTCGCCAGCGGTAGCAGCACAAGGATTGCGGCGATTACCGGTATCCCGAGAGGTAAACCCGGTCTGTCGATCACCCAGAGAACCATACCGAAAAGCAGTACGGCCCACAGGAAGATCGGGTGCAGGATCCCGAGCCAGCCGGCGGCGGACACCAGGAAGAACACCACCAGTACACCCGCACCAAACCTCTCGTGCCGATCGGGCTTCAACGCCCTTACCGGGAAGCCCCACCCGGTAAAGGACCCCATCAGCCCCAACAGGAACAGGAATGACGGTAAGATCATCATGGCTGAACAAGAATAAAAAAAGTAGCCGCGGGCAAGGGCGTCATTCACGCGGAGAACAAGCGAACGGAGGAGAGTTTCCGGGCTCCGTGGGTCTCCCGGGTCAGCCTCTTGTGATTTCGCTTTCTCCTCCCGGCAGATCATGGACTACGTAACCCAACGCCTCCAGGCGCCTGCGCATGACGTCCGCAGCATCGAAAAGCCTGTTCTTCCGCAACACGCTCCTGGTCTCGGCCAGCACTCCGCACAACTCGTCCGGGTTGACGTACCGCCCTTCCGAGTCGTCGGAAAGGTCCAGTCCCAGGATTTCTCCTGCAAGAGTATCCACGAGTTCCGCCATCGCAGCCTTGTCCGCCGGAGAATCGTTCCCGTCCAGGAGTGTATTCCCTCCGCGAACCATCTCGAAAAGGACGGCGAGAGCGCCGGGTGTATCCAGATCGTCGTCCATCGCCTCGAGAAAACGTTTCTTTGTGGAATCCAGGAGTTCCGCGACCCCGCGGGAAACCTCGCCCGCACCGCCGTTCTCCAGCCTCTTCCTGAACAGGACGAGCCGCCTCAGTCCGCTTTCCGCGGATTCCAGCCCCATATCGGTGAAATTCAACTGACTCCTGTAATGACTTCTAAGTATATAGAGCCGCACCACCATGGGAGTGAAATCCTTGAAAACGTCCCTGAGGAGTTTGAAGTTTCCCAGGCTCTTCCCCATCTTGCGTCCGTCCACCGTAAGCATGTTGTTATGGATCCAGAACCTGGCGAAAGTTTTCCCTGTAACTCCTTCGCTCTGTGCTATCTCCGACTCGTGATGGGGAAAAATGTTCTCAAGCCCGCCCCCGTGTATATCGAGGGTTTCTCCTATATACCGCATGGACATTGCCGAACATTCCAGGTGCCAGCCCGGATAACCCCAACCCCAGGGAGAGTTCCATTTCAGGATGTGCCTCGGACCGGCTTTCTTCCAGAGAGCGAAATCCCTGGGGTTCCTCTTCCCCTTCTCTACCTCCACCCTGGCTCCCGCCAGGAGTTCTTCGGGTTTACGACCGGAGAGCTTACCGTAATCCGGGAAACTTTCCACGGAGAAGTATACCGATCCGTCCGCCTCGTAAGCGTAGCCCTTCTCGATGAGCGCCTTTGCAAGCTCTATCTGCTCCGGTATGTGTCCCGTCGCCCTGGGCGATATGTCCGGTCTCAATATGCCCAGGGCATCCATGTCCTCGAAGTACGACCTGGTGTATTTTTCGGCGATTTCCATGGGTTCCAGTTTCTCGAGCCTCGCCTGGAGTTCTATCTTGTCCTCTCCCGCGTCGGCATCATCGGTAAGATGGCCGACGTCGGTGATGTTCTGAACGTACCTCACATCGTAACCCAGGTACCGGAGGTATCTGACCAGTACGTCGAAGGACACGTAAGTCTTGCCGTGACCCAGGTGACTGTGGCCGTAAACGGTGGGACCGCACACGTAGATTCCCACGTACGGCGGATTAAGAGGTTCGAATTCCTCCTTGGTCCTAGTGAGGCTGT
>JAMOUX010000044.1 GCA_027067855.1 Candidatus Fermentibacteraceae bacterium
TATAGCGCCGTACTCCTCGAGGAGAACCGCCTTCTGAGCAACATTTCCTCCGCAGGTTCCCGGACCGAGGTTCGCCATGTCGAAGATGAAAAACGGGAAACCGTCGAACAATTCGCTCCTCCTTCCACGGCGAAAAAAACGGACAAATCCTCCGGAACCGGATCGCTGCTCATAGTGGACGATGATCCCGACATACGCGGGCTGCTCAAGGTCATCCTCTCCAAGGAAGGCTACGATCTGACGTTCGCCTCGGACGGTGTGGAAGCGCTGCTCCTGCTTGGCCGGGAAGATTTCGACCTCGTAATCTCCGATATCAACATGCCGGACCTCGACGGCCTGAAACTTCTGGACCTGATCAACCGGAAAAACATTAAGGTCCCGGTGATGTTCCTTACTTCCCAATCGGGTGACGAGTCCGAGTTCAAGGGGCTGGAACTCGGCGCGGTGGATTACATCAGGAAACCGGTCAACAGGAAATCTCTCCTGCTCAGGTTGAAAAGATTTCTCGCCCAATCGGGTGCGATGTCCGGAAAAACGGATTCATGAACCGTTAGGTCGTATTCCCGGTTCTCCGGGAAAAGCGGTAGTGCGTTGTTTAAAATAGCAGTATACGACGTACGGGAATTCCATAGGATAAAAACAATATTTACGAAGAATCAGAATCGGTTATAACTGAATGTTTAAAGTCCATCGGCCAAAATTCTATCGTTCCACGTTTGAAGTTACACCATAATCGTCCGTATTTCGGCTTGTGCAGCATAATTGTCATGAATGCAAGCTGAACTAAAAAACAAACTAAATTTATGCAGGCAAAAAAAATGTTGGTGATGTTAATTAAAGATGTCCGGTTTACCGGCCCCAGATGCATTCCGGCGGCTGAAAAAGGTTGTGGGATCGCTTCAAGGGAATTTCCAGGTGAGTTCATAACGATATCTCTGAGTGAATTCCGCCCATGGGAGGGCGGATCTACTAAAAAATAGTCCGTGAATATCCACGGATTGGCTACAATAATTTGTTCATAATAGTTTTCGTTATACACAGGTATCATCTGTAAAATTTCATTAAATGTAAACATGTCATGCTCCGGAAAAGACAACGCCCGCTCTTCAATAATATAATTCAGGCACAGAATATTAGCATTAGTATCCAACTTGGCACGATTAAGAGGGCTTTTCTTTTTCATTTTAAGTGCCCTGCCGGTTAGTATCAAATAGGTTAGTATGCGAAAGATCCAAGCAGTATGATTGCGAACGATGATGAACAAATCTATGTCATCAATTTCTTTTGCATTTCCTGTCGCTACAGAGCCTGTCACCGCGACAAATTTAATGAATGGAATGTTTAACAGACCTGGTAGAAGCTCCTGATGAAAATATCTAAACTTCTTTTCAGATTCGGATGTTGGTGGGTGAAGTTGTTTAAGATTTTTTTGGAGCTCTTTGACCAGTACTTTATACCGGTTAAAACCATCTTTCCCAAAAACCATCGTAATGTTCTCTTCACGTAACGGTAAGCCTAACGGTCGACGAAATTTCAACCAATTTCCGAGTATTTGATTTGTTACGTTTTCTCGTGTCATGTCAAAAACCTACCGGAATAGTATTGAATTCTCATTACAAAAAACACCCATTATAGAAAATATTATACCTTCGGGGCGGTTTCGCAAGAAACTGCGAGGATGCTGATGACGTTCCTGCTTAAGAAAAATGCCCCATTACACATTGGGATGCTTATACACGAAAAAGCTGATGCGTTGTTAAAACAGGTTTACCGGAAATGGTCGCCGGAGCAAATCAATGATCGAAACGCTTACCATTTTATGGAATACTTTGACAAACGGTTAGAAAGCATCGCCCCCCTATAGAGCCGGGATCATAGGAATTTTTCCGAACCGGATTTTCGTCATAAGATTTATTGAGATGGCATTGCTGAAACAACATGAGGATCGGATGATCGAAAAGAAGTACATGAGATCCGAATCACTCAGATTACCGGACAATCAGTCAACTGAAAAAACAAGGTAAGACTAAATGTGCCGAGGTCTGAGTTATCGCCCTTAATACAAATGTGATGAACGAATGAAGTCCCGTCTTATCTTTTTTTATAAAGCGCACCCCGCGCAGTTCCACGAAACTGCGCGGGATGCCGGGTACTTTAATCGTTGAACATGGCCTTTATCTCCGCAAACGTGGAAGAATGAAGGCCGATGGTTCCCGTCAGCTTCATGTGAAGCACTTTCTTATCCAGGTTGCCGGTGGAGCTGGATGCGCCACCGTAGACCATCCTGTTGGCTCCAGAATCCCAGGCGTAGACGTAGATCTCCTCTTCGCCCCATTCCCATACGAAGTCGATTATCAGGTTGTCCTGTCCGTTGTAGTTGAAGGAATTGGTCAACTCGAGGTTGAACCACTCGCCGGGTCCGTTGGCTTTAATCCAGACATCAGGGCTACTGTAAACCAGTTTTTTCGATCCGGATATGTAGTTGGCTTCGAAATCCTTTCCCAACTCGTCGGAGGAACAGTAACCCATATAGATATTGAAGTTTTTAAGATGAACGGCGGCATCTCCGGAAGTATGCCTAACCCATTCGATGGAGCTGATCTCTATGGGAGTATCGATCTCGCCGTGCAGTACCACCAACTGGTGGCGCATGCTGACGAATCAACTGCCGCAGAACGGCTTGTTGCTGGGCAATTCGTTTGAGCCGAACTCGACCGAATCGCCGTAACATATCCCGGCGATCATGACGAATATCGCAACAGCTTTCATCTTTTCTCCTTTCGTTCGTGGAGCGTTCCCGGCGACACCATGCCGGCGGGGTTATTCACTCCGTTTTTTCAGTATGAGCCTTATTTCACCGTCTTCCATCTCCACCGTCGTACTGCAATTCAGTTTCTCCGCGTACCTCTTGCAGTTTTCCAGCGAGGTCAAAGAATCCAGTAACACGACGGCGCCATCCGAATCCATAGTTTCTATGGCCTTTTTCGTGAAAAGAACCGGCTGAGGACATGATAAGCCTTTCGCATTCACCTTCAACATCATTCGCCCCTCCCTACGTTCAGGGTGTTGCCGAACCCGACCCAGAGGCAGTAAAGCAGGCCCAGGCCCACCGCCACCATTCCGGCTGCGCCCGGTCCGCCGATTACCGCGGATCCGTCGATCATCTTGTCAGGAACGGCGGCCAGTCCGAAATCGTGGGCCAACGCCCCCCCTGCTATCATGCCCAGGACGAAGACGGCGGAATCTCCGTCACCCTCCCCCGCCAGAAAAAGCTGCCGCCCCGGACATCCTCCCGCCAGGACGAAGGCAAGACCGGCGAGAAGCATCCCCAGGAAATTCCAGAGGTGCGCACTATGGGATATCGGCTGGTTGCCGAACGAAACGTGAAAATAATTACCTCCGGTTATCCATGAAAGCAGCAGGTTCATAACCAAGGCGGTCGCCACCAGGGCGACAACTCCTCTCAGAAGGTGGCTATCCCTTATCAGGAGCCTGTCGCGAACCGCGCCCACGGTGCAGAACCTGCTTCTTTGGGCCAGGAAACCTATCACCACGCCTACCACGAGGGACACGAGCAAGGGCGCGTGCATTGCCCCGGGCCCGGAGATACTGCTGAAAAACGCCCTGCCTTCCACTGGTTTCAGAACCGCGAAAAGCAACAACGCCAAGGCCAGCATGACTGGAAGCACAAGCCCGGACATAGCCCTGGCCGGTTCCGCCCTTCCAAGGGAAAAACCCCTTTTCAGGAAAAAGTTCCCCACAGCAATCCCGGCGGAAAGCCCAAGAAGCCCGGTAACGGCGTTGAGATCACCTCCCGAAAGACGGAGCAACGCTCTCCATGGACACCCCAGGAAAACGAGGGCTCCCACCATAGCGAATATCCCCAGGGTGAACCTGGTGACGGGAGACGAACCGGCTCTCGGCTTCCACTCTTTCCACAGGAATGCCGCAAGGGAGGAACCAAGTACGAATCCCACTATTTCCGGCCTAAAATACTGAACCACTCCCGCCCGATGCAAACCCAGGGCGCCGGCCATGTCCCTCTGGAAACAGGCCACGCATACCCCCATGTTCGAAGGGTTGCCCAGAAGCACCAGGACAGGGGCGAGAATTCCCACGAGAATTCCGGTGAAAACAGGCGAAGTAAAGATTTTACCCGGGTTCGTCTCCATTTTCATATCGCGACTATCCTCTCGTAATTCACACCGTGTTTCTCGACAACTTCAAGAACCTTGACGACCTGCGCACTCTCGAACCTCAACACCACGCCGCAGTTCGAACTTATCTTCCGCGGAGTCGGAATCAGTTTGCATTCTATTCCATTCTCCTTCATCAGCTTCTCTGATATCAGGGCATGGCTTATCGATGGCATGAGCATCACGGAGTAAGTCATATCGTAACCGTTTTCCGGGACAGGAGAATCGTTTCGGCAATAGTGTACATGTTGGATACCCGGCCCACCAGCACATCCTCCAGGAGGCCGAAACGGTCCAGGCAGGTACCGCAAACCAGTATGTCCGCCCCGGAAGATTCCAGTGCGGCGAGATCGTCGATAACGGGTGAACCTTTTACGGCGAGTTTCACGCCGGAATTGTAGAGAATCACCGTCCTGGGCGGTACGTCGATCTCCGTGAGGGTATGCATGAATGCCCCGGTCAATATTTCTCCCAACTCGTCGTCGCCCGAACCCATGCACCGGGAATTAATCACCAGGACACATCCGTCTTCCGGGGATTCTCCGTCCGAAGCATCTCGAACATCTTTCATCCCGGTTTCAACCGTATCCTCTCCCCCGGTCACTTCGACGCGATATCCTTCTTCCGTTCCTTCTATCTGCACACTACAGTTCATGGACCGGGCATAACCCGCAACATTGGCCGCCTGTTCCCGTTTGGAAACCAGCACCACGAATCCGCCGGAGCCTTCCTTTATCCGCTTCTTCGTCAACAACACCGGCTGGGGGCACGGAAGCCCTTTGGCATCGATAACGTCCATCCCTTCCCTCTCTTCAGACCAGGTTCAACCCCGTACCTTCTTCCACTCTGCCTATATCGTAGAGTTCCATTCCATGTTCCTCCGCATAATCACGCAAGCGTCCGGCTACGGCTTCGGGGGCGGTCAGCAACAGTCCTCCCGAAGTCTCGGGAGTATGTATCAACCTGAATATCTCCTCCTCGACGTCTTTCCCCCTACGGATTTTCGATTCGAAGGCAGCCAGGTTCCTGCAGGTGCCCCCCGGGAAAAGCCAATTCTCGGCGTACTCCTCGGCTCCGTCCAGAAACGGCAGGGAGGAAATATCGATCGTCATCATCACTCCGCTGCGGTCGGCGATTTCGAGTACGTGTCCCGCAAGACCGAAGCCGGTCACGTCGGTACACGCGGTAGCCCCCATCGAAACCGCCATACCCGAACACCCGGAATTCAACCGGAGCATGGACTCCATGGCGCTTTTCAAGTGATCCTCGGACGCCGCGTTCCCGGCGGCCGCCGATGTGATTATTCCGGTTCCCAGAGGTTTACTGAGAAACACGATGTCACCCGCATTCGCGCCGTCCTTGGAAAGAACTTCCGAGGGTTTGGCGAATCCGAGCACCGCGAGACCGTAGAAAGGTTCCTTAGACATTACCGTGTGCCCCCCGGCAAGGATCGCACCGGCCTCGGATATCTTCGAGGCCCCCCCCTGGAAAATCCCCGTTATGAGATCATGGGGCATTTCTTCCGGAAACCCGGCAACGTTGAGGGCAAGCACTACCCTGCCGCCCATGGCGTAGACATCACTCATGGAATTGGCGGCGGCTATGGCTCCGTACGTGAACGGATCATCCGCCACCGGGGTAAGGAAATCCACCGTGAGTATCACGGCGAGATCTTCCGAAACCCTGTAAACGGCGGCATCATCCGCGCTGTCCAGCCCGTACATGACATGTTCGTCATGCATCACCGGAATAATGTCGCCGAAACATTCGAGGATATCGGAAAGGGCCTCCGGCCCCATCTTGGCAGCTCAACCCACCGAGGCAGCCATGGTGGTCAGCCGTACCTTGCGCGTACCCTTATCCTTACCCATTATGCATTCCCGCCTTTCACTATCTCAGCGACCGCTTCGACCGCCGTTTCCATTTCTTCCCCCGTATTAAAAACACCGGGGCTGAATCGAACGGTACCGGACGGATAGGTGCCCAACGTTCTGTGTGCCCACGGGGAGCAATGCAAACCCACCCGGCACATGATTCCATACCGCTCGTTCAGCATGCCGCCCAACTGGTCGCAACGGTATCCTTCAATGATAAACGACAGTACCGGGGCCGAACCCGTTCTTCGGGGATCTCCCTGGATCTTCAACCCCGGTATCCCATCCAACCCGTCGACGAGCAACCGGGTCAGCTTCCTCTTCTTTTCCATGGTGTTCTTTTCTTCCCGCTCTTCCAGCCACGTGACGGAAGCGAGCAGACCCGCGATTCCGCAGGAATTCAGGGTTCCGGCCTCGAACCTGTCCGGAAGGAAATCCGGATGTTCATCGGATTCCGAGCGACTGCCGGTACCTCCCGTGTAAAGAGGCTCCATCACCGTGTAGTCGAATTCGTCCGCGAAAACCAGGCCGCCTATCCCGGTCGGACCCAGAAGCCCCTTGTGCCCCGAAAATGCCAGTATATCCACTCCCAGACGTCTTATATCAACATCGACGCAGCCCGCCGACTGGGCGGTATCGAGAAGCACCGGAACACCCCGTTCCCGTGCCGCCGCGGCTATCTCCCGGACCGGCTGAACCGTACCGCAAACATTGGATGCATGGTTGAGCACCAGCAGGGACGCCTTGCCTTTCTTCAACCTTTTCCGGACGTCATCGGGATCGAGAAGACCCGCGGAGGAACAGGGTATGATTTCAACCGTCACCCCGCGTGATTCTTCCAGCATCCGCAGAGGTCTCATAACGGAATTGTGTTCCATGGAAGAGGTCAGGACCCTGTCTCCAGGTTTCAGCATTCCCTGCAGAACAATGTTGAGGGACACGGTCATGCCGCCTGTGAAGACCACCCTAAGGGGATCCGAAACCCCGAAGAACCTTGACAGGGCTATCCTCGCTTCCAAAACCTTGCGACCGGCATCGATGGCAAGGCTGTGACCGGCGCGTGAGGGGTTCGCCGCGTATCGTTTTATAAAATCGGATACGCTCCGGTGAACCTCCGGCGGTTTCGGCCATGAGGTCGCTGCATTGTCAAGGTACATCTATGCTCTCCTCCATGCTGGGCCTTCAGCGGGCCACACGGTGGAGCTGCATAAATATCAGGAAGCTGGTACGCTTCCCTTCAAACGACAGGAACACCGACTACCCGTTGAAAGCCGTCCAGAGTACCAACCGGTACCCTGCACTCGATTTCACGTGCAGCGGTGATACAACGTGATCAAAACGGCTTCCTTTCCGTCAGATTGGTAATACCTTCAGTGAATATAATCCCGTGAAAATCGCTGACAAGTGTTTCCTGGTAAATTAGGAGTTTATGCCATCGGATCGAATACTTCCCGCCACACGTGTGGTCATGACCTTTTATCGAATAATACGGGCATCGGCTTGACGTCCGGCACCGGCGTCCGTATCCTCGTACCCTGCGGCAGGTGCCGCGAAAAGTCCGGTTCCGCCGGAATGCATAAGTATTAAAAACCTGGAGTCGATTCATGGACTGGAAAGTATTCGCAACGGTTTTCAGCACGGTCTTCGTCGCCGAACTGGGAGATAAGACTCAGATCGCAACCATGTTATTCTCCGCGAACAAGGACGGAAACAGGTTAACCGTCTTTCTTGCCGCATCCGTAGCCCTGGTGCTTGCTTCCGCTATCGGGGTTCTCGCCGGCAGCCTGTTGTCCAGGTACCTGGATGCCAGGTTTATACAGTACGTAGCCGGAGCACTTTTCATGGCAATCGGCGCAATTATCCTGTATGGCGCCATCACCGCGTGACGGTGATCCGGACGGATATCCTCCGCCGGCTACGAATCGCCCGGTGAATATGACAAGTGCACGGTTGCAGGGATCCGGGATGAACAACCCGGATCATCGGTCGAAACGAACCGCCAAACGGCCCCGCTCATCAAAGGGTGCGCCCTCCATCCTAAGCAACCTGGTTTTCATAACCGTTCCACCCTGGTAGCCTCCCACCGCTCCGTTCCACGAAACGGTCCTGTGACATGGAATAACCAGCGGAAAGGGATTCTCCGCCAAAACCCGTCCCACGAACCTGGCCGCCCTCGTCCCCAAGGCCTCAGATGCCACCTCGCCATAAGTTCTCACTTCTCCCCTGGGGATACGGCGCTGCACTTCAAGCACCCTTTTCGCATTGGGACCCAGACCGGAAAAATCCAGCGCCGGATTGCCGAAATCCACCCGGGCTCCTTCCAGTAATTTCACGATTTTACGCGCCAGGTCCGATACCACATCGGCGGTGGCCGCCACCGCTTCCGGAAACATGTCGATCGCCAGTTCCGATGCGCAGACCGTATTACCGCCCGGAAAAATACGTCGGATGTTGATCCCGGCGCTTACTTCGAACCATACGACGGCGACTTCACCAAAACGGGTATTGAAAACATGCATGCCCGGACGCGACACAGTCTTCATTTTCGAATCCGGCTCAAACGGTCCGCCGGCACATCCTTTACGCCGCCACGGAACCGGCCCGTGCGGATATCTCGCCCCGTTCGTCCTCATCCGCCTTCAACCCCATTGCGGTCAAACCCTTTTCATCTTCACCATCGTTCTCTTCAAATTCCTGGGCCCCAGGACCGTCCGCATGGTCTTCAGCAATCTCCTGGGATTCGTATAAAACTTCCAGAACGCCTTCTTCTTCAGTTTTTCTATCTCCGACGGGGTAATACCTTCAAGCCGGTATACCGAATTGTGAAAGCAGTCGAACTCGCAGTAATCCTTGTCTATCAGTTCCTTCGTCCTGTCCCACAGAACCGTGTGGGGAAAAGGGGTGGTTATGTCGAATATCGCGTCGTCGAATGGCTCGGCCGCCGCGAAATTTATGGTTTTCATCATTTCTTCCCTGGTTTCTCCCGGGGCTCCCAGCATGAAATATCCCTGTACCACCAGGCCCCTCTCCTTCGCCATCCTGACCGCTCTTCTGACTCCCTCGACGGTTATACCCTTTTCGTAGATTTCATCGAGTACTCTCTGGGAAGCGGATTCGACTCCCATGTTCACCTTCGACAAACCCGCCCGTACCATGTGATCCAGGAGGTCTTCATTCAGCAGATCGGCCCGGACATTGCAACACCACTTAAGATCAAGGCCGCTTTCGATCAGGGCATCGCATATCCCGTGAACCCATCCCCCATCCACGACAAACGTCGAGTCTTCGAACATGAAGGCATCTATGCCGTAATCCGATACCAGGAGTTCCAGTTCCGCCAGGATTGATCCGGCGGATCTCTTCCTCATCCTTTTACCGAAAATTTCGCTCAGGGTCGGCTGACAGAACGTGCACTTGAAGGGGCATCCCCTGGTCGCCATTATCGAGGTGCCCCTGAGATCGGGGTCCACCCTGTCCATGGAATACCACGTCTCGAAGTACTTCTCCATGTCGAACATGGACCTGTCCGGCAGGGGCAGTTCGTCAAGATCGCGAACCAGCAGAAGCCCCGGAGTCCTGAATATCTCTCCGTCCTTCATCATGGTGAAGCCGGGAATATCCGCGGGATTCTCACCATTCACGAACCTTCTCCAGGCCGTCTCGGCTTCCCCGGAGTAGACCAGGTCCGCATTCGTCCTTCTGAGGGTGTCTTCAGGAAGCACAGTGGCATGCGGACCACCAACCACCAGCAGCGCATCCGGAAGTTCCTCCCTCACTATCCCGGCCGTTCTCACGGCATCCGCAAGCTGGGGAGTCAGCACCGATATGCCGACGGTATCCGGTCGGTAACCGGACAACACCGCCCGAAGTTCTTCGAAAGGATGCTCCATGAAAGACATATCGAATACCTTGACATCCAGTCCTTCACCACGGGAAACGGCGGTCAGCATCCCGATTCCCAGGGGAGGCTGCCCGGAAGGATATCTCGTCTCGGGAAATACGAACAACACCTTGTCCATCATCGCTCCCGGCGAACTTTACGAACCCCGCACCGCCATTTCCGGCCCGGGGAATTCACGTCTTTCTTTCTTTCTTCCGGCCACGTGCGGGCTCCCGGTGACTAAAGCGGCTCGTCCGTTCATAAGATGCAATCCGCACACCCAGTCGACCGGAAACCGCGCCCCCGTTCATGAAGTTCGAAAACCCGGCCCATATTTATTCTCATGTACGTTCGTACGGGGACACACCGGCTTCTTATCATACTTCCGGGGGGTACCTTTTGCAATTTGAAGGACTTCCCGGAACACCTCCCGGAAGGAAAGAACGCACGCCATTCATGTAATTCCAAGCGAACACGCGGTCCGCCGGAAGAACAGTTCGCAGGGACGTATCGCGTCCTCCGACTTTTCGAAGACGGACGAAGAATGTATTGTTCCCCTGAAAGGAGTTCGACATGGCTGTTTTCCTTACTGTACTTTCCATCATAACCGCAATACCCGGGGACGGAGCATTCGAGCTTGGCGCAATACTCGGTGAACCCACCGGCATCTCCCTCAAATACTGGACCGGTGCAAGCACCGCCCTGGATGGAGCGGTGTCCTGGTCGCTCAGGACCGGTAGAGGCGACTGGCTCTACATTCACTGGGATTACCTCTGGCACAACTTCCATCTCATCAAGGATGAAAGCGTCGATATCCCTCTATACTACGGCATCGGCGGCAGAACAGTCCTTGGAGGCGGAGATACCTGGCTGGGCCTGAGATTTCCCGTGGGGCTTTCGTGGCTTCTGAACGGAGCGCCCCTGGATATCTTTCTTGAATTGGCAGGGGTGATCAACTTGGTGCCCGGCACCGATTTCGACATCAACGGAGGATTAGGCATCAGGTACGTCTTCTGACGGATGAGAGTGCACGGGGGCGTACGCCCCCGTGCAACCCTCTCATGCTCAGTTTCTCGGACCTGTTGGCAGAACGGTCTTCCCGAACTTTTCGTTCAACACTTCCGCCGCGGCGAGGTAGATCGCCGAAAAGCCGCAGATTATTCCCTCGAAACCCGTCATCCTGCCGAACCATTCCGGCATCCGGAACCAGTGTTCCAGCGCAAGAAGCCAGAACAGCACGGTCAGGCTGGCGAATACGAATTGCAGGGACCTGTTGGTTCCCCAGGTACCGAACCACATCCAGAAAGTGAACAGCCCCCACATGAACAGATACCATCCCAGGAATACGGGATCGAAATCGTACCATCCGAACCTTCCACCCAGGAAGATGAAAACCAGGGAAAGCCAGAACAGACCGTAACTGGTGAATGCCGTGGTTCCGAAAGTGTTTCCCTTCCGAAACTCCATCACGCCGGCTATGACCTGGGCCATTCCTCCGTAGAAAATACCCATGGCCAGTATCATTATGTCGTTACCGAAAAAACCCGCGTTGTGCAGATTGAGGAGCACTGTGGTCATGCCGAATCCCATCAACCCCAAGGGGGCGGGATTTGAAAGTTTATCGCTCATACGGCCTCCAATCCTGCATCAGTCGATTCGGCACGCCGGAAGGCGTGCCGAATACATCGTCGCTTCCAAGAACGGCCTACGTACCGTACCTGGCTATTATTTCTTCCTTGCTCAGGCCCAGGATTCCATACTTCTCTCCCACTTTTCCGAAAGCCTCGACACACTTGTCTATGTGCTCACGCTCATGGGCCGCGGAAAGTTGAACCCTGATCCTGGCTTTGCCGGCGGGGACGACCGGGAAGAAGAAACCTATCACGTAGATTCCCTCGGCATACATGTCTCTCGCCATATCGTTGGCCAACTTTGCGTTGTATAACATAACCGGAACGATGGGAGTCTCACCCGGCCTTATGTTCAACCCTATCTTCTCCATTTTCCCGCGGAAATAATTCGTGTTCCACTCGAGTTTATCCCTGCGTTCCGTACTCCGGGAAATGAGATCTATGACCTTGATGGAGGCGCTCACTATCGGAGGCGCGAGGGAATTGCTGAAGAGATAGGGCCTGGCCTTCTGGCGGCATAGTTCCACCAGTTCCCTTCTCCCCGACACGCAACCTCCGGATGCTCCTCCAAGGCCCTTGCCGAATGTAGTCGTAATCACATCCACTCCGTCCATAACGCCGAAGTGTTCGTGGGTGCCCCTGCCGGTCTTCCCTATGAAACCGGTGGCATGGGAATCGTCGACTAGAAGCATTGCGTCGTACTTGTCGCAAAGGGCCACCATCTCGTCGAGGGGAGCCAGGTCGCCGTCCATGGAGAATACTCCGTCGGTCACCACCAATCTGGTTCTCTTGTCCTGGTGTAATTCGAGTTTCTTTTCCAGGTGCTTCATGTTCATGTGCTTGAACGTATCGTACTCGGCGGAGCAAAGCCTGATTCCGTCCACCAGCGAGGCATGAATGAGCCTGTCGGCTATTATAACGTCATTCTGCCCCAGTATGGCCTCGAAAACACCGGAGTTGGCATCCATGCACGAGGGGAAGAGAAGGGTATCCTCCATTCCCAGGAAAGCCGACATTTTGTCCTGCAGCTCGCGGTGAATATCCTGAGTACCGCAGATGAACCTCACCGAACTCATCCCGTAACCGCGGCTGTCAAGCCCCTCGTGCGCAGCCTTTATAACCTCCGGGTGACTTGAAAGACCGAGGTAGTTGTTCGCGCAGAAGTTGAGGACCTTGCGCCTGGGCGCTCCCTCGGGGTATTCCACCACTATTTCGGCGCCCTGTTCCGAACAGATGAACCTCTTCTCCTTGTAGAGACCGTCATCCTTGATGCGCTGTATTTCTTCAGCAAACACCTTCCTGGTCTCGTCGTTGAACGCCATCTATCTTCCTCCGATCAGCCCATGTGTTTTTTTACCAGCGCACAGATGGAATTGACGGTATCGAAAGCTTCCGGGGTCGCTTCTTCGTCCGGAAGCTTCACCTTGTACTTATTCTCGAGGAACTTCTTCAACGAAACCATGGAGAAGCTGTCCACGATACCCGAGGATATAAGAGGCGAATCGTAGGTTACCTCGTCCTCTTCGTCCTCTTCCAGGTATTCGTCTATTACATATTGAAGCACGACGTCCTTCATTTCATCCATTTCCGTCTCCTTTCCTCTATTCATCCGACAGGGTGGACAGGTCTCCCACTTCCTCGCCCCATTCCAGGGCTCTCAGGTATCTTCTGACGATCTTTCCGGACCTGGTCTTGGGCAACTTTTCCACGTACTCTATCTCCTGAGGCATCGCCAGCGGAGACAGTTTCTTGCGTATGAAGTTCATGATGTCCAATTCCAGTTCCTCGGAAGGTTCATAACCCGGTTTGAGGGTGACGAAAGCCTTGACCACCTCCATATTGACTTTGTCGGGCTTGCCCACCGCCGCGGCCTCCGCTATCGCTTCATGCTCCACCAGGGCCGATTCTATTTCGAAGGGTCCCACCAGGTGCCCGCCGGTGTTTATCACATCGTCGTCCCTGCCCACGAACCAGAAGTAGCCGTCGGCGTCTATGCTCGCTCTGTCTCCCGATACGTACCAGAGGCTTTTGTCCGTACGAAGTTCGTCGGGCATCGCGTCTTCCCTCGCGCCCACGAACTTGCTCCTGTAGATATCGGGTCTTTTCCAGTACTGCCTGAACATGGATGGCCAGCCGGGCCTGAACGCTATGAGTCCGACCTTACCGGGCTCGGTCAACGGCTCGTGGGTCTCCAGGTCCAGCACCGACGCTTCTATTCCAGGGAAAGGCTTGCCCATCGAGCCGGGCTTTATCTCCATTCCCGGATAGTTGCTTATCATGATCGCACCGGTCTCGGTTTGCCAGAAAGTATCGTGAAATTTCAGGCCGCCGAATACTTCCCCGCTCCATATGACCGCCTCGGGATTGAGCGGTTCTCCCACCGACGCAAGGTGCCGCAGGGAAGACAGGTCGTACTTCTTCACCAGTTCCCCGCCGTCTTTCATGAGCGCCCTTATCGCCGTCGGAGCGGAGTACCAGACACTGACCTTGTTGTCCTGGATGAACTGGTACCACCTGGCGGAAGTGAAACCGGAATCCAGCACGCACTGGGTTACTCCCAGGGACCACGGGCCGATGATACCGTAACTGGTACCCGTGACCCAGCCGGGGTCAGCCGTACACCAGTAGATGTCGTCATCACGAAGATCCAGGACCCAATTAGCCGTCAAGGCCTGGCCCCAAATGGAATTGTGGACATGAAGAGCGCCCTTGGGCTGCCCCGTGGTGCCGGAAGTGTAATGGAGAACGGACGGGGTTTCGGAATCGGACCGGTACACATCGAATTCTTTTATCGCGGGATATTTCTCGACATCGAAGAATATCTCGTCACCCTTCAATCTGTCCGGGTTTCCATCCACCACCACCACCTTCTCGAGGTGGGGAAGCCTTTCCCTGATTTTGCGCACCTTCTTAACATGCTTGACCGTGGTAAGAATCGCCTTGGTCTCAGCGCTGGCCAGTCTCACCTCCAACGACTCCTCTCCGAAAGCGGAGAAGAGCGGCTGAACTATGGCGCCTATCTTTAAAATTCCAAGGAAGGAGAAGTACAGGCTCGGGATCTTATCCATAAAGATGCATATCCTGTCGCCGGGTTCCATACCCTGTTCCCGGAGGAATCCGGCGAAAGCGTTGGAGTATACCTTCAGATCATCGAACGTGTACCTGGCGCTGCGACCGCCGAAACCCTCCCAGATCAAGGCCGGCTTGCTGCCCTTGCCCATGCCGCATACCCTGTCGGAGCATATCGCGCCGATATTGAGCAGTTC
This sequence comes from Candidatus Fermentibacteraceae bacterium, assembly GCA_027067855.1. Classification (GTDB taxonomy): domain Bacteria; phylum Fermentibacterota; class Fermentibacteria; order Fermentibacterales; family JCC-6; genus Aegiribacteria. Next base: position 14,848 of record JAMOUX010000044.1, read on the forward strand.
ACCATCCTTCCAGTCCAGGACTTCTTTGGCGATATCCCAACTGAAGTTCTTAACCCTTTCCTCGTAGCTCCCGATGTTGCTCAAAAGACTTCCTCCGTTCCTTGGGTTGAATGGGTTCCGTCAACCTATCGCAGTTGCAACGGCTATCGCATTTTCACCGGAATGGCTCATGGATATTTCCACCATCGTGACGCCGATTTTTCCGGCCCTTTTCAACGCGGCACCCGTAAGTCTCACGTGTACCCGGCCGGAATCCTCCTTCACGATCTCGACGTCTTTCCACCTGAGACCCTGTGACAATCCCGCTCCGAGGGCCTTGAACACGGCTTCCTTCGCGGCGAACCTGGCGGCATAACTCTCCCAGGGTCGTGCCCTGGAACTACAGTACTCCGACTCCCCGGGCAGGAACAATTCCTCTATAAGGCCGGGGGCGAGTTTTTTCCTGAAAATGCTGATGGAAACGATATCTATTCCGACACCGATCAATTTCAAGAAGGCTCTCCCGGTACCGTGTTTCCATTCTTTCCGTATACTTTATTACTTTAACAATAAGAACGGTCGGTGTCCACGGTTCGCCCCCCCTTGACGGTACCCTTACCTTGGAGAATAGAATCCTCATGAAATACCCCTCCTCGAAACCGATGTGGAGCAGGCTTCTCTTTCCCTGCCTGCTGGTGATGATTCACGTCTTCATTCTCCTGCGGGAGAGGACCGCCGCCGAGATTCCCCCCATGGATGACGTCTACATACATCTCGTTTACGGCAGATCGCTGATTTCGGGCAATCCTCTGGTGTACACCGGCGGCGACGGGGCGACCACCGGCTTCACCAGCCCGCTCTGGCTGCCGGCAGCCGCAATATCTTCCCAGGCAGGCACTACGGCGGCACCATCACTGTTGATGTTCGCGTCGCTCCTGGCGGCCGCCACCCTGCTTTACCTGGCCGGACCCATCCCGGCCATGCTCCTTTTCCTCACCGGGCCTTTCGTGTTCCACGCGGCGAGCGGTATGGAAACCTCCCTGGCATGCCTAGTACTGTTCCTGGCCTGGAGGTGGATGGAAGAGAACGGCACGCCCCGTTCCGGCGGGCTCATACTTCTCGCCGCTTTCCTTTCCCGACCGGAACTGGCGCTTCTGGCGATTCCCATGTCACTCTCCCTGAAAAGAATCACCCCGGGGAACGTGGCCGCTCTCCTGGCTCCTTCCGCGGTGGCTGGAATCATCTGGGTGTTTTTCAACCTTTCCGTGACGGGACGGCCCCTTCCTTCCACGTTTTACGCCAAGATCTACACATCCTGGCCGGAAGCCGCGAAAATCGGATTTCCCGGATTACTCAAATCGATGTTCCTGACTTCGCCGCTGCTTCCTTTCGCCACTCTCTTCGCGGCGGCATATACGTGGAAAGACCGGAAACGCGGGGGCGTAAAGCGCCTCGCCCCGGCCCTCACTCCTCTCGTACTGTTCCTGGCCGCCTTATCCATGCAACCCAACGGTTACTTTCAGCTCAGGTATTACGTTCCATTCCTCGTCTCTTCGGTTCTCCTGGTCGCCCGCCGGCTGGAGAACTCCATTAAAGACCGAAAACGTAGAATACTGAGCACGGCGATACTGGCCGCATCCATGGTGCCCGGCTTTCTTGTATTCACCGGCAGGCGTATCGATGCATCCAGGGATGTGATGTACATCGACGTAATGCCGGCGAAGCTCATCGAAAGCATAGCCGACCAAGATGCGGTAGTGGCCGCCGCCGACATAGGAGCCGTGGGGTGGATATCGGGAACCGGCATCCTGGACCTGGACGGACTGGTGACCCCCGAAAGACTCAACGGCGAGAACGCCGGATGGAAATGGATTCGCGAACGGGCCGATTACCTGCTGGCCTTCCCGGAACAATATTCCGATCTCACGGACGAAGCCGGGGAATCCATCGATTTCATAGGCGGATACCGCAGTCCGACACCGGTCATCTGCGGGGAAGACACCGTGGCCCTCTGGAAAATCGAACGGCTGGACAATTGACCTCCCGCGGAAATATTGTATTCATGGAATTTGATACCGATTGAGAGGTACATGACCGTCGATCATAAAAAGAATACAAATCCGGTAATAATCCAGGAAAGTATTCCCAGCCGTACGAATCGCATGGTCATTATCGTGGTCCTTGTGATCGCCTTCGTGCTTCTGAGCGCATACGTCTCGCTGGGATTGCGCCAATCGATAGGGTATTCCCATTTCGCATACATTCCGATAATCTTCGCAGGTTTCTGGTGGGGCAGGAAGGCGTTGATAGTAGCCGGCATACTTGGAGCGGACGTCATAATCTTCGGCTTGATCTCAGAATCCGGCGGTCCCGCATGGGCTTACATGATAAGGGCGTTTTCATTCATGCTGGTGGCATTCGTCATAGGTGAACTCAGCGCCGAGCTTATCGCTGCGCAGAAGAACCTGCGGGAGCGCGAGAAACGATTACGAAAGACCAACGCTTCCCTGAGGAAGTTCGCGAAACTCAGGAAGGACTTCCTTCACATCGCGATACATGACATGAAATCCCCGGTGGCCGCCACCGATTCCCTGCTCCACAGCCTGAGAACCCTCCTGGGCAACAACATTACGAACCGGCAAGAACATCTTATCGAAAGAATGCATTCCAGGCTGGAGGAAGCGGCTTCGTTCCTGAAGGATTTCCAGCTGTTCGCCCAGCTCGAGGATCCCACCCAGGTGATGAAGCATGCCACCGAATTGGATCTCAACCGGATAGTCCTTAAGGTAGTTGACGCCAACAGGGATTCCGCCGCGATGAAGTACCAGTCGCTGAACACGGAGCTTGCGGAAAACCTGCCGCCGGTCGGAGGGGTCGAAAGACTCATTCAGGAAGTTATCAGCAACCTGGTCACCAACGCTATAAAGTACACCCCGTCTGGGGGGCACATAACCGTGCGGACATTCGTGAAGAACGGCGTGGTTTCCCTGGAGGTGGAAGACGACGGAATCGGGATCTCCGGTAAAGACCAGAAGAAACTTTTCAAGGAATTCGTCAGAATCAAAAACACCGAGGTAGACGGGAAGAAAGTAGGGGGAATCGGCCTGGGGCTCTCCATAGTCAAGAGAATAGTGGAAATGCACGGGGGCAGGGTCTACGTGAAAAGTCTCCCCGGCAAGGGAAGTATTTTCGGATTCGAATTGATGGTATTGGCGCCCGGGGAAGGCCCGCTGGTCAAACCGGCACGAAAACTTTCATCCGGGGAAACCTCCGCCGGCGAGTGAGACCGGATGCCGCCGGACGGCGGTCCGCTAAGATGATACCGCGACAACCACAAAAAAAGCGGAAGATCGGTATCAACAAATCCTGGGCAGTTGCTCTCCGCTCAACATGTCAACCACACGCCACGAACCTATCCTGCTTTTCATGACTACGCCGACATGTTCACGCGGTGATACCCGACCTATTATCCCGGCGTAAACGCAGGTTTCGTGCTTTCTCATCACCTCCACGGCTTTACGGGCTTCATCCGCCGGAAGAACCAGTACGAACCTGCCCTCGTTGGGCATGTAAAGCGGATCGAAACCCAGCAATTCACATGCCGCAGCCACTGCATCCGTTACCTTTACCAGTTCCTCTTCTATGGAAAACGTAACGTCGGCCGTACCCGCGATTTCGTTCAGCGCACCGGCCAGTCCCCCCCTCGTAAGATCTCTCATGCAGTGTATTTCCAACCCGGCGTTCATCAAATCCAACACCACGTCGCCCAGCGGGGCCAGGTCGCTTACAACCGGCGTGCCGAAACGGATACCCTCCCTTTCGGCCATTATCGCCACCCCGTGCCTGCCCAGGTCACCGCTCAGCACCACGGCGTCTCCGGATCTCACCATGGACGGAGCCACGAAGACTCCTTCCCGAATAACTCCGATTCCGGCGGTGTTCACGTAAATCCCGTCGCCTTTCCCTCTGTCCACGACTTTGGTATCCCCGGTAACGATCTCCACACCGGTTTTCCGTGCGGCTTTCGCCATGGAGGAAACCACTTTCCAAAGGTCTTCCATGGGAAATCCCTCTTCAATTATGAACCCTGCGGACAACCAAAGCGCCCTGGCACCGCACATCGCGAGGTCATTCACGGTTCCGTACACCGACAGCGTTCCTATGTCACCTCCCGGGAAGAATATCGGAGTTACCACATGGGAATCCGTGGTGAAGGCCTGCCGCCCGTCCGGCACATCGAGAACGGCCCCATCGTGCCCGGCCAGGAGCGCCGGGTTCGAGAAAGCCTTCTTCATCATCCCTTCCACCAGGTCGTTCATCAACCTTCCGCCACCGCCGTGAGCCATGGTTACCCTGGGATATTCCGAAATGGGTATCGGGCATTCCAGCGGCAGAGCGGCTTCATTATTCATGCGGATTCCCCTCCCGGATTCCCGTACGGGCGATACCTGTAATAAGCGGCACAGGCACCCTCGGCAGACACCATGGGAGCCCCGAGAGGACGCTCCGGAGTGCATTCCGTCCCGAAGGCCGGGCATTCGCCCGGTTTTATCCTCCCCATGAGAACCGAACCCGCCATGCAGCTTTCCGATTCTTCCACGGAATGCCCGCCCACTCCGAATTTCCTGCCGGCATCGAATGCGGCATAGCGTTTTCTCAACTTCAATCCGCTGTCCGGAATCGTTCCGAGGCCCCTCCACTTCCTGTCCGTGACCTGGAATACCCGGCGTATCATATCCATGGCGGTAACGTTCCCGTCCCTGGTCACAACCCTCACGTATTGATTCTCCACGGACGTCGTCCCTCTCTCCAGCTGCCTCACGCACATCAGGATACCTTCCAGTATATCCAGGGGTTCGAAGCCGGTCACAACGATGGGTACGCCGTATTTCTCCGCCATGGGTTCATACTCCCGGTAACCCATTACGGTACATACGTGTCCCGCCGCGAGAAAACCGTCCACGACGTTCTCTTTCCCGGACAAGATCAGCTCCATCGCCGGCGGAACCAGGACATGGGCCACGAGCATCGAAAAGTTACCCAGGCCGAGTCTCTCCGCCTGCAGGACCGCCGCGGCGGTCACCGGTGCGGTGGTTTCGAATCCGACCGCGAAGAATACCACCTCCCTGTCCGGGTTATTTTCGGCGATGGCCACAGCATCCATGGGCGAATAGACCACTCTCACGTCACCACCCCCGGACTTTACCCCCATGAGGTCGTCGGTACTTCCCGGAACCCTCAACATGTCGCCGAAGGAACAGAAGACGATTCCTTCCATCGATGCCAGGCGCACCGCCTGATCCACCATTTCCACGGGGGTTACGCACACGGGACAGCCGGGCCCGTGAATCAGCGTCAACTCGTCGGGTAAAAGCCTGTCTATACCGTATTTCACTATCGAGTGGGTCTGTCCGCCGCAAATCTCCATGATCTTCCACGGCCCGGTGACCGCCGCGGCGATCGCTTCCGCGTACCTGCCCGCGGTCTCAGCGTTCCTGTACTCCGATACGTACTTCAACCCGATGGTTTTACCCTTCCTCTATCTCCATCCTGCCGTATTCCGATATCTTCTCGAGATACTCGAACACCTCCATCGCCTCTTCCTCTTTCAACCTGTTCAAGGCGAATCCGGCGTGCACGACCACCCAGTCTCCCACCTTGGGGTCCTTTACTCCGGCTAGGTTCACTTCCCTCGTCACCCCGCCGAAATTCACCAGGCCGACGGTGAAAACGGGATCGTCATCGTTCAGTATCTTTTCTATCCTGCCCGGTACTCCTAGGCACATCCGGGTTCCCGACTCCTTCCGTTCCGTACATCGCGGCGATCAACTGCCCCGGGGATATTCCGCCGTCGTTGGGAGGAATCCCCTCATGGCGGACGGGCCGGAATCCTTCATCTTCGAGGAGGCTACAGGCCCTCTTCAGGAGAAGGACATTCTGAAAACAACCCCCGGTGAGCAGCACCCTGGGTTCCCCCACCCTCTTCGCCGCTTCCAATATCATGTCCGCAAGCGTGTTGTGGAACCTAGCCGAAATGATTCCCGTCTTCAACCCCCGTGACCTGTCTTCCAGGATCCCTTCAATCATCGGGGTCCAATTCATCTCCAGCAGGTCATCCCGTTCCACCACCGCGAACGGATAGGATTCCGGCGTGTCCACCCCTTCGGCTGCGTGCTGAAGAGCCATGGCGGCATGAGCTTCGAAGTCGTTAACATGAACCAGTCCGAGAAGCGAGGATACCGCATCGAACAACCTACCGACACTCGAAGTCGAAGGAGTGTTCACGTTTTTTTTCAGCATGTCCGTCAACACCACGGCGTCCTCCTCCGTGAATACGCCCTGACCGATGCGAGAAAGCGGATCATCGCTTATTACGTGCAGCAAGCCCAAGGCGCATCTTCGAGGCTCTCCGGCCGCCGCGTCCCCTCCGGGTAGCGGAAATATCTTCAGCCTGCCCACTCTCCTCGCACCTTTCCCGGTCACGTGAAAAAATTCACCGCCCCACACCGTCCCGTCGTCTCCGTAACCCGTTCCATCCCATGCAACACCCAGAAAAGGAGGTTCCAGCCCCGCGTCCAGCATGCAGGAATACACGTGCGCCAGGTGATGCTGTATCTTCAGTACCCTCATGCCGGTTTCCGCCGCCCACCGGGTGGAGAAGTAATCGGGGTGCATGTCAGACAACACGAGACCGGGATCAATTCCGAACAGCTTCTTCATGTCCGACGCCGCGCGGTCGAATGCTTCCACCGTCTTTCCGTCTCCCAGGTTCCCGATGTGTTGACTCACGAAAATCCTGTCGGACGCCGATACGGAAACGGTGTTTTTCAAGTGCCCCCCCACGGCAAGCATGGGAACAGTGCTTTTCCGAAGAGCCCGGAACGGGAACGGCGCGTACCCCCTGGCCCTGCGCACCATCATGACCTTACCCCTGAAAACCCTGACCACGGAATCGTCCACGTGCCGCGCTATGGGACGATCATGAACCAGGAACAGATCCGCTGCTCCGCCGAGCCTTGCAAGGGCTTCTCTTTCATCGGTGCAAATCGGTTCGTCCGTAAGGTTTCCGCTGGTAGCCACCACCGGAACTCCCAGCTCCCGCATGAGGAGTATATGCAATGGAGTATAAGGCAACATTACACCCAACTCTCCATTTTCCGGAGCGACGAACCGGGACAGAGCCTCTTCGCCCTTCTTACTTTTCTTAAGCAGGACTATCGGCGCCTGTGGAGAGAGGAGCAGTTCCTTCTCTTCGGGAAGCACTTCGCAAAAAGCAGATGCGACATCCGGATCTTCCACCATGACGGCAAAGGGTTTTACCCTGCGCCCCTTACGTTTTCTGAGTTCTCTCACCGAACGATCGGAGTCGGCCCGAACCAGCAGGTGAAAGCCGCCCAATCCCTTGAGCGCGACCACCCGGCCCTCGAGTATGGCTTCGGATGCCATCAGCAACGCACGGTCTCCCAAACCCAGGGTGTTGCCTTTTTCGTCCCACAGCTCCAACCGGGGACCACACTCCGGGCAAGCGTTCGGCTGGGCGTGAAATCTCCTGTTCAAGGGATCCCGGTACTCCCGCCTGCACTCGGGACACATATCGAAACTTTTCATCGTAGTGAATCGCCTGTCGTAAGGCATCGAAAGAATTATGGAAAAACGGGGGCCGCAATCCGTGCAGTTGGTGAAGGGATACCCGTATCTCCTGTCCGACGGATCAAGGATTTCTTCCCTGCATCTCCAGCACGTGGCGATATCGGGAGGCACAAACACCTCCGGAATTCCTCTCCCGCTCTCCCTTATTTCGAAGCTCTCAGCCCCCAGGGGATCTATTTCTTTCCATCGGACTCCGTCGACAACGGCCGGACCGGGCTTCTCCAGTTGCAACGCATTCAAGAAAACATCGACGGCATCAGCGTTACCCTCCACTTCGACCAGCACACCCCGGGGCGTATTCGAAACCCAGCCCGCCAGGCCCAGCCTGCCGGCCAGCCTGTATACGAAGGGGCGGAAACCCACCCCCTGTACCGCGCCTCCGATCTCTATCCTTATCCTGCGCATACTCCATCCACGCCCGGAATCATTGACAATAAGCCTTGCGGTATTCTATCATTTTCATTGCCGTGGTACCACTTTCCCCGGAAAGACCGGTCGATGCATGAGATGACCCTCGCCCAGGACATGATCAGGATAATAGAAAGAACCCTCGGCGGTAAGGTCCGCCTCGAAAGGGTGAACGTCACCATAGGACCGCTTGCGGGAATAAGCGGTGAATCGCTTCGTTTTTGCTTCACGGAAATAGCCCGGCTCGAAGATTTCGGCGAACCGGAACTGACGATAAACTATACCAAGGCCCGGCTTCTCTGCCTGGACTGCCGGGAGGAATACTCATCGGACGACCTGTTTCATTGCTGCCCCCGCTGCGGTTCAATACGGAAGCGTGTCCTTTCCGGCAGGGAATTCACCGTGGACAGCGTGGAACTCGAAGAAGGAGAAGAACCCGATGGCTGAGGAGAAAAACAGGAAAGTGAAGATTGCCGAGAAGATACTGGATAAGAATGACCTGATGGCGGCCGTAAACCGGGAATTGCTCTCGGCGAAGGGAATATTCAGTATAAACCTGATAAGCTCTCCGGGAGCGGGAAAAACGACCATCCTCGAATACATGGCCGGATATTTCGGACCACGCATGGCTGTCATAGAAGGCGATATCCAGACCAGGAGAGACGCCGAACGGGTGGAAAGAGCCGGTTGCCCGGCGGTCCAGATAGAAACGGGAGGAGCATGCCACCTGGACGCCCTTGCCGTGAAGAAGGCGCTCGAATCCATCGACCTCGATGCGGAGAACCTTGATCTCCTCGCCATCGAAAACGTGGGAAACCTGATTTGCCCCTCGGGATACGACCTGGGTGAAAACATGAAGATCGGGCTGCTGTCGGTCCCGGAAGGTGATGACAAGGTGATGAAATATCCCTCGCTCTTCAGCACCGTGGATGTCTTCCTCATCAACAAGATCGATCTCGCTCCGTACCTTGATTTCGACGTGGACAGGGCTATCGAGGAATGCCGGAACATGAATCCCGATGTAACGGTTTTCACCCTCTCCGCCAAAACCGGAGAAGGCATGGATGATTTCTGCATTTTCCTCGAATCGAATTTCCATTAGGCGGCCCCGCATCCTCACAGGTTTTGAACTCCCAGCCGTACAGAACAACGGGAAAGCGGGGAGAATATCGAAACGCGGAAAACACATACGAATGAAGCAACTGTTTTTTTAATGCATTTCGGAGCGGTGCAAGCCTGTTATAACGCTATAAAGCAGTTCCGGCAGGTATTCCAGCACATTTTGAACTTCCGGCGAAAGTGGCGCTGCAAACTCGAGGTTCGAAGGCTGAACGGCAAGTAGAAAAACGGGGGCGTCCGTCTCCCGCTCAATCCTTTCCATGACCAGGGCCGGTGAAAGGGAATGGGTCGTGAAACCATTACCGGACGCGATATCCTCTTTTCCCAGGATCTCGACGGAACCCGGTTCCCTTCCAAGGTGAACGGCATCCACGATGACCACCGTATCCGGGTTCATCCTTTTCACGACTCCCACGCAATTCTCGGGCACCGTTCCCGCATCTACCGCGGGCATTCCGATTACCGACAGTCTTTCGACCAATTCGGGTCCTATGGCATCGTCACCCCTGAGAATGTTTCCGACGCCCAGGAAAACAACCTTCCCGCGGAAGTACTTACCGATGTCACTCGCCAAGTCACCATGCTCCGGGCGTAACTCACCGGTCATAACGTTTACTCATTCCGGGGTTATGCAGCAGAAAATACGGTGAATCGTTGCTATTCGTCTTCGTACGTGGTCGTCTTCCTTCGACACTCGGCGCAAAGCACTTTGATCCTGTCGGAACGCCACTTGTCGGGGTGAACCGGTTCGAGGTTGTTATCCGCAAGGCCCAATTCACGAAGTCTCGACAGGTAAAGCGTGGGATTCGAAAAAGACAGTTCTCCCACCATTCGGGCAAGCCAGAGCAGGTGATCCTTGGTGGCTACCACCGTACCGCATATCTCGCAAAGCTGCAGTTCCTTCTCTATCGTCTCGTACGCTTTGCTCCTGTCGAAGTAGGAGAGTTCCCACTTGTTGCCGAGGACTATGGCTTTATCGTCGGATTCCCTTATGCACGCATCCTGGCATACTCCGCAGAAAATACAGTCATCCGTGTAGTGAATCATCACCCTCTTGGGAACGTCCACGCCTTCGAGCACGTCCTCGTGGGCGATGGCCGAGGACGGACAAGCCTCCTCGCACGAAAGACAACCCAGGCACTTGTCCCGGTTGAATTCCGGTTGTCCCCTGAAATTGGGATGGGGAACGTGCGGTTCGACAGGAAATTTAGACGTGTACGGCCCCTTGATCACTGCTTTTACAGCTTCGGCCAATTCTCTAAGTTTTGGATACCTCATATCACCATCCGTAATAATTCGCTGGCGGCCCTTACCTATGCCTCACCTTCATTATCCTCAGCATAACTGTCGACCACGCTCTTTTCCCACAGCCTGATTCCGGACCTGTGCGCCCCCCTGGAAATCGCGTGGGCCGAAACCGGTGACGTCAGCACCAGGAATACGATGGTTATCAATGCCTTGACTCCGGTTTCAGTAAACCCTCCGGAAGCCAGGAAGACGCCAAAGAGAATACTGCAAGTCCCCAAGGTGACACATTTCGTCGCCGACTGCAGTCGGTTGTAAACATCGGGCAACCTCACCAGGCCCAGGCACCCCAGGACATCGAACGCCAGGCCCACTCCAATGAAAAACATTCCTATGTTGTCAATCATCGAAACTTTTTCCTTCCAGGTACTTTGAAAGAGCCAGAGTTCCAATGAAGCTCTGAAGGCCCCAGGCGATGCCGATATCGATGTACCAGGAACGACCGGTCGCTATGCTCAGAACTGCGCAAAGACCTACTATCAGGATACCGAAAATATCTATGGCGACTATCCTGTCCGCGGCCGTCGGACCTCTCGTAACCCTGAACAGTACCATGAGGGAAGCCAATATCAGGATGTAGACCACCCTTCCCACGAAACCTATGTGAGTCGGGTTGTTTTCAAAGAATACACTCCTGAACGGCAGGGCGATCACCAAGCCCATCAGGACCAGCAAAACTATCGTACCCAGGATCCATCTGCCAAATATCATCGTTCTACCGCTTTTTCTTCGAAAATCTTTTTGAGCATCGGTTCGAACCTGCTGCCTATTTCCTTGAAGGTGGTTTCAGGATCGGTTCCCTTTACGTTTATCCAATGGATATAGAGTATACCGGCATCCTTATCTATGTCCACGGTAAGTGTACCCGGGGTAAGGGTTATGGAATTGGCGAGAAAAGTCAATCCGGTATCGGATTCGAGGCTGGTTTTCAATCTCACTATTCCCGGCCTTATGGGCAGGGAGGGATGTATTACCCTGTACGCCACGTCGAAGTTGGCCTTCATCAGCTCCCACACAAAGACCGGCACGTACCAGAAGAGAAAGTAGAAAACTCTGATCGGGTTGAAAAGCAAGTGAGGCCGCGTCATGAAGATGGAGCCCATGATGGAGGCGACCAGGATGGAAACCAGTGCGCCGGCCACCATTTGCTGAGTATCCGGCACCCACGTGAAAATACACCAGACAGCGAAAGCGAAGATGAACATCATTATTCTGCTCTTCATCTTACACCCCACCCATCCCGATAAGTACCCTTACCGCCGGCGACAGGAACATCTTCCGTACCTGGGGCAACAACACCAATCCACCAAGTATGCACGCCAGAGCCAGTATGATAAGGGAAACCCGCATAAGAAGCGGGACCTCTTTTATCCCGGCGAGTTTCTCCTTCAACTCTCCGAGAAAGGCGTAGCGAGTGATCCTGAACACGTAAACTATGGTGATGATGCTCATCAAGGCCGCCCAGGCGGCCAACTTCATGTGATGCGCCTGTACCGCCGCTACGATAATCACCAGCTTACTCCAGAATCCCGCAAAAGGCGGTATTCCGGCAAGAGACATGGCACCGGCAAGAGCGGTGCCGCCGGTAACGGGCATCTTCCTGTTCAACCCGCCCATTTCCTTCATGTTCCTCGTCCCGGTCGAGTATTCCACGGCGCCCGAAGCCAGGAAAAGCAGGGATTTGAACATAGAGTGGTTGAAAAGGTGGAACAAGGCTCCCATTACGCCCAGCGGTGTTCCTATACCGAATCCCAGCATTATGTAACCCACCTGGCTGATGGAGCTGTACGCGAGCAGTCTCTTCATGTCCCACTGGCGAAGAGCCACCAGTGCTCCGACTCCCATGGATATCGCGGCGAGCACCAGGAGGATAATGGAAACCTGGTGAGGAAAACCGAAAACGTCAAAGAAGATCCTTGCGATGGTGTAGACTCCCAGGGCCTTTATCAATACGCCGGACAGCATCGCCGAAATCGGCGCCGGGGCCGATGGGTGGGCATCGGGAAGCCATGCATGGAAGGGAACCAGGGCCGCCTTCAGACCGAAACCCGTCAGGAGCAATCCGAAAACGAGATATACGAGCCCGCTGTAATGGGTGCCGCTGAGAATCTCTCTCATATCACCCATGTTGAGCGTTCCCGTGGATGCGTAGAGAAATACCACCGCCAGAAGAATCAAGAGGGAAGCCATACCCCCCATAACCGCGTACTTGAAGGATGCCTCCAGTTCCCTCTTTCCGACCCCGAACGCCACCAGCGCGTAGCTTGCTATCGATGCGATTTCTATGAACACGTACATGTTGAACATGTCACCGGTTATCAGCACTCCGTTCATACCGGCAAGCATAAGAAGAAAGAGGGTGTAGAACTGCCATCTTCCCGTATACCTCTTCATATAGCCGACGGCGTATATCGAAACCCACAGAGCGACGAAGTTCACTATCGCCAACATGAAGACGGTGAATCCGTCCAATACCAACCGGATCCCCACCACCTTGCCCATAACCTCGGGAAAACTTCCCCATCCGCCCACGTTAACCGCAAAGGAAGCGCCCGGAGCCGTATCCAAAATAAAGTGAAGCGAAAGGCAGAAAGAAAACAGGGACGCGAGAACGCCCAGGAGATCGGGTATCCATCCCAGTCTTTTGAAAAGCGCCGCCAAGAATGCCCCCGCAAGCGGAACAGCAACGAAAAGAGGTATCATACCTTCGTTAATCATCCCCTCAACTCCCGCATCCTCGTTATGTCAAAAGTGCCGTACTTGCCGTAGAGTCTTATGGCCAGGGCTATCATAAAAGCAGTGGTTGCAAGTCCTATCACTATGGACGTGAGAACCAGTGCGTGGGGCAGTGGATCCACCATGACTTCTGGAAGTATCTCGCCGCGGTTCGGAGAAAAGATGGCGGCCCTGCCGCCGGCCTTGTAGGCCACCATCACCAGGAAAAGATTGACAGCGTACTCGGCTATGATGATACCAAGAATTATCTTGATGATGTTCTTCTTGGAGAGTATGGCGAAGATACCGATGCAGAAAAGTACCAGGCAAAGTACGTATGGCATATACGCGTTCATTTCTTCTCCGCTTCGAATTTCTGCGCTGCAATGAGAGTCAGAAAGATTCCGAACAGCCCCGCGCCCACTTTCAAAGCTATCGCTATGTTCTCCAGCGGGATGATGCCTGCGCTGACGAGTTCGCCGGGTTCTCCGTCGGGATGCATGAAGTTCTTGAAGAATATCCCGTACTTCATGCCTATGAGGGCCAGGGCCAGGAACAACAAGGCTCCCATGGCCTCTATAACTCCGGTTCCCTCCTTGGAAAGAATACCGGAGGATACCCGTTTACCGAACGCAAGGTCCAGGTTTATGAAGGAGAGGGCGATTATCACTCCCCCGGCAAAACCTCCACCTGGAGTAATATGACCGTGCAGAACCACGTAAACTCCGTACAGCAGTATCAATCCGACAGTAAGCCTGGTCACCGTCTTGACGATGACGGACATTCCCCGTTCCCGCTCTTTACTCATCGTTCTCCTGCAAATCCTTCTTCCTGCCCATTTTTCTCATCACGGTGAGAACCCCCACAACCGCCGTGAAAAGCACCGTGGCCTCTCCAAGGGTATCGTAAGCCCTGTAATCCAGAATCACCGAAGTCACGACGTTCATCGCCCCGGTGCCCTCGAGCGCATTCAGAGGATAAAACCTGGAAACCGCCATGAGAGGTTCACCGAACGGCGGCATGCCACTTTTGAAAATCAGTACCCCGGCATAAGTAGTCAGCACGAGGAAGATAAACGCCACGAATGCCCCGAACGGCCTGTTTCCCAGGAACTTCGATGCTATGTCCCTGTGAAGCGTGGCCCTGATCAACAATATCACCGCCGCTATTTCCACCACCAACTGCGTAAGAGCCACGTCGGGAGCTTTCAACAGGAGGAACACGACGGAAAGCCCCAATCCCACTACTCCCACGGCCACTACCGCGGAAAGCAGGTTCTTTACTTCAACGGCTATAACGGCTCCCGCAATCATCAGGCCGAGCAGAACGTACAACTCAATCATAATATTCCCAACACCCCGTCAAACAAGCACTACGCACAACACCACGAGACCCGCCAGGAACCACAGGAAGTACCTCGAAAGTACCCCGTTGTGCATGAACGATAAAATTATTCCGAAAGCACGAGCCGTTTTCTGCAGCACCTCGTAGAGATCGAAGAACTGTTTTTCGGCCAGGGAATACATGCTTTTCAGAAAACCAAGGTTCTTTATCGTACGGTAGAACTCGACGCCGGACACCCGCATATCCGGGTGATCCTCCAGGGTTTCGCCCCCCACGAAGGGAGCTACCTCCCTGGCGTTTTTGAGAGTTCCCGCCATGTACACCAGGTAGCCGGCCAGGAAACCCAATATCATCACGACGGCTACTATCCCCGAATGCCATATACCGGGCATGGCGAACCCGGGCCCGATCTCGGGTCTGAAGTAATCATCGAAGGGAATTTTCCAGGCCAGTATTCCAAGTACGATGCATAGAAACGAAAGAACCGCCAGGGGAATCATCGTGGAGAAGTTTATCTTGCCGATCTTCCTCATGGCCTTTTCGGACAATTCGGAGGGTTGGCCCAGGAAAATGGCGTGAACAAGTTTCATGAAGCTCGCGAGAGTCAGGGCGCTTCCCAGCATGGCCGCCACGAGCCACACTGCCCAGAGTCTTCCCCCGCTTTCGAGAATACCGTGGTACAGCATCCATTTAGATGCGAAACCGTTGAAGGGGGGAACACCGGATATCGAAAGCGAGCACACCAGGAAAGCGGCAAAGACCAGAGGCATCTTTTTGGCAAGCCCGCCCAGCTTCGACAGGTCGGAAGTACCGGTCACTCTTTCCACTTCCCCGCCGGCCATGAAAAGCCCCGTCTTGTATATGGTATTGTTGAACATGTGAAAGAGAGCGCCAGCGATTCCCACCGGATTCCCGGTTCCTATTCCGAGAACCATGTACCCTACCTGGCTTACCGCGTGGTAACCCAGAAGTTTCTTGAAATCATGCTGTACCAGCGCCATCATCACGGCCGCCATGATGGTTATGCTGCCCAGCGCCATCAGTACGGTATTCATGGCCTGGTTCATGACGAAGACCTCCAGGGTCACCTTCGCCAGGAAATAGATACCCAGTATCTTGTCCAATGAAGCCGGAAGAAACGCCGTAACCGGAACGGGAGCGTTACGGGCGGTTTCGGGCAGCCAGGTATGGAACGGCATGGCGCCGGCCTTCGCGAAAGCGGCCGATGCAAGGCAGAGGTACGCTATCACCGCTCCGGTGCTGTTGAGTTTAATGCCCAGATTACCGATCGGCAACCTGAAAAGTCCTTCCAGCCCGGTTCCGCCGTCATAACGTATACTCCATATAAGCACGATGCCCAGCAGTAATAAAACATCCGTACCACCTATTATCGCCAGGGCTTTTCCCGCCGCGTCCGGGGTTCCATCACCCCGTCCGAAGCCTATGAGCAAGTAGAGCATGAAACCGATAAATCCCCATAAGACCATGAGCACCATGAATGTAGTGGAGAAAAGAACGCCGAGGGTCGCGACGTACGTAAGCACCAGGTACGTGTAATATTTCCAGAGCCCCTTGACCCCCTTCATGTGTTTGAAAGAGTAGATCATGGTCAAAACGAAAAACATCGTTGCGAACACGGCACACGTGCAGGAAAGAGGAGTTACTGCAAAATAACCGTCGGGGTTCCGCAGAACGTCCATCAGGTAACTCATCTTATCCCCATCCTCCGTTTCAGCCGTTCCGTTTTTTCACGACTGAGCCTTACCAGGTCGGTTCCGTCATACAGCATCTTCCCCTTCGTATCCTTTACAGCCAGTCTCTCGGTACAGCAGTAACACGGATCTATCGCGGCCAGGATGATGGTGGCGTCCGAAATGGTTTCACCTTTAACCGTAGCCTTGTAGGTGGGAAGATTCATGAATGTCGGGGCTCTGACCTTATGCCTCAACGGCCTGTTCGTACCGTCGCTCTTCACAAAATGAAAGGTTTCTCCCCTGGGAGCCTCAATGTGACCGATACCCTCGCCGGGAGGCACGTCCTCTATGTTCGCGTCGATCTCACCCTCCGGCAACCTGTTAAGGCAATATTTCAGGATTTTGACCGATTCGAACATCTCCAGGATCCGAATCACGGCCTTGTCGAAAACATCACCGTTCCCGGTGACTATCATCTCCCATTCCATTTCCCGGTAGGCTCCGTAGGGCGAATCCTTCCTGACATCCCTGGCGACTCCGGATGCACGGGACGTGGGTCCCAGGGCGCTGAACTCTATCGCTTCCTGGTAGGTGAGCACCCCAACGCCCTTCAGCCTGGCGTGAAGCACCGGATCGTCCAGGACGGCTTTCTTCAGCATATCGAGAGTGGGGAGTATGGAATCTATCTTCTTGAGGCATACTGGAATATCCTCTTTTTTGATATCCCGTCGGACACCTCCGGGTTTGAACATGGCGTAGTTATTCCTGTTTCCCGAGAGGATTTCCATCACGTCCAGTATTTCCTCCCTGAGCTTCCAGGCCCACATATAAACCGTATTGTAACCCAGGAAGTGCCCCGCAAGGCCCAGCCACAGCAAGTGAGAATGAATTCTTTCGGCTTCCGCTATTATCGTTCTTATGTACTTCGCTCGTACGGGAACTTCCATGGGGAATATGTCCTCCACGGCCCTGGTATAGGCGAAGGGATGGCTCGTGGAGCAGATACCGCAAATCCTTTCCACTACGAAGGTGCTGTTCTCGAAAGTCTTGCTCTCCGAAAGCTTCTCTATCCCCCTGTGGTTGTATCCTATTCTTACGTCTATGTCCACCACGGTCTCACCCTCCACCGTGAGGGTGAAAAACTCCGGCTCTTCCTGCAGAGGATGGTACGGGCCTATGGGTATTACGGTTCTGCCCATATCAGATCCCCCTCGTTCTGTCGGCCGATTCGTCCCATTCTTCGTAATCCTGCCTCAGCGGGTAGACGCATTCCGGCCAGTTGTCGGCGAGCAAAAGCCTCCTGGGATCCGGATGGCCGGTGAATGTGATTCCCAGGAGTTCGCTCATCTCCCTTTCGATCCAGTTGCACGCCTCTATCTCCCGGGCCAGGGAATCCACCACCGGGTTCTCCCTGTCCAGAAACACCCTGAGGGAAATAATGAGGTTCACGTCCTCGACTATGAAATGGTAGAGAATCTCTATGTTCGGAGGCAGGTCCGTAGCCGACGCTATGTTGAACCTGGCACCCATGTTCCTGAAAAGGTAGGTACCTATCCCGACTATCGATTCGGGTTTTATCGTCACGTACAACCTGCTGCCGGACTTGTCGTAGTAATCGATGATATCATCGTTGAAACGGCTCGTGAAATCCAGCAGTACTTCTTCTCTAGTCATTTCCACTGCCAACCTTCTCGATGAGTTTCACCACTCCGGCAATGATCGCCTCCGGTTTTGGAGGACATCCCGGAATGTAGACGTCGACCGGGATTATCTTGTCCAACGGCACCGGGCAGTTGTAACTGTCCTTGAAAATGCCCCTGGAAGCGGTACACGTTCCCACGGCAACCACCAGGCACGGTTTTGGAACCTGCTCCCAAAGTTCCTTCATCCGCTCCACGGACATCCTGTTGCACGAACCGGTAACCAGCAGGACGTCGGCATGCTTGATACTTCCCGCAAGGAGCATACCGAATCTCTCTATATCGAACCTGGGCGTGAGGCAATCCAATATCTCGATGTCGCAATTGTTGCAGCTGCCCGTAGAGAGGTGGAACACCCAGGGGGATTTCAGAAGAGCTTTCAACTTCAGGCTCATGGTCGTTACGGCTCCACCCTTCCTTCTATATACCGTTCAGGGCCAGCACCACGGCGATCACCGCCAGGATCGTCACCGGACCCCAGAAGAACCTTACGGCCTGATCTATGCGGACCCTGGGATTCGTATTCCGAATCACGGTGAGAATCGCCACTATCCCCACGTATTCCAGGAGCGTACGGAAAAAACCCGGACCACTGAAACGAAGACCGCCGAAAAACAATACCAGGAGGAAAAAAGGCAGCGTGAACAGCAACATGCTCCTGGTAAGCTTGAAAATTCCCAAAGCCGGACCGGAATACTCGACCAACGGACCTTCCACTATCTCGGTTTCAGCTTCGGGAATATCGAAAGGAACCATGGCCAGCTTGGCCTGTATGCACAGGATCGCCACCGCCAGCGCTATCATCCCCGAAATATGACCCGCGGTCATAAAGGACTTCTGACTCTCGATTATGTCACCCAATCCGAAACTTCCGGCCCAGATCACGGGCACCAGGATGGCCAGGATGAAAGGTAACTCATAGGCCACTACCAGTTTCATCTCCCTCGAAGCTCCCAGGCTCGCCAGGGGGTTCCCCGAGGCAAAGCCGCCGAGGATTATACTCAGCGAGGGTATCGTCAGAAGGTAGACGGCCACTATCAAGTCGCCCATGAATCCCGCCGCATGCAACTGGTTCGCCCAGAGAACAGTGGAAGCCGATACGACTCCTGCAAAACCCAGCAACGGCGCGAACAGGAACATTTCCCTGGCTGCTCCGGCGGGTATCACGGTCTCCTTGCCCAGCAGCTTGACGATATCTATGAGAGGCTGGAGAAAAGGAGGACCCACCCGGTACTGTACCCTGGCGGTCACCTTTCTGTCTATCCAACTGGTCACCAGGCCCATCACGATGGTGACGACGAGTCCGAAAACCAGGAAGTAAAGCAAGAACATCATGCCCTGCTCCTGTCCCAGTGGGTGGAATGTACCACGAGCCTTTCACCGAGCCCGAATACGTTCTCTCCCTCTATTTCACCCTCTACCACCGACAGGGCCCCGTACGGGCACGTGGGGACGCAGGTGTATTCCCCGCGGCCCCGGCAATAGTCGCAGATGTCGGCCATCCCGGGAAGAATCTCGGGGTATATGGTTCCATACGGACAAGCATGGGAACAAGACCTGCAGGAGACGCACCTCATGGTATGCCTTACAAGAACGCCGTCCTCGCGTTTTTCGATGGCATCCTTGGGACAGACGTTCACGCAATGGGGCTCCAGGCACCTGCGGCAAACCAGGGCATACGTGGCCAGTTCGATCAGCGAGATGATGCCGTTGTTGTAGGGATGGAAAAAGTAGCTGCATTCAACCACGCAACCCCCGCACTTGTCGGAACTGCATATGTCCAGGTCTATTAAGAGCCTTCTGCCGTCCTTTCTTTTCCTGACGGCATTCATATCTCCATGAAGCTGGTCTATGCTTGTCCCGTTCCTATCCATGATCACCTATTCCCAAATGCCGGGATAGTCCCGTATCATGTCGTAAGTAAAGACCGGGCCGTCCTTGCAGCAATAGTACGGCCCTATGCGGCAATGTCCGCATTTACCGAAACCGCATGACATGTTCTTTTCCATGGACAGGTATATATTCCTGTCTTTTACTCCGAGTTCCTGGAGCTTAAAAGTAGCGAATTTCATCATTATCGGCGGCCCGCACACCACCGCCCTCGCCCTGGAAAAATTGACGTCGATGTCATCCATGATCGTGGTAACGACTCCCACCGGGCCGTTCCAGGCCTCGTCCGCCTGGTCCACGGTAAGCTTCATGTCCAGGTCGCTCCTTTTCATCCAGTCCTCGAGTTCACTTCTATAGAGCAATTCACCGGGATTCCTGCAGCCGGCACGGTAAACCAGTTTGTCTATCTGGTCACGCATGTGAAAGAGCCCGTACATCAAGGTCCTTATCGGTGCGAGGCCCACTCCGCCGCCCACTACGATGACATCCTGGCCGATGAATTTCGTCATGGGGTAACCCTTGCCCAGGGGTCCCCTCAGTCCCACCGTGTCTCCCGGTTTCAAGTCGTGTATGGCCTCCGTAACCTTCCCGACTTTCACGATGGTTATTTCCATCGTTTCTTTTATCTCCGAGTCCGAAGACGGCGTGAAAGGAGCCTCACCCACGCCGGGAACGGACATTTCCATGAACTGCCCGGGCCTGAACGTGAGTTTCTCCCCGGGTTTGAGGAGGAACGTTTTTATGGTAGGCGTCTCCGTCGTAACCTTGAGAACCTCGGTCTTTATGGATCGATAAGGATTCTTCATTTGCTATACTTCCAGCCTCGCAAGAACTTCCCTGATGTCGATCTTCCCCGGGCACGCGGCTATGCATCTTCCGCATCCCGTACAGGCGATCTCCCCGGCCACCTCCGGGAAATAGTTGAACTTCTTGTCGAACCTGTTTCGCAGCCGCATCCAGAGCCTCGCCCTGGGATTCTCCCCTCCGGCGACCCTGGCAAAGTCCTTTATCATGCAGGAATCCCACACCCTGAAACGTGCGAACTTATCATCGGTCTTCTGTTCGTAGAGAAGGAAACAATGGCATGTGGGGCAGACGGTATTGCAAGCGCCGCATTCCACGCAATTCCGGGAAGATTCCTCCCAAACCTCCATGTTCTCGTACTGCTTGGTGACTATTCTTTCCAGCCTGCGGTAGGCGGGAATGTTCTTCTCGGCCACCCGGACTTCCACTTCTTTTTTGACGGCCTTACGGTTTTCCTTCACCGCCCCGTCCAGCTTGACATCTTCCACATTTCTGAAAAGAAGACTGTACTCTTCCACCAGTTTTTTACCCTTCCCGCTGCCCAACTCGACCACGAAACCACCGTCCACGGGTGAAAGGTTAATGTCGAATTGAGAATCGGGCCAGGGATTCAGGTTGACGGCGGTACAGAAGCAATTCTCTCCCACCGCCGTACAATCCGAGGAAATTATCAGGCCGTCCCTGCGGGCCTTCATGTAGGTAGGATCACCGAATTCCTCGTCTATGAAAACGAAATCCAGTATCTTGAACCCTTTAAGGTCGCAGGATTTTACGCCGACCATGCAGGGCGGTTTGTCATTTTTTCTTGGAATATCGGGTTTGAAATCCTCGGCGACCTTCTCTCTCCCCAGGAAGTAGAAAGACTTAAGAGGATCGAAAGATCTTATCCCGCCGACGGCGTAATCGGTTCCAGGCCCCCGGTACCTGGTATAGCCCGCGCCTCTCGCTGTATTAACCGGAACGTATACGTGATAATCTCCCGAAAGGGAATCTAGAAGCTCATCAAGATCGGCATGCTTCAGAAAAATCATGAAAAAGAAATAGGAACCCGATTCCGCTTTGTCAAGTGGGTATTGCATATCACCGTCGATTGATCACCATCATCTTGCATGGCAACATGATATATAACCCTTGACAATCCGGTGTTACGTCAAGTCCTTTACGGTACTATTTTCGTGCCGGTAGACACGAAGCGGTATTACCGTCCCCGTAAAGAAAGGAGTAGACCTGGAAATCGTGGTTGACCTTCCGGGTATAGTTCTTGGTCTCGTTGTACGTTATGAGGGAGTAAAATTCCTCGACGGACATGTCGAAAGCTCCCCAGTGGGTCGCGTTATGTGGTCCGCCATTATAGGCGGCGGCGGTGAGAACCGGGTTTCCTCCCATGGTTTCAGCCAAGCCCGCTATGTAACACGTACCATATTCTATGGAAACTTCCGGATCGTACAACCTATCGGGCGAAAAATCATCCCATCCGTTCTCCAGGGCAACATACTCCGACGTGCTCGGAATCATCTGTATCAATCCCCTGGCCCCGGCGACGGAATACGTTGATGGCCTGAACATGCTCTCGTTCCTCATAATAGCCCATATGAACAGGGGATCTATGCCGTACCTGCGTGACGCCGGAATCACCAGTTCCGGCCAGGCCTCCTGGTAACGCAACATCCAAAGCTCCCTGGGTCTCGCCTCCCCTTCGCCTCCGAGATTCCACATAACGTACCCTGATAACGGTTTTCGTTCCCATACATCGTTCTCAAGGTAGAAAGGAGCCAGGAATCGCGGGCCGCCCACCTTCTCCTCTCCCGCCAGAAACTCGTCCACGGCGTAACCCCGTAATCCGGCCCTCTGCAGGAACAATCCCCTGAGCGTCTCCTGAGGTGGTTCGGCCGGGATCACACCGTGCCTCCGCATCCAATGCCTCAATGGTTCCTCGCTCACCTCCGGCTTCCAGGCCGGAAGACCCAGCATGTCGCGGGCAAACCGCGCCGGAAGACCGTCGGAAGCAGCGTCCGCCAGGTCCTCCAGTATATCTCTTCCCCCGGGATCCCCTCGCCGGTACAGGATCCTTCCCAGCCAATACTCGGCGGAAGAAAGGTATACGCTTCCCGGCCACCTGCGGATGAAACGTCTCAATTCCGCAACCGCGGCGGTAGTGTCCCCGGTTTTCATAAGCGAGAAGCACAGGTAAAAATGAGCATCGTCGGCGGTTACGTTGCCCGGATATTCCTCCGGAGTCTTACGGAACCAGGGTATGGCCTTCTTCCAAATCCTGTTTCCGGCGTACAGATCGCCCATATACCACGGCAGGTTGCTTATCCGGCAATGATCCGGGTAATCTTCCCCGTACTCCATGAGCACCTTCGAACCTTCATCCGGCCTGCCGGAACGCCCCAGGTTCCTTCCCAGGTATATCATTACATCCCGGATGTCCCGCCCTCCGGGCCATCTCTCCATGTACTCCTTCAGCATTTCCACTGCGATGTCGTAAAAACCCAGTCGATCCCTGGTTCTCGCGGCCAGATACCAGAGATGGGGATCGGGAGCGTTCGAATTACGGGCCATATCGTACAACTCGTTCCAGAGGCCGCCGGAATAGAAACAGTCGGCTATCGACGCCGCCAAAGAACTATCATGCAGAATTTCGTTCCTGATGAGATCATAGGCGGCCGCGTGAACGGGAGCCGCCGGCCACAGGCGGAAAGACTCGACGAATTCCTCCCTGAATCCGCCACGACTTTCGCGGAACTTCCACGCACCCAGGTAATGGCGGAGAAGAGATTCCAGACGGGAATCGTTTCCGGCCCGCACCTTCGCCAGGATGTACTCCGCCCCCGACACATCCCCGGTACCCAGGAGTCCCCGGAAAAGCAGAACGGAGCGCCTGTCGTCCGCGGCCTCCGGAAGGTCTTCAGGCACCCGGCGGAGCGCAACGACGGCGCCGGCGTAATCACCGGATTCCACCAACGTATCGGCAATAACCAGGAAGAGGTACTCCGGCATGACGCAACCGTACCTCGAAACGTATGAAAGTATCGACGGAACAACTTCCGCTCCGCCGATTCGAAGAGCCACGTACGGCCCCAGGGAATCCGGTTTTTCAAGCAGCAGGTGCGCAGTGACAAGGCTCCGGGCGTTACATTCGAAAGCGGATTTCCAAGCGAGTTCCCATCTCAGGCTGTCACCCACGGGTCTGAGCAGCGCGGCCCTTACGTATTCCTTTCCGGCTTCCCCGGAAAAACCGCGGGCCAAAAGGGAATCCCCCCTCGCCTCGGCCAGGAGGCTTCGCTCCAGACGTGAAACATCCGCTTCCGATCTCACCATCCCGCACCCGGCGACGGCGGCCAGGAACAGGACGGCGAAAATCAGTCTACGAACCGTACTTCGCAAATTCCCGCACCAGTTCCGGGTGTTCCGGCGCCACTTTCTCCGCTTTCTTCAGAAGTTCCAGTGCCTTGGCATGTTCGCCCTGAAGCGAGTAGGCCCTGCTCAGGGCTACCATCGCGCCGACGGAGGTATTTTCACCGTCCTCCAGGTATTTCTGAAGAAAATCTATGCTGTCCCCGGTTCTTCCCGACATCATCATCACCGTTCCAAGGCCGGAAATCGCCGGTTCCAGGTCGGGATTCATATCCAGGGCTTTCTTGAAATGTCCTTCCGCGGCCTCCAGGTCTCCCATCGAAGCTTCCACATGAGCCATGTTCGCCAGGAGTTCCGGGTTCTCGGGATCCGATTCTATGGCTTCCTTCAAGGCGGCCAGGGCCTGATCGTATTCCGCGTTGTTGAAATGAATTATCGCCCTGCGGTTGAGATCCCTAACCCTGTTGTCCCGGACTTCGACGGAATGGACGGCGAGAAGTCCCTTCATATTCTCCAGCTGTTCCCGCTGGAGACGACCGTTCTCCTCTACCTTACCGCCTATTTCCGAGACTTCCCTGACCGTTTCCTTCCTTATATCCTCCATACTCTCACGGATGGCATCCTCGGCATCCCCGACCTTCCCGGTTATCTCTTCGATCTTTTCGACTACCATGCCCAGATTCTCCTCCAGCACCCGATCCCTCTGTTTCGAGGATTTTCCGATAACCTCGGTGATGGAAGCCTCAACGATCCTGGCCGATTCGGATACGTTTTCGGACAACTTGTCCATGGCCTCGCCGAACTGCTCTTTGCTCACGGCGTCCTCAACTCTCCTGGTCAATACTTCCAGGAGTCCGTCCCTGGTGTTGCCCATATCCTCCCTGATACCGGCCAGTTCCACGCCGATATCCTCGAGTTTCCGCAGCATGTCCCCGGCGGCCGGAGCGGAAGTTTCCAGGTTCGCTTTCTCTCCCCCGACCGATCCCGCCGAAACCATCTCGGCCAAAAAATCGTTGGACCGGGCCAGCTCCGCCGAGATGTTTTTGAAACTCTCTTCCAGAATACCCGAAAGCCCTTGCTGGAGATCTTCAACCCGTTTCTCAACTTTCTGAACGGATTCGTTCAGCTTGATCACCAGGCGTCCGATACCCTGTATGAGTTCCTGCATGGTGATCTCGCTATTTTCGTTTCCGGTTCCCCCGCTCATTTTTCACCTTCTGTTCCTGGGTTGATCCTCAATCCCGCAATCGTCTCCAACCCAACGGATCCGTGCGGAACCTTTTCATGTTCCATGACTCCGGCGAACCCCGGTAATCTCGATGCCATAAATCTCTTCAAAGCCGCCTGCTCAAAATGCGCCCCGGCCTGACCCAACGCCCAGAACAGGCGTTTCAAGGCCGCGGCTTCGGATGTTTTCCTGTAATCCCTCAACCAGGTCATCACCGCCTGTTCGCGGTAACCCATGTCCCACAGGGCCAAGGCCATGGTGTCGAGAACCTCGTGCGACTCTTCCAAGCCTTCCAGGAGTTCCAGAGCCGCCTCGGGCCTTCCGGCGGGAATCAGGTCTTTCGCCGCTTTCACCGCTTCTTCGTGATCACCCGGCACGGTTCGAAGTTCCTCCGCCAGCTTCCGTCTCGACCGGGCAAGGCCTTCCCACAACAGAGAGAGAACCTCGTCGGAACCCTCGGACACGGCGACTTCCGATGCTTTGCCGAACATACCGGCAGACAGCAGTATATCCACGAATTTCACTGTCTCGTCGTGAGTAAGCACGTCTCCTTCATCCATGTTCCTGAAAGCTTCCAGGCATTTTTCGGCAAGGTTCCTCCTGGATTCCGACTCGTCCATCGGGAAAAGCGTTTCGTCATCGGACAACCGCAATAACCATCTTATTCCTCTTCCGGATCTCAAGACGGCTGAAACGACTTCCCTGAGTTCCTCCTTCGGTACTTTCGTGTAATCCCCCGGAAGCAGCCTGCGCATGGCCTCGGCCGTCACGCTGTCGGACCTGACCGATTTCCAGAACCTCATCCTGTCGGCATCACCCTTGTCCACGGCTTCCAGGTAATCCGTGGCCGCCGTGGAACTCCAGGGCTCCGGACTTCTCTCGGAAAGCATGACCAATATGTTCTCGGCCTTCTCCTTCAAACCTTCTCTCATCGCATGACCGGCAAGCACCATAAGGACATCGGCGTCTTCTTCCGGAGTCCACGACGAAATACCCTTAACAAGTATGCGCTCGTTGAGAGGTATCTCCATGTTCTCCGATGCTCCCAGGGTGTTCAGAAACGTATCCTTGTCACCCAATGCCAAGGCGCAAAGCGCCTTGGGTATCGGCCCCATCCTGTGAAACTCCTGTATCAGCCCCTGTCCCGCAATGTCGGGTTTGGCAAGAATCGCTTCAGTCAACATTCCATCTATGTCCGCGGAGATCCGGTACCGTACAGCCACCCTTGCAGCATAGAGGAATGCGTCTCCCGAGGACGATTCCGATCCCATTCTCTCCGCCGTCTCCACTATTTCGCCGGCGGATCTTCCGTTCATCTCCAGGAGTACGGCCGAATACCTGTGGAACCTGTCGAAATCCTCCCTCCCGGCCGCGGCAAGGGTCAAGGCCCTCACCACCGGGTATTCCCCCGGTGTCTCCCCGACCATCTCCTCCAGGAGTTCCATGACTCCCTCGACTCCGAGCACGGGATCCAACACAGAAGCCGCTCTCTCCGCCTGCTTGTCCACAAGGTACGAACGCGCCATGAGCATTCGTATCCTGGTCCCGTTGGCCGGAGATTTGGGCAGAACAAACTCCAGGACCTTTCTGGCCATTCCCGCCGCCCATGGTCGTTTCGCCGGTTTCTCCAGAAGTTCTACAGCTCCGGCATAATCGTCCTTCGCCACTTTTCTGCAGGCGAGGGCGACGTTTTCCAGCAGCGGTTCGCCCATAGTACCTTCTTCATAGGAAACCCCGGCCAGTATCACCCTGTTCCGGTCGAGAAGGTACTTCAGCCTGAACCGGGCCACTTCGGAAGCGTTGTCCCAGTTGAGAGAAGTCGCCAGGGATATCTTCCATTCTTCGGAGCCACCACACTTTTCCAGTATCGAAGCCACCGTTTTCGCCGCAGGCCCACTGGAAATACCGGAGAGAATCTTCTCCAGGTCAAGACTCTTCCTCAATTCCTCCGGCATTATTTCTATTTTATGAACTATGTCCGCCTGCAGATCCGGATCCTCCATCGCCCTTGCGAGGTATGCGTCAGCCCGTTCCGTATCGTTCTCCCTCAGGCATACGATCGCCATTATGAACGCCTGCCAGGGGGTTTGGGGTTCGAACCCGGATTCGATTATCTCCTTGACCGTTCCGACTTTCACGTCGTCTCTCGAAAGAAGCTTCCTCCCCTCGGGAACGGGTATCCTCCCCGTAAGAAGCAGTCGGAACCAGTCCTCGGCGGCTTCGATCTCCCTCTCCGAACGAAGTCTGAAAAGAGCCCTCGCTTCCAGCAGATCCGGATTTCCGGCTACAAGGTCATCGATTTTATCAAGCACTCCGGCGGCATCACCACAAAACTTTTTATCTTTCTTTTTAATCAATATCTGGAGAGCGGCCGAGGCCTTCTCATTTCTACCGGTTTCCTGAAGCACCACCGCAAGAAGTGTGAGGACCGATGCGTTGCTCTTTTCCCTGGCCAGCAGTTTCTGAACGTGCCTGAACACCCACGAAGGATCGGACTCGAGTATGGGCAGCAACGCGAACACGGCATCTTCAACCCCGCCGTTTTCGCACAGATAGTGAGCCAGCTTCATCGCGATATCCCCCGAGGTTTCCCCGGTCTTCTCTATGATGTTATTGCACACGTCTATGAGGATGGAAGGTTCGGCATCACCGGCATCAAATGCTCTTTCCAGCGCCTGTATGGCCTTTTCCAGCCTGCCCCTCTCCAGGTGCATCCTGGCCGCCAGCAACTGGGGGGCGGCGCCGCCTCCGGGAGACGCGACCAGATTGTCTATGGCTTTCTCCAGTTCCTCCCGGTCCAGGCTTTCTCCGTATATATCCTCGAGTATCCCGGCGGCGTCGTCTATCCTGCCCGCTATCGCCAGCATTTCAGCCAGCAGGGCCGATGATTTGGAACGGTCGTGCGGAACCATGTATTTCTCCATGACGACGGAGGCCTCAGCCGCCTCGTCCTTCGTGGGATTCGAATCCAATAACCTGTTGGCGAACTGGATCGCCTGGTCCATGTTACCGGTCGCCGCCGCGATACCCATGAGGGGAATGAGGAAAAGGCTGTCCGGATCCTTGACCTGGTTGCCTATCCAGAACGCCAGCATGGGAATGTCCCGCTGGGGATACTCCACCTCCCTGCAGACCTTCCACAGGAATTCCACCGCTTCGCCTACCCGCCTCTTCCGATACAGGTTCAGCGCCCATTCCACCAACGTGGCCTGGTCGGCTTCGGGATGCACGGTGCCGTCGAATCGTATGGAGTTTTTCATTTTTTCGTAGACGGAATCGAAGAGTTCCTTTACGGTGATCTCATCGGCCATCCTCATCAATTCCATGGCCCCCTTGAAATCATGCAGGTCCATGTAATTCCGCCATATCACTCTCAGGAGTTCCGTGGACCTGGAGTATTCGCTCATCCGTTCCCGGAGAAGGTTGCGAACCTCCACCGCCACCCGGCGATGCCTGTGCATGACCTCCTCGCCTATCGCTGCGGCAAGACTGGGATGTCCTATTTCCAGCAGGAGTTCCAGGAGTTCCATGGCCACCTCGCTGTCCTCCAGCAATGCGGCCCGTTCGTCCCTCACCGCGGACGAAACCTTGTTTATGTTGCCTTCCTCCGCGAACTTCCTGATCTTCTTCAATACCCTCTTCGAGCCCGATTCGAACAATGCCATTCTTCACTCACCTAACCCGGGAAAGATTACCAGAACTTCACCAAGAGACAGATGGCTGTCCTCCAGGGAATTCAGGTACATGATCTGCTCGATCGAAACACCATATTTCAATGCAATATCCCAGAGGGTATCCCCCTTGATAACCGTATGAACAACTCTTTCGGCATCGGATAATACTATATCCGTTTCAGGCCCGGAGAAAAGTGTCGGTTTGTCGGCGCCACCGGTGTCGGAACCTTCCGCCGATTCCGGTCTTCTCAGCATGAGGACGTCACCGGGATAGATGACGGCATCCGGAGATATTCCGTTCCACGCGGCCACTTCCCTCGAACTTACACCCACCGATGCCCCGATACCGCCCAACGTGTCACCCATTCTCACGGTATACCTGAAGAAACGGGGATTCCCCGCAACCCCCCTGTTGACCGGCCGCCTCCGGCTCTCCGGTATTTCCAGGTAATTTCCCGGTTCCATGGACCCCGCCGGATTCATGTCCATCAGCGATTTTTTCGAAACTCCGAGAGAAGCCGCCACCGTTTCCCAGGTGTCGCCTTCCCTCACGGCATACCTCTGCGGATCCATTTTCCAAGCAGCCGGAAAAGCCCTTTCGGCGTACTCTTCCGGTACGACCACGGTCCAGGGACCGCTCCCGCGGGGTGTGCGTTCTTTCAGGTATGCCATGTTGAGGTTCATCAGCGTATCCACGTTCATGCCGATTTCCGCCGCCAGGAGCCTGAGGTCCAGATTCGCCGGCACCCATATTACGGCCAGTTCACACGATTCGTCTTCAATTCCGGCATAAGCCTCCGCGGCGGCGGCGAACCTGGGCACGAACGCATCGGTTTCTCCCGGAAGGTCTATCTCGCCGAACCCGCATCCGCCGTTCTTCAGCCCTCTCATCATCCTTCCGGGACCGCAGTTGTAGGCGGCAACGGCCAGTGACCAGTCTCCGAAGGTTTTATGGAGATTCCTGAGATATCTTGCCGCGGCCCTTGTCGACTCCACCCACGAATATCTCTCGTCGACTTCGTCGTTTACCTCCAGGCCGAGTTCACGGGCAGTGGTAGGCATCAGCTGCCATGGTCCAGCCGCGCCTGTCCGGGAATGGCACGCCGCGTTGAAACTGCTCTCCACCCACACCAGGGCGGCCATCTCCCGGGGAACCCCTTCCGACAGGAGAATCATCTCCAGCAGATTTTTCAGGCCGCGGGCGGCCGGAAAATCCTCGGGCCGGTACCTGACATCGCTTTTCAAAGACAGGGAAGCCGGGACGCCGGAAAGCGACGATTCGATTCCGGATGATCCGCCGCCCTGCAGAATGGGCAGCACCATCATCGCGTCCGTTACCTTCGCTTCCGTTACGGAGGGCCTGCTCTCCATGCGGACCATCCTGGAACCGGAGCACGCAACCAGGCTCAGGCTTGACCACAGTACCAGCAGGACTATGTATCCACTGTGAAGAAAGGAGGGACGGCCATGGCTGTCGTTGGTGTGGTCGGAGCCACCGGCCTCGTTGGTGAAACCATGATCAGGATACTCGAAGAACGTTCCTTTCCCGTAGATGATCTCCATCCTTTCGCATCAGGAAATTCAGAAGGTAAAACAGTCCTCTTCCGTGACTCCGAATACCCGGTTGAAATAATATCACCGGAAAAAATTAGCAAGGGAATGTACGTTTTCGGGGCGACCTCCGCCGAGACGGCCGGAACCTGGGTTCCGATGTGCAGGGAACGCGGCGCGGTGGTCATCGACAACTCGTCCGCCTACAGGATGGAGCCGGATGTTCCGCTGGTGGTGCCCGAGGTGAACGGAGCCCGGGTCACCGGCTGTGAAAACCTGCTGGCCAACCCGAACTGCTCGACCATCCAGCTTGTCGTCGCCCTGAATCCCCTTCTCGCCCTGGGCGAAATATCGTGGGTCAACGTCTGCACCTACCAGGCCGTTTCAGGGGCTGGTTCCTCCGCATTGAGAGAACTTTCCGGACAACAGGCCGGAAAACCGGCGGAAAACGGTCCGCTCTTTCATGAAAACATCGTAACCACTATCGGAACACCCGATCATCACGGTTTCTGCGAGGAAGAATCGAAACTGGTGAGAGAAACCCGCAAGATAATGAGCCGTGAATTCACCCTTTATCCTTCAACGGCCCGCGTCCCGGTGCGAACCGGCCACACCGAGGCCGTAACTCTCAGGTTCGAAACACCGGTGAATCCCGACGACGCCATCGAACTCATGAGGTCCGCACCGGGCATCATTATCGGTGAACACTCATTCGGCCCCGTTGACGTCGAGGGCATGGATAATATCGTGGTCACCAGGATGAGAACACCTCCGGGCGATCCCAACGTTCTGCAATTCTGGGTGATAGCGGATAATCTCAGGAAAGGAGCGGCCCTGAACGCCGTCCAGATAGCGGAAATCCACATGAAAAAGTAGAGCCGGCCGCGGAAGCGACCGGCTCCTTACCGTTATACGCTTATCCGGAGATTAGCGCAACAGCACCATCTTCCGTACATCCACTACTCCAGGGGTACTCAGCCTGCAGTAGTAGACTCCGTCGGGATGATTCCCGGCTTCCCATACGAACTCATACTCTCCCGGTGCCATGAAAGCATCCGCAAGAGTAGCCACTTCCCTACCGGCCATATCGTACACCTTCAGCGAGACATGTCCGGCGTTATGCACCGAAACATCTATGGTGGTGTACCCGTTGAACGGGTTCGGAGTGTTCTGGTGAAGTTCGTTGTGCATCAGCCTGGCGAATCCCTGTCCTTCTATACCGGTAGGATAAACGGTGAAGGAATCTATCAGGGAAGCGTCCGTGGCGTAGGCCTCGAAATGCAGCGTATTGTTGGCTATGTCGATCTTGCAGAAATGGTTCTTTTTGGCGGTGGCGACTATTTTGTCGGCATTCGGATCCGGGGAGTACAACGGCGCGCCTCCGCCGCCGGTGGTTATGTGCTGGACGCCATCCACCTCGGCACGCGCATAGTAATGGTTGTGTCCGCCGAAGACTATCGCAACACCGTAATCCTTGCAGAGAGGCTGGATATAGTCCTGCACGGGCTTCTCATTGCTGTGACCGCCGGCGGACCAGCCGGGCTCGTGGAGTATTATGAACTTCCAGGTCTTGTTCGAGTTTTTCAGGTCGTTCTTTATCCAGTTGTACTGGGTCGAACCGGAAGAATAGCTCTTGTACTGGTCTATGTAGGTGAAGTGAGCTGGACCGTAGTCGAACGACCAGTAGCACGGAGTTTCGTAGGGATAGGGGAAGTATTTCTGGAACAGGCTCGAATTACCCTCGTGGTTACCCCTGCTCGAAAGGAAGGGTATGGTCGCCCTGAGTTCGTTGACGTTCGGGGCGTCCTCGGTGAAGAACTGGTCGTCCCAGTCCCCTTCTTTTTCCCCGTCACCAACGAGGTCGCCGGTCATGATCAGTATGGTCTGGGAGGCCGGATTGGTATCGATGTAGTCCAGCACTCCGCCGGCTACGGCGTTCTGTGTCTCCGGATAATTCCTGGTATCGCCGTACGCGTAGAAAGACAGGCTCGTGGCCGAAGCGGCCGGAGCCGTGTAAAAGGAACCGGTGTGCGTGTCGGATCCGGCTATCACCTTGAAGTAGTATTTCTTTCCCGTTTCCAGTTCCTTTATAGTGTACTTATGCTGATGGGAGTTGTTGTATTCCGTAGTCGAGGCCGAATCGGAATACGTGGTATCCTGGCTCCACTTAATGGTACATGCTTTTTTGCTGGTCAGCTGCCAATGCACTTCCATTTCGCCGGCGTTACCGTTGAAAAGAAGGTACGGCGCCTTCCTGGTGTCAGTCCATTCGTCGGTACCCGCATAAAGAACGGAAGCCGTGAGCAACACGACCACCGCCATCATACAGGTTCGCACCGAAGATCCTCCGAATCGCATCTCTACTCCTCTCGGGTTTTACTTACTTTGCGTCGAAACGCCGCTTCCAGGGACCCTTGTCTCAATATAAACGTCCGTCCATCCGTCACTTCCTTTCTCCGTCGCGTCTCTTTCATACATGTCGCTCAGGCTTTTACCGAACATTTTCAAATGTTGCCGGAACCGTTTCCAGAAACGCTTCCCGTTAACTCGCATTGAACATTATAGAACGCGACTACGGATGTCAAGTTCTTAATCCGTAGTGAAAAGCACCAACGCCGAGAGCAATGCGTCGGAACACCATGCGACCGCATCGCCTCATAACCGCGAGACGGAAAACACGGTCTGAAGGCGGCCGGGATTCCGATCTTGCGAACGGCGTTCTCTATATCCCTATATATCCACGTCCATATCGTCGAAATCGAATTCGTCGTCTATATCCTGACTCAGATCTTCGAGTTCGGCGCCGCACTTCTCGCACACTACAAGATGAGGGGGATTGACATGACCGCAAACGGGACACTTGTTCTCGTCAGCGTCGGGTTCCTCGGACAGGTCTTCCAGTTCCATGTCGAGTTCCTCGATCTCCTCCACCGAGTCATCATCGACCATCTCGGCTTCGGCTATATCGAGTTCTTCCTCCTCCACTTCCTCCAGAACATCTTCATCGCCTCCGGGAACCCCGGCTGAAGTGGCATGATCAACGTCGCTGAGCACGCCCTTAAGGTCATCGAGTTCCTTCTTGAGCTGTTCGAGCACATTGAAGGTGACGTCCCGCTCGCTCTCTGCGGCATTCAACTCGTTCTTGAATTCTTCGTTGTCCTGGTTGAACTCGCCCAGCTTGGCCCTTATCTGCAGTTCGTCCACCCTGTCGGACTGATTGGTGTAAAGTTCTTCCTTCTCTCTTATTTCCTCGGTCAATTCCCTGGCCTTCGACTCCAGGGAATCCCTCTGCTCGTTCACTTTTTCCAGTACGTCCTGGAGCTTAGCCGAGTAATCTTCCCGAATCCTTTTGTACACCCTCGGGTTGGTCTCGTCCTTCATACTTTCAAGGTTGTTGAGCCTGTTGACCAACTCTTCCCTGCTGGCAAGCAGGTCGAGAATTTTTTGTTCGAGTACCTCTGCCATGCTATCCTCCTAGACTTTCAGTGGCGGTGTCACAACCGGCGCAAGCTGCACAACCGTTATTGTCATTTATGGATCTCTCCGTGTCAAGGCGAAAACCAGATCAGCAAAAACCACCAGGTCTTCCCTCCCTGATTTCAACTCCATGTCCGCCATCGCAAACGCCTTGGAAACCCTCGCGACGTCGTCCGCCCGCAGTTTTCCCGCCTTCGCCATCAACCTGTCCAAGTTCTTGTACCTGGCCCCGGTCCCGGCGGAGACATCGTTTCGCCCACCGCCGCCCGCCATTATTCCGGCGGCCAGCGCCACTTTGCGCCACGCCCCGTACAGGTAGTTGAGCAGTGACAGCGGATCTTCCCCCATGTCCAGGAGCCTTGCGGCGCAATCCAGGGCATCACCCCTTCGACCCGTCAAAACCGACTCGCCGAAACGGAAGACATCCACGTCACCCGGTCCGAAAAGCACCTTGGTTACGCCTTCGGCATTTATCTTCATTCCTTTTCCATGATAAAGCGAGAGGGTCGTTACAGCGCCGGAGAGTTTTGCGAGGTTCCTCCCGGCATAATCCGCCAGGAGTCGCTTTGCCTCTCCGTCAAGGGAGATGCCTTCTTCGCGGGTCAACATGGCGATCCACCGCGACATGTCGCTTTCGAAAGGCTCGTAACAGGTATAGAATGACGCCGGCTTCTCCAGTTTCCTCAGGATAGAGGAATTCCTGGGCGACTTCTCGGAAACGAGCAGCACCGCGGCCCCGGTTATTCCCCTCTTCAGAACTTCCAGCAATTCGGAAAAGGAACGCCTGCCCAACGCGTGAACCCGGGATATCACCAGAAGACGGCCTCCCGCGAACAATGATCCTTCCGTCAGCATCCTGCCTATGTCACCGATCGAAAGTTCCTTGGCATCGAACCTGGAAATTTCGTAACCCTGGTCCCTGAACCTGGCGACAGCCCGATCCAGGATTCTTCCCGACTGGAAGGAATCCGGTCCGGCGACCGCCAGTACCGCGCCGTCCGAGGCCGAACAAACCAGCCGTTCCATCTCTTCGAATTTCCTGATCCTCAAGAAACACCGACCTCCGTCACCAACCTTGCACCGCGGCTCCCAGGTGTGTATTTTTGCATCTTCATAATGTCACTCGATTCCGGGAGAAACAAACATGCTGACATGGTTCAGAGACAATGCAAAGATATTCCTGATAATCACGATTGTCATATTCGTATCCCTCATCTTCCTGAGATGGGGCATGGGGAAAAACGGCGCCCCGCCCAAGAATCCCTACCAGAGGCCGATCGCAATGGTCAATGGGAAGAAGATAATGCCCGACGATTACAACCGGGCACTGCAGTTCCTGAACAACTCGTACCGGAACATGCTGGAAAATATGAACAATCCCGATCCCGAGGCGATGCTCATCCTGATGGCGGACACCCTGACCGAGGAAGCTTTCAGGAAGCTGATAAACGAAGAGCTGAAAGACGAATACCTGAAGAAACACGGCTGGGACTACCTGACACTCCGACAGGCCGAGGCGCTCCTCATGGTACAGATCGAAATGCAGAGCCAGGGAGAAGCGGACGCCGAAGAGTACCTGGAAACCATAAAGTCGGAAGAACCCATGGTTTTCAACCAGTACCTATACCAGGCTCTCGAAAGCGTCAATTCCTCCATTTTCCCGGCGGCGGTCTCCATGGTGAACATGGTATCGCTGGACGAAGTCAGGTACCTGGAATCGGAAACCCGAACCGTGATATTGGCAAGGTACATACTGGTGGATTCCATGCCTCCGGTTCCCGGTGAAGAGTATCTCAGGCGGTATTACGCCGAAAAAACGGAGGTTTTCACAAGACCTTCGGGATCACTGCTGAGGTACGTAACCATGCAGGTGCGGCCCTCCGAAGAGGATTACCGTGCGGCCCTGGACCGAATAGATTCTCTAGCCTACGCTTCCCCCGGCACACCTTTCGTTTCCACTAGGTCTCAATTGGAAACGGTTTTCGGAGATTCTCTGAACCTGGAAAAAGGACGGAGAACGGATCCCGTACTCGGTTTCTTCTCGGGCAACCCCTCCATCGACGCTTACCACGTATTCCTGTTGGATTCGACGAAAACCTTCCGGTCGGATTCCATAACGCTGGCCGATGCACTCCGGGACACTCTTTTCATAAAGGCCTGGGAAACGCCGGTACTACCGGGGTACAACACCATACGAAGGGCAATGTGGGACCTGGAATCCTCCATGGAAACCCTGCTCGAATCTCCCGTTCCCAACATTCCGGATACCATGAACATCATAGATTTCGGAGAAGTGGAAGTGATCGGAAGAACTCCGTCGACATCCTGGATGCCGGATGAAATGCTGGTTTTCGCTTCCGACACCACCTGGAACGATCCCCTTGGGCCCGTATTCTACATCCCTTCGTACAACGGCGGATATCCCGCATTCGCCGTGGTGCGAAGGATCGAGTTCTTCGGGGCCGACACCCTCGATTACGAAGAAGCCTCGGAATCCGGCATGCTCCTCGCCTCCGCGTACAAAGAACTCAGGAGCGAAGCCTCCACGGCGAAGGCGGAAAAAATCATGCGGAGATTGGAAAACAGCGGGATGAGTCTCACCGAATTCGCAGAGGCCGAGTCGCTGCAGGCGAACGACACCGGGCAATTCACAGCGGCCGAAATATGGATGAATTCCATCTCGGACGGAGAAATCCCATACGATCTGCTGTCATCCGGCGACTTCGCCCTGGCAGTCCTCAGCGCTCCGGAATTTTCACCCATCGGGCCATTCCCGACACTCCGGGGAAGCGCCATAGCGGAAATCATTTCCAGGACTTTCCCGCCGGATGAACCCGAGAGACAGATTCCCTCCTATATTTCCACCCAGTACGGACACCAGTTGCTGGTCGAGTCCAAGCTACTCGAAATGCTCGGCGAGGCTGCGGAAATACAGGATCTGCGGGAAGAATGGTCCGAGTACCTGGAGAGCGTGGAAGATTCTCTCAGGACGGAGCAGGAAGAAGCCGGCAAGCAGTAGCCCTCATCGCCTGCCGCCGAGCAACAGCATCATGAAAAAGGTGCCTCCGGCAACGGACATCACTATCCCCACCGGCAATTCCCCCGGGGACACCAGGACCCTGGACAAGGTATCCGCCAGGATCACCAGGAGCATGCCTCCCACCGCGGACGCCGGAACGAGTTTCCTGTAATCCGAGCCCACAAAGGTCCTCATGATATGCGGAACCATCAATCCCACGAAACCCACGGGGCCCACGGTTCCCACGGTTGAACCGGCGAGAAGGGCGGCGGACGCGAGAAGAACGTTTTTCTCGCTTCGTACGGACACTCCCCTCGAATAGGCTATATCGTCACCTACCGACAGCTGGTTCATCACCCCGGTACGAGCGGCCACCACGATCAGACCCAGCACAACCGGGAGAGCCAGGAAGAGCGGCTTGCTCCACCCTACCACGGCCAGGTCCCCCATCATCCATCTCACTATCTCCATCATCCTGGAAGCTCCGCTGAAATATTCCAGAAGGAGCAGGAAGGAAGCCCCCACCAGGTTCATGGTGACCCCGGCGAGCACCAGGGAGGAACCCAGGTCGCCCCTACCGGATCCCACCGCCAGGGAATACACCACCGCAACCGAAAGAAGTGCGCCCGCCGTGCCCAGCAGGACCATCCCCAGCGCGGGCACCATCAGGCCGGATACGATGACGGCTCCGGCCGTCACACCGGCTCCGGCCGAGATGCCGAGAGTGTAAGGAGTCGCCAGATCGTTGCGCAGTATGGCTTGGAGCACGCAACCCGAAACCGCCAGGGCCGCCCCGGTCAATAACCCCAGTACCAACCTCGGCAGCCTCATGTCCATGATCACCCACGAGGGAGGATCATGTACGGCACCGGTGACCAGTGAAAGAACGGATGCCGCAACCAGGCAAAAAATGAAAACGACCCGGAAAAGTCCGCCCGGTTTCCCGGCTCCACGTTCATCCATTTCCGTCTCCCGGAACCACGAGCCACGACCCGGTCTCTTCCTCGCGCCACACTTTCAACCGTACCCCGAAAACCTCGGAAAGCGTTTCCGGGGTGAAAACCCCGGTCGGCGGTCCCGACGCCAGGACCCGCCCGCCCGCAAGCGCCAGTACCAAATCCATGTACCTGCCCGCCACCGTTATCTCGTGGGTACTGACCAGGATGGCGATCCCCCTGCCGGAAAGCCTTTCCAGGAGTTTCCACATTTCCAGCAAATGTTTGAAATCCAGTGAAGAACCAGGTTCGTCCAGGAGCAGCAGTTCGGGTTCCTGTGCAATGGCCGCAGCCAGCATGACCAGGCGTTTCTCGCCCCCGGAAAGTTCAACGAACAGCCTGTTCCTCAGGTGCCATACGCCGATTTCCTTCATGCACTCCCCGGAAATTTTCAAATCCTCCCCGGAATCCGGCGCCCATCCCTTTCTGTAAGGATGCCTGCCCATCAGAACCATCTCGTGAACCGTCAGACGCAACCTGTGATCGAAGTTCTGAGGCAGGTAGGACACCAATTTCGCCAGTTCGTTCCTGGTGAGATCCCGGAAATCCCTGCCGCATACCAGCACCTTTCCGGTAGTGCCGACTCCCAATCCAAGAATCGCCTTCAGAAAAGTGCTCTTCCCCACCCCGTTGGGGCCCACCAATCCGCATATCCTGCCGGGTTCGAGGGATATGTCTATTCCGGAGAGCACCACCCGGTCGCCGTAGGAGGCGCAGACTCCGGCCATGGTCAAAGCAGGCACGAACATATCCTCTCGGCAATCATGTCCATCCTGCCTCCGGGAATCATGATGAAGGGTTCGAAGAGACAGTGAACCCTTTCTTTTCCGAATCCGAGCGACTCCCAGAATTCCACCTCGGTTTCTCTCACGAAAGAAGAATCGCGGGCATCGGGAAAAAGCAGCACCACGTGATCCGGGTCCAGGTCCAAGACACCCTCCGCCGAAATCTCCGGCCAGGTTCCGGTTCCGGGAGCGGAAAGATTGCAGCCGACGGCGTTCAGAAGACCGTCATAGAAGGTTCCTTTCCCGGCCACGGTCATGCTTGAAGAACCCGGCTCGTGGTAAACCGCCACCATCACCGAAACCGGCCGCAGGCGTTCGAACCGTGATCTCAAAGAATCCAGCGTATGGTTCAGGCGTTCCAGATAGGCCTCCGCGCCGGCTCCGTATCTCGACGCCAGGGAATCCAGCGCCTCGTAGAAACCGTCCAACGAATCGAAATCGTAACGGTAACACGGGATGCCCAGCTGCGAGGCCAGTTCCGCGAGCGTAGCATTCTCCCCCGAAACATGTATGGACGTCGGAGAGAGTTCGACGATCGCCTCCAGGGACGGGTCCACGTAGCCGCCTACCCTGGGCAGGGATTCCACCTTCGGCGGCCATTGGGAGTACCTGTCCACTCCCACCACCCTGTCTCCGAGCCCGCAGGTAAACATCAATTCGACCAGCGACGGTCCCAGGACCACGAACCTGTCGTCCATATCCCGCCCGCTCCCGCCTTCAGCCCCGCAACCCATCATGAGGAGCAGCGCCGCCGACGCGAGGCCGAGTAATCTCGAAATCCGGGTTCCGGTAATCATTCCCGTAACTCCTTCAGCCTTGCTTCCAGTTCCGCTATTCTTTTTCTATCCACCGAATTCTCCCCGGTATCTCCGGCCAGCGATTCTCTCAGTCGCCTTCTCTCTTCCAGCAGCCTCGCCCTTTTAACGGCTCTCATTATTCTCCGGGAATCGTCGGGGTTCGTCACTGCCGGACGTCCGGCCATCAGGCCGGCGTAGAGGTTCCTTTCCGACTCGGGCAGAACCGATACCTGGAATTCCTTCAGACCCTCGGCGGCCTGTTCCTTCATGGCCGCAAGT
Source organism: Candidatus Fermentibacteraceae bacterium (assembly GCA_027067855.1). GTDB lineage: Bacteria > Fermentibacterota > Fermentibacteria > Fermentibacterales > JCC-6 > Aegiribacteria. The sequence goes on from JAMOUX010000044.1 coordinate 54,621, forward strand.
ATCTTCCTGGCGGAAAAGCTCTTCAGATCTTCCTCCCTCAAAAAACCGACGAGAGGATCCTCAAGTCCTTCCGGTGAACCGGCAAGACATCCCAGTATGCTGGCGTCCCAGCCCGGCATCTCCTTCGATTCCAAGTTATTACGCCGCCTGCGCCGCCCGGGTCTGTTTCCGGCCTCGATTTCCTCGATCTCCGTCGCCACCGTCCGTTCCGAGTATCCCGTACTTGACGATATTATCTTTACCAGGGTTTCCCTCACAACGGGGTCTACCGCCTTCGAAGCCATCTCCGCCAACCTCCGAACCACTTTAACCCTCCTCTGGGGATCGCGCACGGAGTCCCAACCTCCCACCAGATCCAGTGCGAAAGTAACGGGATCGACGGCGTTCTCCGCGAGTTCGAATACCGCATCTCCCGGTTTGTCTCTAAGAAAATCGTCAGGATCCGATCCCCCGGGAACGGCCATTATCTTCGGTAGGCATCCCTGTTCCAGGAATATCTCGGCGGCGCGGACCGATGCCTTCCTGCCGGCATCGTCTCCATCGTAACAGATGTAGATGGAAGGCGTCAGGCCCATTATCCGCCTCGCCTGGTTGGAAGTCAGCGCCGTTCCGCATGTTGCGGTTACGCAATCGAAACCCAGTTCCACGAAACGCGCGTGATCGAAATAACCTTCAACCAGTATCACCATGTCCAGTTCCCTGGCGGCCCTGACGGCCTTCCCGAACCCGTAGAGATGGTTGCCCTTTACGTATACCGGAGAATCGGGGCCGTTCAGGTACTTGGGCACGTTTCCATCGGAATCACCAAGAAACCTTCCTCCGAAACTGACCACCCTGCCGCGCCTGTCGGAAATGGGAAAGATTATTCTTCTGCGGAAACGATCGTACATACCTCCACCCTTGCGGGAACGAAGGGCCACCCCGGCTTCTTCCAGCCGGCTGTCCGAAAATCCCTTCTTCCTGAGAAACCTGTAAAGCGGGTTTCCGTCGGGGGCCCAACCGATGCCCAGCGTTTCGATCGTCTCCGGGGAAAGAAAACGTGATTCCAGGTAATCCATGGCCCCGCGACCCTCGGTCGAGTGCAACCTGCTCTCGAAAAAACCCCGGGATACTTCGAGAATCTCTTTCAGGGCATCATTCCTGGATGAGTTATTCCTGCCCGTTTTTTCCAGCGCTATGCCCGATTCGGAGGCCAATTCTTCCAGGGCTTCCGTGAACGAATAATTAAGGTACTTCATGAGGAAGGAAAAAACGTCCCCTCCTACTCCGCATCCGAAACAATGAAACGCCTGGCGGTCGGGGGACACGATGAAGGACGGTGTCTTCTCCCTGTGGAAGGGACATAACCCCTTAAGGTTCTTGCCGGAACGTTTGAGCTTCACGTACCTGCCCACCACCGTTGCAATGTCCGTGGCTCCCCTCACTCTTTCTATCGAACCGTTGGAATACATCACCCGTCCTCTTCCCCCGGCTGCTCCAGGTAGATGATCGTTACGCCGGTTCCCCCTTCGAAAGGCCTGCCGGACCTGAAAGACTTCACCCTCGGATCCTTCCTGGCCATGTCCACCACCGCCCTCATCAATATTCCCTTCCCTTTTCCGTGAATAACTCTCACGTAGGGCAAACCGACGGCGATTCCATTGTCCAGAGCGGCATCCAGCAAAGCCAGGGCCTCCTCCGCGAAGGTACCCCTCAAGTCTATTTCCGGGGAAACATCCGCGGAACCGTTCCATTCCGCCGATGAGGACTTCGTCTCGGGAACCTCCGACCGTGAGACCTCACTCTTCTTTTTTCGCAACCTTAGGTTGCCCATCAAAACCACGACGTGTTCTTCACCGACTTCTTCAACCCTGCCCCTGCCGCCCCAACCTTTCACCTCCACCCAGTCACCGGGCTCCAGGCGGATTCCATCCGCTTCCTCATCGCTTCCCGATCCATGGCTCAAGCGGACGGGGACATCGATCTTCCTTATCTCTTCCCTCAGTTTCCGTCTCTCGTCCCTGTCCGCGGCAAGCGCCAGTTTTCCCAGCAGGGAATCGGCCCGTGAATTTATTCCTTCCACGAGGCTGCGGAGTCTATGGTCCATTTCCTTCCGCCTGTGCTCCAGCTTCTCTCTTTCCTCCCGGAGTTCCTCCATCTCGGCGGTGAGCATCTTCTCGTCATCCTTTACACGCCGCCTGTACTCGGCCAGTGTATTTTTCAGCCGGCTCCTGAGGGCAGTCACCTCTTCCAATATCCCCTCCAAGCGGAAATAATCGCCTGCAAGTTCCTCCGCCCTCGTGAGCACGCTCCCGGGAAATCCTATCCTTTTCGCGATTTCCAAGGTGAACGACGAACCCGGAACACCGGGAACGTACCTGAAATCCGGCTTCAGGGTTTCCTTTTCGAAGCCCATACTACCGTCGTAGAATCCCGGTCTTCCCCCGCCGAGGTTCTTAAGACCGCCCTGATGGGTGGTTACCATGACCCTGCAGCCGGAATCCGCAAGGTTCTCCAGGACGGCTACAGCCAGCGCGGTACCGGCCATGGGATCCGTTCCGGCCGAAGGTTCATCGATCAGGGCGATGGATTCTCCGTCGGCTTCCTCCAGCATCCTCAACTGTTCCATCAATCTTGCCGAATACGTACTCCTGTGCTCGTCTATCGACTGCTGGTCACCCATCGAGACGAACATCCTGGTAAAATGGGGAAGCGTGGAACCCGCGGAGGCCAGGCAACCCAGTCCCGCCTGACTGCATGCCACGGCCAGGCCGACCGACTTCAACAAAACGCTCTTCCCGCCGGCATTCGGCCCGCTGACGACCAGGATATTCCAGTCTTCGGGCAGGGTGATCGTATTGGTCTTCATTTCCGGCGGAGAAATCAGCGGATGTCCGAGTTCCTCCAGGAAAAGAGCCCCTTCCCCGGGGAAAACCGTTTTCCTCTGCAGGTGAAAGGCAGCTCTGGCGAAAACGGCGTCCAGTTCCGCCAGTGCCCGGGCGGTCATTTCCAGGGCGGGCAATGCACTCCTCAGTCTGCCGGTCTCCTCGCGGAGTATTCTCCTTTTCTCGGATTCCAGGGCCAGGCTCGCTTCGACCAGAGCATTACCGTCTTCAACCAATTCCGAGGGTTCTATGAAAACAGTTTCTCCACTTTCCGACCTGTCGTGGACGATACCACCCACTCTCCTCTTCAGGGAGGCCTTCACCGGAAGTACGTACCGTCCATTCCTTATCGTGGGCGGGATGTCGCGAAGCAGTCCGCCGCGGTCCAGGCGTGATCGAATGCTCTCGACTTTCCTTGCCAACCTGTCTTCCAGACGAGCCACCTTCCGGTACAGTTCCGACATCTTTTTGGATGCCGACGGACTCACCTCGCCATCGGGTGAAATCAGCGTCAGAAGCCTTTTCCCAAATCCGGGAATACCGGTCATGACCCGGATGTACTTTTCCAACCCTTCCGGTATGCCCGGTCCGTCGCCGCTCTTCATGGATCCGAGAAATTCCTCCACGGCGACCATCGTCTCCCCGGCGCTTCTGAGTTGCACCGGATCCAGGGCTATTACACCTTCCTGAAGAGACATGCATACATCGAACAGGGAGTCCGCCCGATCCACAGGCGGCCTAAAACCTCTTCCCGAAAGATCCGCGGCCGCAAGTGTCTCCCGTTTCAGGGCCAAGGCGCACTCCCGGCTCCAGCCGGGTTCCAGTGCCGATACCAGAGATCCGCCGGACTCACTGGAAGCGTATGCCGTCACCTCCTCCAGTACCCTTGCAAATTCCAACCTGGCCAGGGAATCGTCCATCAGACGCCCGGCTACTTCCCGGGAGGAGTGAAATGTCCGGATTTATCAAGTTCTCCCAGAAGATTTTTTTCTTTCCTGGAAAGTTTCCTCGGAATGTAAACGTCGGCGATCAGCACGAGATCTCCCCGTCCGAAACCCTTGAGTTTGGCGATGCCTTTCCTTTTGAGCACCAGTTTCTCGCCGGGTTGAACGCCAGGGGGAAGTTCCACCTCGATCTCGCCGTCTTCAACGGGGGGAATTTTTATCTTCGTCCCCAGAGCAGCCTGGGGAAAAGAGAGAGGAACCCTGTAAAGCAAATCGAAACCATCCCTCCGGAACCTGCCGTAGTCGATTTTTTCTATTTTCAGGACGAGGTCGCCGGGACGGCCTCCACCGGGAGGGTGATGCCCCTGTCCCCTCAGCCTGATGAAATGTCCTTCGGAAACCCCCGCCGGGATATCCAGGAAGATCCTGCGCTTCCTGATCTCCAATCCTTCTCCGGAACATCGCGGACAGGGTTTTACCGGTACCCGCCCGGTTCCCTTGCAGACGGAACAGGTCCCCACCGATCGCATCGTTCCGAAAAAAGTCCTGTGCAGTGTGATCACCTTCCCGTGCCCGTCGCACCTGGAACAAGTTTTCATTCCCGATTCGGGGTCGGCTCCCGTTCCAGCGCAATCATCACAGGGTTCCAGTCTGCTCACCTCGAGTTCCCTGGTTCCCCCGGTCACCACCTCCCTGAGTTCCAGAGAAACCGTCATGACCACGTCTTTCCCCACAGCCGCCGCCGAGCCCGCGGAATGTCCGAATCCGAAGAATTCCTGGAAGGCCCTCAAAGCTTCGTCGATACCGAAACCGGAATAAGCGTCCGAGCCCCCCCCGGCACCGCCAACCGACCCGGTCAGGTCGTACATGCGCCTCTTCTCGGGATCGCACAGTACCTCGTACGCCCTTGTTATCTCCTTGAACTTTTCCTCGGCTTCCCTGTCTCCGGGATTCCTATCCGGGTGGTATTTAAGGGCCAGTTTCCTGTAAGCGGCCTTTATCGCGGATGGATCGTCGTTCCTGCCGATGCCGAGAATTTCGTATAAGTCACGTTTCATTGTCTCCATACCGAACCGGCTCCTAAGTTTATGAACATACTCCGAGGTCGGAATATACCCAAAGAACCCGGCCCGCGGCACGGCTCAACCGGTCACGAAACGCCGGCGGACGGTTGGGGATGATGTATTGAAAAAACGGAACGGGGCTACTCTATGAGGGTTTCGCCGAGAGCCTCGCCGAGAGTTCCGCCGTCTAGATTTCCAAGTCCCCCGGTATCGTCTTCGAAAGTTTCCACCATGTTCAATATGTTCCTCACGGTGTGCACCACCATGCCCAGTTCTTTCATGGCATTCTCGATGGCGTCCTTATCGTCCCCGTCCCTGGCTCTCCTCAGGTCATCCAGGGCGGATTCCAACTCGTGCACCGAATCCTCGTCCAAGGTGGTCTTGTTCGAAGCCAGGAGCTTGGCGGCCTCGTAGATCGAATGATCGGCCCTGTTCCTAACCTCTATCAGCTTGGTCCTCTCCCGGTCCGCTTCCTTGTTCTTGTTGGCTTCCTGAATCAGACGGTTGATCTCATCATCGGAGAGACCGCCGCTGGGATTTATCTTCATCTCCTGCTTTTTACCGGTTACGGCATCCTTTGCACTTACGAAGAGTATGCCGTTGGCATCTATGGAGAACGATACCTCTATCCTGGGAACTCCCCGGGGCGCAGGGCTTATACCCACCAGATCGAATTTGGCCAGGCTCCTGTTTTCCTCCGCCAGGGCCCGCTCTCCCTGGAGAACGTGTATGCTCACTACCTGCTGGTTGTCCACGGCGGTGGTGAACATTCTGCTTCTCTTTATGGGGAGAGGACTGTTCTTCTCTATTATCGGGGCCATCACGCCGCCCAGGGTCTCGACTCCCAGGGTCAGCGAGGTCACGTCCAGGAGGACCAGATCCTTCCTTTGCCCGGTTACCACCGCGCCGGCTATGGCAGCGCCCATCGCCACCACCTCATCAGGATTGACGCTGTAGACCGGTTCCCGTCGGAAAGTCTCTTCCACCAGTTTCCTCACCAGTGGAATCCTCGTGGATCCCCCCACCAGCACCACCGTATCCAGGTCGTCTATGGTCATTCCGGCATCTCGCACGACCTGTTCGCAGAGGGGTCTGGAACTTTCCACCAGGTCCATGATGAGATCCTCGAAAAGTTTTCGCGTCACCGACATTTCCAGGTGCACCGGCCCGGAACCACCGGAAGCTATGAAGGGAAGGTTTATGGTGGTCTCCATCGCGGTGGAAAGCTCACACTTGGCCCTTTCCGCCGCCTCCCTCACCCTCTGCGGCGCCACGGGATCCTTCCACAGGTCTATGCCGGTGGTCCGCTCGAATTCGTTCATTATCCATTCCACCAACCTGGAGTCGAAGTCGTCCCCTCCGAGTTGGGTATTTCCAGTCGTGGCCTTTACCTCGAATACGCCGTCAACCATCTGGAGAATGCTTATGTCGAAGGTTCCGCCACCGAAGTCGTAGACGGCTATCCTCTTTTTCTCCACCGGTTCCATGAATGCCAGGGCCGCGGCGGTGGGCTCGTTCAGAACCCTCTTCACATTGAGTCCGGCTATGGTGCACGCCGCCTTGGTAGCTTTCCTCTGTACCTCGTTGAAATGCGCAGGAACCGTGACGACCACGTCGGTTACTTCCTCGCCCAGGAACTCTTCGGCCCGGTACTTCATCTTCTGGAGAATCATCGAGGATATCTCCTGCGGGGTGAAGGTCCTGCCGTCACTTATCCTCACTACCGCATCGCCCTTTTCGTTGGGAACGATATCATAAGACACCGCGTCCGAACCCATCTCCAGCTCATCGTACTTCCTGCCCATGAGCCTCTTGATGCTGGTGATGGTGTCCTTGGGATTGGTGATCGCCTGCCTCTTCGCCACTATGCCCACCAGCCGGTCTCCGGCGGGTGTGAAGGCGACCACGGAGGGCATGACCCTCGGACCTTCCCCCGTCTGGATCACCACGGGATCTCCGCCTTCGCTTATCGCCATGCAGGAATTGGTGGTTCCCAAGTCAATGCCTATAGTGCAGCCCAATCTTCCTCCTAAAACACGGTCTGAAACGCGTTCAAGTACCTCCCGGGGCGGTGCCGGGCGAAAATCAACGAAAGCATACGACCCCTGCCGGGCCAACCCTTACAGAATTGTAACAGTATTTCATGTGTAAACTATTGTCAATGCTGAAATCATTAAATCATTGACCGCCGAATTCATCGACCATTCCGGTGAATTCCCGCACCGAATCTTCGTTCGGATACCGAATCACTCCCTTCTCGCATATTATGGCGTCGACCAAGTCCGAAGGCGTCACGTCGAACGCGGGATTCCAGGCATCCACTCCATCGGGAACGAGTTTTCTTCCTCCCAGACAAGCCATTTCCCCCCTCCCCCTGAACTCTATGACTATGTCCTTCCCGGATTCGGTTTCCATGTCGAACGTGGACAGCGGCGCCACAACGTAGAAGGGAACATCGTGGGCCCTGGCCGCCAGGGCCAGCGGATACGTTCCCACCTTGTTGGCCACGTCCCCGTTGGCGGCTATCCTATCGCTTCCCACTACCACTGCGTCCACGGAACCGGACGCCAGGAGGGATGCCGCCGCCGAGTCCGGCAGTACGCTCACCGGAATACCGGCTTTCTCCAGTTCCCAGGCCGTAAGCCTGGAACCCTGGAAGAGAGGGCGGGTTTCGTCCGCGAAAACCTTTACGAGCTTGCCGGCGTCCCAGGCCTCGTAGACCACCGCCAGCGCCGTTCCCAGGCCCGCAGTCGCCAACCCGCCCGCGTTGCAGTGGGTCAGTACCGTGCAATTTCCGGGGAGGAGGCCGGCACCGTGCTTCCCCATGCTCATGCTCGCCGCCAGGTCCTTCTCCACCATGTCGTGCGCGGATCGAAGCAGCGCCCGGATCAATTCGTCCCTGTCGCCGACTCCTTCGAAAATCCTCCTCTGGACACCGGTACAATGAAAAAGGTTCACCGCAGTGGGCCTGGTGCTTTCCAGGAGCGCAACCTTCTCCAGAAAAATCTTTCCGAAATCACCGCCTTCCGGAGTCGTGAGCGCCGCCAGGACGCAGCCGTACGCCGCCGCTATCCCTATGGCGGGCGCACCTCGAACCGCCAGGTTCCTTATCGCATCGGCGAGGGATTCCACGTCTCCGCAGCATACGTATTCCTCCCTGCCGGGTAAAAGCCTCTGGTCCAGGAGCCTCAGGGCATTTCCGGTCCACTCCAGCGTGGGAATAGGCTGCATTTATCCTTTTCCCCTCAACGCATCCAGGCAAACCTCCAGGATTTCCCGTGGTTCCATCATCCTCCCCGGTCCCGTGGTACCGCACGCCAGTTCGCCCTCTACAGGCCCGGCCAGCACCACCCCCATTTCCGCCAGTCTTTCGACATTGAATCTCGTGGCGGGGTTGTTCCACATCCTCTGATTCATGGCCGGAGCCATCACCACGGAACAATCGCATGCCAGGTAAACCGAAGACAGGAGGTCATTCGCCAGGCCCCATGCCGCCTTCGCCATAAAATCCGCCGTAGCAGGCGCCACGACAAACAGGTCGAGATCATCCGTCAAATGTATGTGAGGCACCGTCGATACTACGTCTTCTCCGAAAAGCTCGGTAAAAACCGGCCTGCCGGTCACCGACGAGAGCTGGGTTTCGGTAACGAACTTCAACCCCGCCGGGGTTATCACTCCGTCCACCTGGAAACCTTTCTTCCTGAGTAACGAAGCCAGCATCACACCCTTGAAAGCCGCCGCGCTCCCGGTGATACCCAGTAGAATTCTCCTACTTTCCATGACCGTACCTCTCTCCGATACTGTCGATCCCCACAAGAGTCAGCTCCGGGCACAATTTCATCCCGGTGTCGCAGTGGGCCGTCATCATCTCCGCCCAACCCCCGGTGGCCCAAACGGTAGGTTCTCCCTCCATTTCCGAGATCAAACGTCTTACTATGTAATCCGTGGCTCCGACAGCACCCAGCAACACCCCCGAACGTACCGCATGGGACGTGGATTTGCCTATGACGGTATCCGGAAACCGCAGGTCCACCGGGTTGAGTTTCTCCGCTTTCTTGAAAAGCTCGGCCGCCGCAGTACCTACACCCGGCGAGATGACACCTCCAAGGAACGCACCGGAGGCGTCTACGGCGTCGAAGGTAGTGGCGGTTCCGAAATCCACCACGATAGCAGGAAGGCCGCCCAGTTTCATGGCTCCAACAGTGTTGGCCAGCCTGTCGGCTCCTATTTCGCCGGGATAGTCATACTTTATCTTGACACCTGCGGTCTCCACATCCACTTCCACCGGTTCCACTTCCAGGAACCGCCCGGAAAACTCCCGCAACGAGTGGCGCACCTGGGGGACGACCGTGGCAAAGGCCATGGCCTGCGGCAACCCCGTACCTCCGGATCCGAGCAGCGATCCCATGATCACCCAAAGGTCGTCCGCCGTCCAGTGAAAAGTGGTGATTCTCCAACTCTCCGCCAGTTTTCCATCCACGAAGACGCCCACCGCCGTCTTGGTATTGCCGACGTCGAGCACGAGTCTTTCCATCAAACGCTCCAATCGAAACCGATGTCGGCTGAAGAAGCCGAATGTATCAATGCTCCGCACGAAACACCATCGACGCCGGTAGCGGCGTACTCGGCTATATTTTCCAGGGTGACGCCTCCGGAAGCCTCGAGATACACGTTACTTCCCGATGCCATCCTCACGGCCTGCGTGAGAAGACCGGGAGCCATGTTATCCAGCAGTATCCTGTCCGGCCGGGAATCCAGGACCGCGGCCAACTGGTCCAGGTCGTCTATTTCCACTTCCACCGGGATTCCGCGCGACCTGAGCCTACGCACCGTCTCCTTCAGCTTCCCGGTACCGCCCAAGACCGCCAGATGATTGTCCTTGAACATGGCCATGACCGCCAGGTCCATCCTGTGATTTACACCGCCTCCCATTCTCACGGCGTACTTTTCGAGGGCCCTGTGACAGGGAGTCGTTTTCCGTGTATCCAGCACTTCCACGTTCGTTTCCCTTACGGCGTCCACGTACCTGCGTGTAGTGGTCGCTATGCCGGAAAGTCTGCAAAGAAAGTTCAACGCGGTCCTCTCTCCCCGGAGAAGCACGTGGGAAGGGCCCCTTATCTCTCCTATGATTTCCCCGGCCATCGCAACATCGCCGTCAGGATTCATCTGCCCGGTAATCACCGGCTCCGTCCCCATGGAAACCGCCAGTTTCGAGTAGACCTCTTCCAGGAGGAACCATCCTGCAACCACCAGTTCCTCCCTCGCAACCACCCTGCATGTCCCCGGAAATTCGCCGGCCTCTCCCAGGCTTCCCGATGCGGCATCCTCCAGGGCCCGATCTTCCTCCAGGGCCAACCCTACCAGGATCCTTCCCACCGCAAAGGGATCCGACCATTTCATCCGTATGCCCCCTCCGAAAACGAGTCCGCAGCATACACCACTTTACCGTCGGAAACGGTAACCAGCACTTCCAGATCACTCCACGGCTTTTCGAACGGGCTGCCGGACAATATTACGAAGTCCGCGACCCTGCCCTCCGAGAGTTCGCGGGACAGTCCGGTAAAGCCGCATACGTCGGCCGCTCTCAGCGTGTAGGCATCCAGGGCCTCGTCCACGGACAGCCGCTCTCCCGGATCCGGGTGCCCGGTAGCGCCCGGAAGGCCTTGCAGGGGACCGAAAGGCATGCAGTCACTGCCGAAGGCGAGAGAGAGCCCTCCGTCCGACACGGTTCTGAAAGGATTTAGAAACGAGGCGGCATCACGGCCCAGTTTTCTTTCGTACATGCCGCCTTCCAACTGCCAATTGTTCACGAAGTTAGGCTGCATCACGAACCGATGAACGGATGTATCCCAGGCATCCGTTCGAATCGCCTTGAATTCTTCGGCATGCTCCACTCTTACGAAATCCGGTCCGTCGTGCCCGCGGCAAGCCTGCGCCAGGAGATGCAAGGCCCTGCCTCCTATCCCATGGAAAACCGGAGTCAGGCCGAGTTTACGGGAGAATTCCAGGGCTTCCGCCACATCTTCCCGCGACATCAGGGGTTCGCGGATTCCACCATCCGCGTAGGGTGTCCGCATGGCCGCGGTCTCCGCTCCTATGGAACCGTCAAGGAAAAACTTCAGACCCGAAACCTCCTCGATCATCCCGTTTCCGGGATGCTTCCGCACCTCCTCCCCGTAGAGACATACGGTGGTTTTGATTCCTTCCCGCCATCCCGAAACGACTTCCGCAGCGGAAAGGGATTCGAAGGTACAGACAGCGGTAACACCGGCTTTCCATGCGGCATCGGTCGCGTTCCCGCATGCCGTCTCCAGGATTCCCCGCTCGTACGGAACCAATTCATCGAGGCCGAATACGATTCCCTCGCTTATCGTTCCGGTCGAACGGTCCAGACCCGGCGCTCCTGCTGGAAGCATCGCCATCAGGCCGGAATTCACCAGCGCCTTGTGACCGCAAACCCTGTACAGCAAAACCGGCCTTCCGCGGGACACCTCATCCAGTTCTTCCGGTGACGGAAGCACCGGTTCCTTCCACCCGGTCTCGTCGAATCCGTATCCTCTTATCACATACCCCGCATCACCGAACTTTGCACTCTCCGCCACGACCTCCAGAAGTTCTCCGGAACTCCTGACTTTGCCGAGATCCGGAAAAATATTCCGAAGCCCGTTCCAGGTGAAGTGGCAATGGGCGTCCACGAAAGCGGGGATAATGAAAGTGTCTTCCCGGCTTTTCTCCAACATTTCGATACGGGAAATCACTCCCCGGGAAACGTGGATTCTCGCCGGGCCCCGCGGACCGTTTCCGGCTCCCGCCCAGAAACCGCCGCAACTTATGACCATGATCTCACCGGCTCTTGTCCCTGAGGTGATCGAACATGAGTTCCAGGGTCTCCGGCTTCACTTCGAAGCTGAAGAACGTCTTGTCTTTCCGCCTTTCGACACTCACAACCCGTCCCGTTATCTCCGCGGTCACGAATCCCTCGTCGGGAGTTCTTCCCTCCGCTATCTCCCGCACCCCCCTGGAAGGATCGGATATTTCCCTCGCCTCGATCTCGGTCATTTCCTGTCGGTGACGGAACCACTTCGTCAGGATCACGTAGCTGCCTTCACTTATCAGGGATTGGGCCGGAAACGTAACTTCTATCACTACGTTGCCGCCATCATCGGAGATATCCGGGCTGTACGAACAAACCCTGTTTCTTCCCTCGTTTTTAGCCCTGTACAAAGCCTGGTCGGCTGCCACCAGCAGTTCGCTTCCCTCCACGTCCGGGAATCCGCTCACCCCTATGGACACGGTAACAGCCAGCGGGATTTCAGATCCTCCCTCCGAAGAATTTCCCACTTCCATCTCCAGGGGATTCACGAAAATCGACCGCCTGATTCTTTCGGCCACCACTTCCGCCTCATCCACAGTGCAATTAGGTAGGAATACCGTTATCTCCTCCCCGCCGTACCTGAAGGCCTCTCCCCTGAAATAAGCGGTTTCCCGTATGATTCCGGCCACGTGAGCCAGGATCGCGTCACCCGTACCGTGTCCCCATTTGTCATTTATTTTTTTGAAATGATCTATGTCTATCATCAGAGCGGCCATGGGCAATCCGTCGGTACCCATCCTCCTGAGCAGCACCGGCAATACGAGATCCAATGCCTTTCTTGGAGGGATACCGGTTACGGCATCCAGTTCCCCTGTCCAGGGATACACGTCCTGCAGTTCCACTTGCGGAGAAGCGGGGATCTCTGCCAATCGTCACCTCCAGGTTACAACCGAATAATAACACGAAATCGACGTCACGGCAGACTGCCTTACGGAACGACACCCGTGATCGAAATCTTTTATATTATCAGTATGAAAAATCGAATCCCGGAGTTGTGCATTTCCGTCATGACACTTCTTCTCCTGGGTTGCGGGTGGTCGGCTGAGCAGGAGAGAGTGATCGGCGCCCTGACTTCGTTTTCCACCGCCGTCCGTGAAAGCAGGTGGGGCGACGCCCTGGAGATGACCACCGGCACCACCCATGCGGTGCTCGATTCCCTCCTCGACGATTTCTCGAGGAAAGGACTCAAAGGTTACGAAAACCCCGAGACCCTCTTCCGGGTACTGCTGGACGAGTACGTCGGCCTCGAAGGAGAGATTTCCACCATAATCATCGAAGACGACACCGCTCTTGTTTTCATGGACATCAACGACAGCCTGAAAGTAAGGGGGATTCCCGACCTCTACCGTATGGTGCTGGAACGGGAAACGTGGAATCTCGATCTCGCCGAAGTTTTCACGGATGGAATCCGCAACGATCTGGAAGGTTCGATGAACATGAAATGATAACCACCGGGAAAAACTGAATATGAAAGAATTTGTCCTCGTACTACTGATAATCGTTCTCCCGGCTCTTTCCGCCTGCGGAAGGCGGGAGGAGGAAAGAACGGTCGGGTCCGAGCTTTCCACCATCATCATAACCAACGGTTTGGTCGACTATGACATTCACGAGATATACATAGATGCCTCCGATGAAATCCGGAGTGAAGACAGGCTTGCACCGGGCGAAATTCTCGAGCCGGGTGATACTTTCGTCCTGAAGGTCGGGGAAGGCTCCTGGAACATACGGGTCGTAGACGAGGACGGTGACTCGTACATCGAGCGACAAGTAGACGTGGGCCCCGGGGAATACTGCTGGGAAGTCACTCCGGACGACATTGAAAGCAGATGGGGCAATGATGCCGATTACGATTCCGCCCGCCTGGAAACGGGTGACGGCGGTGCATGGGTCACAATAATCAACAATCTCGGAAACCGTGGAATATACTATGTATACGTCGATACATCGGATGCGCGGCAGGGAGACGACAGGCTCGGCACGGAAATACTCATGGAGGGAGACCGCATCACCGTATTCGTCGAATCCGGCGTTTACGATCTTCGTGTAGTGGATGAAAACGGTGACAGCCGCACCCTGAGGAAAGTCGAATTGAACGACAAGGGGTATACCTGGCAGGTAACTCCGAACGATTCGGATTAACCTTCATCGACACATAAGGCAAGGCCCGCCTAAAGGCGGGCCTTGCTATTTCTTACCCGGATCACGGCTACTTGGAGTAGAACTCGACCACCATTCTTTCGTCCACGTCGAGAGGCACGTCATCCCTCGTGGGAAACCCCTTCATGACGATCTTCCTCGCGGACGGATCCACCTCCAGAAAAGAGGGCACGCCTATACCCGAGCCTTCGGTTATGTTCTCTTCCACGACTTTCAGGTTCTTGCTCTTTTCCCTCAAGGAAATCATGTCACCCACCCGAACCAGGTAAGAAGGAATGTCCACTTTCCTGCCGTTCACCGTGACGTGTCCGTGAGAAACCAACTGCCTGGCAGCCGGGATGGTCCTCGCGAACCCTCCTCTCGCCACCACGTTATCCAACCTTCTCTCGATGAGCTGAAGCAGGTTGTGCCCGGTCTCACCCTTCATGGAAGTCGCTTTCTTATAATACTTTCTCAATTGCTTTTCCGAGAGCCCATAGTTGAACCTTATCTTCTGCTTCTCTATGAGCTGCAGGCGATACGTGGATGCTCTTCTTCTGCGCCACTTGCCTCCGTGCTCCCCGGGAGGAGTCTGTTTTGTCGGTTCCTTCCTGGTAAGACCCGGCAACGGGCCGAGCGATCTTACTTTGCGAAGCCTCGGACCTCTGTATCGCGACATTCGGTACCTCCGAAGTTTAACGCCTGGCGGATCGGCTCCACCGGATCACGACAACACCGGTACCCACCGGTGAACTGTTCTCGGACAGCCGCCGCGACCCACGGCGTAATTTACATTGAGTTGCGAATCTAAAGTGGCTCAATCATCGCGTCAATGCGGAAGCGGAAGTCGAAACGGATACTTCCATCCCGGATCACCTTACGACTATACACGACCTGGTCATGGTCATTCCATCCGCGGAAAGCCTGAACAGGTACACGCCGCCCGGTACCGGCTCGCCCGTGGAATCGGTCGCGGACCATACCATGGAATGGGATCCGGCGGATTCCTCCCCTGATGCCAACATGTTCACAAGCCGTCCGGAAAGGTCATACACGCCCAGGAAAACCTCCCCATCCTCCGGCAACATGTAGGAAACCGTAGTGGAGGCCGAAACGGGATTCGGAACCGGCGAAGACAGGAAGACCGGACCAACATCCTCCCCACCGGGTATACCCCCCGTACCGGACACGGGAATCATTTCCACGTACGGGTAAAGGTTATGGGCGGTTATAGTAAGCGTAACCCGGTCGTTCCCCGGAATTTCCGGTATGGTGAGGTTAGCCGCCCCGGAAGAATCGGTGTAAGCGCTCTCCAGAAAGGTGGTATCCTGTACCATCCCCACCAGTGCGCCCTCAACCGGAGATCCGCCGGCGGTCACCGTGACCGTCCAGTTACCGGCTGCTATCGTGGAATCGTGCTCCGCCGCCATGTGCACCAGGGGACCGGTCTCGCAGTAGATATCGGTTTCGGGACAGCCGAATATCATGTGCATGTCACTGTTCCCTGAATTTCCTGTATAAAGATAGGCCTTGATTTTACCATAGTCGAAGGCCGCCCCCATGTGGTGTATTTCCTCTTCGAAATACCCCTTGAACTGATACAGGGCCAACGAATCGGTGGGACCGACCGGACTGGTGGTCGTGGCCGCCATGATACCCACGGCTCCCTTCGGAGACGATTCCGTGCCCTCGTTCATCCATGCCTCGGCGAAACATGTCTTCGATCCGTCGAACTGGCCGTTGAGACAGGCTATCGAACTTATCCATACAAGTTTCCGACCGTTGCTCAGGTCGGCCACGTCGCTGTTGGCGAAACCGGTGGTTCCCCAGGAGGTGACACTGCCATGACCTATGTAACTCAGGAGAGACGTTCCTCCGTTAATTTCGTCGGATATCGCCGAAATCGAAGGCGGGATTCCCCCGTAAGTGGCATCCTTGCAGTAAAGGGTGGTCACTATTTCATGCTTGTTCATTATGGCATAGTACCTGTAGGACATCCATGGATCCTTGAAATCGGTCGATCCTATGCTGACACCATGCTGGAACCAGCTTTCCGAAGGTTCGTACGGGTCGCTTTCGTAGGTTTTTACCTTCCAGGCCTGGTATGAAAGGTCCTGGTTATCGCCGCAAATCCTTCCCACGTGAATGCTGGGATCGTACCCCGATCCAACCACGCCGTACTGGTTATCCGCCGCGGTATTGTTGGAGTAATAAACCGGCATCGAGTTCTCGTCGCCCACGAGGAGCAGCCATTCCGGCGGATTTTCCCAGTTGTTGTAAGCGTCTTCTATGAAACCATCTATCTCTGACGATCCGGATCCTATGTCTGGGATAACCCCGTAGAAAACCTGGTACCCTTTCCGTCTCTTCCAATCCACCAGGTCGCTTACCCGGTCCAGGGCCTCCCCGGTACCTATCACCAGATATGAGCCGTCCACAACGTCGGCGCCGGCCTCATCGAAACCCAGTACTTCCCGGTACGACGGGAGAAAACTCCTGGTATACCCCCTGAACGGCCTGTGGATCTCGTTCTCCCCGGTGCCGTCCGCCACCAGCCTTACCGTCACTTCCTTGTTAAGAACGACCTCACCCGTAAACGGGTTGTACTGAACCGGCGAAAAGCATATCCACGCTACTCTCAAATCCCTCAGTATACCTACCCTGTCCAGCACCACCGGTGAGATCGGATAGAGAGCCGCCCCGGAATAGATATCTTCGTCGATCCTGTATGGAGCCCGGCCCCCGCTCCTGGCGGGAAACCCCTGGAAGGGCGGTATTCTGAAATTACCCAGCGGAATGGTTTCAGAAGACACGACCTCGATACTGATCCCGCCCGTGTTGGGTACCAGGACCATTCTTCTTACCAGCGGCAGATCAGGGGAACCCACCGGCACGCCCACTCCTTCCCCGGGAATTCTCATGAGGATTCCTGCACCGAATTCATCCACGACGACGTTCTCCGCGATCAACGCCGGCAGCGTGAACTTCACCAGTATTCCCTTCTCATCCTTCCCCAGGTATTCTGCCGGGACCACGGGTTCCCGTGAGCGGTACAAAACCGTGTCCGCTCCCGCCATGCAGGCCAAAAACAAAAGTGAGACAAAAAATAAACGCATTACTTCAACCTCCGGAAAGATCAGCCGATTCGAAGCAGTCAGTCATAATGGAAAAACTGCGGGAAAGTTACGGTTCCCGAAAATTTTACCGTAAAAACGAGGTTTCCATCAATCCTCTCCGGTAATGATATTCATGATCACATCCACCGCCTTCTCCAACTGTCGGTCCACCC
Source organism: Candidatus Fermentibacteraceae bacterium (assembly GCA_027067855.1). Lineage (GTDB taxonomy): Bacteria > Fermentibacterota > Fermentibacteria > Fermentibacterales > JCC-6 > Aegiribacteria. The sequence goes on from JAMOUX010000044.1 coordinate 71,792, forward strand.
CCAGACCGGCATCGGCAGGTAATTCCACCACTCTTATGTCCGGCTCGACCCCCGTGTTTTCCAGATTATGTCCCTCCAGCGTATACCAGCCCATGGAAGGAATCCGGAATCTCGTACCATCCACCAGGGTCACGTTCGAAGTACCTATCACGGCCCCGAAAGTCTTCTCTCCCACCACGGGGCCTATCCCAAGTTCCTTCCACGCCGCGGGAAAAATCTCCGCGTCGGAATAACATCTCTCGTTTATCAACAAAACCAACGGCTTGTCCCATACACCCAGGGGTTCGAATGTCATCCTCCCGAACCTGTCCGTGGAAAACATGTACCTGGGTCTGGATAACCTGCTAATTATCTCGTCGTGGGTACTTCCACCACCGTTATCCCTGATGTCTATCACCATTCCATCCCGACCCATGCCTTCGGCGAAAAGGTCCACGAGAAATTCATCCACGCTTCTGTCACTCATGGACGGAATGTGCAAGTAACCCACCCTGTCGCCGGAGAGATGTGCGACGATCCTCCTGTTTCGTTCAACCCACTCGTCGTACAGAAGTTTCCGTATCTCCTGGACGGACACCGGCTCAACGTCCACCTCGAGCAGCGAGGAGTCCCTCATCACCCGCAATCTCGTTTCCCGGTGTTTTCTCTGGAGCAATGCCCTGTAGAGGTTGCGGTCGGGCCCTACTTCCATGTCCTGGACCGCCAGTATCACGTCACCGGGCAACAGGCGGGACTTCTCCCTGTCGACCGGGGAAAAGGGTATCACGCTGTCCACCATGATGCCCGGTCCTTCCCGATCATGATCCGGTATTACGCCGAGTTCCCCCGACGAAGGAGAATCATCGAATTTCCACGGACCGTATATGCCCAGGTGCGAAGCCGACAACTCTCCCAGCATCCTCCTGACCACATCGTTGAAATCCTCATTGATCACGCTGGCCACGGCCCTCTCCCTGTACAGGGTCCTTACCGAGTCCCAATCCACATGATGCATGGATCTGTCGTAGAATCCGTCTCTCAGCAATCTCCATGCCTCGTCGAACTTCTGGGCCTGCAACCCGGGAATGGACACCCACACCGGCATTCTCCAGGTGAGGGTGCCGAAACCGTCTCCGGAGGACCTGGAGTTACGTATGGAGCCGGCCGAAGAAAGAAAGAATATTTCCCCGTCGTTCCGAACCAGAATGTTTTCCGGGGATTCGCCTCCGAATGTCAATCTCTCCAGCGATTCGCCCTTCCAGTCCACCGTCCACAAGTCCATCCTGCCCTGGTTGTCCCAGGCGGGAAACGCTATCGTCTTTCCGTCGGGGGAAGCACCATAAAAATCGTAGTATCCCTCTACGGTGCAGAGAGTTTCTGTCCTCCTGGCTATGCCGTTCCAATCGATTTCCACCCTGGAAACGGGTTCATCGATCACTTTCTCCCTCTCGTCGTCCTCCAGGTCCCAGTCGCTCCGCGAGAACCAAACCTGCTTTATCGAGTATTCACCGTCGTCGGTGCGGCTGGCGAAAAGCAGCCGGCGTCCGTCGGCGGTCCACAGGGGCTGGAAATCATCGTTGGGATGCCTGCTTACATTCACGGGTTCTCCCCCGCGGGAAGCCACCACGAAAACGTCTTCCCTGTGCGCCAGGACCGGTACGCTGAAAGCTATCCAGCGTCCGTCGGGAGACCAGGAATGGTGGATAATGTCCGGGGTTTCGCAAACGGTGATGTCTTCACCGGTATTCATATCGAACACGTGCAGCATCGCATCGGCATCCAGGTAGGAAAGCCTGTTT